>CALVAM010000005.1 GCA_944325545.1 Candidatus Gastranaerophilales bacterium | reverse complement strand
TAAAAGAGGTTATTGAGTATAGTTAGTAGAATTAATTTAAATTTCTAAAATTATCTGTCCCAAAATTCCCGAACTGGTTGTCAAATATTCCTGAACTGGTTGTTCTTTTACAATCGGTATACTTTTGTATTAATTTGAGTTGCATGAGTAGTTCAACTGGTGTGATTATTTTGGGCAATCGGCATTTGGCGGGGGTTTGAGAAAGTAGGATGTAGTAAATCTGTGATTTACCACATCAATAATATAATGTTTCGTTAATCATAGATTACCTAAATCTACAAATTTTGATACTCAAACCCCTTGTACAAAATCATCAAACCGACTGTCGTTTTACAACCCTAAATAATTTAGATTTATACAGTTTTCAAAATTTATTTTAATCTATTTGTTATAAATAGGTTGGCAAAAGGTCCTTCATATTTTTTATACAAATTGTAAATTTCAGGTAATAAATTTTTACCATTAATTATGGAAACGAAAGCACAAGCCACAAATTCTAATGCAGATGATGTAGCATAAGGTCTTACCTGCTTTTTTATAAGATTAAGTGATTTTTTGTCTTTTCTAAATTTGTCATAAATTGAAAAATCTTCTATACCACTAGCAATAAGCTCTTGGAGTTTTCCCATTTTATCAAAATTTAAAGAACATTTTCTGTGGTTATAATGTCCAATTTCATGTATTATATCATTTTCCATATAAGGATTTTTTATTACTTCAATATGCAAAACTCCACAATTACCGGAAAATCTGGAATTTCTTCTTTGTATTACAGATACAATAGGAGGAAATTCCGCTTTTCCTTTAGTTACATTATATATTTTAGTAAATGTTCGATTTAATAAATTTGCACTTGTTAAATCCGTGATATTAAAATTTTTTACTCCAAAATATTTTTCTGCAAATAAAGCTGCATCTTTTAAATTTGTACATTTTTGATAATTTAAAATCTTAAAGTTTTCTGTACTTTGTCGGACAAATACATCTTTTTGAATTTGTTTTGGGTATTGTATAAATTTTAATTCCGGACGTTTTATTATGTTTAAATTTTTTGTTAAAAATGTGGATATTTTCATATGCAATTATAAAAACAGGTAAATATAAATATTTGCTATAACAGTAATTTAAATTTTTATAACATCAATTTAAGTTTCTAAATTTATCTAACCTAAATTTCCCGAACTGGTAGTCAAAAATTCCTGAACAGGTTGTTCTTTTACAAACACAAATACTATTAAAATAAACTATTTTTACTTTTCTCTAATCTCTAGCCAAGCCCAATACTATTCCATTTTTAAATTAATACGATATAATACAGATATGGAACAAATTTATGAAGATAAGAATTTGAAAATGATTGGATTGGAATTAATGTTCCTTACCCCTGAAAAATACAGCCATCCCGACGGGATTACGGCTGTTGAATTAGCAAAACTTGTCAACCTTCCGATTGAAGAAGTAAAAAAGAAACTTCAGATTTTAAAAGAAAAAAATATCGTAAGAGTAAAGGGAATTAATCCAAAATACTGGTTATTTGATGAATACAATTTTCAACGTCTTGATGACGATGATGACATTTTCCACCTACTATGCAACTTTGAAGATATTGATTTTGACAAATATTTTACTTATTAAGAATTTTAGAATAAACTTCTATAAAATATTCGATAGATCTATTATGGGTTAATTCAGCACTTTTAGGGAAAAAACACCCCGGAATTTGTCCTGCTTCTCTATGATGTCTTACGCATTCACAACAAATTCCTCTATTTTTGCAAGTAGTTGCAGAACATGTACATTCCAATAAATTTTCTTCTTTCTTACATTCCATATTTTATAACCTCAAATTTAACGCTTACTAAATTCACAGCCACAATAATTTTGTCTATATATCCCAAGTTCTTTTGACAATTTATTTGTTTTTAAAAATCCATCTTTCTTTTTAAAATCAATTGCAATATATTCTAAATCATCTGCAACACTTTTAGCAATTTTTGTTATTTTTTCAAAGTTTTTATGCGGACTAATCACTAAAGAAGTTGTGAACCTAGTTATACCGAGTTCTTTAGCTTTCTTCGCAGCCTTTTTTAATCTTAATTCAATGCATTTATCACATCTTAAACCTTTTTCAGGTTCATTTTCCAAACCTTTTGAAACATTTAAAAATTCCTGATGGTTATAATCTTCAATTACTAAATCAACCCAATAATACATACAAACTATTTTTTGAGCTTCAAGACGTTTTTCAAATTCTTCTTTTGTATCTAAATTCGGATTACAAAAATAAATAACAGGTTCATATCCCATTTCTTTTAATAAAGAAATGGGATATCCTGAACATATTCCACAGCAAGTGTGAATTAATATTTTATTATTTTTTTCTGGCACCATGTTCAATTAAAATTTCCTTTAATTCATAATAAGGTTTTACCCCGACATATCTATCACCATTAATATACATTGTAGGAGTAGCATCAATACCTAACTCTATTGCTTTTTTTAATTCTTCTTCAATTTCTTTTTCTGTAGTTTTTGAACTAAAATCATTCATGAATTTAGATTTATCAAAACTAAGTTGTTTAGCTAATTTTAAAATATCTTCTTCGTTTTTAGGTTGATTTTCATACAATAAAGAACTCATTTCCCAATAATTACCCTGATTTTTAGCTGCTAAAGCTGCTTTTGCCATAAAACAAGCATTGGGATGCATATTTACTGAAATATAAGGATTACATTCTTTATCAAACGGATAATTATGATGAATAACTTTTATATTAGAAAATTCCTTTACAGCTTGATGTAACATTATATTATTAGTGTAGCAAATAGGACATACAAAATCAGAATATAAATCTATTACAACATCAGCTTTTTCTTTTCCTAATAAATTTCCCTTTACTCTATACGGATTAAATTTTATATCGTGATATTTCATAATAGATTTTTGACGCTTTACATTTGGAACAAAATTATACGTAATTCCGCTATAACAGAAAAAAGATATTCCTAATATCATTAATACAATAAATGTTTTAGTATATTTTTTTGCTCCGTCAATAAAATCCACCATAGTTTGTTTAAAAGCTTCCACTAATAACTTAAATTGCCCCCTAGAAGCAATCAAAGCTATAGTTAAATCAATAAAATATGTAATTAAACAAAGAATACAAAGTTTATGTATTTTAAATAAACTCAACCCTGCTAAAACCATAGATATTGCAAATGCAATAGTACCAATAGATGCAATATAAGCCATTGGAGATTTAAACACCTCAAGAAATTTTAAGAATTTTACTTGCTTTAGTTTATCTACAACAGTTAAAAACAACATCAAAATATAAAATAGTATGCCCCAATAAGCTAAAGGGATACCCCAAAATTGTGAAACAGAAGAACGAGCTACTCCATCACAATCAATAAACTCATTTATTGAACAAAAGCTTGAAAGAGCATATTTTTCATAATTTGCTACATAATATATGAAAGCTAATTTTATTGATAAAATAAGCCCGATAATTGCTAAAATTTGTATAGTTAGTTTTTTCTTATCAATAGTCATAAAGCGTTACTCCACTTTTGTATACACATGGTTAATTCTAATATACTATAAAGTTATTTCAATAACATAAATACTCAGTTATAGTAGATATAATAGGTTAATATAAAAGTATAAAATTTTATCTTAAACCTTGTTCTGGATGAGCAGAATTTGATTTTATTATTTCAAAATACTCGTTTTTGTCAATATTAACCCCCATATTTTTTATATCTATAGAGAATTTCTTTTTTTTCTTTGGTTTATAAGGGTTATTAACAGACGATTTCATTATTTTCTCCGACTTGTACAATTGTTGGTTTATGTTCTTTTATTTCTTCCGGAGTTAAATCTGCATAAGTAACAACAATAATTTTATCTCCAATTTGAGCTTTTCTTGCAGCTGCTCCGTTTAGACAAAAACATTTAGAGCCTCTTTTACCTTTTAGGGCATAAGTTTGAAATCGTTCTCCATTATTTATATTTAAAATCTCAACTTTTTCCCATTCTAAAATATTAGCTTTATCTAAAAAATCTTCGTCTATAGTAATAGAGCCCACATAATTTAAATTTGCATCAGTAACAGTTGCTCTATGAATTTTTGAATTTAAAAATTGTCTTAACATAACAAAACCTCTCGTTAAAAATACTAACACAAAAATATTGTAGATATGGCTAATGTATGTAGTTTTTTTAAGTACATAATAAAAATAAAGGAGGGAGCATGCTTAATTTATACATTTTAGAAACTTGTCCGTATTGTTTAAAAGTTATGAATTTTTTAGAAAATAACAACATTCTTTATAATAAAATTGATATAAAAGATAAAACCAATGAAGAGTCATTAATAAAATTAGGTGGAAAACGCCAAGTTCCTTTTCTGGTGGACACAGATAGAAATATTCAAATGTATGAATCCAATGATATAATTGAGTATCTAAAAACCATATTATAAAGGCAAACTCTCAGCACAAAGCACTGAGAGCCATTGAAAGGACCTTTATTATCTCTATTATTATTTATTACTTATTGTTAAATTAAGTTTAAAGCAATCGAAGGCATTTGGTTAGCAGTAGCTAACAGTGTCGCAGTTGATTGTTGTAAAATTTGATACTTAATATAATTAGAAGATTCTGTTGCTACATCAGCATCTTTGATAGTAGAATTAGCTTCTGTTAGGTTTTCCCTTTGAACGTCAGTAGATTCTATTGCGGAATCTAATCTATTCATATAAGCACCAATCTTAGTAGATCTTAATGAAATATTATCAATTGCTAAATCTATCTGATCAATAAACTCACGAGCAGAGGAGTCATTTCTATAAATAGCATTGCACATATCTTCAATTGTAAAAGATTTGCCTGCCGCTAGAGTTGCACTAGCACCACCACCAGCATATTCAATAGTACCATTTTCAGCTAGAGCCGCTGCTAATGCTGATTTATAATACCCGTCTTTATATTGAACATTACCATCTGCATCAAGAACAGGCTGCCCATTTGAATCAATTATTCTAGCTTGATAAATATAACCATTTACTTCATCTTTAGCATCTCTTGCTGTTAAATCTAAATACCCTTGAGAAGTACCATCAGCATTCTTAACCCCTGCAGATCCAAATCCGAAAATTACAGAGGATTCAGCACTTGCAAACAAGAAAGCATCCATCTTAATTACACATCTGGCATCAGAATATAAACCTACTTGTAAATTTATATCAGTAGTTCTGGAACCATCTAAAAGATATGTATCGTTAAAGTCAGTAATTTGACAAAGACGATTTATTTCATCCATTCTTTGTACAACTTCAGTTTTAATAGCATCTAAAGATGCAGAACCATAAGTTCCGTTAGCAGCTTGCATAGTCAAGTCTCTAACTCTTTGCAGATAGTCATTAATGATATCAAGAATACCTTCTTGAGTTGTTAACATATCTAAACCCATTTGAGCATTAGTTTCAATGATATCATAACCGTTAATTTTGGCTTCCATTCCAGCAGATACAGCGTATCCTGCGGCGTCATCAGCAGCGGAATTAATTCTGAAGCCGGTTGATAATCTTTCCATTGCCGTGTTCATACCTTTAGTTGCATCTCTAAGATAAGACTGACAGGTTAATGACGCCAAATTTGTGTTAATTGTAATTGATGATGTCGCACCCATAATAAATTTCCTTTCAATAAATTTATATTTTGCCTTTCTTCTATGCTTTACGGTAAAAAAAAATATAACTTTACAACTTTAGTTATAGAATACACCATTTAGAGGATATAATACTTGAAAGCTTGATAAATAAAGGGTTTTAAATCTTATATTTTTGATTTTATGATTAAAATTAAAAATTTTTCTAACTTTAGTTGTAGATAAATAATCCTAAAATATATCCTGTTATACAAGTTAAAATATCCCTAAAATTTTATATTCTATACTTAAAAGGAGAATCTGTTATGAATATAGAAAACACAAAAACTTTAAAATGTCTTGTAAATGCATTTGCAGGTGAATCACAGGCTAGAAATCGATATACATTCTTTTCAAAAATTGCAAAAGAAGAAGGTTATGAAAAAATTAGCGAAATTTTTTATATGACATCAGAAAATGAAAAAGAGCATGCTAAATTATTTTACAAACATATTCCTAATAATCATTATCTAGTAGAAGCAAATTACCCATTTTTTTGGGGAAATACATATGAAAACTTAATTTCAAGCTTTGAAGGAGAGAGAGAAGAATGGGAAATAATTTATAAAAGCTCAGCAGAAATTGCAAAAGAAGAAGGTTTTGAAGAAATTTCATATCTATTTAAGAATATATTAGAAATCGAAAAAAGACATTCACATAGGTTTATGGAACTAGCTAAAAAATTAAATAATGACGAAATATTTAAGAAAAAAGAGTTAACTCAATGGCTTTGTAGAAAATGCGGACATACTCAAATTTCTCAGGATGCTCCTTGTATTTGTCCGGTATGCAAACATCCTCAAGGATATTTTGAAATTTTTGTAGAAAAATTTTAGACGAAATTATGTGAATATAAACAAAAAGAAGGTTTTTAACAAACCTTCTTTTTATTTAAAATTTATAAAAATTTATTTAGCTTAATGCAAGTAGAGATTTAACAGAACGTGCATTTTCTTTAACAGCTTCATCAGAGTGCATATTAATAGTATCATCTAGAATTCTAATAACTTCAGATTTATCTTTTAAAGCTAAGATTTCATTAATAGTACTCATTGCAACTGCAGGAGAAAGATCGTTAATACCTTTACCTTGGTTAATGATAACAATTTTTAATGAATCATGCACATTTTTCCTGACTAAAGCACGAGAAGTATATTCTCTTACTTCATTATCAGGAGAATTAGTACCTAATTCTTCCAATACTTCTATAGAAGCATTGTCCTGATGAGCAGCAAGAGCATCTATAATTTCAGCAACATTTTTATTCATTATGCCACCGCCTTTTCTGCAGCAATTTCATTTTCCCACATTGCTCTTAATTCATTAACTGAAGTATCTTTAGTAATTTTGTTATGATTAATTTTACTGATTAGGTTAGACCATTTTTCAGAAATTCCTTTGCCTAAATCTAAAACATCAGTATTCAAGAAACTCATTTTTTCAGAGATATTTTTTCCTATTCCGGAAATAGAACTCGAAATATTTTTTCCAATATCAAGAACATCTCTGTTCATAGTATTATTCCAAGCATCTGAGATATTTTTAATACCTGCAATATCTGAAATATTTGTATTTTTTGCATAATCCCAAGCACTAGAAACATTTTCTCTTACTCGATTTACAAAATTTACTATAGGTTCAGTAAATTTAGAACGAAGTTTGTTCATGCTTCCAACAACAGAAGCAGAAATCATTTTAAATTTACTTGAATTTTTTGGTTTAAACTTTTCAAAAACATCAGCACATTCCAAAGTATTACCTTCAAAACTGACATTTTGAAAAGGGTTTGTAGTTGAATTGCGAGATGTTTTAAAAGGATTAACACTTTTTTGTCCGATTTTAAGACCTAGATTGTCAATTCTCATATGCTTCCTTTCTATTTTCTCAGATAACTTTACCTTTATAGTCTAACAATATGTAAAGTAAAATAAATCATTAGAATAGATGATTCTTATTATAATTATTTCTATAACTAAAGTTGTATATTTACAATCAAATCTAAGTTGTGTATAATTGAAATAGTTTAAAGAGGGGTGTCCGAGCGGTTTAAGGTGCAATCTTGGAAAGGTTGTGTGAGCGTAAGCCCACCGTGGGTTCGAATCCCATCCCCTCTGAAAAGCGGGTGTGCAAAAGCATTACCCGTTTTTGTATTTTAGGGGATGAGGATGAGAACACACTTAATGGTTCGAGCGACCTGTGAGCAGAGTGCGGAGTGTATTTGTTTGAGTAGCGTGAGTAGCTCAACTGGTGTGATTATTTTGGGCAATCGGCTTTTGGTGTGGGTTTGAGGGGTAGGAAGCAATCAAACCATTTGACCCAGTAACCGGTCAAATTACTCTTTTGCTGGTTGTATTTGTTTGAGTAGCGTGAGTAGCTCAACTGGTGTGATTATTTTGGGCAATCGGCTTTTGGTGTGGGTTTGAGGGGTAGGAAGCAATCAAACCATTTGACCCAGTAACCGGTCAAATTACTCTTTTGCTGGTCAGGGCAGATGGTATGATTATTTTGGGCAAATAATTTCAAGACGAGGTTTTTAACCTATTTTTGTGCTAGTTCAAATGATATGATTATTTCGGGCAAAACAAGATTTAAAATTAAACATATAAAAAAAAATATTGATACGAAAAAGACACAAAGATCGGAAGTGGTGTTCTAATTTTTTACAATTAGAATTAATGTGTTTCTGGCGTGATATAATAACAAAGAAAATACAAAATTTATCAATCTGTGCAATAAAAAAAGACAAAAACTATGAAATATTCTGAAGAACAAATAGAACAATTAAATAATAGTTTTAATGATATTGGAATAAATTTTAGAGAAAGACTTTCTGAGATTTATCAAGTAGTTTTTGAGGAAAAAAGAGCTAATGAATTTTTTAGACATGGTTTTTTTCGTAGGTTTTCAATGCTTTTTCATTGCATTGAAAGAGTTTTTGAAATTTATCCCCCTGATAGAGAAAAAGTATTAGAAGATGAAGAACGTTATGATTTAGAGGCTTTTATTCAGGCTTTTGTTGTTAATTTATACGGTGCGATTGATAATTTAGCTTGGATTGTAAATGCAGAAAATAAACTAAATTTAAAAAATCTTGAAATCTCGTTATACAACAAAGAAATTAAAAAATGTTTTTCAAAAGAATTTGTTAATTACATTTACAATGATAAAAGTGGAGGTTTTAAAAATTGGTATGATATACATTGTAAATCCATTAGGCATGCGTTAGTGCATAGAATCCCCTTGTATATCCCTCCTTCTGGAGTAAATAATGCAGATAGGTATCAACAAATAGCGATAGAAAGACAAAATGCAATATTAAATCATAATTTTGTAAAAGTAGAAGAATTAAACAATGAAGAAAAATCTTTAGAACATATTTTACCATTATATATTCACTCTTTTGAAGAAAATTCTCCACAAGTAATTATTCATTCTCAATTAATTGCGGATTTTCGAACAATTCTTGAACTATATGATAACTTTATAAAATACTATGTTAAGAGATAATATATGCTTAATTCTTAATAATCTATTCTTAAATCATTTTGAGAATTTTGTGAAACAATCTGATAACATAATCTATATATTGAAAGAATTTTATTGCGAAAAATATTTTTTATATATAATAACTTTATGAATAGATTTATTACATTATTACTTATTCTTTTCGTATCTAATAAGCCCGTATATTCTACAAATTTAAACGATTCAGGATATGTTTCAGGAAGTTGGTTAACTGTAGTAATTGCATTTTTATTACCAATAATTGTAGGATATATTATTGATTATAAAAATAGTTCTAAAATAACTCGTACAACAAATAATAAAAAGACATATAGTAATTTTATAGAGTATATAAAGGAAACTCTTGATAGATTAAAATATCTTAGGAGTATTCTTTCTCATTCGGGTGGAATGAAATTAATATACTCCGAATATAACAATGTGCATTACAAATTACCATTAGATGAGCAGTGGTTATATGCAACGTATTTGTATAAATTTTCTAAATATGAAAATTATAAAATTTTTTATGAAGAATTATACAAAGAAAAAGAAATTCTTCGAATTAAAGAATATGCAACAGATGTTTATAATTCGATTGATAAGCGATTAGGTTATTACGATATGATTGGAAAGTTAGACTTTACGATTGATTATATTGAAAGAACTTTTAATTTATGAATTTATAGTTTTATGAAAAATTTTCAAACCACTGGTAATTTGCAACCTATTTTGTAATAGTTTAAATAGCATAGCTATTTCGAAAATTAAACATGTAAAAAAATATTGATACGAAAAAGACACAAAGGTCGGAAGTGGTGTTCTAATTTTTTACAATTAGAGTTAATCTGTTTCTGACATGGAAGATAGATATATTAATATAAAAGAAATAGCAAAGATAAAAGGTTTAAGTAGTACACGCTCACTTCGCTTGGAAATAAACAAAACGGAAAGTAAATATATTGCCAAAGAAGTTAAAGTTAATGGTGGCACATCATATGAAATTTTATTCTCAAGCCTTGAACCTGAAATTCAGCAAAAACTTAGAAATGCCGAGAATAAAACAACAGCATTAGTCCCTTTAAATAATAACAAACAAGCTGAATTTGTCTCAGATAAAACCAAAATGACAGCAAATTATCGAGCTAATATTGTCGTTGCATTACAAAAACTTCGCAAAAAGTATTCAACTAAAAAAGAAGCTGATACAGTTTTTTTAGATTTATATAATTCAGGATTATATCTCCCTAAAGCATATAAATTTATAGGAAGTATATCGATTGGTACTCTGCATCGATGGGTTAGAGCTTTTGAAAAACACGAGTCAACAGAGTGTTTACAACCAAAATATAAATGGTCAAAACAAGGTGAATATAATTCTATTTTAAATGATGAAATGAAGAATATTCTATTAACACTTCTACTTCATCCCAGTAAGTATAATTATGGAAAAGCTATAAAACTAACAAAAGAGATATTAATAAAAAGAGGATATGAAAATCTCCCAAGCGATATAAGTTTTAAAAGATTTGCGGAGCACTTTAGAAAAAATAATTATGCAGAATGGGTTTTAAAAAGAGAGGGTATGAAAGCATACCACGATAAAGTTGAACCATATATTGAAAGAGATATCTCTAAAATAGAAGTTGGGGATATTCTCGTTGCTGACGGACACGTTCTAAATTTTAAAATTATTAATCCATTTACAGGTAAGCCGACCAGAGCAACTTTGGTCGGCTTTTTAGATTGGAAATCAACAGCACTTGTTGGTTACGAAATTATGATGACAGAAAGTACACAATGCATAGCTTCAGCCCTAAGAAATGCAATTATTAATTTAGGTATGATTCCGAAGGTAGTTTATCAAGATAACGGCAAGGCTTTTAAATCAAGATTCTTTCAGAATGTTGACTTTGAAGAAGAAGGGTTTAATGGTGTATATGCAAATCTAAATATTCACTCTGTTTTTGCAAAACCGTATAATGCAAGAGCAAAAGTTATTGAAAGATTTTTTAAAGAATTTCAAGAAGAGTTTGAAAAAATGATGCCAAGTTATATCGGAACAAGTATTGAAAATAAACCTGCTTGGCTAAAACGAGGAGAATTATTACACCAAGAATGGCATAAAAATTTAACTAATAATCATATTCCGACATTACAAGAAACAATAAAATATATTAATGCTTGGATAGAATTTCATAACAAAAATATTTGCCCCAATAACCGTTCAAAAACTATTCAAGAAGTATTAAATGAAGTTCCAAAACAGAAAATTAATGTTCAAATCTTAGACGATTTAATGATGAAAACAGAGTGCAGAACAATAAATAAACATGGAATTACATTTTTAAATATGCATTATAGGAGCGAGGCAATTATAGGAATAAGAGATAAAGTAAATATACGATATAGTTTATTTGATTTATCTAAAATACACGTTTATTCAACTAAAGGAGGATTCCTATGTATTGCTCATAGAGTTCAAAAAGTGCATCCGATGGCAAAAATTCTCGGTTCTGTTAAGGATATGGAAGAGTATAAACAACAATATAAAAAACAACAGCAATTAAAAAATAAATTAATCAAACAAGTGAAAAAAACTTTTCAAAAAGAAGAAATTCAACTTTTAGATATTCCACAAGAAGAACAAGAATACGTGGAAGAAAACATTGTGGAAAAAACTAAACGAGAACGAAAGTTAACTCCTCGTGAACAGCAAATGAACAGACCTATTTTTAATACAGATTATGAAAAATACGAGTGGTTAATGACAAATGGATGCACTAATCCTGAAGATAGAAAATGGCTTACAAACTACATTCGAAGTGATGAATACTACAATTTATATGGAGATTAAATTATGAAAAAAACTTTTATTAGGACAAAAAATGTCAAACAATTTGTATCGTTGATGGACGAGTTACAAAAACTACCTTCTAATATCCCTAAAATGGCATTAGTTTATGGTGAACACGGTCTTGGAAAATCACAAACAATTCAATGGTGGGCAGATAAAAATGACTCAGTATATGTTAGAGCTACTCAAGGAATGACAAGTAGATGGCTTCTATCAGAAATAGTTGAAGAACTTGGAGAAGAAGCATACTGGCATTTGCAAGATAATTTTGAATTAATAGAAAATATTTTAAAAGAAAATCCAAGAGTAGTTATTGTTGATGAAATAGATTATTTAATAGAAAAAAGTATTATTGAAACCTTAAGAGATTTACATGATAAAACAGGTTGCCCAATGGTTCTAGTTGGAATGGGAACTGCTGATAAAAAAATTGCAAGGTATCCCCATTTAATGGATCGGATTTACAAGATATTAAAATTTGAAAAAATTTTTTGTCAATAACTGCAAATTTATTATGCATTAGAGCAGATTGTGAACGAGTAATATCTGTGTTCATTTTATTTTTTGTTAAAGGTGCATATACATCCGTTTTAAAACCAAATTCATCAATCATTTTTGTCGTATCAGGGTATAACGAAGTACCATAATCATCTACAACACCTCGAATTATTACACCTCTTTCTTTTGCTCTTTTAAGAGCATTGATAATTTTGTCTTGCCCTGAAAAGCCATACGCAGCAATATCAATTGAAGATTTTGCATTATTTATTAATGCTTCGAGAGACTTACTAACATCATTAATTGATTTATTTACAGGATGTTTTTTATTTACAGGGTTAACAAAATATAATTCAATTTTGTTTTTCTCCATCTTTTTTAGAAAAACTCTTTCTTTATGTTGTTGCATAAAACTTATATTTTTTGTTTGATTTTGACTCTTAGGGTAACAACAACTTGCTGTTGAATATTTAATTAAGGGTTTATCGATCAATTCTTGTTGACTTGACATCCACCCATATTTACAAGAAGTTTTGTGATATTTTCCATTTTTTTTATTTAAAACAACCAAATCGAGCTTATGTGATTTTTCGCATAAACTTTTATTTTATCTATATTCTCATAAGGTTTTAATTGAACTGCAAGGTTCGATTTCGTATAAATTGTTGCAAGCCCTGCTTTTAAAACTTCTTCTTCATAGTTCTTGCATTTACCATTTTTATTGCAATTATAATATATTGACATCAAGTGTCTGTTATTCTTATCAAACTTTTCTTCTGCAGTATATTCAGCTTTTACAGGTTTATTCAGCAGCTCTTTTTTAGCAAATTCTTTTCCGTAATAACCTAAGCCAAGAGCTTCGTCTTGCGATAAGCCATAAAGTTTCATTTGCCATTCTAAACCGTCATTGAGTTTAGTTTCAAAAGTATCAATACCATTAATGCGAATTTTTTCATTTTGCTCAGGTATGCCATTGTCATTAAAATCAATATATACAGTATCACCATCAATAACTTTGATAACTTTATGGGGAATTACTTCAGCAGATACAAAATTTACACATAATGTTAATGCGAATAATAATAATATTATTATATTTGTTTTCATTGATATTATTATACATAAAATAAAATTTGCTATATACTATACCTTATCTTTATTATAGTTTTTAAATTTTGTAACAATAAAACTTTTATATGATTGATAATAAAATTTTTAAATGCTAGGATTTAATAAAAGTTGTTTTATAAAAATTAAAGGAGGTTTTTTATGACAATTGAAAAAATTGGTGTACAACAAATATCTAAAGTTGTTAAAAGTAACAAGCAAACTGTTGCAAAAAAAATACAACAACCAAAGTTTGTATTACCTAAAGCTTTAAGTAAAGATACTGTAACGTTAACAAAAGATAATAAAGTTCAAACTCCAATTGCGAGAACTTGTGGTGCACCATTTGCAAATCGTAATTGTGGCATATGGTTATAAATCAAAAAAGTATTCAGTCAGAGCTTGAAGTAGCTCTGATTGAATGCTTTGAATATGTATCAAATAATAAAAAAAACGATTTATCTTCTCAAAATGGAAGTAATATAGCGGAAGTGATTTTTGATGCGGTTGGGGAAGATAATTTTTTTATTTACCCATTAACTATGATGTGGAAATTAACATCAAGTTGTAATTTGCGTTGTAAACATTGTTTTTTTCATTATAAGCCGAACTTTTTGAATCCTAAAAATGATTTAAGTAAGCAACAAATATTAGATTTTGCTAAATATTGTGTAGAAGAGTTAAATATTATATCCGTAATGATAAGTGGCGGAGAGCCTTTTATGTCAGATGCGTTGTTTGATTTATTAGAATACTTAACCCATAATAATATCTATACTGTTATACAAACTAATGCAACTTTAATAAATTCAAATACAATAAGCAAATTAAGGGAAATATTGAATCCTAAAATAACAAAATTTGAAATTAGTTTAGAGGGTATCTCTCCTCAAACAAATGATTTTATCAGAGGAGAAGGTTCTTTTAAAAAAACTCTTTATGCTATACAAGAGTTGGTAAATTTGAATATAGCAGTATGTCTAAATACAACATTGACAACTGCAAATATTGATGAGGTTCCGCATATTTGCGAATTCTGCAAACAAAATGGGATTAAAGAACTTAACATAGGTAAATTTGATGATATAGCGGATGATACACATTATTTAGCCCCATCTCTAGAAGAAAGTTTTATAGCTATAGCAAAAGTTATAAGAAGTGCTAAAAAAAATAAAATATCGTTTAATCCTATATTCTTGTCGTTCCCTGATATTCTAAAATTTCCAGAAGGTAGAAAAATTGTTGACAGTAGACTCGAAGAATATAATAAAAGTTGTGATAAGAGCCAAAGAGCTTGTTATATGTGTCATAAACACGACCGGTTTTTAATATTATCTGATGGAGGTATAACCTTTTGTCCGAACTTAGATAAACCAGAATATTGCATTGGTAATATAAAAGATACGGATTTTAAAACTTTATGGGAAAATCGTATTAATTTTCCTATTTTTCAAGATAGAAAACCTGAGTATTTTATTTGTGGAAAATGTAAATATTTACCATTTTGTCAAGCAGGTTGTTTTGCAAGAGCATATACAAGTTTTGGTGATATTAATGCTCCTGATTCAAATTGTAGTTATTATAAAGAATTGATTGATAAAAAGGTATAAGATGCTGGAAAAATCTATTGTTCTAAAAATGTCAAAAAATATACTTAAACGATATGAGCCAGCTGCTGGAGAAGGTATCATGTTTTTGTTTAATGTTGAAACAAAAGAAATATGGATGGGAAATTCTTCTACCAAAGAACTTTTTGCTCAGATTGACGGTATAAAAACTTTAGAACAAATCTATACTAATTTATATTATTTATATAGAAATGTCAAATATGAAGTTATTCAACAAAGTTACGAGGAAATTATTTTAAATCTGTTGCAGGAAAATTTTATAGAAATTATAAAAAAATAGCATAATTAAATTTATATCATAGTAGGTAGCAAAAAAATTTTTTTCAAGTTTTGTAAATTTATAAATATTATTAATACATAGGATATAAAATATGAAATTACTACCTATTATAAATAAAACAAATTCTAACGTATATAAAACAAATAGCTATAAAACAAATTATGTTAAAAGTAATAATAACAAAAGATTGCATGATGTTGTTGTTTTTAAAGGCAAAAATAAGTTTACCAAAATACCTATAGAAGACTTTATTTCAGACACATATGGCTTTTTTAGTAAAGAAGATATTTCTAAAAGTGTACTATACAAACAATATTATAGTAAAAAATGTGGCAATGATAAAACTAAATTATACAATGAATCAATTGCATTATTAAAAAAATTCACCGAGCTATTCAATTCTAAAAATGTACAACTTGTCAAAACAGAATTAGGAATGGTGCTAGATAAGTATCCAGAATTAAAATTACTAGAAAAAAATAAATTAAAAAATATATTGCTTAAACGTAATGCTCTTCAAGAAGTTTTATCTGATATGGCATCTATAAAGTATTTAAAACCCGAAGTAACATTCAATGACATATTTCCAACAATAATATACAAAACTGTATATAATGACAAATTTAAACATAAATATGTTCACCCTATTACAAAAGGAGAGGCTATTTTAGCTAAATTTTCTAAAGAAGACGAAAATAAAATTATGAAAATTTCACAAAAATTAAGGAAAGAAAATCTAATAACACTTGAAAATAAAAAAGAAATGTTGATTGATGAACTTAATGATATTTTAAATTCAGAGAATTGGTTGGAAATAGGTGCATATAGCAATAAACAAAAATTATTAATAAAAAATAAAATTATAGAATATTATGCTATTAAAAAAATTATTGGAAACAATGAGATATTTGATAAAGATACAGAAACTATTTTTGCAAATAGAAATCTAATACTAAATGATTTACAAGTAGGAGCCTATATTGATTCAGAGGGCTTAGTTATTGGCAAAAGAGATGTGCAAGACATGGAACAAAAAAAATGTATTCAATGCACTGAATTTTTGCAAAAAGAAAACAATGCCTTTTTTATTAATTTGCAATATCTAGACAATCAAGACGATATGCAAAAATTTTTGAGTTTATATTTTTCTTTAAAAGATATTGTTAAAGAACAAGGAATAATAACTAATATCAAGCAATTATTAGAAAAAAAAGCTTCCGAAATGATAAATAAACGAAAAAATTCCATTGTATCTTCTGTTGTATTTAAATTTGATAAAATCGATAATTTACCTTTGTTTTATAACGATATAAAAAACAGAAAAATTATAAAAAAAACTCTTGATGAATTTAAAGAAAAATATCCACAAACGAACATAGTTGCTTTTAGTGCTGATTTTTTTAATAATAAATCAAAAAGATTTTTGAATGCAGGGATGTATCTTGGATACGATTTCTTAGAACTACTCAGAAGATGCAATGTGAAAAATATTTTTCTTGGAGCAAAAGCTATAAATAGTGACAAGCCTCCATTTCCTTATTATTTACGCTTTGGATTTAAACCCATATTACCCAATAAAGAAGTAATAGATAATATCATAAAGAATGGGACTTACAATGATTATGGTGAATGTGTTTATATGCAACTTAATGAAGATGCTCCAATTTGGGATTTTGCACAAAAAAGAAATCATATTTTAATTAAATAAATTCAAATGAATCACCAACACACACTTCTTGAATATGATTATTTTTAGCTAACAAGTGTTTTGAGTAGAAATCACAACAATGACAAGGATATAACTCTTGCACATTATTTAAAGATAAATAATCTGATAAACTACTTACTTCAGAATCAGTAGCATTAAGCAAATGAAAACCTCCTATAATGCAGAATATTTTATTTTCACCTGAAACTTTTTTAGAATATTCTATAATGTTTTTAAGTCCAGAATGAGAACATCCAGTTATTATTACTAGTCCTTTTTTAGATTTGTAAACTAATGCAGAATCATCAATACAGTCAATATTGTTTGTATGTATTCTTGGTATTTCACCCAAATAACAAATATTATCTGATAACCAAAAAGGCTTTTTTGTTAAAGTAACTGTCATAATTTTTACCAATGAATCTTTTGTTATAGGACAACCAATATTTCCAATAAAATTATCTATTTGTATATCAAAAACCTTAGGATGAGTAATAACACTAGGCATACCAACAGGCAAACCTAAGTCTTTAGTATCTCTATATAATTGACTTAAGTAATACAATCCTCCAGTATGATCATTGTGTCCATGGGATAATACAATATTATCTATTTGCTTTAAATCAATATTAAGTTTATAAGCATTCTTTATAAAAATGTCACTATATCCACAATCAAAAAGTATTTTTTTATTATCTTCTTCTATAAAAAAACTTAAAGCTGGTTCTGCAAGTAAGTATTTATCAATTCTAGAATTATTATCAACAAGTATCGTTAATTTCATTTTTATCCTATAATAAATAATGTAATAAAACTCATATGTATCATTATAAGTAAAAAAGGAGTATAGTACAATATATGGATATAAAATTGGTAAATTCTATAAATTTTAAAAGTAAAGTTCCAACAAATTTAAAATTAACTAAATCTCAATATGCTATCGCAAATGCATACACAAATAAAGAAAGTCGTATTGTTTAAACACAATATGAAACCCTTCCTACTGCTATTCAAGCTGCAATGTCATTACAAAGAGGAGATAGTAATAAATTTAAGACTTGGGATGTTTTACAAAAAGCCTTTTTTGATAATGATATTATAAAAACTTTTTCTTCTCAGGATGAAACATTATTTCAGAAGGTTTCTCAATTATTAAAAAATAACATAATAGAAAATTTTGTAAAAGCTGGATTAAGCTTAGAAAAAATGTTATTTTTATTAAATCCAAAAGATAAAAATTTACAAGAACAACTAAATGAGACCTTTGTAAAATATAATCTTCAAGAAATAAATGATAATGGAGATAGAATCATTAATCAAATAAAAAACTCATTGACACAAAATGAAGAATTAGAAATCTTGAGAAAAATTTCAACTCAAAATTCTAAAGGCTGGGATAGTAAAACAAAGAACTATGCTCAATTCTTGTCAAATGTTTTGAATAAATTAGTGCCACAAGCAGAAAGTTTGTCTACAATGGAAAAAGCTTCATTATTTAAATTGATGAGTATTGTGCATTTTGATGTTTCTAATTTAGATAATAAAATTGCTCAAAAGTATGAAGAATTAATAAATTCAACTATTAATAAAAAAGAATTATTGAATTATGCAGATGAACCGAGTTGGACAACAGAACAAGTTAATAACTTTTATTTACAAAACAAGTATAAAATTTTGAAATCAATTATTTTGCTTGACACACCTCCTCTTAATTCTCAGTTAGATCATAAGATTGATAAGTTTTCAAGAACGATTAATATCGTTGATAAGATTTCAAATGATGAACAGTTAACAAAGTTACTTTATGAATGTAACCAAAAAATTAAATATCCTGAAGATAAGATAAAGCTCGTTGAATTAATAAAAGGATTTATTGATTTAAAGGAAACTGATAAATTAAAAACAGAATTAGATATTATAAATACAAACAAGAAAATTGATATAACAATGCTTAATAACTTGGCAAAAAAATATTTAACATTATTAACTAATATTTCTAATACTAATAGTCGTAATGTAGATATTAGTTTAATTCACACAATTCCAAGTGCTATAACTAGATTTAATGAGTTATTTATGCCTGAATATCGTTTTTATTTGATAAATTTAATTCAAACAATTTCGGATGACATAACTGATTCAAAAATGAATTATTTAAAATTCATAAATAATAACAAAACAGAAATTGGTCTTGCCAATCAAGATACAAACAAGCAATTTTTGAATAGTAATTTAAATTTTAATACTTGGATTAATTATAATAAAAAAGATGAATTTAGAAATAATACGACAAATGAAAATATGAGTGTTAGTGTTTGGCAAAGAAATGTTGGATATGATCTCTTTCAAGGAAATTATTCCGGAATTTGTGTTGCAACAAACGGAAAAAATGCCTTTGGCTCAGTTGATGCTTTGCTTAATACAAATGTTCAAATAATTGAAATAAAAAATGATAAAAAAACGATTGGTAATGCTTACACATATTGGGCAACAGACCCAAATTCTAGACTTGTATTTGTAATTGATGGGGTTACATTAGATAGAAAATATCAAAACGATGAGTCTATAAAACAAAATTTGCTTAGATATGCATATAAATATGCTCATGATGTAAAAGGTGATGATAATTTTCTATTATATGCAGGGGATCACTATAATAGTATATCAATGGATGAATATCAATTTAAAACTGTTCCATTACAAATTTTAGGTAATACAGGTAACAGAAAATATTATTTAGATTCTTTGAAAAATAAAAAATATGTAACTATTGATGGGGAAAATACTTATCTGGCTGATGTAAGAGAAATCAAAATATAATGTATAAATTTCAGAAAAAATCTACACAATTAGACCCTCTCTAACAAGATTATCTCTAATTTCTTTTTTTGTTTGAAATTCAGCATCTTTGTCAAAAAACTTTCTTTTTAAAAGCATAGTAGCTGGTGCTAAAATTCCTAAAGCAAAAATGCTAACGAAAAAATTAGTTCTTATGGATTTTCTTTTTATTTTTTTTAAGTCATTAAAAAATTTGCTAGAACTTTCTCCTTTTTTTAATGAATTACTATATTGTTCGTAGAGTTGTGTAATATTTTTGTGAATATTTTCAATACTATCAATATCTAAATAAGCTCTAGAATCTATTTTATCAGTATTTTTAAAACATTTAATCACATTAGACTTTTTAGCTATTTTAACAATTGCATTTTCAGGATTTTGATGTACAAAATCATACAATTCTACAATGTCTTTTTTTCCATTGGAATTCATTTTTATTTTATTGAATTGTTCTAAACTGTTTTGAATAGAACTATTATCAAAAATTTGTTTTAAATATGAATCTTCAATTATTCTAGAATCGAGAGAAATATTGCGATTATATTTTTTTATTGCGTTTTTTTCTATCAAATCCTGAACTTTACCCCCGACATAATATAAAAAACAAAGGGAGTAAGCTTCTTTAATTGCATAACCTACGAGTTCTTGAGGATTTCTTGAATCACTCAATCTTTCTGTTGTAATTGCTCCATCAACTATCCACATATTTTTTATAGGATTATATGCAAGCTGTTCTATAAATTTTCCAGCTCCTTTGAATACAGGAGTAGGAGTATTTTCAACTGATTTTTTTTCATTGGATTGATTTATCGAATTGTTTTTATTTTTATATTCTTTTATTAGATGCTTTTTTATCTGTTTTTCTGTATATTTTTGTTTTAATTTTGTTAATCCTATATATGTTAATATTGATAATACCGTAGATACCACAAATTTTGAAGCCGCTAATTTTTTATACAAACCTTGTTTTTTTTCAATATTTTCTATTGCCGCTTTAATTTCATTACTAGGAGCATATTCTTTAGTTTTCTTAAGAATTTCTTTGTTTTTTAAATTCCTAGCGTCAAAACTATCATCAAAACCAAGCGATTTTATAATAGTTTTATCATAAAGCCATTTGTATACAGGCAAACCTCCTAACCAAATAATCTCTGTACCAAATTCATCAATAAATCTATCCATACCTTCTTCTTTACCAGTAACATAAGACCCTGCTGTCATACCTACACAAGAAAAACCGTCCTTAACTGCAAGTGGTATTATAGAACTCTGATTACCAAGTAATGAATATATTTGAGTACTATTTATTGACATATACACATAACCTAATTTTTTATAACTTAACTATTTATCGGCTTAATACATCATAACATTAAATTTAAAAATTTATTTTTGGAGGAGAACTTTTGTTACATATTTTAACTTTTTTAAATTTTAATGAAAATCAGCATATATTTCTACTATATTACATAAAACGCTAAAATATTTTTTTGCTAATTAAATAATTAAAAATTAAAATAATTTAACAAATTTAATAATTTTATAATATTAAAGCAATTTTTAATAAACAAAATACTTTGTATATATAGAAGGTAGTATTAATGTGTGCAGTTAATCCAATAATGTATCAATACCAAGCAGATAAGCTTCCTCAAATCCAACAAGATTATGAGGAGGTAAAAGGTCGTGTTGATAAAGAGAACAAGCTTCCTTCTGTATTTGATGTAATACCTACCTTCAGAAGGATTGAAAAAGTCCCGGATAAAATTGAGAACTCAGACTTTGTTCCGGCAAGTGGTCTTGTTGCTCTTGCAGTTCTTAATGCTCCTGAGGATTGGAGAGATATGAAATCTGCATATTCTCAAATAAAATCAGGGCTAACGGACAAACCATTTATCCCTTCCTATAATTACAAAATTGCACAGCACCCATTCTCGTTTTTTAGAGGAACTTTATTACACAAATTTGTAAATCCTAAAACAAGTCCTTGTCCTAAGCTTGCTAAATGGCTCTTTAAAAATGATACAACATTGTGGAATACTAAATTAAGAGATTATGTTGCTAAGAAATTTAATATTAAAGAAAGTTGGATTAAAACGAGTATTAAAAATATAACGTATACAGATGCACATCCTTCTTATATAGATGCAAAAAGCTTTATCACAAAATCTACATTTGGAGAATTAACGGCAAGAGCAATGACAAGAACAACAAAAATTGGAACAATAGTACTGGGTGGACTTGAAGCTGCTCATTTAGTAAAAGAAATTTCAGATGGTGAAAATGCTATAAAATCTACTGCAAAATCTGCAATAAACCTTTTTAGCTCAATTGCAGGGATTGGTTATGGTGGTGCGATCGGAGCTAAGCACTTAGGTCCGGTAGGATCTCTTGTAGGTATGGGCTTAGGTGCTATTGCAGGGAACCAAGTTTCTAAACTATTAGATTAAGCATTCCTGATATTGTCTAATACATGTTCAAAAAAATCTCTACCTTCGGGAGCCATATATTTTCTAATGGCATTCATAGTATCAACACCATCTTTAGGAGAAATATCTCCAAACAGACAAACGTCATCTCTTAAAGATTCCAATAAATGTCCGCTTATATTTTTAACCACTTTATAGTCTTTTTCTGCCCATTTCAAATACTTTTGATTAACAGCTTTAAAATTTGTTTGACTAGGATTAGAATTTACAATTGGATTAATTTTCATTACACACACTCCTTTTTATAGGGCTATTATACATCAATATTTAATAGTTGTAAATTTTTAACTAGCCCAAAATACTCAAACCATTTGAACTAAATACTCAAACCATGTGATTCTTTACATAGGGCGTTTTTTCGCTATATAAGTATAAAAAGAGAATTTTATTTAAAGAATATTTGTAGATTTTACATGCATTTATCGAGCAAATTCTCTTTTTACATTTCGAGTAGGGGAGATTTGATTAATGAAAATCTAATCAAATTTTTCGTAAAATAGCAATTTTTCATGCACAAAATACTTTGTATATATAGAAGGTAGTATTAATGTGTGCAGTTAATCCAATAATGTATCAATACCAAGCAGATAAGCTTCCTCAAATCCAACAAGATTATGAGGAGGTAAAAGGTCGTGTTGATAAAGAGAACAAGCTTCCTTCTGTATTTGATGTAATACCTACCTTCAGAAGGATTGAAAAAGTCCCGGATAAAATTGAGAACTCAGACTTTGTTCCGGCAAGTGGTCTTGTTGCTCTTGCAGTTCTTAATGCTCCTGAGGATTGGAGAGATATGAAATCTGCATATTCTCAAATAAAATCAAAGCTAACGAACAAAACATTTACTCCTTCCTATGATTATAAAATTGCCCAACATCCGTTCTCATTTTTTAGAGGAACGTTGTTACACAAGTTTGTAAATCCTAAAACTAGTCCTTGTCCAAAGCTTGCAAAATGGCTCTTTAAAAATGATAAAACATTATGGAATACAAGGCTCGGAAAAGCTGTAACAGAAAAATATAAAATAGATGAAAAGTTTATTGACACAACAATTAAAAATATTACACATACTGAACAAAATCCTGTTTTTATAAATGCAAATAAATTTATAACAAAATCCGCCTTTGGAGAATTAACAGCAAGAGCAATGACAAGAACGACAAAAATAGGGACAGCAGTATTGGGCGGACTTGAAGCTGCTCATTTAGTAAAAGAAATTTCAGATGGTGAAAATGCCATAAAATCTACTGCAAAATCTGCAATAAACTTTGTTAGCTCAATCGCAGGTATTGGATATGGCGGAGCAATCGGAGCTAAATACTTAGGTCCGGTAGGTTCTCTTATCGGTATGGGCTTAGGTGCTATTGCAGGTAATCAAGTTGCTAAAATAATAGACTAAGATTTTTTTATCACCTTTAGTCTATTTTCAAATGCATCCATACTACCTTGATTAACATATTTTCTAACAGCATTCATTGTATCAATCGCATCTTGCTTTGAAACATCACCAAATAATATGACATCATCAGTTAATGATTCCACCCATTCGGAAGTAATCGT
The DNA here is from genome assembly GCA_944325545.1 of Candidatus Gastranaerophilales bacterium. GTDB lineage: Bacteria > Cyanobacteriota > Vampirovibrionia > Gastranaerophilales > Gastranaerophilaceae > CAG-196. The sequence continues at coordinate 65,209 of CALVAM010000005.1, read as the reverse complement.
TCTTCTTTCTTTATACATTTTTTCAGCCCATTTCAAATACTTTTGATTAATGGCTTTAAAATTTGTTTGACTAGGATTAGAATTTACAATTGGATTAATCTTCATTACACACACTCCTTTTTATAGGTTTATTATACATCAACATTTAATAGTTGTAAATTTGTAACTAAAACCAATCCTCTAACCAAGTGACTTTTTAAAACTTTTAGAAAAAGTCTTTGTTTCTGAAATAACCAAATTTATTTCTTATTGACCACTGTTCTTAATGTTTTTTCAACATTACTTATATCAAATCTTCTAGCATTCTATCAACCTCTTGTTCTGACATTTGATTAAGAGACTTTCCTTTATATAAGCTCTTTAGCAAATCTTGGACTTTGATTTTGCCCCAGACTAGTTCTTTTTCATTTTCTTTATTCATAATTTTCCCTTTCTATTTTTTATTCAATATGTTACAATTCCTTTGTGAAAATCAAAAATTTTATAACACAATACTTAAAAGATTTGCCTAATCGCTGGTCTGCTAATTTTTTGGCATACTTGGCTTTTAATAATCTTTTACTCGCTATAATAGGTTCTATTTCAACAATTATTTACGAAATTTTAGGAACTAAGGATTCATTAATACCACTTTTTGAACTTCCGTTGTATATTATTTCTTATGCTATTGCTTTTTTACCAATATCTTGCATTTTAAGCTTTATTTCACTTTATAGTTATAGAAAATTATTAACAACTAATAATTCTAAAAAGTTTAATCGTAATTTGATAACAATATCTATCATTTTATTAATAATTTATATTTTAGTTATTCCATTTTTTAATTTTAATACTGGTACATCAATATACATAATTTTTATTCCATTTATTTTCTTTTGGCTTCCTATTGGAACTTTTATGATCTATCTATTTTTATATTTCAAAGAAAATAATAAAAATTTTCAACTAACCAATTCTATTTTAATTAAGAACAAATACTATAAAAAATGTTTAAAATTTTTCTTTTTATACGGTTTTATTTTATTTGGAATTATAGAAATTTTATTACTTTTAATTGGTCTTTTTTTATTCAAATCGTTTTCTTAATTACTATGCTTAGCACCACAGGTTCGTGTATAATCACCAATTTTAGTTCCATCACTTCTTGTATAGCCGCTTACAGAATATGAACCAACGCAGGTACTTGAACCTTTATTAGTACTTTCATTTTCCTTTCTTTTATTTAGAATTTCTCTTGTTATTTCTTTAACTTTTGAGGTTGTATATTCAACTTTATTTTCAATTCGATTTATAATGTTTTTTCGTTCTTTAAGATTTTCAGGAGTTCTGTATTCTCTACTTTCTAGATCTGTCATTGTTTCAAGTTTATGAGGATCTCTCATTGCCTCACCTTTAACAGCATATGTTTCACCTACTTGATTTTCAGCATTACTCATAGCAATAGGGTCCCATTCATTAACATAATTTACAACGTTATCTTCTTTAATATTTGCAGGGTCTTTAAACATATCTTTAACACCATAAGCATTAAAAGTAACCGCAGCGCAACCTCTAATTCCAGATACTATTTGTGATAAACTTCCACCTAATGAATGTCCAGTAACAGTAATGACAGAATTTGGATTTTCTTGCTTTACTTGGTCATATAATTTTATAGCCTCTGTTGCTTGGGCAGGTATCTTACCTCTATTCATTGCAAAATCATTTCTACCATCTTGTCCGAATATTTTATCAGTGCCTCTATATGCAACAATTACATCATTTCCTTTTGAAAGGACTTCTGCATGAAATCCGGTATTTTTATTATCAACAGATTTGATAACTTTATATCCATCTGGTATAGGATCCCCTTTTTTATAGCTATAACCAGATGCTTGTTTTAAAATTTCGTGGTATTTTGTGTCATTTTTTCGCTTTGCCATAATTCTTCCTTTCTTTTTTTCGCAAAATAAACTAAGCCTTGAAAAAGGCTCTTGGGATAATATGTAATCTTTCCTACACAGTTTCAATTACTTGGTGAAATAAACTTTGTTTCCAGATTTTTCATAAGTTATTATACAAATTTTTATAAAACTACTAGTTGATTGTAACAAGAATTTTACATCTTAACCCAAGAAACAATGGTTATAAGGGTTAGGTGCTATTGCAGGGAACCAAGTTTCTAAACTATTAGATTAAGCGTTTTTGATATTATCTAATACATGTTCAAAAACTTCTTTACTTCCTGGATTCATATATTTTCTAATAGCATTCATCGTATCAACACCATCTTTAGAAGAAATATCACCAAATAAACACACATCATCTCGTAAAGATTCTAAAAGCTCTCCACTGATATCTTTAACGAGTTTATAGTCTTTTTCAGCCCATTTCAAATACTTTTGATTAACGGCTTTAAAATTTGTTTGACTAGGATTAGAATTTACAATTGGATTAATTTTCATTACACACACTCCTTTTTATAGGGCTATTATACATCAATATTTAATAGTTGTAAATTTGTAACTAGCCCCAAATACTCAAACAAAGTAACATTTTAAACAAAAAAATTTTTATTGATCTTATTAATTATTAGACTAAACGCACAACCTACAAACCATAAATACAAAATTTGAGAAATTTTTAAATATTTTATTTTATAATACTTAGTACAAAGTTTGCATCCTTCAGACTACTGGAATTTTTATAATAATAACATCCAAAAAACTTAAATCTATAGTTTTCCAATTTTTATTTGCAGATTTTAAACTAAATTTTTTAGTAAAATTTTCTGTTCCTACAACACCAATTTTTAACTCTTTATAATCCTCTTCAATTTCAAAATTCTCATAAATCATTTCTTTTAAATTTAAATTAACACATTCCCCAATAACAATAATAATAATAGGAGCTTTAGGATTTTTATTCTCGACTTTGGAAATAATATTATCTATGTAAAAGCGATAATTTTTAAATTACCGCTTTTACATTTATTATCTTCGTCCAAGTTGAAGAGAATTTGGGTTTGAAATATAATTTTGTTGTATGGAAAAGGGATTTCAAAACTCAAAAAATGCAATAACTTGGCTTTGTGCAGCACATTTAATTTGTGATGTTTATGGTGGTTTTTTAAATCCGATTATGCCTTTTATAGCACAAAAGCTAGGTTTTACAATGGCGATTGCGACTGTAATAATAAGTATTTCACACATATGTTCATCTATGTTACAGCCGATATTTGGATTTTTTGCTGATAATATCCTAAAACGATTTTTTATCTTTTGGGGTGTAATTTTAGCATCACTATTTATTCCACTAACTCCTGCAGCACCAAATATTTTTATACTCGTTATTTTTATGATTTTAGGAAGCCTTGGCGGAAGTTTTTTTCACCCTCAAGCTATGGGGTTTGTTAATCATTTTTCAGGTAAAAATTGCTCTGACAATATGGGAATTTTTATAAGCCTTGGTTCTTTAGGCTTTGCTTTTGGCCCTCTACTAGCCGCATTAATCACTCAAGTCTTAGGATTAGAAATGCTGCCATTTGCATCATTGGCAGGACTATTTCTTGCTTCTGTAATGTTTTTATTTGTTCCTAAATTATCGAAAATTGAAAAAAAACCTGAACATAAAGAATTTTTCAAATCTTTTAAAGAAATTCTTGGTAATCGACAAATGAATTATTTAATGCTTATTGCAATAATGAAATCTTTAATTACTAATAGTTCTTGTATTCTACTACCGTTTTTATGGAAATCAATGAATTATTCTCCATTTTATATTGGATTTGCATTATTCTTATTTGTCTTTGCAGGCTCAATTGGTTCTTTCTTAAGTCCAAAAATCGAAAAAAGATTAGGACAAAAACCTATAATTTATTTTTCAATGTGGGCAACATTTCCTATGATGTTATTATTTGGATTTATTTATAAAACATCTCCGATTTTATCATTAATGGTATTTTTCATAATAGGGTTTACGACTATGTTGGCTCAACCTGTAACGATGGTTTGGGCTCAAAGACTTATGCCAAAATACAAAAGTATTGTTGCAGGTTTTATAAACGGATTTTGCTGGGGACTTGTAGCTCTTATTATGTCCGTACTTGGATCTGTCGCTCAAAAATATGGAATTATGAATGTATTAATATTTGTAAGTACTATTCCTGCTATTTCTTCCTACTTTGTAAAATATTTAAAAGAAATTGAATAAGTATTATAATTTTTTGGTATAATACATTCGGAGCTACATTAATTTTGAATAATTGGATGAAGAATATTATATACAAATTAAAAAATTTAAAAATGCTTGATAAATATATTCTTAAGCAGGTTATTGAAATGTTTATAATGGGGGTATTGGTATTTACCTCAATTATTTTTGCCTCAGATACATTTATTACACTTATCAAACAAATTTCTATGTATGGAATACCATTCAAAATAGCGTTTCTCATAATAATTTTACACTTACCGGCGGTATTTGTTATGACAATTCCAATGGGAGTTTTACTAGCAACAGTAATGACATTAAACGGGCTTAGCTTAAGTTCTGAAATAACTGTAATGAGAGCTTGCGGAATAGGACTTAATAGAATTGCAAAACCAATTTTTATATTTTCAATCGTTATGGCATGCGTAAGTTTCATTCTAAATGAAACAGTCGTCCCAATTATGACAAAACAATCTACAGATTTAGCTTTATATGCCTTTAGTAAAAAAAATATTCCGGAAGGAAAACATAATTTTACGTTCAAAGAAGTTAAAGATAATGGAATTTTAAAACGCTTATTTTATGTTGGGGATTGTACAGACAAACAATTACATAATATAACCGTTTTAGATGCATCAAAGGACGGTACTATACAAATACTCCAAGCTAAAGAAGGTTCAACGACTCCAGAAGGCTGGGATTTCCAAAACGGAGCGATATACACTGTATCTGACAATGGTAAAACGCTTGACACGACTTTATTTGGCAACACTGTCATAAAATTTGGAATGGATTTATCTAAAGAAATGAATCGTAATCTTGCTAATGAATATAATTTTATTCAACTATGCAAATATTTAGCCAATCCGGATGTGGAAAATAAAAATGTATTACGAATAAATTTATTTGACAAAATTGCATTACCTTTGACCACAATAGTTTTAGTTCTTATAGGTGTTCCTTTAGCGATTACTCCTCCTAGAGTCAGATATAACAGGGGGTTTTTATTCAGCATTTTAATTATTTTTGCCTATTATTTAATTAGAGCGTTATCAATCTCTTTTGGAGAAGCCGGCTCTTTAGGTCCAATTTTAGCAGCATTTATGCCGAATATTATTTTAACAATAGCAGGTATTGGTTTATATTACAGAAAAGTATATACAATTTGTTAATTTGGAGTAATTATGAACAGATACTCTTCATTAAGACTTGCATTTTCCTTAATAGCGATAATAATCTACCTATTTTTAATGCACCCAATGTTTGCAATAATATGTTCTGTCTTAATAGTTGGAGGATACGTTCTAATTAGCAAAGTTCGAGAAAAAAGCCTGATTGATGAAGGAAAGATTATGAGAAGAGAAGCCGCCCTTAGAGCTGCAAAAATTTATCTCAATCCTTATCAAGATATTTGGAAAAATTTAAGACTTTCAAATAAATATTGTTCTATAAGACTTGGAAGAGATGGACATTCTATTACTGTCAAAGAACATTTAAAAGACTCTTCAAACAGTCGAACTTTTAGAATAATTGAATCCAGAATTCATAGTTTTGAAGATTTATGGAATATGTTTTGTATAAATTTTGATAATAATAAAACTTATGATGGTTTATTAGATGATTGCAGAAAATACAAAGTCACTGTATTAGAAGATAAAATTATAAATTCATACAATCCAAAAACTTTAGTAAATAAATTTGAAAACTCTAAAAAAATAGATATTAATAATTGTTCAGAAGTTGAACTTACAGCACTTCCAGGAATAAGTATTGTAATGTCAAAAAAAATTATAAAAAAACGAGAAGAAATTGGCGGATTTAAAAATACAAATGATTTTTTTCTATTTTTAAAACTAAAACCTCATATGCAAAAACAACTCGAAAATTTAATCTGCGTAAACAAAATGAAAGGTTTAATTAAAATAGAAAAAAACAAAGAGAGAAGTGTAGATTTGTGAAACTAAGAGTTTTTAACATTATAAAAAAAACCAAAGTTGAAGGACCGAAACTGCGTTATTGTATTTGGGTTCAAGGTTGTTCAAGACATTGTAAAGGATGTCAAGCTGTTCATACTTGGCCGCATTCCGGAGGAAAATTATACAATATTCTTGACATTATAGATGATATTAAATCTCAAAAAGGAATAGAAGGAGTTACATTTTTAGGCGGGGAACCTTTTGAACAGGCTGAAGCTTTAGGATTAATCGCTGAAGAAGTCAAGAAATTAGGATTAGGAGTTCTATGCTTTACGGGTGATTTAATTGAAAATTTAAAAAAAGAAGAAAAAAATCAAAAATTACTAGAGAATATTGATTTACTTATAGATGGAGAATTTAAAATAAACGAAGTTGATTATTCTCGTCCTTGGTGTGGTTCAAAGAATCAAAGATATCATTTTTTAACAAACAGATATAATGAAGAAATCTTTGAAAAGTATAAAAATAAAATAGAAGTGAATCTTTCTAAAAACGGTACTATATTTATAAATGGGATGGGTAATTTTGATGAGATACTTCAAAAGATTGATTTATACCCAATTAAAAAATGCTAAAATAACCTAAACAAGGAAGGTTAAAATGTGTGCTTATAAATTATCAAATCTAATCAGAGCTCGTTTCCCATTGATATACATGACAACTTTTGAAGAGGATAGAGCGACAAAATATATTAAATCAGTAGTTACTGATGAAAAACAAGTAAAAATTACAAGAGAAGTTTTTACTTGGACGCAAACTAACGGGCTTTTCAATGATACTATTGGTAAAACAATATCCGATACAACTTGCCCTTGTAAAATGCTTGAATATATTAGAAGATATGAAAAAGATGCCGTTTTTATTATTTATGATTTTCACGTAAATTTTGGACCCAAAAACAGAACACCTGATTATAATGTAATCAGAAAAATTAGAGATATTATTCCCGATTTAAAATTGGGAACTGTTAGAAAAACGATATTTTTCATATCACCTGAACTATTGATTCCAGAAGCTTTACAAAAAGAGATTACAATATTTGATTTTCCGTTACCTAATTTAGAAGAAATAAAAGGAAAGCTTGACAGTATGCTTAATCAAAATTCTTCAGTAGAAGCTAATTTAAATGAAGACGACAAAGATAAACTATGTAAAGCGGCTTTAGGATTAACCTTACAAGAGGCTGAAAGTGCATTTGCTCTTGCCATGGTAAATGACGGTAAGATTAGCATAAAAGATTTATCTGTAATTTTAGAGGAAAAAGTTCAAGTAATAAAAAAGACCGGAATACTGGAATTTATAAAATCTAATTATACAATAAAGGATATTGGAGGTTTAGATAACTTAAAAAATTGGTTATTAAAACGAAATAATTCTTGGTCAGAACAGGCGAAAAAATATTGTATACCTGCCCCAAAAGGCGTTTTAGTAACAGGAGTTCCGGGATGTGGTAAAAGTCTCACTGCAAAAGCGATGAGTACAATTTGGCAATTGCCTCTTTTAAAACTGGATTTTGGTAAAGTTTTTTCAGGTTTAGTTGGAAGTTCTGAAGAAAATATGCGAAGAGCTTTAGCAACAGCCGAAGCTGTCTCTCCATCAATTTTATGGATTGATGAGATTGAAAAAGGTTTAAGCGGCTTAGGTTCAAATGGTGATAGCGGAGTTTCTTCAAGAATTTTTGGACAGTTCTTGACTTGGATGCAAGAAAAAGAATCACCTGTATTTGTTATTGCAACAGCTAATAACATTAGTTCATTGCCTCCGGAATTATTAAGAAAAGGCCGTTTTGATGAAATCTTTTTCGTAGATTTACCTACTATTCAAGAAAGAAAAGAAATTTTTAAACTTCATTTAGAACGAAGATTAAAAGATAAAGACGTTGCAAAAGAAATAATTGGAGTTAAAAATTTGTGTTCAGAACTTGCTAAAATGACAGAAGGTTTTATTGGATCAGAAATCGAACAAGTTGTTATTTCATCTCTCTGCGATGCATTTTTTGAAAATAGAGCTTTAAAATTTGAAGACTTAGCAAAAAATATTGCAAATACTGTTCCGCTTTCAATGACTCAAAGAGAACAAATATTAGCATTAAGATCTTGGGCAAATATTCGGGCAGTTTCTGCGACTAAGACTTCGAATTTAAAACAATACAAAAAAGAAACCAATGAAGAAAATGTTTCTTTAAGCAGAGGAGGAAGAACTTTAGATTTTTAAAAAAGGAGAAAATATGTCTTGTACAGTATTTGCCGTACCATATGCAATAGCTTGGGTTGTAGGAGCTTTAGCTACCGGAATACTTCATGCTGCTGAAATAAATAATGAATTAAAAGATGAAATCTTAGATTTTGATAATAATATTTCTAATAATCCAGAGCACATTTGTGAAGATATACAAGTAATTAATCAAAATCATATCTTAGAAAAAAGTTTTGAAACAATTTTTATGGATAAAAATATATTAATGAAAACTCTGGAAGAACACGGAGTACAAAACATATCAGAAAATGAATACGGACAAATTTCAGGTAATATCGACAGTTATGTTCTAAATTTTGAAAGAATGGAAAATGATAAACCTTATTTTGTGAAAATTTCGTGTCTTGAATCAGATAATGCAAAAGAAAAATTTGAGGATTTAACTTCCGAATATACACTTAATGTACAAGAAGAATCATATTTAAGTATTGTTAATAAATTAAAAGAAAATAATATGGAAATAGAAGACGAAGAAGTTATGGAAGATAACACAATCGTCCTTACCGTAAATCTTGATTAATTGGAGAAAATTAATGTCAGATAAAAAAATGAAAATAAAATTATTGCCAAATGGTGAAATTCAAATGGAAACAATTGGAGTAAAAGGCAAAAAATGTTTGGACTACATAGAAGTATTAAAAAAACTTGTTGATGTAAAAATTACAGATACACAATTATCCCAAGAATATTATGAAACCGATTCTGAAGTTCTTAATACAGAAAACGCAGAAATAAGATTAGATTAATTTTTTTCATTGCACTAGTTATTTTTTTATGCTAAAATCGACTTGAAAAGAGAGAGGTCATTCAATGAGTGAAGGACATTGGATTGTAAACAAAGTTATTGCAGGACATAGTTTAAATTTTAATGCAGATACGATTTTAACTATGTGGGCCGCAATGGCATTTTTGCTTGTTATATCTTTTATAGCAACAAGAAATCTTACAATATTCCCTAACAGATTACAATTAATATTAGAAGGGATTTTAGGTTATTTTAGAGATTTAGTAAATAATATGATGCCAAAAGAAGGAAATAAACATTTTCCGTTAATAGCATCATTATTCTTGTTTATTGTAACTGCTAATTTAATGGGTCAGTTACCATTAAAAATGATTGAATTAAAACACGGAGAAATGGCGTCTCCTACAAATGACATAAACCTAACGGCAGCGTTGGCTATAATTGTTTTAATTTACTATGTTACAGCAGGGATTATCAAAAAGAAATTCAAATTCTTTTTACACGGATTTTCTCTTGTTGCAATAATTTCAGCTTTGGTTGAAATTTTGGAATTATTTACAAGACCTCTAACGCTTGCACTACGTTTATTTGGTAATATTTTAGCAGGAGAAATTTTAATAACAGCATTATTAGGAATTTGTGCTTGGGGCTTACCATTACCGATTATGTTTTTTGAAATTTTGGTAGCCTGTGTACAAGCACTTGTTTTTACAATGCTAACAACAGTTTATATAGCTTCAGCAGTAAATGAAGAACAACATTAATAAAATAAATAAAAAAGGAGAATTAAAATGGAAGAAGTAAAAACAATTTCAGATTTAGCACAATTAGGCGCAGGTATTGCAATTGGTTTTGGTGCAATAGGTGCAGGATTAGGAGTTGGGGTTGCAACAAAAGGTCTTTTAGAATCAATCTCTAGACAACCTGAAATCGCAGGTAAAGCAGTCGGTTTCTTCTTAGTTGGTGCAGCTATGGCTGAAGCTTGTGCGATTTACGCTTTCGTTATCGCAATGAAATTATGCGGAATGATGGGCTAGGGGTAAATTATAAACTCCTAACATCTAAAGTATTTATTTGAAAGGGAGACGAGTAAGTACAATTTGAAAAAAATTTCTCCCACTAAATAGGTCAGAAATGGAATTTAATGCTACATTTTTAGTTACAATAGTTTCTTTTATTGTTTTTGTTTACTTAATGAACAAAATTTTATACGCTCCTATTCAAAAAATTGTTACTGAAAGGGAAGATTTTGTTAATTCAAATTTAAAAGATGCAGAAACTAATAATGATAAGGCTAAAGCTTTGTCTGAAGATAGAGATAATAAAATTTCAAATGCTAGAAATGATGCAAGATTAGTTTATATTGATTCTTTAAATGATTATAAAAAACAAAAAGATAGCTATATTCACAACACTCAAGAAGAAGTAAATAATGAACTTAATAATGCATATCAAGGTCTGGAAAATTTATCCAATGAAACTAAAGAAGGTTTGAAAAGTAAAATGACAGATTTGGCAAATGACATTGTAGAAAAAATGTTAGGCTACAGAAGTGAAGTTCCATATTTTGATAATGACAAAGTAAACAAAATTTTATACCACTAGGAAGGTCGAGCAATGTTGGGTGCAATATTAGATTACATAAGCAGAACTAATTTATTCAATTTTATTATATTTTTCTCAATAATAGTCTTTATTTGTAGAAAAATTAACTTGGGTACAAAGTTAGATGATGCAAAAAATGTAATAACACAAAGGGTTGAAGATTCTAAAACAGAAAAAGAAAATTCTGAAAAAAATTTAAAAAATATTGAGGATACTGTTGCTCACTTATCAGAAGAAATTGATGAAATAATAGAAAAATCTAAAACTAATGCAAAATTAGTAGGAGAAAAAATATTAGAAGACGCAAATAATCTTGCAAATGGTATAAAAGAAAATTCAAAAAAATTAGTAGAAAATAAAACAGCTCTTTTAAAAAATGATTTATTAAGAAAAGCATCAGAAGCTTCTATTGAAGTAGCTAAAAATCATATAATAAATGAGCTAAACAATAATTATGAATTACATAATCGTTTAATAGACGAAAGTGTTGATGCTATAAGCGAGGTGAATTTATAATATGACAGCTATAGTAAAACAAAATTCTGAATTAATTGCAAGAAGATGGGCTAAAGCCTTAATGGAGTTAGCAGCTGAAAATGATGGAATATCTAAAGAAGATATTTTAGATGATTTAAAAGAGGTAAGTGAAAATATTAATTCTTCACAGGCTTTGAAAGAGGCAATTAATAATCCTTCAATTTCAGTAGAAGAAAAACAAATTACACTTTGTAAATTGTTTCAAAGTAAATTAATGCCTATTGTGTATAATTTTATAATTGCTTTAAATTTAAAAAAGAGAATAAACATTATAGATGTAATAGCTCAAGAATTTGAAAAAGAATTAGAAGAAATAAAGAACATTGTTAGAGTAAAAGTAACATCTGCAATTGAGATTAATGAAGAAAAGAAAAATGAAATAAGAAATAGAATTTCTGAAAAATTACAAAAGAATACCATAATAGAATGGAATATAGATGCGAATATTATTGCAGGATTAGTTTTTAATATTAATGAAACAATTATAGACAATAGTATAAAGCATAAGTTAGAGAATTTAAGTAAGAATATAATAAAGGGATAAATGAAAGGATAAAAAATGACAGTAATAAATCCTGATGAAATTAGCTCTATTTTAAAGGAAAGTATCCGAAATTATGAAACGAAAGCTGAAATTTCAAATATCGGAAGTGTCCTTGAAGTAGGTGATGGTATTGCAAGAATATACGGATTACGCAATGTTATGTCAAACGAACTTGTAGAGTTTGAAGACGGTAAAGGCACTTTAGGTATAACTTTAAACTTAGAAGAAGATAATGTTGGTGTTGTAATCCTTGGAGAATATACTCATATAAAAGAAGGTATGACGGTAAAAACAACCGGAAGAATTGCATCAGTTCCGGTAGGAGATGCTCTTATCGGTAGAATTATAAACCCAACAGGTAAACCAATTGATGGTAAAGGTGAGATTATAACTGATAAAACAAGACCAATAGAGCGTGTGGCTCCAGGTATTGTTGCAAGGAAATCAGTTCATCAACCATTACAAACAGGTCTTACTGCAATTGATGCACTAACTCCGATAGGAAGAGGACAACGTGAACTTATTATTGGGGATAGACAAACCGGAAAAACAGCAATTGCAATTGATACAATTTTGAACCAAAAAGGCGGTGATGTAATTTGTATTTATGTAGCAGTTGGTCAAAAGGCTTCTACTGTAGCTCAACTAGCTAAAACATTAGAAAAACACGGTGCAATGGATTATTCAATTATTGTATCAGCTACAGCAAATGAACCTGCTCCACTACAATACATTGCTCCATTTGCAGGTGTTGCAATCGCAGAAGAATTTATGGAACAAGGCAAACACGTTTTAATAGTATATGACGATTTGACTAAACACGCTCAAGCATATCGTGCAATGAGTTTATTATTAAAAAGACCACCAGGACGTGAAGCTTATCCTGGAGATGTTTTCTATCTTCACTCAAGATTATTAGAAAGAGCAGTTAAATTATCTGATGAATTGGGCGGCGGAAGTATTACAGCACTTCCAATTATTGAAACTCAAGCCGGTGACGTTTCTGCTTATATTCCAACAAACGTAATCTCTATTACAGACGGACAAATATTCTTGGAAACATCTTTATTCAATTCAGGTGTAAGACCTGCAATTAACGCAGGTATATCAGTATCTCGTGTAGGTGGTGCGGCTCAGACTAAGGGTATTAAACAAGTTGCCGGTAAATTGCGTTTAGACTTAGCTCAATTTAGAGAATTAGAAGCATTTGCTCAATTTGCTTCAGATTTGGACGCTGCAACAAAGAAACAACTTCTTAGAGGTCAAAAATTGACTGAAGTACTAAAACAACCTCAATATAAACCTTTAACCGTTGCTCAACAAGTTACAATACTTTTTGCAGCAAATGAAGGTTTCTTAGATGAAATTGATAATAAGAAAATCAATGAATATAAAAACGGTTGGTTTGAGTATTTTGAGGCTAATATGCCGGAACTCAACAAGTCTTTAAATGAGGGAGCTAAATTATCTGATGAAGACATTTCAGCTTTAAAAACTCAGTTAGAAGCATATGGTAAAACTTTATAGAGGTGTTATAAATGCCAAATTTAAAGGACATAAAAAGTAGAATCGGTAGTGTTCAAAATACTAAAAAGATAACAAAAGCAATGAAAATGGTTGCAGCTGCAAAAGTTAAGAAAGCTGAATCAACAGTAAAAGCTGCAAGACCATTTTCAGATGAATTGTTACATCTTTTTAGAAAAATGCTGGCTACTGTAGGTGAATATTCTCTTGACGGCTTAAAAGTTGAAAGAGGCTTAGATAATTATCCGGAACTTTTAAGACATCGAGAAGTTAAAACAGAAGGTCTTTTGGTTATAACTTCAAATAAAGGTTTAGCAGGTGCTTATAATGCTAATATAATAAAGGCTGCTTTAAAACGAGTAAAAGATAACGCTCTACAAGGCATAAAAACAGTTATTTATCCTGTAGGACAAAAAGCGATTTCCGCTTTTAAACATAAGGCTGGCGATTACATTCTAAAAGATGGCTATATTGCAATTGCAAATGACCCTACAGCAACGGGTGCAAATTTGATTTCAGAAGATATTGCAAATGATTTTGTATCAGGTGAAATTGATAGAATTGATATTATTACTACTCATTTCAATAATATGATGTCATATAGTGTTGTATCTTGGGAAGTTTTACCCGTAAAAATAGAAAAAGCTGAAGAACATGAAATTGAACCAGTCATGGAATTTGAGCCTTCGGCTAATGGAGTTTTACAACAAATTGTGCCAATGTATATAACAAATTCGATTTATCAAGCACTATTGGAAGCAAATGCAAGTGAATTGGCTTCAAGAATGACAGCTATGTCAGCGGCTTCAAATAACGCAGAAGAAATGATTACAACTTTAACTATTGATTATAATAAAGCTCGTCAAGCTGCTATTACTCAAGAATTAGTAGAAATTGTATCAGGTGCTCAAGGAGTCAATGGCTAAAATTTATTTATAAATAAGAAGCGGTCCGACTTATAAAAGTCGGACCGTTTTTTATTATGCTTCAAAAAATATTTCTTTTGCTCTATTTTGCTCTAAAATTTTATTTTTTTCAGATTCTATATATTTTCCGCTGCCAAACATAGCAGCAATTGCACATCCAACACCAGCTGCAGTATTTAATACAAATTTTAATAATTTATTATTCATCTTCTTTGTTAGAGCATTTGCTCCAAATACACCAACTAAAATTGATGCTCCAAATGCTGTATTTGTTATCCAAGAAGCTTTTTTATCTTGCTTTTTATATTGTTTTATAAAATTATCAGCATTATTTTTAGGAACTTGATAGTACCTTGTTCTAGCATTTTTAGATGAAATATCGACTTGAACATTATTATTATCAATTACTCTTGAAATTTTTGCATCTACACTCATACTAACAACTCCTTTTAACTCCTATAAAACCAATGAATATTTAAAATTGCTTTTATATTTAAATAACTTAACAATTATTTACTTTAGAGATATTGATAAAATTAAAACAATAAGTTATAATCCGACTAGGAAGTGAAAATATGGTTAGTGGAATTAGTATCACAAATAGTCGTTACCCTTACTTAGAAAAACTGGATTCATACCCCGAATACGGTGATAAAAATTTTAATTCTAAAAATACTTCTGCAGTAGCTCCTCTTATTGCAAGAAGACATAAAGCCTATGAACGTAAAATTACTATGCCTGATAGAATTAAAGCAGGAATTGGTGCTGCAATAGGAACGATTTTACCAATGATGTATCTTATGAAAAAAAAGAAAATTAAAAATCCTTTAAAATTAGATTATGAATTAAAAGATATGATATTACTTTCAGCATCTTCCATCGTCGGTGGTGTTGGAATTGGAATGATTGGAGAAAATAAAAAAACAAATGAAAACAAATTAAAAGAGGGGTTATTTCAATTTTTAAATGCTTCAATTCCAACTTGGATAGTTGGAGGGGTTTTAAAATTATGCGAAGAAAGTAAAAACTTTAATAACGTTCCAGGGAAAATAATGTCTATTGCGGGAGGTTTGCTTGTTGGTATGTTTGGAGCAGCGGCTTTAGCAAATATTATAAGTGATCCGCACGATAAACAACCTGATAGAAAATTAACTTTAAAAGATTGTTTAATTAATATTGATGATGCTCTAGGGGTTTTAGTTTTAGCAAAATTTCCTTGTGCAAATAAACTTCACCCTGAAAGATTATTACCTCCAATATTTGCATATTGCGGATACAGAGCAGGTAAAAGTAACTAATAAGTTTATAAATCAATATTTGATTCTTTTATAGGAGCTCCTATAACCCTTTCCAGTTCTGCTGCATTAATATTATAATTTAATAAATTATTATAATAATCTAATTGAGCATTTAAGTAAGTATTTTCAGAATCTTTAAATTCAATTGCATCTCCTAAACCTACTTGATATCGTCTAAATGCAAGATATTGACGTTCTTTAGCTTGTTGTAAAGCGAGTTTTGAAACATCTAAACTATCGTGAGAATTTAAAAGACTTATATAAGCACTTTTTACTTCTAAATATACATTTTGTTTTTGTTGTTCATAGTCAGCAACATACTTGTTATAAGTAGCTTTCGCTTCATCCACTTGTTTTTTTAGAAGCATTAAATTTAAAGCAGTATAGTTAAGTTGTAATCCAAATTGATATCCATAATCACTGTCAATTTGTCTTCCCCCGTGATCATATGAAGCAAACCCGCTTAAATCAGGAGTAAACGCTCTTTTTGCAGCTCTAACATTTAATTCTGCTGCATCCATTGCTTTTTTAGCTGACAATAATGCAGGTCTGGATTCTTGTGCAGTTTTAATTAAATCCGGGAAATTCACATCATATTTTTTATTATTCATTTTATCTTTTAGAACAACATTTTCTAATTCCGGAATCCCGACTGCATTAGCAAGTTCTACTGCTGCTAATTCCAATGTATTTTTTGCCTTAATTAAATTAACTTTAGCGTTCCCTAAATTATACTCCGCAGTTGTAACATCAATCTTTGCTTTTTTACCTATTTGATAATAAGCTTTTGCTTGCTTTAATTGTAACTCGAAATCTTTAACGGTTTCTTCATAAACAGATTTTTGAATTTCTGCAAAAACCATATTATAATAAGCCACTTTTACATTATAAATAACGGTTTCTATACTTGATTCAGCGTCATACCTTGAAGCTTCATAATTTCTTTTTGCCATATCTGCATTTGCTTTAGTCTTCCCAAAATCAAAAAATAGCATATTAGCAGATAATGTTGGCATATAAAACATATTATATCTTTGAGTCATCATTCTTGACATACTTGACGGCATGTTAGACATAAGCATGTCATTCCTTGAATAACTAACCCCAGCACCTATTGTCGGAAAATAATTTGACCAAGCTTGACCAATTCTGGTTTTATATATTTCAGAATTACTTATGGCTGACATAATAGTGGGATGATGAGAAATTGCTAATTTAATACAATCACTTAAAGTAACTTCTCCGTTCATTTCAGCATATTCAATTCCGCTAGTTATTTCAGGAAATTTTGTTTCATACATTCCCTTAGCTTCTTTTGAAGTCTCTTTCTGTACTTGTTCTTTATTTAAACTTTTCTTTCTTTCAAGTCTTTTATTAACCTTTGTTTTTTCAGGTTTTACAATCTGTATTTGTTCAGATTTTTTAACTTTTTCTTTTTTAACTGTTTTATCTTTTGCAAAAGCTTGAATAGAACTAACAGATAATAAAGAACATATTAATAATATATTTAAAACCTTTTTCATCCTAAATCTCCAAGTCTTTTTCCGTAATTTTTTTAGTCGGAAACTTATCAACAAATTCTTGAACTATAACATAAAAAGCTGGCGTTAAAGCTGCACCTAAAGTAGCAGCAGCAATCATACCTCCAAAAACAGTTGAACCGACAGAAATTCTCGAATTAGCACCTGCCCCTGACGCAAACAACATTGGCATAACACCAATAATGAATGCTAATTCTGTCATCATAATCGCTCTAAATCTTAATTTTGCAGCTTTAATTGCAGCATCTTTTACTGACAAACCATTCTTCTCGTGTTCCTCTTTTGCAAATTCTACAATCAAAATAGATTGTTTAGCAGCAAGTCCCACAAGTGTAATCATACCGACTTGAGAGTAAATATCAAATGATTGGTTAATCATCATTTGGAAAATTAAAGCACCCAAAGCCGCAATAGGCGAAATCAACAATACTGCTACAGGGATTGTATAACTTTCATATAAAGCTACCAAGAAAAGATATACAAATATCAAAGCCATTCCTACAATCATACCCGTTTGTCCGGAAGCTTCTCTTTCTTGTGCAGAAGTTCCTGACCAATCATAAGAAATATCTGCTGGAAGTATTGATTTCGCAACATCTTCCATTGCATTCATAGCGTCCCCAGAACTTTTTCCGGCACCTTGTTGACCTTGTATTTGCACAGACTTATATTGATTATATCTTGTAATTGATGCTGTACCAATTGTTTGTCTTAACTTCATTATTGATAATACAGGAACCATAACACCATTATTATTCTTTACATATATTCCTGACAAATCAGTAGCCTTATCTCTAAAATTACTTTCAGCCTGCATTTGTACTTTAAATACTCTGTCATACTTATTAAAATCATTTACATAATAAGTTCCAAGCATGGAAGCAAGGGTAGAATATAATTCTTGCAAATCAACATTTTGTGCAAGAGCTTTTTCATAATCAATATCAATAATATACTGAGGAACATTTGCCTGAAATGATGTATTTACACTCGATAAACTAGGATTTTGATTTGCTGCTGAAATAAGTTTATTAGCCCAAGTTTCCAATTCTTGCGGAGTATATTCCCCTTTTGAAAGCATTTGAAACTCAAACCCTCCCATCATACTCATACCGCTAATTGCAGGAGGTGAAAAAGAAATAATTGAAGCTTCTTTTGTATTTGCACCTATCATTCTCACTTTATTCAAAATAGCAACATGAGATAAATCCGTAGCTTGACCCTTTACTTTTCTAACAATCCAATCAAATATGCCGATTTTTCTATCTTTATAATCATCTAATTGAATAATTACAGTAGCTTGATTTACAGCACCATCACCACCAAATACCGTTAATTTTTCTTTATTTACTCCATCTATTTTTGCAACCTCTGCAGTAAATTTTCTTGCAACATCTTCTGTTCTTGTAAGAGAAGCTCCATCTGGGAGTGTAATTTGAGATAACAAAACTCCTTGATCCTCATCAGGAATAAACCCTGTAGATATTGTTTTAAAAGAAATTAAAGTAAGTAATAATATTCCAATATAAAATATCGCAACTAATTTTTTATCATTAACAAACTTAGTTACATACTCCATATAAAAATCTTCTATTTTAGAAAATCCTTCATTAAATTTTTTAACAATAATATTGGCCTCTTCATTTATTTTTATTAATAATTTGTTTTTAATTTCTTTAGGTTTTTGTCCAAGAAAATGCGAACACATAGCAGGAGAAAGTGATAACGCACATATTGCAGAAATAGCAATCGAAACAGCAATACATACAGCAAATTGCTTATACATAACTCCTGTCATACCACCCATAAAAATAATAGGCACAAATACCGCCATAAGCACCATAGCCATAGCAACTAATGAAGCACCAACTTCTTGCATTGTTAATTGTGTTGCAATAATTGCAGATTTTCCCTCGTCAATATGTCTTTTCACGTTTTCAATAACAACAATGGCATCATCAACTACAACACCAACTGCAAGAACTAAAGCAAATAATGTCAAAAGATTAATAGACATTCCCATAGCTTTCAATGCAAAAAACGTACCAATTAATGAAACAGGAATCGTTGCACATGGTACTAATGTAGCCATTCCATCGCCTAAAAATAAGAAAATTATAATTACTACGATAAATGCCGTAAGTAAAATAGTAAACTCAACTTCCTTCATTGATTCATGAATAAAATCTGCATCATTTTTTACATACATGATTTTTATACCGTTAGACATTTTTGCATTTAGTTCATCCACTTTCTTCTCAACTGCCTTTGATAAATTTAAAATATTAGCGTCAGGAAGTTGTGAAATTACAACAACGGCAGAAGGCTTTCCGTTTACCAAACCTAAATTTGAATACGATTGTGCCCCTAATTCTACCCTCGCAATATCTTTAATTTTGACATTTGAACCATCCATATTTGAACGTATTATTATATTTTCAAACTCTTTAACATCTTCTAAACGCCCTTTTGTTTTTAATGTTAATTGCAAAGCATTTTTTTCATTTGTAGGAAGCTGCCCCAAAGCACCTGCCGTAACTTGAGTATTTTGAGATGTAATAGCTGCTTTTACTTCACTTGTCGAAATATTTAATCCTGCCATTTTTTGAGGATCAAGCCAAATTCTCATTGAATAATCGCCACCACCAAATACGTTTACATCAGCAACACCATCAATACGTTTCAATTCATCTTTAATATATATTGAGCCGTAATTTGTTAAATCTAATTGAGTCCAATCTCCATATTCAGGATAAAGAGTTAAAATAATTGCTCCGGAACCTGATGTTCTACTAATTGCAGTAACCCCTGTTCTTTGGACATCTTCAGGAAGTTGAGATTGTACTTGTTGAATACGATTTTGTACATTCATCAAATTTATATCTTTATTAGAACCTACTTTAAAATAAAGAGTTAAAGAATAACTACCATCATAAGAAGTTGATGTCATATAAGTCATATCTTCAACACCATTTAATTTGTTTTCTAATACAGTAGCTACAGTAGATTCAATAACTTCTGCACTTGCTCCTTGATAAGATGCTGAAACTCTCACCTGAGGCGGTGTAACATCAGGATAACTTTCTTGTTTTAGACCTAATATGGATATTATACCTAAAATTACAATACAAACTGATATTACTAATGCAAATCTTGGCTTTTGTATAAAAAAGTATAATTTATCTTTATCAAAAATCTGTTTCATTATTTTTTACTCTTTTTATCTTCCACAACTTTTAATTTTTGACCATCCATCATAATATTTTGAATTCCGGAAACGACAATTGTATCACTTAAATTCAAACCATCTGTGACAATCCAATTATTATCAATATCATCCGAAACTTTTATGTTCTTTCTTACAGCTTTATTATTTTCAACAGCCCAAACATAATACCCGCTCATTGCATCGCCTTTCGTACAAGATTGAGGGATTGTCATAAAATCTACCTTTTTAGGTGCTGTTAATTGAACTTTCATATAACCGCCAGGAACAAGCCAAGCCCTTGAATTATCAAAAGTTGCTCTCATATTTACAGAACCGGAATCCTTATCAATTTTATTATCGACAAAACTTATTGTTCCAATTTTGTCATACCATTTGCCATCATTAAATTGAACTCTTACTTCTACATCTTTAAATCTATCACTGGCTTTTAATAGCTTTAAAAAATCATCACCTTTCAAATTAAAAGAAACATAAACAGGCGAAATACTTGCAACATTAACTAAAGAACCCGATGTCGCTGTAACATAATTCCCTTCAGTAATATTAACCTTTCCAATTCTTCCGTCTATTGGAGATTTTATTGATGTATAACTTAAATTAACTTTTGCTAATTCTAATTGTTGATTTGCAGCATCCAATAACGCCTTATTTTGATTTCTTATTGCTAAACTTGAATCAACATCTGAACGACTTATTAAATCTTCTTTTACAAGAGCATTTGCTCTATTCCATTCTTGTTGAGCATTAGTATACAAAGCACTATATTGATTTACAGCTGCTCTAGAATTATTTACTGATAATTGATATTCTCTTGGATCTATTTGAAAAAGAAGTTGTCCTTTTTTAACAAAATCACCTTCATTAAAATATTTTTTTATTAAAAAACCAGGAACTCTTGCAATAACATCAATAGAATACTGAGCCTCGACTCTCCCTGTTACTTCTGCAGAAACATTTATTGACTCCATTTGTGGATGACCTACCAAAACTTCTTTTGGCATTTTCATTGCTTGTTGTTGTATCAAACCACTTATAAAACCAAAAGTTTTATTATATATAATAGGTACCACAATTATAAGCAGCACTATAATTCCAAGCTGTCTTCTTGTTAATTTTATATTCATACCTCTCTCCATTTTCTCTTTTACGTCAATATTAAATGCTTTATCTAAGATTATCAATCATTTAAAAATACGAAAATTAAAAAGCAAAAAAATTTTTTCAGTTGTTTTTTATAAAATACTAATAATGGAGATACTATGTTTAACATTTCACTTATTACAACCATAAATAAAAATAAACAAAATTTTTATAAAATTAATAATAAAGCCCCCCAAGAATTCCACGAAAAAAAATTAACGTGTGAACTTACGCAAATTAGTACCATAAATAAAAGTTTAATAAATTTCAAAGGTGGATATAAATTTAATAGAAAAGATTTACTCTTTATTTCAACTCTTGCGGGAGCTCTAAATATAACAAATAATCAATTGGAAAACCTTAAAGATATATTTTCCCGCTTTATAAAACAAGAAAATATTGATAATTTAGACAACTTAAATATCAACGATGATGAAGAAAAACTTCAATCATTGGGACTTGAAATTATTAAAAAATATAACCTTAATGACAAACAAATCGATATTTTAGCAGACATTTTTTTGAAAAAATTTGACAATATACCCCAAACAGAAAAAAAAGTTTCAAACGAAGAAGAAATTTTAGTTAAAGAAAAAAAATAGATCTTGATTTTTTAAATGCTCTATGCAAAACTTATAAATTTTCAGAAGAAGATAGTGAAAAATTTAAAAATATAATTTACTCATACCTTGACCAACATAAAATTAAAAACCTTAAAAATATTTTTGCAGAAGATTTAAGCCAATATAATTTAGACTTAAAATCTTGCAAATCAATTGTCGAAATTATCGAAAAAATAAGCAATAAATAACTTAAGAGTTTATTATATCTGAAACTATTTTATAAGCCATAAAAATACCGGCACAAGAAGCTACAAAAGGAGTTGAAGAAGGTATAATTTTATTAAATTGGATTTTCTCTCCTGCTTTTGTAATAACATTTTCAACCTCTGATATTTTTTCTTGAGAAAAAGATTTTTCATCACTTGTTACAACACTAATACCTGATGTTATTCCTATTTTTTTTAATTGATATAAAATATTAGAAACAAAAGGTGCCTTTTTATCATGAATTTCAGAAATATCTGAAATATATAATTTTGTTGGATCAACTCTGTTTCCAGCCCCCATTGAAGAAACTAATGAAACTTTCTTTTCATAACAAATTCTCATTAAATTAACTTTAGAACGCATTGTATCAATCGCATCTGCAACATAATCAATACTATCAAAATTAAAATCTTCAATATAAAAGTCATTTATCACATTAAGTTTTAAATTAGGATTTATATCTAATAATCTCTGTTTAAATAAATCAGTTTTATAACTACCAATAGTTGAATTTAAAGCAATCAGTTGACGATTAATATTTGAAGTTGAAACTTTATCAAAATCAATTATTGTTAATTCACCAACACCACTTCTAGCCAAAGTCTCAGCACAAAAGCCTCCGACTCCGCCAAGTCCAAAAACTGCAATATGAGAATTTACTATCTTCTTCTGAGATTCATCACCCCAAAATAAAATATTTCTTGATAAAAATTCATCCATTTATTTAATAATGCCAAAGCCTAGTAAAAATACACAAATAATAAATACTAACGCAACAATACCTGTAAGTTTATTAAGCCCTTTTTCTGCACTTTTTTGTGAAGAGAACATTTGAGCAGCATTTCCAATCCCTGCGATACCATCACCTTTTGGAGAATGCATTAGTATTAATACGATAAGTAATAGTGCTGATATAACTTGAACAGTCCAAATTAAAGTTAACATTTATTCTCCTTTTTTATAAAATGAGCCCTTTTTGAGTTTAATTTAATATTATCAAAAGTATATAACCTAGCCGGACGTTTAGAAGATGATTTCGAAAACTCATTTAATTCTCTAAGCCCTTCTGTCGTTATAACTTTTTTTCTAAAGTTACGCTTATCCAATTTCTTTTCCATAATCATTTCATAAGCTTTTTGCATCTCTGTAAGCGTAAATTTTTCATTTAACAATTGATAAGCAACCGGACACATCTCCAGACGTTCTCTTGTTCGTTTCAAAGAATATTGAATAATTTCTTTATGGTCAAACGCCAGAGGTGGCAAATCAAAGACCTTATGCCAAGCAAGATCCGGAGTTGTTACGACATTTAAATCTTCTGCTCTTATCAAGGCAAAATAAGCACAAGTAATAACTCTTGACACCGGATGTCTTAAAGGATCACCAAAGGTATACAACTGTTCCAAATAAATATTATCAACATTAGTTTTTTCTTTTAAAACTCTCATTGCAGCTTCATCCAGATTCTCAGACATCCTTACATAACCGCCGGGAATTGCCCACTTGTCTTTAAATGGTTCATTATTTCTTTTAACAAGTAAAACTTGTAACGCATCATCTTTAATAGTCAAAATAACAATGTCTACAGTAATTTCATGAGTTTTTATTTCGTTGTACATCTTTCACCTCAAGAGTTATTGTATAATAAATATGATAAAAATGTAAGTTTTGATTTTAATAATCATTAATTTGTTACATTTTAAACTTTTAATCAAAACCTCAATAATACATTTAATAAAGGATTGGCAAAATAAAAAAAATATATTATTATGTGAGAGATATGTATTAGAAGGAGAGAGTTAATGAAAAAGATATTTTTAACAATTGCTTGTGCTATCGCTATGCAAGGTCTTGTTTTGGCAGATGGTAACGCTTTTACTCCGCTTGATTTTAATGACACAAGCTACGGAACCCCAAGTACAGCAGCAAGTACAACGTCAACAGCTGCAAATTCTGCAAAAACATCAACAGCTGCAAATTCATCTTTAGACGGAGATGCTGTTGGAAATGGAAATATTCAAAATGCCATTTTACAATTAGATAATGCTCAAGTTGATATCAGAAATGATTTACTAAATTGTAAAACTAAATATGCAGATGTTGATGCTCAATATAAATTAATCAAAACAGAAAGACAGGCGTTAAAAAAACAAGTTTCTGCAATTGAAAAAAGAATAAAAGAAATAGACAAAGCTAAAGAAAAAATCAGAAAAAATATGTTATAAAAAAACTCCCATATGGGAGTTTTTTTATTGCTTTGGTTGTTGAAACAACGGAGTACTACGATTCTGCATACAAACCCCAAATTGACAGCTAGAATTATAATTAAAATAAGTATCTGAAGGAGTAAACCCCTTCATTTGATCTGCAATATCATCTCTATTAAGCGGTTTCAACCTGGCTTCAGGAGAACTTGAAAATTCACTTATCCCGGAACGTGGAGAATAAATAGGTTGCACCTGCTCTCTAAAAGTTGGTAATGAACATACTGCATTTTCACTATCTATTGGGCAAGCTGCATAAATCGGGCTGACGATTAGAAGTAAAAATATTATCAAATTGATTTTTTTCATATCTATCTCCTTTTCACTTTATTTTAAAATTTATTTTTTGATTAACATTACCCACTTGTATTAATATATAAGTAGTGATTTAATAAAAAAATCTAAATTCCACTTTTTGAAGGATGTTGATATTATATTTAAGATGCTAACATTTATTTGGAGGGGATTGTAAGTGTACGCATACCAAAAGCAAAAAACTGAACCGAGACGTCTGCACGTTATTTCTTCAAATAACAACAAACAAATTCTAAACAGAAGATATCAAAAAACTAAGAAAAAAAATACTGCAATAGAATTAATACGTTCTTTTGTATCAATAACTTTCTTATTACTTTTTGCATATTACATTTTTCCAACTGCGTACAATAATCTAATAAAACAAGTTTTTTACCCGAATAAAATACATTTTAATATGGCATATCCTTCTAATTTAGCAATGAAAGACACTAAAAACGTTTGCGATGTTGATTTATATTCACTTGCTAATCCAATAACAAAATATATAAATAACGATTTATTTAAAAATAGACTTTTATTAACTCCAACGATTCAAAAAACTCATAGTGAAGTTACGACTATGTATCAAAGTTCTGAAATCGGTGCTTTAAAATACCAATTAACTAGTTTAATGAAGGAATATCCATCAATCAAACCTTCGATATATGTATGGGAATACGAAAACGGAAAATATGTAGATATTAATTCAGAAGAAATATATTCAGCTGCAAGTATTATAAAATTACCTGTACTTGTACGTTTATTCAAATCAATTGAAGCTAATCAAATGACAATATATGATGAAATGACATTAACAAATTATTATCAATCATCAGGTTCTGGAGATTTACAATATGCTCAAACAGGTCGCAAATATTCTTTGGACCAATTAGCAAAAACAATGATTCAAGATTCAGATAATACCGCAACTAATATGTTAATGTCCAAAATGGGTGGAATGGATGATATCAATATCGGGCTTAGAGATTGGGGGATATCTAAAACATATGTAAGAACTTGGCTACCCGATTTAAAGGGAACAAATAAAACAACTGCAAAAGATATCGCAAAAATTTTATACAATTTAGATAATCCAGGATTTTTAAATATCAATTCAAGAGAATATATAATTGATTATTTAAGTCATGTAAAAAATAATCGCTTAATCGCTGCCGGTTTAGGAGAAAATGCTCTTTTCTTACACAAAACAGGAGATATCGGCACAATGCTAGGAGATGCTGGAATAGTTTATGCTCCAAACGGTAAAAAATATATTGTTGTAATCTTAGCAAATCGTCCTTATAATTCTCCACAAGGAAAAGATTTTATCGTAAAAGCATCAAAGCTCATATATAAGTCAATCGTCGGTTAAATATTGTTAATATTTGTAAAATTTTATAAAATATTTGCGTTTTTTCTCGCAAATATTTTTTTTTATGACTTTTATTATGTTATAATGTATGAACTAAATTGAAGGGCGTGGTGTATGAAAAAAAAGAGTATTAAATTATTATCATTTATTTTAGCTACTATGTTTGTTTCTATGCCTTTATCTTTTGCCTCTATTGACACCGGTTTGGGGAATGGACTTGGCGGAGCTGTAATTAACAATGCTCAAGGTGGATTTGTAGGAATTGATAAAGGAAATAACTCTGCGGATTTAAATTTTAACAACGATTCAATCGTAAATTGGGATTCATTAAATATAAATAAGGGAGAAAACCTTAATTTTAATGCTGTAAACGGAGCTAATAATCTAACTATCTTGAACACAGTTAATAATGGGATGTCTACAATATATGGACAAATTAGTGCAAATAGCGGTATTGGGAAATTAATTATATCAAACCCTAATGGTATGTTGTTTGACGGTTCAACTTTCACAACTGCGGGTGATGTAATGTTGACAACCCAAGATATGTCAAATCTTGGAATTAATGATCTATCTCAAGCAAAATTCACACAAATTTATGATAAATCAGGAAATGTTGTAGGAATAAATATACAGAATGGTGCATTATTTAATATAGGTGGAGAATATAGTATTATAGCTCCTTCAATTAATGCTTCCAATTCTACAATAAACGCAAATTCTCTAAAATTAATTACTGCTAACGGGCAAGATTACTTGTCATTAGGAGCAAGCGTTCCGACTAACAAACCTGTTGTCAGATTGGAAGCTATGAACATTGATGGAGATGTTTATATAGTTTCAGGACCCGGAGCTGTAAGTACTGTAAATGGGGGGAAAATAAACGGTAATTTAGATATTCAATCAGAAGGAAATGTTGGTTTAAACTACACTTCAAATGATAAAAATTTAGTTGTAACAGGAGATGTAAATGTTATAAGCAAAGGCGAAGGCATGTTTTTAAGAGATGCTGAAATCGGCGGCAATTTATCAATGACAAACGGAAAAGGTTTCGTAGATGTCGGAGATATTACAGTAACAGGTAATGCAATTCTAAAAACTACAAATGTTGAAACCGGTGCCTACAAACACTTTATTCACGTTATAGGTGATACAGTTATCGGTGGCAACTTAACTATTGATTCAGAAAACAACATTCATATTGGTGGTTATGACTATGATGCTGGCAAATTAGCAGATGGTAGTTTAACAGTTGGCGGCACAATTGATGCATACGCAAATAATGGAACTATAGCTGTTACAATAGATACGACTGCTGATTCAATAAAATTAAAATCTGAAAATTTAAATATTATTACTGATGGAAAAGCTCTTTTAACAGCTAATAACTATGATTTTAGTGCGAAAGGGTACATTGGAGGTCTTCAAACAACCGAAAATTCTACTGCAGATGAACAAATTGTCTGTACAATGGAAACTTATAAATTATTAAATAATCCAAGCAGCCATACAAATATGAACATTGCAGGCGGAGAAATTACAAATATTTCAACTGATGCATATGCTTATATAGAATCAGCCGGGGATTTAAAAGTTACAGGAGCAAACGCAAATAAAGTCTATCTTACAGCCCCTGATAAAACAATCGAAATCACAGGTGATAAAGTTCACGCTGATACTATTACAATTGGCAATAAAACTGAAAATTTAAAAGTTGATTTCCCTTCAAGAGATTATACTTTAAAATATACAAACATTCGTGATGCAAAAGAAGTTACAATTAATGGTAATCAAGAAATCACTTATGAATTAACAAACGGAGAAAATGGATATAACATCAGTGATAATCGTCAAGAAGATACAACATATTTATATGGTCCGAACTTAGAAGATCCTGAAACCCCTATAGATCCAAATGAAAACGCAAAAGTTTTGAGAAGCTATGAAAAACAAACAGTAAATATGTCTCAAGTTTATACTCCTGTTGCTTATGCTGCAGATTTAGACGATGACCATATTGATAGAGGCGTTAGAAAAAATGTTGACGGATCTGTAACTGTTGTTAAAGCTTTCCCTATGGTAAATTAATCAACAAATTATATTAATAAAAAAGAACAATACCTTTTGTGAGAGGTATTGTTCTTTTTTTTACTTAAAAACCAAAAAACTAATTTATAAACATACAGTCGCCATAACTATAGAAACGATATTTTTCTTTTATAGCTTCATTATACGCTTCAAATATAAAATCTTTTCCTGCTAAAGCACTTACAAGCATCAATAATGTTGATTTTGGAAGATGAAAATTTGTAATCAATTTATCAACAACTTTAAATTCATATGGAGGATAAATAAAAAGTTCTGATGCAGATTTACACGCTTTAATTTTTCCAAATTGCTGAAATGCTGTTTCTAGAGTTCTTACTGTAGTTGTACCTACTGCTATTAAATTTTTACCTTCTGATTTTGCTTTATTTATTAAATTAGCAGTTTCTTCACTAATTTCAAAAGCTTCAGAATCCATTTTATGATCTAAAACATTTTCACATTTTACAGGCCTAAAAGTTCCAATTCCTACATTTAAAGTTACATATCCGATTTGAACACCTTTGTTTTTTAATTTTTCTAAAATCTCTTGAGTAAAATGTAATCCAGCAGTAGGAGCAGCAACTGAACCTTCATCTTTTGCGTATACTGTCTGATATCTTTCAAAATCTAATTTTTTCAACTCTTCATTAGACATTTTTCTTTCAATATACGGTGGTAGTGGAATATTTCCTACTCTATGCAGAATTTCGAAAATATCACCATCATAAATCATTTTAACAAGCCATTTCCCATCATCCGGTAGGGATTCCAATACTTCACAAGATAACTCATCTGAAATTTTAACAATAGTTCCAACTTTTACTCTTTTAGAAGGCTTTATTAATACTTCCCAATTATGATTATCTTTTTCTTTTAATAAAAATACCTCAATTTTTGCACCGGTATCTTTATATCCATATAATCTTGCAGGAATAACTTTTGTATTATTCAATATCAAAATACAATTATCATCAATTAAATCTACAATATCATAAAAATGTTTGTGCAAAATTTTATGCTCACGAGGGTTAAGTACAAGCATTTTTGAATTTTCACGCTTATCACTAGGTCTTTGAGCTATTAATTCTTCCGGCAATTGATAATCAAATTCTGATAATAACATTTTTTAATCCTCTTTTTTAATTTTAGCATAAAGTAAATAAAAGGTGGCATTGGATAAATTTATCCAATGCCACCTTTACTAATTATTTATACTATTCAAAAAAACTGTTATTTTTAAGTTGTTCTTTAATATTTCTTTGAGCTTGTTTTAATTTTTCTACTTTTGTAAATTCTAACTCTTTTTTACTTATAAAATCATCATAAGATGACTTTTCTATCATCTGACATAATTTTTGCGTTGCATCTTTTAAATCTCGATCTGATGCTGCAACAAAACCAGATTTTTTAGAAAATAATTGAAATAGTTTATTCTTTGCTTTATATGAAACTTTCATAATTGCCTCTATAGGTTGATTTCCAAATGGTCCATAATATGTATCAGTTGTAAATGTTATAGTTCCATCATGTTTTTCAAAAAATTCTTTTACTCCCTTACTATTTTTTAAAGCTTTTGTTAAAGATTCTTGAGGAACAATCTCATCAACAAACATCTTTTTAAATTTTATATTTTTTAAAGCTTTAAAATTTAAATTTTGAACATTTGAATTTGTTGTTTGAAATTTGTCAATTTGCATATTATTTACTCCTTAAATTTTAATACATTTATTCTAAAACTCGTAAAAATAAAATTTGCAAGTTTTAATAAATTTTTGAAAATATTAATTAGATTTTTTATTTATTTCAATTTCATAGCCTAAAAGGTCTGCAATAATTTTTACCTCATCATATCTAAAAGAACTCAAAGAAATTTTATGTAGTAAACATTGTTGAGTATAATATTTACCGGTTTTTTCTACTAATAATTGTGCAAGAGCTTTTGCTGTAAGTCGTTCTCTCATCATCATTATTTTTACCTGTTCCTTAGAATTCATATTAACTCCTTATTTTAAATAATTATACCCCAATAAAAAAGTATTCGACAATTAATAAAACAACTCCCAATCAATTTACTGGAAGTTGTTCTATACTATTTTTATTTAAAAGTTATTTTTCTTGAATTTTTTTAGCATTAGCTAAATCAATATCATCAACTTTATTAGCTTTCTTCTCATCCTCTGCTTCAAGCTGTTTATTAATAATAACAGTTTGAATTACTTGAAAAATATTACTTGAAATCAAATATAATAAAACACCTGCAGGGATTGGAATAATAATAAATGTAAATGTAAGCATAATAGGCATAAACGTATTCATAGATTTTTGCATAGCCTTTTGAGCTTCATCCTGTTCAGCATTTTTATTCATTGCCATCATTGCTTTTTGTGAGAAAACCATCGTTACTGCAAATAAAACAATAAGTAACAAGACATCATAATGGAATGATTGTTTAACTTCTTTTGTTGGAATTGAGCTAATTAGAATTCCATCTTTTCTTACAAAAGTCATTTTTTCTGTTTCTTTTGTCTGAACATCAGTTACATTTATTTCAGCTTTTTCAATTTGATCTAATTGACTAAATTTTAAATTTAAACTATCTAAACTAACTTTAAAATCCGCAGTTTCACCAGGGACTAAATCGCCTTGAACTTCTACAGCTTTTGTAGGTTTTTCTATTTTTACATTATCAAGAGGCTCATCAATTCCTTTCAAATAAACCTTTGCTGTTTTACCTGCCATAAAAGTATCATATTTTGAGACACCTAAAGTTCCGTTTTGAGAAATTCCCGCAGAGGTTTTTAAAGTAGCGTCCAATCTTTTTATAAATAAAAATGGGGAATCACCTGCTATTTGAATAAATTGCGGACTCATCAATGTTGAATACAACAAAATAAATATCGGCATTTGTATAAGAAGCGGAAAACATCCAGCCATAGGGTTAAATTTATGCTCTTTATAAAATTCCATCATTTTTTGTTGCATAACCTGAGGGTTACTTTTATATCTTTCTTGGATTGCTTTCATTTTTGGTTGCAATAATTGCATTGTTCTCATTGAACGTTGTTGTGAAAGTCCTAAAGGCCACATTGCAGCTCTTACAATTATTGTTAATAAAATAATGCCTAATCCGTAACTTCCTGCAAAAGAAAGCATTTTTAAAACTTTAATGGTTAGTGTAGTAAAATCCATATTCTCTTCCCTAAATTATCTAGTACTATTAAGTGTACAAATGTACACTTCTCAAAATACTTTAAATATACCTCATAGTCAATATTAACAAAGGTATTATAAACATTTCTTTACTTTTATAAAAAAAGAAAACCGAGCTTTCGCTCGGTGAATCCCTATATTACTTAATCGTAGTTTACTTAATCGTAAATTATACTCCTAGGGGCAAATATAATTTTCTATAGAAACTTATATTTCCCGTTTTTTATAAAATTATTTAATTACTGTAAAGAATTTAAATTCTCCCGGCATCAATTTCCCGAAAGAAAGAGAATTAGTTGCTGCTACAAATTTTTCTTCAATGTAGTCGACCCCATCAAATCTAAATTCTGAAACAATTGAATAATCACAAGAAAGCTCAATTGTTTTATCAAATACTTCTCTTCCTTCAACAATTTCTGACCAAGAATTTCCGTTTTCTTCTCTCAAAATTTTTTCAGTAGGAGAATGGAAATTGGCAACAACTAAAATAGAATTTTTTAAACCTTCTTTTTGTATTTGCCATACAACAAAACCGTCATCATCTTGTCTGATTATATGAGCTTCTCCATCAGTTATAACAGGAGAATTCTTAACAAATCTATCTAATGCATCAAATTTAGAGAAGAAATCATAATCTTTTTCTCTTTTCATTGAAACTTCGTTTCCTATTACATATTCCATACCACCATTTGTAAATGATTCATCTCCATCAATATACATAACCGGTCTTTGAGCATGACGTCCTCCCGGAAGGAATTTATATTTAAACCATTTAAATAATGCACCTTGTTGCCCCAATTGAGCAGGATATCTATCAATTGCTTCAAATTCTCCATCTTGGTTATTGTATGATTTCAAAATTGATAGTGGAGTAGATTTTTTTACAGATACGTTATAATTTGAAAGATTTAAATTATCTTCTGCAATCGCTTCAGGAGTTTTATAACTTTGAGAAACAATATCATTTCCCCACAACAAATCAAAATTCATATCTTGATGATATTCTTTGAAATAATTATCCCATAGCATGTATTCCGCTAAAGTCGCAAAATATGGAATTTTTTCCTTCATTGCTGTATTTAACATTCCAAGGACTTTTCTCGGAGCTCTGTAACTTATCGGAACCCCATTTTCTTCTGAAACTCTATCTACAATATGGTCAATATGATCAACTCTAAAGCCATCAAAATTGTATTCTTCTTGTAAATTTTTCATATAATCAATAAAAAACTTAACAACATCATTATTATATTTACCATTTTCCAAACATACAAAATAATATGGAGTTTGACAATCTAAATTAGCATATTTAGAAACATCCATTCCATCGTATTTATAATGTTTAAATGTTGGATAAGAAGCTCCCTCACTCATTTTATCAAACACAGGAACTCCTGCGGAACACCAGGCTCCGCCAGGTGCCGGCCACATTCCTTCTGATATTAAACCTTGAATAATTTCACTTTGATTTAAAATATCTTTTTCAGACATTTTCTTACCACGATTATTTTTTGCAAACTTATTAATCAAAGTACGAGCTTTTTTATGTAATTTATCCTGAATACTTTTTTCTAACATTGAATTTGATAAGAAAATCTTTGTTTGTCTTAATTTTTCATTAATTTCATTAAAAATTTTCTTATAATGTTCCGTCAAATCACCATAGCTTTCGCCTTTAATATCTTTTTTGTAAATATTGCTTACAATTTCTAAATCTTCTTTTGAATATTTATCAGAAAGTTTTGAAACGACATCATCTACATTCTTGATCAATTCTTCAATAATAGCATTAATATCAAACCATCTTGCACAATCAGGATTTGTTAAAACTATTTTAGAAAAACGACCTGTTTGAGGGAGTATATCATAAATTACAGGATGTCCTGCCAATTGTGTTAATTGAATAAACATTTTAACTTGTTCGTCAGCATTCAAACCGGTTTTATCTTTTATAACACTATCTTCTAAGTTTGGACTTACACAACTTGCAGTTGGCAAATATGCACACCCAAATTCTCTTGGATGGAATGGAATTAAATACATTGTTGTAGAAAAGATATTATTTTCTAAATTTCCGCTTGGAAGAATTAATAATTGTCTCATCCAATCCATAAATTTTCCACAGTCTTTAGAATTATTTCCATTTCCTAAACCTGCTAAGTTTGTAAGCTTTATATTATGACCTTCTTTTTGTAACCAAGAAGAATCTTTTACATTGTTTCTTGCAAGAACACTTGCTTTTGTAAAATTAAAACTTCCATCTTTAAATACGCCATTCAATTCCCATTTTGTCTCTAAAGCATAAAGAACTTCTGCATTTGTTAATTCTTCTAAAGCCTTAACTTGTGGATAAGGAAGATACCCGTATTTTTGAACTGTTGATTTTAAATACTCTTTTCTTTCTTCTGAAATATTTTTATCCGGATATAAATTCTTTAACTTAGAATAAAAATTGTTTAAATTATCACAAGAGTTTGCAGTCTCTTTTTTAAACAAAAAATCTAACATAGGGTACTCTCCTTTATATAAAAATTGTGATTAATCGGATTTGTATAAGAATCATATCACGCATATATATTTTTTACAAATAATTGTAAAGTTATATTAATAAAAATAACAAATTTTATCTTTAGAAGTTTTATCGAGAATATGATAAATTTTAGAAGTAGAAATGAACATATAAGAATGGCAGATATAATAACAAGAAAAGCTCATTCACAATACCCACATATTTCTGTAAGTAGAAATCATTATTTAATAAATAAATCAGAAGCAAATAGATTTTTTTGGGGAAATATGGATATGAGGGATTCTTTAAAATTAGCCTCACATCGTATGAATATAGAAATGGATGAAAAAAATTCTTATAAACACATAATAAATTGTTTACAGAATAAATTGGGAAATTGTTCTGAAGAATCCAAACTGGCAGAACTAATTGCAAAAATTAATGGACAAAAAAATATTTATGTCGGAAAAATTTTTGCTGGAAAAGGTTTTGAAAAACATGAAGTTGCTTTTATTACTAATAAAAAAATTGAGCCGAATAAGAAATATTCTTTTAAAAGTAAAGAAGCGTTAGTAATTGATCCTTGGCTTGGAGTAACAGAATATGCAGGGAATTATTTTAAATTAATAAAAACAAAATTTGGAGATTTATTAGGTATAAGAGGGAATTCAAAACCAAAAATTAAAGCGGATTTTTCAGGCAAATTATCAACTAAAAAAATAAATGAATTAAAAAATAAGTATCCAGAATTAATTGTAAAAAATTACAAAAAAATAATTCTATAAAATTTTAAAATAAAAATTTTAAACAAATGTAACGCTAGAACTTGCCAGAAAAGCATGTTTATACTAACATTTAGTTGGTTACATTGGTCGATAGGTATAACCCTAGTCGGAATAAAACAGGGAATAATAAATTCAGAAAGAATTTACTTACCCCTCCCGATGGAGCAATATAGCCCGTAGTAAAACAAGTTAGAAAACAAAGGAGACAAAAGATGTCAGTAGCATCACTTATTGAACTTTTAGAAGCTGGAGTTCACTTCGGACACCAAACACAACATTGGAATCCAAAAATGAAACCATATATTTATGGTGCAAGAAACGGTATTTATATTCTTGATTTAAGAAAAACTACCGATTTATTAGATGCAGCTTATGAAGCAGTTAGAGAATATGCAGCAAAAGGAAGAAATGTTCTTTTTGTTGGTACTAAAAAACAAGCAGCTGAAGTTGTTGCAGAAGAAGCTACAAGAGCAGGTGCTTACTATATTAACAGAAGATGGTTAGGCGGTATGCTAACTAACTTTGAAACTATCAGAGGCAGAGTTAACAAATTAAGAGAATTAGAAGATTTCATTAACTCAGGTCACGCTGAAAAATTACCTAAAAAAGAACAAGCTCAATTAAACAGACAATTAGCAAAATTAAGCAAAACTTTAGGCGGTATTAAAGAAATGCGTGGTTTACCTGATATTATCTTCGTTGTAGACCAAGCAAAAGAAGATATCGCAATTGCAGAAGCTAACAAATTAAACATTCCTGTTATCTGTTTAGCTGATACAAATGCTAATCCTGATGGAATCAACTACATCATCCCTGGTAATGATGATGCTATCCGTTCTATCAAATTAATTGCTTCTAAACTTGCTGATGCTGTATTAGAAGGTAAACAATTAAGAGAAAACAATGCTAATACAAAGAAAATTGAATCTATAACAGCTGCTGATGCTGGGGTAGAAGAAGTAGCTTCTGTATAATTACAACAAAAAAGAATGGTAATTAATAATTATAACTTTTTAACTACAAATATTGAAATAGAGTTGTGATTTAGGAATAGTGGATAAGATAATATCTGTTCACTATTCACTATTCACTCCTCACTTGTTCAAAAAATAAGGAGAATTATAAATGAATATTACAGCTACAATGGTAAAAGAACTTCGTGATAAAACTGGTGCTGGCATGATGGATGCTAAAAAAGCATTAGTAGAAGTAGATGGAGATATGGAAAAAGCAATGGAAGTTTTACGTCAAAAAGGTATTGCTTCTGCTGATAAGAAAATGGGTAGAATTGCTGCTGAAGGCAGAATCGGATCTTATGTTTCTGACTCAGTTGGAGCAATGATTGAAGTTAACTGCGAAACAGACTTCGTTGCTAAAAATGCTGAATTTATCGAATTAACAAATGGCCTAGCTCAACTTGTTGCAGAATCTAATCCTGCTGATGTTGATGCTTTATTAGCTACAACTTGCCCTAAATGCGGTAAAATAATTTCCGATGTTATTAAAGAAAAAATTGCTTCTATAGGGGAAAAAATTACTGTAAGAAGATTTGTAAGATATGAAGGTAATGTTGCAACATACATTCACAATGGTAAAATTGGTGTTCTTCTTCAAACTAGTGCAAAAGACGAAACTCTTGCTAAAGATATTTGCTTACACATTGCATCTTCTGCTCCTGAATTTGTTTCTAGAAAAGACATTCCTCAAGAAGTAATTGAAGAAGAAACTAGAATAGAAATGGGAAAAGAAGATCTAGCTAAAAAACCTGAACAAATAAGAGCTAAAATCGTTGAAGGTCGTGTTAATAAATTAATGGCACATAGATGTTTAGTAGAACAACCATTCGTTAAAAATCCTGAACAAACTATTGAACAATTGATTTCTGGAAAATTTGACATTGTTAAATTTGATAGATTTGTTCTTGGTGAAGGTTTAGAAAAAAGAAACGATAACTTCGCCGACGAAGTTATGAGCCAATTAAACAAATAAGTTTAATAAAATATAACAAAAAACAGGATAGAGATTTTTCTTTATCCTGTTTTTATTAAATAATTAATTAATAATTAAAAAATCTTGATTTTTTTTAAATAGCATTAAAATAAAATTAGTGGGTAAAATTAAAAATATAAAATATATTTACCCCAAACGGAGTTAAAACTATGATTAATTTTGAAAAATTTACTAATTATTCGCAAGAAATTATATTTGCGGCAAATGCTAAAAAAGATTTTTATAAGAATACTGAAGTTCAGCCTGAACACATTATGATTGCAATGATTGAGGATAAAGGTATTGCAAAAGATTATTTGGAAGAATTGAAATTATTAAATCAAAATTTCATTAATTCAATAGTCACAAAAATTAAAGAATATCCTACTATTTCATCTCCAAGTGTTTCTCAACAAGTGTTTTTATCAAGAGAAACTAATTCTTTGTTAGAAATTGCAACTAGTGAAGCAGAAGCTTTAAAAGATGAGTTTATAGGTATTGAATGTATCTTAATTGCAATGACTAAGTTGGAAAATTCTTTTATAAAGGATTTATTAAAACGTAATAATGTCGATACAAATTCAATTTTAAATGTTATGAAAAAAATTAGAGGTAATAAAAAAGTGGATAGTAAAAATGCAGAAGAAAATATGAAAGCTCTTGAAAAATATTCAACTGACTTAACAGAAAGAGCCAGAAAAGGGAAATTAGATCCTGTAATCGGTCGTGATGAAGAAGTTAGACGTATTATACAAGTATTAAACAGAAGAACAAAAAACAACCCTGTCTTAATTGGTGAACCTGGGGTTGGTAAAACTGCTATTGTTGAAGGTTTAGCACAAAGAATTATTAGAGGAGATGTTCCTGAAAGTTTAAAAAATGTAAAATTAATATCCCTTGATTTAGGTGCATTAGTTGCAGGTGCTAAATTTAGAGGGGAATTTGAAGAGCGTTTAAAAGCTGTTTTAAAAGAAGTTCAAGATTCAAACGGTGAAATTGTTATGTTTATTGATGAATTACATACAGTTGTCGGAGCCGGAGCCACAGAAGGTTCTATGGATGCAGGCAACCTTTTAAAACCAATGCTTGCAAGAGGTGAATTAAGAACAATTGGTGCAACTACTATTAATGAATATCGTAAATATATTGAAAAAGATCCGGCTTTAGAAAGACGTTTTCAACCGGTTTTAGTTGATGAACCTTCTGTTGAGGATACAATTTCAATTTTAAGAGGGTTAAAAGAAAAATATGAAGTTCACCACGGAGTAAGAATTCTTGACAGTGCTTTAATTGCTGCTGCTCAACTTTCTGACAGATATATAACAGACAGATTCTTACCGGATAAAGCTATTGATTTAATTGATGAAGCAGCTTCTGCTTTAAGAATTGAAATTGATTCTATGCCGGAAGAAATTGATGTTATGTTAAGACAAAAAATTCAACTTGAAATTGAAAGAGAAGCATTGAAAAAAGAAACTTCTCCTGAATGTATTGCAAAAATTGATAAATTAACCAGTGAAATTGACGATTTAGAAGGCAAAATTTCTAAACTAAAAGCACAATGGGAAGTTGAAAAAAATACAATTACAGGTGAAGCCGGAATTAAAGAAGAAATTGATAAAGTCAAAACTAAAATAGCTGAAGCAGAAAGAAATACAGATTTACAAACAGCTGCTGAACTTAAATACGGTAAATTAATGGAACTTGAAAAGAAATTACAATCTATTCAAGGAAAAGAACGAAGTGAAAATCAACTTCTAAAAGAAGAAATAAGCGGGGATGATATTGCTGAAATAGTTAGCAAATGGACAGGTATTCCTGTAAACAGACTAGTTGAAAGCGAAATGCAAAAATTACTAAGAATGGAAGATGTTTTACACAAACGTTTAATTGGGCAAGATGAAGCTGTTAATACAGTTTCAGATGCAATAAGACGTGCTCGTTCTGGATTAAAAGACCCTAAACGTCCTATTGGAACTTTTATATTCCTTGGTCCTACCGGTGTTGGTAAAACAGAACTTGCTAAGACTCTTGCAGAGTTTTTATTCAATGATGAAGATGCAATCATTAGAATTGATATGTCAGAATACATGGAAAAACATAACGTAGCAAGATTAGTTGGAGCTCCTCCTGGATATGTTGGATATGAAGAAGGCGGACAACTTACTGAAGCTGTTAGAAGAAAACCTTATTCAGTTGTATTATTTGATGAAATCGAAAAAGCTCATCCTGATGTATTTAATATTATGCTTCAAATCTTTGATGATGGTAGACTTACTGATTCTAAGGGAAGAACTGTTGATTTCAAAAATACAGTTATTATTATGACAAGTAATATCGGTAGCGAAATAATTTTGGAAGACTCTTTAAATGCCGCTGTAAATAACAGTAATTTTGAAGAAACAAAGGAAAAAGTCATGGCGGTTATGAGAGAACGCTTTAAACCTGAATTTCTAAACAGAGTTGATGAAACAATTTTCTTTAAAGCTCTTACTTTACAACAATTATCTGCTATAGTTGATATTCAAATGGAACATTTGAGAAATTTATTAAAAGATAAAAATATTACTTTTGAAATAACTGATGATGCAAAAGAATTCCTTGCAACAAGAGGATTTAACCCAATTTATGGTGCAAGACCTCTTAAACGTGTAATTCGTCAATTAGTTGAAAATCCTTTATCTAAATTATTACTTTCTCAAAAATTCATTGATGGTGATAATATTAAGATAGATGTAAAAAATGATGAATTAGTTTTTGAAAGATAATAGATAAAAAAGAAGTGGCGGGTTTTTGACTTTAATCAAAAACCCGCCACTTCTCGTTTATCTTAATATATGTTACAATGATTAAATCACATTAAGAAGGATAGCATTTTGGCAAGAAAAAAACATAATTCTAAAATTATACATTTTATAGTGACGTTTTTATTAATGTCAAGCGGAGTATATTATTTTTGGTTAAACTATGTTCCTCAAAAATGGTATGAAACGCAGAACATGCTTCCGAATCAAAATGAAGCTTATTATGTAAACCAATGGTGTACATCAGATTTTGGAAGAAAAGAAGCTGTTTTATGGGATTTAACAAGAGTAGATTGTCTTGCAAAAGACTATGCTATTGAATTTGATTTTGCAAAAAAATGGGCAGAATCAGTCGGACAATCTCTTTATTATTCTAAAATGACTAAAAAACAACCTGCTGTAGTTTTAATTTTACAAAATATCACTGACTATATTTACGTTAATAGAATCGAAAGAATGAATTTGGGAATAAAAATATTTCTTATAAAAGCTTATTAATTTATCAAATTAATTAAAATAAAAAAGAGGACTTATGTCCTCTTTTTTTAGTTATACTTATATCTTATCAAATCCGGTATATTTCCTTAAAACTTCCGGAATAATTATTGTTCCATCTTCTTGTTGGAAATTTTCAACTATAGCTGCAAAAGTTCTTCCAACCGCAAGTCCTGAACCATTCAAAGTATGAACAAATCTCAATTTACCTTCTTTATCTCTATATCTGATATTAGCTCTTCTTGCTTGATAATCACCGAAATTAGAACAACTTGAAATTTCTTTATAAGTGTTATAAGAAGGTAACCAAACTTCTAAATCGAAGCACTTATTAGCACTAAACCCAATATCCGCAGTACATAAAGAAACTCTTCTATAAGGCAAACCCAATTTTTCTAAACAAACTTCTGCATTTCTTGTAAGTTTTTCATGTTCATCTTTACTAGTTTCCGGAGTTGTTAATTTAACCATCTCGACTTTATTAAATTGATGAACTCTTATTAAGCCTCTAGTATCTTTACCGGCAGAACCTGCTTCTCTTCGAAAACAAGGGGTATAAGCCGTCATATATTTAGGCAAATCATCCTCGCTTAAAATTTCTCCTGAATAAATATTTGTTACAGGGACTTCCGCAGTAGGAATTAAATATAAATCTTCATCAACACATTTATACATATCTTCCGCAAACTTTGGTAATTGACCTGTTCCAGTCATTGTTGCAGCATTTGCCATAAATGGAGGTAAAATTTCTTCATAACCTTGTTCTTCTGTATGCAAATCCAAGAAAAACTGAATAATAGCACGTTCCAGTTTTGCACCTTTGCCTCTGTATAAAGTAAATCTTGATTGAGAAATCTTCACTCCACGCTCAAAATCTACAATTCCTTTTTCCTCACATAAATCCCAATGAGCTTTTGGGGTAAATGAAAATTCTGTTGGTTTTCCCCACTCTTTAACTGTTGGATTATCATCTTCCGAAGCTCCTATAGGAGTAGTTTCATCTGGAATATTTGGAGTTCTTAATAGTAAATCTCTTTGAGCATTATCTAATTCTACTTGTTCTTCCTCTAATTCTTTTATTTCATCACCTAATTGACGAACTTCTTCTTGAATAGAATCAGTATTTTCGCCATTTTTTTTCATCATACCGATTCTTTGAGATTCATTTTTTCTTTTTGATCTTAATTCATCTGCTTGAGCTTGTATTTTTCTTCTTTCTGCATCAATTTCTATAACTCTATCAATCGATAATTCAGGATTTCTTCTTTTTAATAATTCATTAATTTTTTCAGGATTCTCTCTTATTAATTTAATATCTAGCATTATCCTTACCTCGTTTTATACCTAATTTACACATAAATTTTAACATAAAAACAGATAATGCCAAATAAATTTAAGATTTACGATTTACAACGTAAAAGAGAATATAATAATTGCAGTTAATGAAAGAACAGTTAACACAAATGCAATAGAAACCTTTAGAAGAGGATGAAATTTCAAATTTTCTTCATCCTCCAAGTCCAATTGCTTTATGATTTTTTTCGAAAAATCTTGTTTTATATTACCACTGGTCTTAGAAAAAGAATCACTCATTAACTTACGTATATTATAAGTATCTTCTAACTCTTTTCTCGCTTGCTTATTATTAATGGCAAATTTTCTTATCTTAATATTTTCATCACTAGGAAGCTCATTATCAACATATGCAGATAAATTTTCCTTAAATAACCTATATTGACTACAGCTGTTTTTAACACACATATCCTCACTTGCCTTTTTTGAAAAAGTGTTTTGCATATCCACAACCATTGTTTTAATAATGTCATACTTTGCCCTACAACAAGCACATTTTTTTAAATGTTCTTCAACCTTAGCCTTCAAAGATTTACTTAATCCTCCCTCTATATAAAAAGATATTAGTACGTCCATTTGTGAACAAGTTATTTCCATAATATTTAACTCCTTATTATATAAACTCTTTTAACTCATTTTTTAATCTCATTCTTGCTCTGGAAATTCTGGATTTTACAGTTCCTAAAGTAGTTTTTGTTATTTTGGCAATATCTTCATAACTTAACCCTTCATATTCTCTCAAAACTATTACAACCCTCAAATTTTCAGGCAAACTCAACATTGCCAACTTTATTAACTTTTCCATCTCTGAAAAAAGACATTTTTCTCCGGGCTCACATCCAATTTTATCTTTTATTTCTAAAAGCTTTTCATTATTAAACTCTATTTGATTATCCTTATGATTTTTCTTTAAATAATCATAAAAAGTATTTGTTATTATCTGATTTAACCACGCTTTAAAATTTTTAATATCTTTTAACTTCGAAATATTTCTAGCCATTTTTAATAACACCTCTTGAGTTAAATCCGCAATATCTTCTCTTCTTTCAACCAGATAACTAAAAACAGTAAAAATTTCTTTTTGCACACGTTTAACTAGCTCTTCTAATGCAGTAATATTACCACTTTGAGCTTGAACTATAATAAAATTAATATCCCTTTTTTTTAAATTAGTCTTCGTCATTAAAAGACTCCTTCTTGGGATAATTATATTTAAACTAATAAATAAACGTATTCCCCTACTGTAGAGAAATTTGTATAAATCTTCTAAACGAAAAAGAAAACAGGTCGGTTAAATATCCTTCCTGTTAAGATTTTACACTAGCCGAAATATAAATAGCAATATCAT
Organism: Candidatus Gastranaerophilales bacterium; assembly: GCA_944325545.1. Taxonomy (GTDB): domain Bacteria; phylum Cyanobacteriota; class Vampirovibrionia; order Gastranaerophilales; family Gastranaerophilaceae; genus CAG-196. The sequence goes on along the minus strand of CALVAM010000005.1, from coordinate 22,353 downwards.
TGTACACTAAAATCAATAAAATTACAAATAAATATTTACACTTAAAAATGTTTTAAATATTGAATACCAGACTAAAAAGCAATCATATCTTTAAAAATTTTAAATGAAGAAATGTGAAGTTGTGTAACATTTATATAAAAAATATATACAAAATAGTCAATTATCTTTACAATTTAAACTTTATATACATGAGGTAATCTATGAATACTAAATTCAATTTTATAGTCAATAATACCGAAATGAATGCTTTAAAAGAAATGATACTAAAAAGAGCAGCCGAAAAAGCTGAACAAAAAACAGAAGAAGAACATACAGAAATCATGGATATGGCTAGAAATTCTTTTATAAGTAAAAATAATCCATTCTCACAAATTGCAAACCAATCTACAACCGAAACATCATCTTTTTCAAGCACAAATGATAAAGTTAACAAAGCCTCCTCCAAAAAAGAAACCAATTTAAATAAAACACATGAAATAGGATTTCCTATAAAACAACAAGATAAAATTATACAGACAAGAGTTTTAAATAATATCAAAAACCAAACATTGATCAGTAATATGAAAGATGCCAGAGAAAGCTTAAATCAAAATCTGCAAATTAATACTGCCGTTAAATTTTTAAATAACCAAGCACTAATCTCTCTTCTAAAAGAAAAATCCAAAACTTTTGAAATTATCATATAATTTGAAAATTAAAATAAGAACTCAATGTTGACAGTATTATAGAAGTCTGTTAAAATAAACATAGAAGTAGAAGTTTAATAATCTTTTAATATAAGAAGAGAAAGGAATATTACAATGAAGAAGACTGGTTTTACTCTTGCAGAAGTTTTGATTACCTTAGCTATCATTGGTGTAGTAGCAACGTTAACACTTCCTGCATTGATGACAAACACTGCTGAGCAACAAGCTAAAACAGCATTAAAGAAAGGTATTAACACATTAACTGAAGCAGCACAGATGAATCAGGCTATTGCGGGATTTGACTATGCTTCTTTAACAACAAAAATGAGTTCTACTGATAAACCTAGTCCTGATGAACAATCTTTGTATGGTTTATTAGCAACAAGAACATCAATTGATTACCAAAAATCAGGAACTAGTAAGCTGATTACAAACCAAGGAACAGCAGAATCCGATCCTTCTGATAACTACGTTATTTTCTTTAGAGACGGTTCTGCATTAATGTTCGATCCGGAAATCGTAAGTTCAAGTTCAGCTGCTGCTCCTGGAGATGGAAGTGAAACCGGTACTACATTAATGGAAGATAATTTAGTATACGGTATTACAGCAATTTATGATACAAACGGTTCAAAAGGTCCTAACATCGTTTCAAATTGTAAAGCGGAAGCATTAGGTGCTGCTCCAGATACTAATGATATAGGAGAATGTACAACAGCAAAACGTGTTATCAAAGACCAATTCGGTGTAAGATTAAGAGGCGGTTATGCTGTTCCTAACGGTGCTGCTGCTAGATGGGCATTCGAAAACTAATAATTTAGATAAATTAGAAAAAATAGAGAGAAATTAAATTCTCTCTATTTTTTTTATATATATATAATCAAATAATATTTATTTTAAATATTTTGTTAAAATAAGTTTTTTTAATGCTTTTGCATTAACGGCATTTGGTTCTATCTCTATAATTTTATCAAGATTTTTTACAGCTTCTTTATACTGACCTAATTTTTTTTGAATAGCAGCAATAGAATAATAAGCATCCACAAATTTATTATCAATAGCTACGGCAGACACAAAATCATCCAGAGCTTTTTTAGGATTAGATTCAAAAATTAATTGTCCTCTATTAAAATAAGCATCTGCCATTTTATTATTCAATTCAATAGTTTTAGTATAATTGTCATAAGCTTTATCAACTTGATTTAAACTATGATAAGCTACAGCTTTATAAAAATATACTAAATCATTATCAGGATTGAACTTTAGAGCTTCATCAAAATTAGCAATAGCATCCGGAAAATTTCCTGAATTAACATCAAAAATACCCAAACTTAAGTAATATTTTTCACTAAAATCTTTATCATCATCTATGCAGACTTCAGACAACATTTTAGCTTTGTTATCAATCGCCATTTTAAATTTAGGATTTAAGATAATAGCCTTATTGTAATCTTCTAATGCACCTTTAAAATCTTGTTGTTTATACTTAGTATACCCTCTGTTATTATAAGCTAATGCACATTTAGAATCTAACTCAATTGCTTTATTATAATCGGCAATAGAACTTACAAAGTCTTGTAATTCATTATTAACAAGTCCTCGATTAATATATGCATCTAAGAAATTCGGATTATTTTCAATAGCTTTAGAATACAATTCTTTTTTCTTTTCAAGGTTTTCAGTAATCAAAGCTGTATAAAAAAAATATTCATCCATACAACCCAATCTTTTTAAATCATTTTCAATAATTTTTCTCGCATGCTCATAATCATTAGCATTAAGAGAATTACATATTTTATTAATCACTTTATATTTTTCTTTCATATGAGTATTTTATCATAAACGAAACAGGACGGCATTAGCCGTCCTGATGAATAGTTTTTTTTATTTACCTAGCCCGATTATTTTACAAAAAAGCTAGCATTAACATTTGCATTAATTTTAACCACCCCTGCACTTATAGCAGTAGAAGGGACTCCTGCCGCTTCATCAGCAACAGACGCTAACATATTTTTAGCCATATACATTCGTGGATTATTATAATTATTCGCACTGCAACTTACATCTAAACTTCTAATACCTTCAACGGTAGTTGCAAGATTTTTAGCCAAAATATCTGCTCTCGTTTTTGCCTTTTGAGTTGCAATACCTAAGAGCTGATTACATTCATCATCATATTTTGATACTGAGAATGATAAACTATCTACATTTGTTGCACCTAAAGAAATTGCTTTATCTATAATTTGACCAATTTTATCAATTGATTTTGTATGAATAAAAACTCTATTAGAAACTTCATATCTATCAAAATTCTTTCTGCTACCGGAATATGAATATATAGGATTTGCACTGTAATCAGAAGTTTTAATATAATCTCCATTTTTTGAATTAAGCATTGAACCTAATTCAGAATATAATTTATCAGAAATTTCCTTGTTAGCTAACGTAGCTTTTTGCATTGATTTAGTATCAGAAGTTAAAACCGCAAAAGAAACTTCTACAACGTCAGGAGCAATTTCAGTATTTGCAGAAGTATTTACAGAAATGTATCCTTTCTGAGAATTCCCTTGTACAACTGCATAACTGGATAAAGATAAACTGCTTGCAATTAAACCTAAAACAGCTACTGATACTAATAATTTTTTCATATTTTCCCTCCTTAATACAAATTTTTCTAGCATTATATCATATAAACGATTTTTATTTCCAATTGTTCATTTATAATAAATTTTATGAAAGCTCTGGTTTGGGAAAATAACAAAATAGAATTAAAACAAAGAGATTACCCTAGGATTATTCATCCAAGAGATGCAATAGTTAAAGTAAAATTATCTTCTATTTGTACAAGTGATTTACATATTATTAAAGGCTTTGTACCCAATGCAAAACCTGGTATTGTATTAGGTCATGAATTTGTTGGAGAAATAGTTGAGTTAGGCTCTAATATAAAAAACCTACAAATCGGAGATAGAGTAAGTGCAAATTGCGAGACTTTTTGTGGAGAATGTTATTTTTGCAAAAAGGGTTATATAAATAATTGTGAAAATGGCGGCTGGGAGCTGGGCTGCACTATTGATGGATGTCAAGCTGAATTTGTAAGAGTACCTTATGCAGATATGGGACTAACAAAAATTCCTTCCAATATAAGCTATGAAAATGCTCTTTTTGTCGGTGATATTTTAGCTAGCGGATATTTCGGGATAGAACTTTGTAACCTTCAAAAGGACGATGCGATTGCTATAATTGGAGCAGGACCTGTAGGACTATGTTCAATGGCTTGTGCTAAAAATTTCAGCCCCTCAAAAATTATTGCAATAGATATTAATGATGCAAGACTCAAAAAAGCTAAAGAATTAAATTTAGCTGATTATACATTTAACCCTAGAAAATGCGATATTGAAAAAGAAATAAAAAACTTAACCCCAAATAGAGGTGCAGATTGTATCGTAGAAGCAGCAGGGAATGAAGATAGTTTCCAAATGGCTTGGAAAATCGCTCGAGCTAATGCAAATATTGCAATAGTAGCAATGTATGAAAAAGACCAAATCTTACCTCTTCCTAAAATGTATGGTAAAAATCTTGTATTCAAAACAGGCGGAGTCGATGGGATTCATTCAAAAGAATTACTGGATATGATTTCTAAAGGGGCTATTAATACAGATTTTCTGATTACTCAAAAATATCCGCTTGATAATATAATAAAAGCTTATGACTTTTTTGAAAACAATAAAAACGACTGTTTAAAAGTTGCGATTACGTATTAAAATTGTGGGACGGAAGTGAAGCGTAAGGCGTGAAGAGTGAGGAGTTCATTGAAAAAGTAATAAGTTTAGGAGTTGGGTAGTTTAGAAGAATTTAATAATAAAAATCTATTCACTATTCACAAGTCACTATTCACTAGTTTTCCCCCTAATTTACACCAGTTACACCATCAGTTTGTTTTTTATAATTCTCTTTTAAATAATCTTGTCTTTGTTTTATTTTTAAAAGAGTTGCCATATCCATTTGTTCAATTTTTCTTTCATATTCCAATTTTTTTATAGAATTTTCAAAATTTTCATTCTTTTTAGCTTCTTTTTTCTTTTCTTTTTCGAGCTCTTTAGCACGTCTTGCCTCAAATTCAATTTCAGACATCGGCATAACATCAGCTTCTTGTTCCAAACGATACCCAACAACAGAAATCGGGATACTTGAGCCAGTTAAAGACTCCAGTTTTGAATTCTCGCCATTAACATCTATACTCCAAGTTCCTAAAAACTTTGGAACATCTCCGGTATAAGCATAAGCACACAAAATAACTCTATTTTCATTATTAGCATCAAACCCCATAGGATAAATATCCCAACGCTTTTCATCAAAATCAATCCCACCTGTTAATGCCCAATAATTTACAATAGCATCACGGATTTGAGGAAGCTTTTTTGCTTCTTTTTTTTGAAAATCGTATATCCATAAATCTGTCTTCCAAATCCCATCATGGCGATGCCCGATTTTTTCTTTTACAATGAGTTTTGTATTATCAGCTGAAAAATCAATCGGAGTAAGCGTCCTAAAAATAAACTTTGTATCGATATCCTTTGAAGTTGAAATTAAAGGCTTTGGATCTTTATTTAAGATATTAGCCTTCTTAACCTTTTCAATATCAGAAAGAGAAGAATCCAAATTTATCAAAAACAAATCACAGCTTGTACAATCAGATTGAGCATAATAATAAACCGCAGGATAAACCAATTTTGTAAAATCACCTGATATTATACCTTGGGCATTAATTTGCCTGTCAAAATTCAATTTTCTAGGTAAAGTAAGTTCAGGACTTCCGATAGGATCATTGTATTTTACAAGCTTAAACTTTTTTTGAGGAATATATACCATATTTTCATCTTTTGGCATCTCTGCTTCCGTAAGAATTTTCGCATTAATTTCTTTACGAGTTTTAGCCCTTGATTTAGCTTCATATTCAGCAACAGTCATATAACCAGATTCAGGAAGCTTGCTTTTTTCATATTTTTCAGTCTCACCAATTTTATCAACTTCATTTCTATAAATGCATTCTGCAACAGCTCTATCCTGTCTTTTCATAAACGGATATTTAAGCTGAGTAAAATGAAGTTTCATAGCCATAAACATGCCGGCTAAAGCTTCAAACATTAAACTAACCCCTCTTTCATGGCTGTAACCGTAGCTTGTGTACGAGAAGTTACACATAATTTTTGCAGAATACTATGAACATGAGCTTTCACAGTAGCCCTTGTAATAATTAATTTCTCGGCAATCTCAGGATTGGACAACCCTTCTACCATAGCTTCCAATACATCCAACTCTCTTTCCGTAAGACCATAGGTATTATTACCGGATTTCTGAATTGGAGCTGATGTAATATCTTTTACAAGAGGCCTTTGAATATTAGAAAAAACCATTTTTGCTATTGTCGGATCAATCCAACCAATACCTTCATTAACAGCCTTTATCGCTGAAATCGTTTGTTCAGGCGTTGCCCCCTTCATCACATAACCGTCAGCTCCTGCCTGAAAAGCTGCAAAAACATCATTTTCATTATCCCTTGAAGTAAACATTAAAACTCTTATTTCAGGATTAAAATCCTTAATTCTTTGAGTTGCCTCAATACCATCAATATTCGGAAGTCCAATATCCATTAATATAACATCCGGAGATAATTCTCTTGCCTTCTTAATCCCTTCAATACCATCAGCCGCTTCTGCTAAAAGAGATATATCCTCAGCCTTTGAAAGCAACATCGATAACCCCATTCTATATAACTCGTGATCCTCTACCAACAAAACATTAATCATACTAATGCACCTTTTTTACTAACTACAGTGTCTGTAAGAATGAAAGAAAATTCACTCCCCTTATTCAATTTACTTTCAAGCCAAATTTTTCCACCATGAGATTCTATAATTTGTCTGGATAAATATAACCCCAAACCGGTTCCTGTAGAACGTTTTTTACTTGTTCCTTGAGAAAATCTTTGGAACATATTCGGAATATCTTCAGGAGGAATTCCACTTCCATTATCAGATACAGAAAATATTAAATCTTTATCTTCATTTTTTATAGTTACTACAACTTTTCCGTTTTCACCTGTGTAATTTATAGCATTTCCACAAAGATTACAAATTACTCTTCTTATCTCACTTCTGTCCGCATTTATTTCAAGAGTTTTATCAGAACAATCTATTGAAAACTCTATATTCTTCATCTTCGCCAAAGATGAAAGCTCGTTATAAACTTGCTCCACAAGAGAATACATATTAAAATTCGTCTTTGTCAAAACCAACTTATCAGCATCATATTTATAAACTTCCAATAATGCATTCACTAAACCCAACAAATCCTGATTACTCTTTTGCATAGTTGCAAGTAAATGCTTTTGTTTTTCATCTAACTCTCCTAATGCCCCATCTAAAAAGAATGTCAGAGTCTGAATAGCCGCTAATAAAGGAGTTCTTAAATCGTGGGTAAGCGTTGCAATAAAATCATCCCTCAATTTATCAGATTTCTTTTGTTCCGTAACATCTCTTATAACTCCAACAAACCTCTTATAACCGTCTTCAGGATTAATCCTAGCAAAATTTATCTCTACAGGTATTTCTATATTACTCAAAGGATTTTTTATATAAAAATTCCTTAATAACAATTCAGATTCTTCCAATTTATGTAATTCTTTAGAAATAAAAGTCTTACTAGAAAATAAATAATCATCAATAGATGAATTCAAGAGTTTTGAAGCAACCAACCCAATTAAAGATTCTGCTGAAGGATTAACCTGTTCAATAATGCCATCTTCATTAAGTATAACAATTCCATCAGCACAATAATTTACAATTCCTTCCAATTTTGCGTTGGATTGTCGCAAATCAGAAGTACGCTCCTCCACAATTTTCTCTAAATTATGAGAATAATTTTCCAATTCTTTGTGTGCTACTTCTAATTCAGATATTTTTTTTCGAAGTTCACTCAACAAATAACTTCTCTCAATACCGTTTTTTATATTAATTATTAAATCATCATTATCCCAAGGTTTTTCAATATAACGATATAACCCAATTTCATTAATCGCTCTTATAGCATTTTCTTTATCCGCATAACCTGTCAATAGAATTTTACTGACCTCCGGATAAATTTTATTAACTTCGCTCAAAAACTCTAAGCCATTCATTTCCGGCATTAAAAAATCAGAAACAACAATATCCGGAATATTTTCCCTTAAAAATTCTAAAGCTTCTTTTGGATTATTATAAAAATGAATATCTTTAAACCCCTCCACTTTTAACAACGTTTTAAAAGCAGAAGTAACTATTTTTTCATCATCGACTACTACAACTTTCCCCTTCATCATATATTCATGTTACCTCAAATAATTGAATTAGACAAATTATTAACATTTATAAATAATATGGTATAATTAAAAAGTCTACGACTAAAGAGGATTATAGAATGAAAAAAAGAGCTTTTACATTGGCAGAAACTTTAATAACTCTAGCTATAATAGGTATTGTAGCATCTCTAATAATGCCAGGTCTACGTAACAGTATGAGCAGAGATACTAAAGCACTCTCTCTTGCAAGAACTGTTGAATTATTCCATAACGGAATCAGTGAGATTTTTAATGAAGTACATATGAACAATACAGAATCATCTCCAGCTACAGAATTAGTCTCTATAGAACTTAAAGACCTGTTTAATGACGATACCGATGGATATTTAATAGATGGTACAAATTTAATGGACAAAACAATGGGGTTGATGGGAACAGAAGAGGTCAATGACTATGACACCTCACTTATAAGAGATTATTCAGGCAATGAAGTTAATGATTATATACTAAAAAACCTTAAAACATATCGATTTAAAAAACTCAACTCAGTTATAATGTTACAAAGCACTGGAGGGGCAAACATCGGTTTGGCTCCGAAAGATACAGGTTTATGCAGAGTACTCATTGATGTAAATGGTAACAAAGCTCCAAACCGAATTGGTAATGATATATTTTTATTTGCACTCGCCAACAATGGACAACTTGTCCCAGCGGGTTCTGATGCTTATAATAATAATATTTTTATGGACAATTTTGAAACCTATCAAGAAGCTTGTCAAGATAATATCGATACAGGACTCTCTTGTGCGGCAAGAGTAATGGCTGATGGCTGGAAAATTAATTATTAATAAAAGGAGATAAAAAAAATGGCAGAAGCAAAATTATTAGCAAGTATTCAAAGATCTGACACTGAACAATTACAAATATCAATTTCTGAATATAGAGGAAAAAGCTATTTCAATTTAAGAATTTTTTACACTACTGACGACGGAGCAACTTGGCTTCCAACAAAAAAAGGAGTAACCTTTGCTCCTGATCAATTAGATATCTTATCAGAAGCTATTGAAGAAGCAAAAAAAGAATTTATGAGCGAAGAGTAAATAATGAAAAATTCAATACAAGAAGAATTTATAGCAACCGTTTCACACGAATTGAGAACCCCTCTTACAAGCATAAGAGGGTTTTCTCAAACATTACTTAATTCTTGGGATAAAATAAATGATGATGATAAAAAAAAGTTTATCAAAATAATAGAAGAACAATCTCAACGTCTTATAAATCTGGTGGAAAATATTTTAAGTGTTTCAAAAAATAATGCAGAAACTCAAGTTCTAAAAAAAGTAAACATAAATTCTTCTATTAAAAAAATTATTCCTTTATTCATTGAACAATATAAAAATCATATCTTTAAACTAAACTTGCAAAACAACTTACCTCCGGCTAGATTAGATGAAGATAAATTTCAACAAATAATGACAAATTTAATTGACAATGCTGCAAAATATTCAGAAGAAGGCAAAACAGTTGAAATAATAACAAAAATTCAAAATAATAATATCTTGATCCAAATAAAAGATTCCGGGGTTGGCATAAAAAAAGAAGATTTTAATAAAATCTTTAAAAAATTTAGCCGACTAGAAAATCATCTAACCAGTAAAACCCAAGGAAACGGATTAGGCTTATATATAACCAAAGAAATTGTAGAAAAAATGTCAGGCACAATTAATTTCACAAGTGAAATCGGAAAGGGAACAACATTTGAAATAAAATTTCCTTTCTATAATGAGGAGGAAGTCTTGAAATGTTCTCAACAATATTAATAATTGATAAAAGAAAAGAACTTCCTATAAAATACAAAAAATCCTTAGAAAACGAACAAACAAGCGTTGTTATATCCAGAAATATTCAAGAAGGATTAAAGCAAATTCAATGTATTATACCTGATATAATAATAATTTCAGATAGTATAGAAGAAAATTTACCTACATTTTGTGAAAAAATCCGAACACTAACATTTAATACACGCCCCATTATAATTGCTTTATCAAAATCTGCAGATATACAAGATAGAATAAAAATTTTAGAAAACGGAGCGGATGACTTTTGGAGTGAACCGGTTAACATTGACGAATTCCGAACAAGAATTCAAGCCCATCTGAGACGTGATATAGAAATTAATCTTGATAACAAAACTCTTTTACCTAATAAAAAAATCGTACTAAAAAATTTAAAAAGACTGTTGAATGCAGAAGAAAAACAAGCAACCTTACTGATAAGCATAGAAAATTTAGATAACTATAAAAGTGTTTATTCTGAAATAGCAGGAGATAAAATTATTCAAACTCTAATTGCAATAATAAAATCCACATTAGATAAGGTAGATTTTTTAGGTCAAATTGACGAAAAAACTTTTATAATCATAACAAACCCTTATGGTTCAGAAAAATTAGCCGCATTTTTAACATTTGCATTCGACACCGTGGCACCTAAATTTTATTCAAAACAAGATGCAGAACAAGGATATATTATTTTAAAAGGTAATCGTGAAGCAGGGATGAGAAGTAATTTCGTTTCAATCTTAATTGCAGGAATTATTGACAATTATAAATTAATATCTACCCCTGAAAGCTTATTAGAACGTTTATTTTCAATAAAAGAAATTGCCAGAGCCCCACAAGGTTCAAACTATGCAATTGACAGACTACAAATATCCGGAAATTTTTCTCGTGAAAATCTAACTACAAATAATAATCAAATATTTATAAATGAAGCAGATAGCTCACTTGCATTATTATTAAAAACAAGTTTAGAACTACAAGGTTACAATGTAATTGAAAATATTGATCCAAATAACCCAATTCAGCCTAAAATACTAATAATAGACAGTAATAATGACTTGTCAGGGCTGAAGGTTTGTAAAAGATTAAAAGAAAAAATGAATTTTGTAAATAGCAAAATAATAATGACCAGTTCACAACATAACAAGCAAGAAATTTTATCAGCTGGAGCAGATTTATACTTACCCAAACCTTATGAAATAACAGATTTAATAAGATGGGTTGAATATTTTATAAAAAGGTAATTAAATAACACTTGCAAAAAAAGCTTTATGTGATATTTTAGAATAGTAGGCCCTGGTAGCTCAGCTGGATAGAGCAACCGCCTTCTAAGCGGTAGGTCATGCGTTCGAATCGCATCCAGGGTAGATAAAAAGAGGTTTGGATTTTTTCTAAACCTCTTTTTATTTTGCTTATGATAGCGATGAGAACGCACTTTTTGCGTTCGGCGGATTTTTTGCAGAGAGCGAAGGGCTTTTGCCAAAAGAATATTTATTCTTGCAGGCAAAAACCGAAGACTCGTTTAACGCAAAAAATCCAAGAAAAATCGCATCCAGGGTAAATAAAAAGAGGTTTGGATTTTTTCTAAACCTCTTTTTATTTTGCTTATGATAGCGATGAGAACGCACTTTTTGCGTTCGGCGGATTTTTTGCAGAGAGCGAAGGGCTTTTGCCAAAAGAATATTTATTCTTGCAGGCAAAAACCGAAGACTCGTTTAACGCAAAAAATCCAAGAAAAATCGCATCCAAGGTAGATAAAAGAGGATTGGATTTTTTCTAAACCTCTTTTTATTTTGCTTGTGATAGCGATGAGAACGCACTTTTTGCGTTCGGCGGATTTTTTGCAGAGAGCGAAGGGCTTTTGCCAAAAGAATATTTATTCTTGCAGGCAAAAACCGAAGACTCGTTTAACGCAAAAAATCCAAGAAAAATCGCATCCAAGGTAAATAAAAAAAGGATTGTTTTTTTCTAAACCTCTTTTTATTTTGCATATGATAACGATGAGAACGCACTTTTTGCATTTGGCGGATTTTTTTGCATTAAACGAGTTTTTGTAAAAAACGAAAGTGCTTTTATCAAAATATAAATTCTTCTAATAAATATTCACTAATAAATTTTCGAAAATTCTAAAAAGAATTCTGAAATAACATTAATAAACATTGGTAAAATCCAAATCATAATTGCAGCACCAAAAACAGGTTTAAATAAGAAACTCAATTGAAAAACATTAACCTGTGGTGCTGTTTTTGAAATTACACCTAAAATAATATCTTGCCCTAATGTAGCTAACAAAACAGGAGATGCGATTTGAAGCCCCATATATAAAACATTAGAAGTTACCGTAACCAAATAATCAAGATTTATAATTTTTTCTAAAGGAATTGCAACTGCATATATTGGAAATATTTCAAAACTCCTAACCAATGCATTTATAAGCCAATAAAAACCGCCTAATTGTATAAAAATAATAATTCCTAAAAGTGTAATCATACGACTTAAAATAGAAGTCTGACTATTAGAAGTCGGATCCATAACCATAGCAGAAGACAACCCCATTTGAGTATTAATCATATCTCCTCCTGCTTCTATTGCTAATATCAATAATTGTGCAATATATCCAATTATTGCTCCTACTGCAAAATTTAAAATTAACAACAACAAAGGCGAAACATTTGCTGGAGGAATCGAAGGTTTCAATATCGGAGTTAAAATCATTGTTAAAATAAAAACAAATGCTAATTTAACAAGACCTGCTATTTCTTTTCTATTAAAGATTGGAGCAAATCTAATAAAACCTAAAAGTCTTGCGAAAACAATAAATCCGGCTGAAAACCACTTGTCGAATTCAGGAAATAATATTGCTATTTGAGAAATTAGTTGATCCATGTTTTTTCTCCCGAATTTAAAATTGGCGGTAAATCTAAATCAAATTCAAAATTATCTGTTGGCACATCCACTTTCAAAATGTCAAATCCTTCAACATTTTGAATAATTGTTTCATTCTCTTTTACACTAACATTAAACATAATTTTATCTTTTTTTCCTTTTAGAACACAAAACCTGGTATCTCCAACTTTTAAAGGTTGTACGTATAAAGTATTTTTTTCATTCATTATTGTAATAATTGGAAAAACATTGATAATATCGTTATGTTCAATACTTATGTCAGTTAATTTATCATCATTAATGATTATATAGTCTTCAAAAGCAAATGAAGGTAAGTTTAAATAAATTAAACAAAGGATTATAAAACTATATTTTATCAATTTTTTAATCATTATTGTAAATTAACCTATCTTCCTAGCATTTTATTAATTTCTACAAGGTTACCTTTAGGCATAGGAGTTCTTGGAGAAGAATCGTATTTAATTTTTTGAGATTTATCAATAAAAGGAACTTTTCCCGGATTTTTCATTAATTCATTTAAATTTGGTTGAGATTTAAAAGAATCCTTCATTTCACCTTCAAAAGGAGTTGTATATTTATAATAATCAGCAGGTAAAACAAAATTATCAGCCTTGGGAACTGCATTAAATGCTAGAGCCATTCCTTCATTAAATAAATTTGTTAATAATTTAATAAATCCCATACCACCGATTATAATTACTAAAAATACCGCAAAAATTTTAGGAGCAGCAGCAATAGTTTGTTCTTGAACTTGGGTAACAGCTTGAATAATACCAACTACTAAACCAATCGCAGCTGCTGTTAGAACGCAAGGCATTGATATTGCAAGCATTACCATAAAACCTTTTGATAAATATTCTGTTAGCATTTCCATAATTTTAGTCCTTATTTTGTTTGATAAAACCAATTTGCGTTGGCTTTGTTCTGTCCATAAGCAAATCTATTGCTTCATAAATTTCTTTGATATCAGATTTATAATCTTTACAATGTTCTATAAAATAATTTTCCAGTTCATTTAAACGTCTTGATAAATCTTTGTTTTCTATCGCCCATTGTCGTATTTGTACAAAAGTATTCATTATTTGAATATTTATTTGTATAGCTTTTTCACTATTCAAAACTGAGGATAACATAGCTACTCCTTGTTCTGTAAAAACATAGGGTGGATATTTTCTTATATCCTTTTTTAAGGTCGCAAATTGCGACCTTAAATTTAGCCACTCTTCTTTTGATAGCCTAAACATAAAATTTGAAGGAAAGCGTGAAATATTTCTCTTCACTTTTTCATTTAATCTTTTTACAGGCACTTCATACAAACTCGCAAGGTCACTATCAAGCATAACTTTGTAACCACGAATCTCATATATTAAATTTTTTACTAATAAAATATCATTCATTTAAGAAATCCTAATTATAACTTTGAACCAAACCTTGAACAATTAAAGCCCATCCGTCTACTGCAATAAATATAAGCAATTTGAATGGTAATGAAATAATTGTAGGCGATAACATAAACATCCCTAAAGCAAGTAGAATGTTAGCTACAACTAAATCAAGTACAATGAATGGAACAAAAACCACAAACCCAATTTCAAATGCTGTTTTAAGTTCACTTAAAATATATGCAGGAGCAACTTCCCAAATTGTAATATCTTCAGGTGATTTTGGCGGTGTCTTATGTTTAAGTTCTATAAAAAACGCCAAATCAGTTTCTCTTGTCTGTTTCATCATAAATTCTTTTAAAGGTTTTGAGCCTTCATCAATCGCCATAATAAGATTTTGATTTTTCTGATAAGGAATAGACCCTCTTTCGTACATTTGTTGGAATACTCCGCCCATTGTATAGAATGTTAAAATCATACAAAGACCGATTGTTACGATTGCCGGTGGAACTTGTACACCCATTGCAGTTTTTAAAAGAGAAAAAACTATTGTAAATCTTAAAAAACATGTCATACAACAAAATACAAACGGTAATAGCGAAAATAATGACATTACCGTAAGCATTTGTAAAACGGGATTCATATCCTTTATTACTGAGTCCATAATTATTACCTACTTATTTTATTCTTTCTGCTAAACTTTTTATTACTGATTTTTGACGAACATCGGAATGTAACATACTTGATTTAATTCCTAAATTAGCAATATTTGATTTGTCCATAAAACTTGGTTTTTGAATATTATTAATTTTCATTTCTTTGACATTTGGTAAACTATCCAGAGTTTCTTTAAAAGTTTTATCATTGTCTAAAACTTGTACATTCTCGAGTTTAGAAATTAATGTTGTTTTATCAACATCTGCTGCTAATAAAAATTTTTCAGAACCGGTTGAAACTATATACAAAGTTTTTCTTGGTGCTAATGACATAGAATCAATAACTTTAAGATACTTTGATTTTTTCCCTCCTCCTATGGAAGTTGAATTTTTAAATATAAGAAGGGCTGCAACAATAACACCCACCATTGCAAATGTATAAACTAAAAAATTTGCTAAATATCCCATTTTCATACCCTCGTTTTATTTGTTTTTAATAAATTTTATTTAAAAATCAATTTTCTTGATTTTCTACTTCAAAATCACTGTAATCAAAATCATCAACATTTTGCTCAGAAGATTCTTTTTGATTTTCAACTTCTTCTATAGAATTATTTTCCACATGAGATGATGTTTGAGAATCATTAACTTTATCAATTCTTACTCCAAATCTATCATTAATAATTACTAACTCACCAGATGCAACTGTTTTACCGCCTACTTTTAGGGAAACTTTGTTGTCATAGACTGAACATAAATCAACGATTAATCCTTCTTCGATACTTTTGAGTTCTCCTAAAGTAACCTTAACTTTATCAAATTCTGCAGCCATATCAACTTGTATACTGTCCCATAAATTTGTATTTGTGTTATCGCTCATTCCATTCCCTCCGCCCATATCATAAGGCTCTACAATTTTTATATTTGGTTTAATTTTAAATTTTTGAATTATATTATCGCAAATAAGTGTCATTTCTGAAGAATTACTATTTTCAAAAACTACAATATCTCCTACATCAAGTTTTTTTATATCTGCAACAGGAAATGTCGTTGTCCCTAAGAGTAAATTTACCTCAACTAAACTTGTTGAGAAATCTTTATCCTCAAACCTCACCCGTCTTTCAATATCTTTAGGAGAAAGGATATCTTTCGGAACTGAAATTATGAATTTTGCAGCAGTTTCTGAAATCTCACTTTTTACAAAATAAGTTAAATGTAATATTTCATTATATCTCTTATGTGGTTCTATTGTAAAATTACCGGCCAAAGATTCATATAAGAAATCATTAAAAGAAGTAATAATTCTGGCTTCCAGATCAGAGACCTCTGTTAAATCAAATCTTCTATTGTTTTTTCCTAAAACTTTATCAAGAATTACGTTAATAGCTTCTTGCGAAATTCTTATATATACATCATTTTTAGAATTTATTTTTACTTTCGTAACAAAAAAAGTTTCATTTTGCGAAAGTACGTTCATATTAGTGCTAATAGAAGCAAGTTTATATTCAAAACCATCGAAGAAAAATTCGCTGCTACAATTTTTCACTACCGGAGTGAAAACAGAATCATACCAAGCAAACTGTTTATATAAATCGTCAAAGAATATAGAACTTACCATACCTAATCCTTTTGAAGAGATAATAACTCATTTTAATTATTAAAACGAGTTTAAAACTTACCCCCGTCCCTACTATAATCCATAACTATAGTAAAAGAAGTTTAGATAAAAAGCATCAACTGTTTATAGGATTTTTGCTAGTAGAAGTCAATAAATCGATTTGTTAATTAAAGTTCCTGCCCTGATGGGGCGAGGTTAGGAAGGGGTGCAATCTATATTTTGTCTACTTTTATGGGTACACTTCAAAGGCTAAACTCGCGACTTATATTCCCTTTTGAATCTTTTAAAGAAATCACGGCTTCTCCAGACTTAGGATTTTTATGATACCACAAATCTGTTATGCCTCGTTCTTTAAACAATGTAGCATTGGGCTTGAATTGAAGGAGTTTTCCACCTTAAATCTTAAAAGCATTTAATGTTTTTCCATAATAACCATTTCCTGAGGCCCTGAAACTTACATAGTTCATGGAAGATTCTTTCCTTTCATTTGTTATTTGTCATTTTTGCGACTGCTACTCTTAGATTTGCGTCATTTGTAATTCTAGTTAATCTTCATTTATATTATAATAGCGGTCATATTGGATTTTATCACATAAATCTCTGTAGTCTGTATATTTATAGTCCAACAGTTCAGAGTTTAGAGCAGAACGTTCAGACAAAAGCTTACTACGTTTTTCGTCTGCTTCAACAATAGACCTCATTTTTGGATCTTTTGCCCAACTTTCCTTAATTTTTTCTAGAAAACTCATATCACTATACTCTTGCCCCATACAATGATACTTAAATATAGGTTTGTAGCCAGGGCGTGGGGTTAGCCCCTCATATTTTGTTCCCCACTCTACATCCTCTGTATACAGACTGTCTAAACGTCTACATTTATAATTAAGTTTATATAGTTCACGGTCTAACTCCATTAGACGTCGTCCTATTTGTAAGAGTCTGTTTTTCTTGGCATTAGCTTTTACAAAATAATTTCTAATTCTATCGACTTGTTTGAAGCTAAACTCACGAATTATATTCCCTTTTGAATCTTCCAAAGCAATGATTGCTTCTTCAGGCTGAGAATTTTTATAATACCATAAATCAGTTATGCCGCACTCTTTAAATAATGCAGAATTTGGTTTAAATTGAAGATGTTTTCCACCTTGAATCTTAAAAGCATTTAATGTTTTTCCATAATAACCATTTCCTGAGGCCCTGAAACTTAGATTATTCATAAAATCTCCTTTCATTTTATCTATTCTTTATTAACTTGCATAATGTAATAACAACGCTAAATCTAAAATTTGCTATTCATTTATCATATGTCTTTTTTACTATTACTTTACTATTACTAATATTACTACGTTTGTGCCTTTTGTAACAATTTTTAAACAGCTTAATATTTGTTGATATTTCTTAATAAATAGTATATAACAGCTTCATGATACAAGGGGTAATTATTCTCATTGTTGAAGTATAACCCATCTACCTGCAATCTCCCTCTCTTATGAGGTAGGGTTGTGATGGGTACCAATTGAAGTTGAGAAGTTTATAAGTCTAGGAGTTTACAAGAAATTATAATGTTCTCCTCACATCTCACTCTTCACTCCTCACTAATTAAATTGATTTTAACAGTTCAACAATTTTTTCTGTAGCATTAAACTTTGCTAAATGATAAGAATTTTGTTTGAGATAATTAATCTTTACAGGATTTTCAATCAATTGAACAATAATTTCTCTTAATTTATTAGGATCTAAATCTTTTTCTTCAAGATAAATACAAGCTCCCATTTCAAGTAAATACTTAGCATTAGCTCTTTGATGATTAGCAGCTGCATATGGATAAGGAATTAAAATAGGTGCAACTTCTGAGGCACAGATTTCAGATAAACTTAACGAGCCTGCTCTTGAAATAACGATATCACTTGCTTTCAAAACAGTAATCATATCGTCGAAATATGGTTTTATAACTAAATTTTTATTTTGTTCAAAAGTAGGATAAATTTTTTGAATATTTTCAATCACATAGTCATAATTTTTCTTTCCCGTTTGAAAAATAACTTGCAGCCCTAGTTCTTGTGAGAATTCTTTAATAAGTTCGATTGCAGTATTATTAATGGCTCTTGCACCTTGTGAACCTCCCATTATACAAAGTGTCAGAATATTTGAAAATCCTAAACTTTCTTTTGCTTGAGATTTAGTAATCAAAGAAAAACCTTCTCTTATAGGATTTCCCGTTACAACAGCTTTTTTATTCGGAATGAATTTTTTTGCTTTTTCAAATGCTAGAGAAACATATTTTGCTCTTTTAGAAAGTTTTCTTGAAACAAGTCCCGGCATTGCATCACAATCATGCATCATATAAGGAGTTTTAGTAATAATACAAGCAAAAATCATTGGAGCTGAAACATATCCACCTGTTGCAAAAACAGCTTTCGGTCTATATTTTTTTATATATCTTATTGAACGTATAATAGATTTCACTAATTTCATAGCCCAAATAAAGAATTTTGGATTAAGTTTTCTAGGCATTCCGGAAATACTGACATGTAAGAATTTATAACCTTTTTTAGTTGCAAGTTCATATTCCATATTACGTTTATTACCAACATAATATACTTTAGTATCTTTTAGGGCATCAGCTACGGCTAAAGCAGGGTAAATATGTCCTCCGGTACCGCCGCCGGTTATAAAATATACATTATTAGAATTTTCTGTCATTTCCAAACCTAACCTTTTTTACATTATCTTTAGATATATTCAATAAAATTCCTATCATCCATAAAGAAACCATAATAGAAGAACCGCCATAACTTATAAACGGCATAGGGACACCTGTTGCAGGTACAAAAGAGCTTGCAACCCACATATTTAAAAAGCCCTGGAAACAAATAGAAAATGTTAGACCGAGGGCTAATAATTTCCCGTACATATCTTGACATTTAGCTGCGATTGTAAAACCTCGTTGTAAAACTGTCCAAAACAAACAAATTATTAATAAACACCCAATAAACCCGTGTTCTTCACCAATTACAGCAAAAATAAAGTCCGTATGAGCTTCCGGAAGCCAAGCAAGTTTTTGTTTTGAACTTCCGTAGCCTACTCCATACAAACCACCTGACGCAAAGGCTACCAGTGATTGAATAATATTATAACCGGCACCTAATGGATCTGCTTCAGGATGAAGCCAAGTAGTAATTCTTGATGATTGATAACCCTTTAAACCTTTTAATAAAAGCAAAGGAATCATAAGCCCCATTCCGCCTAAAATCAACTGAACGGAACCTCCTGCACATAAATAAATTGCTACTGAAGTTGCTAAAAGAAGCAAAACCATACTTAAATTCGGCTGTGTAAATATTAAAAATATCATAATTAAAATTGGCACAAAAGCTGTTACAATTTTATTATTGTCAAGAATCTCTGCATTTTTATAAAAAACTGCGGAAAGTAACATTACAACAGCAGGTTTTGCAAATTCCGATGGTTGTAAACTTAAAGGACCTATATTAATCCATCTTTGAGCTCCGTTTACAGTTACACCTGCAACTTTTACCAATATTAGCATTACAATAACAAAACCTGCAAACGGCAGAGTCCAAGCCATCAATTTTTTATAATGAAAATTAGACAAAAATTTTAAACCAACAAAACCAACAATTACACCAAATAATTGCTGAATAAAAAACCTAGCCGGATTTACACCCATTTCTATACATTTAGGAGCACTTGCTGAGAATATTGACATCAAACCTATTACAACAAGAAAAATTACTGCAATCATTAAAGGTCTATCAGCTTGCATATTTTGTGAACTAAAATTTTCAGTTGTTTTTATACTATTTTGATAAGACATATTCTTTAAAGACGTCTCCTCTATGTTCATAACTATTAAACATATCAAAACTTGCACAAGCAGGAGATAGCAATACTACATCAGGTTTTAAACTAATTGCTTTATCCACAGCACTCTCAAGCGAATGTTCTTTTATTATATTACTAAAACCATTTTTTTGTAGATTTTCTTCAAATCTTTCTGTTGCTTCTCCGATTAATAAAACAGTTTTGATATGTTTATTAATAGAGTTACACATTTGGGTTAAATCAGTATTTTTATCTCGACCTCCGAGTATTAAAGCAACATCTTGATTATTAAAAGAATCAATTGCTACAATACTTGCTTCTGGATTTGTCGCCTTAGAATCATTATAAAAAGTAATTCCATTCATTTCTCTAACTTTTTCAAGTCGGTGTTCAGGAGCTTTAAAAGAGATTATTTGAGATTTTATATCTTCATTTTTCATTCCTAAAATTTTCGCTATTATTATTCCGCACATTATATTTTGATAATTATGATGTCCTACTAAAGGACAATCTTTTAATGAAATAATTTTTTCTCCTCGATAAAAAATAGAATCATTAATAATTCCACAATCTTCTTCCTTATCAAAAAATATAACATTTTTACATTTTCTGGAAAACTCTAATAACTTTGCATCTCTATAATTTAAAATTGAATATTCCGGCTCTTGAGGCGGTAAGAATATTTTTGCTTTTGCATTAAAGTAATTTTCTAATCCTCCATGCCAATCAATATGATCAGGAGTAAAATTTGTCCAACAAGCTATTTTAGCCTTAAATTTTTCTGTCATTTGTGCCTGAAACGAACTCATTTCACAAACCAAGAAATCGTGTTTTTCTTCAATCAAAGATGTTGGGGGAACGCCTATATTTCCGCATACAGGAGCTGAAAAATCTTTACTTAAAATATGTGAAACAAGTGATGTTGTTGTTGTTTTACCATTAGTTCCAGTAATTACAATAAAAGGAATATCGGTATTTAAATAAGCAAATTCAACTTCTGAAATTATTTTGATATTTTTTTCGTTTAATCTTCTAAAAATTTCAGATTTAGGAGGAATACCGGGACTTGTAATCGCAAAAGATGAATTGGAAATGAATTCATCACTATGATATCCGCATTCTATTTTTATTCCGCATTTTTTTAAATTATCAATCTGTAAACGATATTCTTCTTTCAAATCAACTACAGGTTTTGATTCTGTAATATAAACTTCATACCCTTTATTTAAAGCAAACTTTGCGGCTGAAATTCCGCTTTTTGAAAGACCTAAAATTAAAACTTTTTCACTCATTTTCCAACTTCTCCGAACAGTTCTAATTTTACTCCAAACAGACAAAAAAAAATCTATTAAATTTAAGAAATTTGATATTTTTTATATTAATAATTGACGATAAAATTCTATACTGGAAGTATCAATTTTATTAATAATTTCATTTTGCCTTTTTCTTATCACTTCTACTATTGTTAAAATTTCTCCAATTTCTGAACTTTCCATTAAATTATTATTACAATACCCTTCTAAGATACTTAATAAATTTTGATTTTCGGCAGTCATTTCAAGTATTTCGTTAAAAAAATCTAAAAGTTTTTCTTTCATAATTTATACCTCATTTAGTTACAATTTAGTTATAACATAATTGTAATTTTATTGCAATTGATATGTGTATAAAATTATAATAATATTGTAATAAGGTTGGTAATTTATGACATTAAATAGTAAAAAAAGATTTGTTTTATTAGTTGAAAATGATATTTATGAAAAGTTTAAAAAACTCGCAGAAAATCAAAATAGAACTGCTGGAAATTTAGGAACTACATTAATTAAAAATTATGTAAAAGAAAACTACCAAGAAGAATTGTAGGGTGCAATTTTTTGCACCTATATTAATTAAAAATTGCATAATATTTTTTGTCATTCCGAATTTATTTCGGAATCTTACCAGTTTAAAGAATTATTTCCAAGTTTAAAAGACCCTGAAATGAATTCAGGGTGACGTATTTTTTTTAAGAGAAAAAGAGAAATTTATAAATTGAGAAGTTGAAAAGAAGTTTTATCCCCCTCCCCTTGAGGGAGGGGGATGGG
>CALVAM010000004.1 GCA_944325545.1 Candidatus Gastranaerophilales bacterium | reverse complement strand
TTAATTTGGCGGTTTATCCATTCCATAATGACGGAAATAAGATATTCTTGTTCGGTTTTGGTTAATTCTCTGTGTTGAGGGAATTTGTGCCATTTTTCGATGCAGCCACGGCAGCAGGTGGCTGTTGCGTGTTGAGCAATAAACACAGGATGTCCTCGCATCGGAGTTTGTTTACCATCGTTAATTGGTTCAGCCGGGGCTACTCTATCACGAATAAAATCGCAGGCATGGGTATAAATGGTATCAAGCCCTTTTTCTTGAATATATTTTAATTCTCTTGCTCGAAGTTTAAATTTGCTCCTGAATTTTGATTTTGCTAATCTTTCTAAAATTTCCATAATTATATTTTATCACGTATATCTATGCTATAATAACTATAGAACGGAACATTCAAGAATCTTTAAGTTTAAGACAAAAAACAACTTTTTGTAAAATACATACGGTATCTTAACAAATATTATAAATATACTTGATAAATTTTAAGTTTTTAGAAATAATAGCATGTAAAGGAGGCTTACATGCTCGAGAAAATTAGTGAAGAATTAAAACAAAGAATAGCAAATAGCCATATCGAAGGCTTTGGGGAAGAATTAGAATATTGGGTTAAACAAATAAATACCCCTACCAGTAATTACAAAAATATGCTACCGCGTGATTTAACAAATGGCATTCTTATTTCTTTTTGCGATGCTAATTTAAGATACGATATTGTAAGACGTGGCTTTTATGAATTATTGTTATTGCTTGATTTAAATTCAAATCTTCTTTTTACCTGCATGAGTGAAGATGCTCTTAACAAAATTTTAAAAGACAAAAAACGTGAAGTACCACATTATATAGACATTTTGTCCCTTAAAAATAAAGGGTTGGAAGGTAAAACCCACCAAATAACTATTCCGGGAATTGAGACAGAGTTATTTCCCGAAGATGAACTTGAACGACAATTGAAAGAATTGTGCTCAAATCTTGAATTGCAAACAGACAAAGAATTTAGACATTGTATAATTACAATTAAAAAAAGCGGTTATAATGTACAAGAATTAAAAGCATACATTTTCAATTCTGCGTTAGAATTAGTTGAAGAAGAGAATTGGAGTCAATATCTGAAACCAAGTTATACATTCCTTGATGATACTAAAAAATCTAACGATGTAGATATAATAAAACCGACATTAAAGAAAGATTTCTTAGTACAGGACAAAGATACAATGCCAGAAATTAAAAATGATAAAAATGATGAAAAAGATGTTAATGAGGAAGAATAAAGTATAATGAAAAATAAATTTAGCGGTGAACAGTTAAAAATTGCTCGAACCTACAGAGGATTAACAACTGAAGAGCTTGCTCAAAAAATTGGAGTAAAAAAACAAACAATATCTTTGTATGAAACGGATAAAATTATTCCCGAGGTAGAAAATTTATTTAAAATAATTAAAGAATTAAACTTTCCAAGACAATTTTTCTTTCAAAATAAAAAAACTATACCAGCAGGAACTCCGTATTTCAGAGCATTGTTAACTACTAATAAAAAATACAGAGAACAACAAAAATTACAGAACCAGTTTAGAGCTCAATTATGCGAATATCTATTAAAATATATGGATTTCCCTGTTTTAAATATTCCAAATAATATTGATTTTGATGGAGATATTGAGGCTTTTTCATTAAAAATAAGAGAGTTCTGGGGATTAGGTTTAGAACCAATTACAAATATAATTCATTTGCTTGAAAAACAAGGACTAATTGTTTTACTTACAAAAACAGATACTGATGATATTGATGCCTTTAATCAATCAATACAAATAAATGACGAGGAAAGATATATAGTTACTTTGTCTAAAAATAAACCTTCTTTCTCAAGGATACAATTTGATGCGGCTCATGAATTAGGACATATACTGCTACATCCAAAAAGTGAAGATATAGAAGCTATTTCAAGAGAAGAATTTAAATTTTTAGAAAAGCAAGCCAATGAATTTGCCGCTTCATTTTTATTGCCAAAGGAAGCATTTATAAAAGACCTTCCTGAAAGATATCGGTACAGTTTAGATTATTATGTCAGATTAAAGAAAAAGTGGAATGTTTCAATATCAGCGATGATTATTCGTGCATATAATTTGAATTTAATGACATACAATCAATATCAGTACTTAATGAAAAAAATGTCACAAAAGGGTTGGAAGACGCATGAACCATATGATGATTCAATTATAATTCCAGAGCCTACAATGCTGAAATATGCAATTGATTTGCTTTTAGATAACAATATTCATACAGTTCAATCGTTATTAGAAGATATAAGTGTTGATTTGGCTTTAAATTCTGATGAAATAGAGTTTTTGTTAGGCTTAGAAAAGGGTAAGCTTGCAATTCCGGATACAACAATTTCTAATATTAAACCTAAACTTAAGGTTTAAATTTTGTCAAAAGTTGATAAAAATACATCATAATAAAATTGTGATGCGTGGTGATAATCGGATAATATATTATCTAATTATTGACTTTTTTAATAAAATCGATTAATGTATTATCTATGACCAATCAATTTTTAAACCAAAAAACTCCCAATGAAATTGCCAAAAGTTTAGCGGATAAAATTAAAGAAAACCGAAAAAAGCTAAAAATTTCACAAGAAGCTTTAGCACAAAAATCTGGTGTTAGCTTAGGCAGCATTAAAAGGTTTGAAACGAAGTATGAAATTTCTCTGCAATCTTTTATTAAAATTGCTATTGCTCTTGATTTAGATAATGACTTTGAAAATTTATTTACACAAAAAACTTATGCTTCGATTGATGAGGTAATTAATGGATAATTATAAATATCTGAAAGCTTTTTATAATGATAAATTAGTCGGAACTTTGGCTAAAACTCCTGATAGGCTTGTTGCATTTGAATATGATAACGAGTGGCTTGCTACCGGTTTTAGCATTTCGCCATTCTCACTACCGTTACAGAAAAAAGTATATTTGCCAAAATTTGAACCGTTCGAGGGGCTATTTGGGGTGTTTAATGACAGTTTGCCTGACGGTTGGGGAAGATTGCTTGTTGATCGTCTTTTGCTAAAAAACAATATCAACCCAAGTGAAATTGATAATTTAAATCGGCTTGCAGTTGTACAAGAAAGCGGTATGGGAGCTTTGACATATAAGCCTGAACACAGATTTGAAACTCCACAAGAAGAATCTTATTATGACAAGCTTGCACAAGAATGTTCAAAAATATTAGAGTCACAAAGCTCTGATAACTTGGATGAACTTTTTAAACTTGGCGGTTCGTCAGGCGGAGCAAGACCAAAGATTCTAACCAAAATAAACGGAGAAGACTGGATAATAAAATTCCCATCTTCACAGGATCCTAAATATATTGGAGAGCAGGAATACAAATACTCTCTTGTCGCAAAAGATTGCGGGATAAAAATGAGTGAAACAAAACTTTTTGATTCTAAAATTTATTCGGGATATTTCGGTATAAAACGATTTGATAGAGAAAACGGTAAAAAAGTACATATGGTTTCAGTTAGCGGACTATTAGAAACAAGCCATCGCTTGCCGAATCTTGATTACAATATTTTGATGAAATTGACTCTCGAATTAACGAAAAATTATCAGGATATTGAGCAGTTATATAGACTTATGTGCTTTAATGTTTTTGCGCACAACAGAGATGATCATTCAAAGAATTTTTCGTTTTTGTATGATGAAAGTAAAAAAGAATGGCAACTATCCCCTGCTTATGATTTAACTTACAGTTCATCATTCAACGGAGAACACTCAACGACAATCAATGGTGAGGGTAAAAATCCAAGTTTAGAAGATATTCTCAATGTTGCAAAAAATATCGGAATAAAAGAAAAACAGGCTCGGGAAGTTGCTCTTGATATTAAAGATAAATGTTTGTCATTGATTGATTAAAATTTGTCATAATCAAAGATAATTAAAAATGACTATGTTTGAACCGTCATAAGAAAAGTAAGTAGGATGTGGTAAATCTATGATTTACCGCATCAAAACTAAATTTATCTGCCCCCAAAATTCCTGAACTGTCTGTCAAATATTCCTGAACTGCTTGTTCTTTTACACCGGAAAAATCATTATTATTTATTTTTTAGAAAAGTTGTAATTTCTCTCTGTAAAATGTATTTTTGGTGCAAAAAATTGCACCCTACAAGCTGCCCCAAAATTCCTGAACTGTCTGTCAAATATTCCTGAACTGCTTGTTCTTTTACACCGGAAAAATCATTATTATTTATTTTTTAGAAAAGTTGTAATTTCTCTCTGTAAAATGTATTTTTGGTGCAAAAAATTGCACCCTACAAGCTACTCTCCATAAGATAATGTATCATAAACTTTTGCAACAATTTTCCAATCACCATTAATCTTATTCATAATTAATAAATCTGTGAATTTATACCCGTGCCAATTATCTTCAATAACCCTCACTACCGCAATGGTTTTTTCTAATGTAATAACATCCACTCTTGCGACATAATCATCTGTGCAAGCCCCCATTTTATCTATAGTATCGTAGAAAAGTTGAATTGAACCTGATTGATATTCTTTTTCATTTAATTGACCAAAGAAGCTTGCCTTTTCATAAAAATAAGGTTTTACAATTTCACCATTACCATTTTTAACAGCTTCAATAAATTTTCTTGCCAAATTTTCAACTACATTATATTCCTCAATTTGTTCTCTCATATAATCCTCCTTTACTTTTTACAAGAAGCATGATAAACTTTAGCGGTAATTTATTCAAGTACGGATATTTAGGTAACCTACTTACTTTAAAGGAACCATTTATGGAAAAAGAAGAAAAAGATTGCATAAATAGTGTTGAAAGTTTTGAAGAAACTGGATTTAATTATACTCTATCTCTAATAAGCGGAAAATATAAACTAACAATTTTATATGCTCTATATAGACATAAAGTAATTCGCTTTAATCAATTACAAAAATATTTAAAAATGATTTCACATAAAACATTAAGTAATGTATTAAAAGAACTTGAAGCGGATGATTTAATCATAAGAAAAGAATATCCGCAAATTCCTCCTAAGGTTGAATATTCGTTATCGGAAAAAGGGAAATCACTTATTCCTATACTATATTCATTATGTGAATGGGGAGAGAAGCATAAAATTTAAAACTTTTTATAGTAACCGGACTTTATTTACTTAAAATGTCAAATAATCGTTTTAGCCGTACAAGTTAGATTGTGAGGGCGAAATAGACTATAACGTTGGTTTTAAAATAGAAAATTTAAGTCAATTCTTGGACAGTAATCGGACAATGATGACCATCAAAAGACCATTTTGTAACATATAAAACGATTACTTCCGACTGCTAAAACTTAAACACAAAGCCAACTTTGCCGAATAGTCTTTTTATGCGTTCAGATAAAATGTCCCGTTAAATTACACACTTGTTTTATTTTATTGTATTACTAGAATTTATATATAAATAGAATGTACCAAAAAAGAGTCCGAAAGGACTCTCTTTTAATGGAGGAGGAGGTGGGATTCGAACCCACGGTACGCTCGCACGTACGACGGTTTTCAAGACCGCTCCAATCAACCGCTCTGGCACTCCTCCAAAGGTATTCAATTGGTAACAATATTATTCTACATAAAACATTTTTTTTTGTAAAGAGGATTTTAATTATTTATTTTTGTTATAGAATGGTTCCAGAGGGAAGGATATCTATGTTTGATTATCTGAAAGGGCTGATTACTGATAAGAAGAATTCTTCAAAAGGTTTATTTGTTACTATAGAAGTTGCAAATGTCGGGTATTTATTAGAAGTGACAGAAAAGGATTTTTCTTGTTTCGAAGTGAATGATGAAAATTTAAAGAAAATTTATGTTCATCTTGTGCATAGAGAAGATAATATGTCCATATATGGATTTTTTTCAAAAGAAACGAGGGATATTTTTCAAATTCTTTTATCTGTATCCGGCGTTGGTGCTAAAATGGCAATTGCTCTTTTAAGTGAATTTGATGCTTGTGATTTAATTTCTCTTGTTATAGATGGAAATTTTAAAGAGCTAACACGAGCAAAAGGGGTTGGACCTAAATTGGCCCAAAAAATTATTCTTGAACTTAAAGATAAATTGATGAAAGTAGAAATTCCAAAATGTAGTTTTTCTACAATTTCTCAAAATCAAGCGTTTGAAGATACTCAAGCTATTCTTTTATCATTGGGGTATAGCGAAGGTGAAATAGGTGATGCAATAAATAAAGTAATGTCAACCATAAATGATAAATCAAATTCGGAAGAAATTTTAAGAAAAGTTCTTACGATTTTATCAATGTAAATATTTGTAAAAATCTGGATTAATCTAAGCAAAAATATTTTTCACCGAATTTATATTTATCAGAAAGAATAAGAAGGTGAAAATGAATTTAAGAATATCGACCATAATAACAAATCCAATAAATAAAATAACTTTCAAAAGAAATACTGTTGAAAATTCTAAAAAAGAAAATAATTTAGAAAAAACACCTCCAAAAGACTCTTTTGAAATGTCTATCGGATATATCAATGATATTCACGGACAAACTAATAATATGATGAGAATCTTATCAGGTATTGATGGCGATTTAAAACTTTCAGCCGGAGATAATGATATTGGTGATGAAAAAAATGATAAAATCCATCTTGTAACAACAAAATTTTTAAATATTGCAGACATTAAGGGTTCAGCACTTGGCAATCACGAACTTGACATGGCTCAAAAAGATTGTATAGATGCAATTAATAGATTTAATGGTGAGCTTTTAGCTATTAATTTTGAACAAATACCTTTAGACAAGCAAAATTCTGAAGAAATAAAGAAAAATGGTCGTGCTGATTTAAAGAATCATTTAAAAAAATCTACAATAGTTGAGGTAAAAGGTGAAAAAATTGGTTTAATTGGAGCTTCTCCAATGGATATGTTAGAGAGATTAACACATCCTAATTATTATACTGATTGTTCAGTTGCGGATTTAGATGATACGATAGAGGCTATTCAAGAAGAAGTTGATAAATTTAAAGAACAAGGTATTAATAAAATAATATTACTTTCGCATATGGGACATAAACGTGATGTTAAAGTTGCGGAAGAAGTTGATGGAATTGATGTAATAGTTGGTGGGCATACACATGAACTATTAAAAGGAATTAAAGAAGGTGAAAATTTATTTTATTCAAAATCAGGAGAGCCTATTATTATTACGGAAGCCGGTCGTGATGGCAGTTATTTTGGGAAATTAAATTTAACATTTGATGAAAATGGGGTAATCACGAAAGCTCAAAACAATTTAGGTGAGACTCGTTTATTTCATAAAAATATGATTAATCAATATGTGTTCGATAATTTATTGGGAGTCCCTGAAAGGGTAGGTTATGTAAAAGAGGCACTTCCTCCTCCGGAAAGTTTAGCGGAAGAAAATCCTCATGCAAATTTTGTTTGTGATGCTATGCGTGAAATGACAAATTCTGATATTGCCCTTTGGCATCATAGCGGAGTCAGAAACTTTTTTCACGAAGGCGTTTTAGATTCGAGAGATGTGAAAGATATGGCACCATTCCTTGATTATGTTGTTGTTGCGAATGTTTCTGAAAAAACAATTGTTGATTCTTTCAAAAAAGCAATTGAAGTTACTTATGATTCTCCAGCACATAAACCTGGCTTGTTAGCGGTTTCAGGACTTAATTACACAGTAGATCCTGAAGAAGGGGAACTTGTTGAGATGAATTTTATTGATAAAGAAGGTAAAGAACATAAAATTGATGTTGAAAATCCAAGAAAAGATAAATTTTATAGAGTCGTAACTGATGAATTTTTAATGTCAGCAGGTGCGGATTATGATATTTTAGCACCTGACGAACTCTATATTGAAAAATATCCTTTTGATAAAGATGTTTTGACTTGTGATTATATCAAAAAAATAAATGAACCTATTGTAATTAATCAACTTGGAAGAATAAGATTTAAACTTGACGATTAATGACAAAAAAAATATTTAGCCGTTTTATTATATAAAAAGCAGGAAAATATGATAAATAAACTATCATTACCAAAAATTAACCTATATACATTTACATTTAGAAGAAATAATGATTCTAAAAATAATAACTTGGAAAAATCTCCTAAGCAGGATGTTTTTGAAATGACTGTTGGATATGTTAATGATTTACACGGTCAAACCAATAATATGACAAGAATTTTATCAGGCATTAAAGGGGATTTAAGACTCTCCGCTGGAGACAATAATATAGGAGATGAAAAAAATAAAAAGGTGAATCGTGCTGTAATTAAATTTATGAATATGGCAAATATCAAAGGTTCAGCTCTTGGTAATCACGAAATGGACACTCGTCAAAAAGATTTTGTAGACACTGCTAAAGATTTTAAAGGGGATTATTATGCAGTAAATTTAAAGCAGGCTGCCAAGGATACATTAGGAGTGGATGATGAAGAATTTGAGCATGATGAATTAAATAAAGTTATTAAAAAAACTTCAATAATAGAGGTAAAGGGTGAAAAAATAGGTTTAATAGGTGCCGCTCCTATAGATTTAAAAGAAAGAGTTACACATCCGGCTTATCATAAAGATTGTTCTGTAGATAAACTGGAAGATACAATTGAAGACATTCAAGAGCAAATTAAAGAATTAAAAGAGAAAGGTGTAAATAAGATTTTCTTACTTTCTCATATGGGGAATACAACTGACAAAATTGTTGCAGAAAATACCGATGGTATTGATGTAATCATTGGCGGTCATACTCACGAGTTGATTAAAGGTATTGAAGAAGGAGAAAATTTATTATATTCAAAATCAGGGGAACCTGTAATAATAACAGAAGCTGGTAAAAACGGAAATTACTTTGGTGAGCTTAATTTGACATTTGATAGAGATGGGGTGATTACAAAAGCTCAAAATAATATAGCAGAAACTAAATTTTTCTCTAAAAATATGATTAATCAATATATTATTAATCAAATATTAGGAGAGCCTGAGGTTATAGGTTCAATAAAACATGTAGCTCCGCCTCCAAAAACATTAATAGAAGAAAATGCTCATGCTAATTTTATGTGTGATGCAATGCGTTATGAATTAGGTGTTGATATTGCGTTGTGGAATAATAGTGGAACAAGGAGTTTTTTCCAAACCGGAATAGTTGATACCAGAGATATAAAAGATATTGCACCTTTTGAGGATAGGGTATCGGTTGCTAATGTTTCTGAGAAGAAAATAGTTGAAATGTTCAAAAATACTATAGAAAAAACATATAAAACACAAGGTAATAAACCTGGCTTACTTGCGGTATCAGGGCTTAATTATACGGTAAACCCTCAAAAGGGGAAATTAGTTGGAATGAGTTTTATTGATAGAGATGGTCAAGAACATAAGATTGATATTGAAAATCCAAGAGAAGATAAATTTTATAGTGTGGCACAAGATTCGTTTATGATGTTTGAGGGTGCTGATTTTGATGTATTAGCTCCAAAAGAAGAGTGTATAAATTATCCTTTTAATAAAGACTTTTTAGCTTGTGAATATATAAAACACTTAAATGAGCCTGTTGTTATTAATCAAACTGGGCGAATAAAATTTGAAGAGGGGTAAATAATATTCAAAATATAATAATGATGGATGAATATTTAAAAAAAGTTGGTAAGAACATAAAATTAGCAAGAAAATCTGAAAAAATATCTCAAGAAAAGCTTGCAGAAAAAATTGGTGTCAGCAGAAATTATATCGGAATGATAGAACGAGGGGAAATAAATATTCCAACAAAAACATTAATTATACTAGCAAAAGCTTTAAATGTTCATCCTAAAATATTTTTAGATATTGAAATTAGTTTTATATAATTTCTTTTATTGCAAGATGTAAGTATTTAGGTAATTCAGAGGCAAGTACTGAGTATTCGCTTAACTCTTCTGAAGCGATTTCGCCAGTTCTCGAATGCAAATATACTCCAAGTTTTGCTGCCTCAAAAGTATTTAGTCCTTGAGCTAATAATCCTGCAATTATACCCGCTAAAACATCTCCTGAACCGGCTTTTGCAAGTGCAGAATTTCCGTGTTGATTTATAAATATGGTATTCCCATCTGTAATAATTGTTCTGTGTGTTTTAAGAACTGCAATGCAATTATATTTTTCAGCTAATTTTTTTGCACTACCTTCAAGATTTTTCAAAATACTTTCTAGTCCTACTCCTAAAAGTCTTGCAGCTTCTAATGGATGAGGTGTAATTATGACATTTTGAGGTAATTCTATTTTTAAATTACTCAAGATATTTAATCCATCAGCATCAATTACTACAGGGACAGTATCTTTTTGTAACTTTTTCATAACATCTTTAAATAGCTTGTAGCTTTTACGTTCTAAGCCCAATCCGCATCCTATTAATATTGTTGAATATTGCTTTATATCTTTTAGTCCTTCATTTCTGGAAAGATAAACTGCTTCAGGAAGGATTGCAGATACAGCTTTTATAATATCTTTTTCTGTAGCAAGAGCAACAAAGCCCCCGCCAACTTTAAGAACACTAACTGTTGATAAATAAGCAGCTCCGATATAATTTTTTGACCCTGAAAAATTAAGAACTTTACCAAAAGTTCCCTTATTAGAATTTTGCTCTCTTAATGGCATTTTATATTCTGGCATGGCATATCCTTTTTTTATAGACCAATTTGTCTTATTATTTCATAAGCGACAATCGCAACAGAATTGGATAAATTTAGACTTCTTTGACCTTCTACCATTGGAATTGTTATTGCACTATCTTGCGTTACATATTCTTGCGGTAATCCTCTTGATTCAGGACCAAATACTATAAAATCATTTTCTTTAAATTCAATATCTGTATATTTTTTCTTTGATTTTGTTGTTAGATAATAAAATCTACCTTGAGGAAACATTTTATACAATTCATCCATAGAATTAATTTTGTGTAGATCTACGCTTTCCCAATAATCCATTCCGGCTCTTTTAGTATATTTATCAGTAAGAGCAAATCCAAGTTTTCTAACAAGATATAAAGAAGCCCCTGTACAAGCACATAATCTTGCGATATTACCCGTGTTTTGTGGGATTTCAGGTTCATATAAAACTACATTAAATTTTCCCATCTTTATTAGTCAGCTTTCTTTTCAAACAAATATTTAGCTTCAATTACGACAGGCAAGCCCCTTACTACACAGAATATAATTGCAAATACAGCCGCCCAATATCCTATTGCCCAAATAATTTCACGATTAGGACATACAGGAATTTTAGCAGTAATTATAAGAACAAATGCTAATACTTTAGCTACAGCATAGCTTATTCTCATAAATTTAGAGCCTGTAATGAATTTGCAAATGGGATTAACTTGCATCCCAAACGGTGTAAGTCCGTGCTCCATCGCTGCACTTCTAATTGTATCAGTTATAAAACCTCTTGTTATGGCAATTAATGGGAATAATATACTAATCCATCCCATAACGGCAAATAAAATCCAATAAGTATTTTCAACTATTCGATCTCCCATTATATCAAGAAGAGCTCCAAATTTTGATTCTTCGTGTAATTTTCTGGCAACATATCCATCTACTCCATCAAGAGCAAAAGCTAAAATTGTAAGAGCTAATGCCCAAATATAAGCAGGAGTATTGCCTTGATGAGTATAAATTAAATATACTGCAAAAAACATTACAAAGATTCTGAATATTGAAATAAAATTTGCCATTTTTCTCCACCATTATATGTTAATATATTTAATTTTAAACTTTCATTCTTGAAAGAGCAAAGTCTTTTTTATTAAGTTCTTCAAGTTTTGAACCCATCATAATTTTTTCAGCTTCTTCAAGAACACTAACTACAGCATAACCATTCGCACCATCAGAACGGGCTTTTTGTCCTGAAGCACAACAGTTTACAAAATGTTGACAAGCTAATTTTAAAGGTTCAATTTCTAAATAGTCAAGTGCATAATTTTGTGTATTTGCAGGTTTGAAGTTATCATAAACTTTTAATTTATCAGAAGGAGCTGTATCATCAAAAATTGCTGTAGCCTTTGTTCCTCTAACAAGCAAAGTTACATGTTTTTGAGGGGTTATCCAACTGTCTGATATATGTGCAATCATTCCACCTTCAAATTCAATTCCGATATGAGTAATATCCATTATGTTATTTTTATCAGAAGAACAACCGATTGCTGAGATTACTTTTACAGGATTTTTTCCTGTAACATACGCAATCATTGATAAATCGTGCGGTGCTAAGTCCCACATAACACTTCTATCGTTTTTATGGTAATTGACATTTAATCTATCACTTTGGGCATATACCGGCTCTCCAAGAACGCCTTCTTCAATCAACATTTTTAATCTGTTTACAGCTGGGTGATACAAAAGCAGGTGATCAACCATCAAAACAAGTCCTTTTGTTTCAGCAAGCTCTGTTAATACTTTTGCTTCTTCAGCAACAGTTGAAATAGGTTTTTCTACATAAACATTTTTTCCGGCTTCAAGCATAGCCTTAACAATTTTAAAATGCGTATGGCTTGGAGTTACAACTGCAACGCCTGTTATTGAATTGTCGTTTATAATGTCATTAAAGTCTTTTGTTACTCTTACTCCAGGAAATTGTTCTTTAACAGTCTTAAGAGATTCGTCATCTAAATCACAAACCATCTCTAATACATTTAAATTGTAGAAATTACGAACAATATTCTTACCCCAAATTCCAAAACCAATTACAGCAATTTTTTGTTCTTTCATACCGTCCCCACTCTTTCATATTATATAATTTTATTATATTACAAGCTAAAAAATGAGTAAAGTATTTATAATAAAAGCTTTATAGATTATAAAAATAGAGTAACAAGAAAATCTTGTTACTCTATGAAAATTGGTTTAATTATCAATAAAATTATTCAATAATTTTATCAACAACACCAGCTCCAACTGTTCTACCACCTTCACGGATAGCGAATCTCATACCTTCTTCGATAGCTACAGGAGCAATAAGTTCAACTTCCATAACTACGTTATCACCAGGCATTACCATTTCACCATCAAATTTGATAGAACCAGTAACGTCAGTTGTTCTGATATAGAATTGAGGTCTATAACCAGGGAAGAATGGAGTATGACGTCCACCTTCATCTTTTGTTAAAACGTAAACGTTAGCTGTGAATTTAGTGTGTGGGTGGATTGAACCAGGTTTTGCAAGAACTTGACCACGTTGGATTTCAGTCTTATCAATACCTCTTAATAATGCACCAATGTTGTCACCTGCTTGACCTTGATCAAGAGATTTTCTGAACATTTCAACGCCGGTTACAGTTGTTTTCTTAGTTTCACCAAGACCAACTAATTCAACTTCATCACCAACTTTAACAATACCACGTTCTACTCTACCTGTAGCAACTGTACCACGACCTGTGATTGAGAATACGTCTTCTACTGGCATTAAGAATGGTTTGTCTAAATCACGTTCTGGAGTTGGGAAGTATGTATCAACTGCATCCATTAATTCCCAAATTTTATCAACCCATTTGTCTTCTCCACGTTGAATGTTTGGATTAGCTTGAACAGCTTCTAAAGCTTTTAAAGCTGAACCGTGGATGAATGGAATATTGTCACCGTCGAATTCATAAGAAGATAATAATTCTCTTACTTCCATTTCAACAAGTTCTAATAGTTCCGGATCATCTACCATATCGCATTTGTTTAAGAATACTACTAAGTTAGGAACACCAACTTGTCTTGCAAGAAGGATGTGTTCACGAGTTTGAGGCATAGCACCATCAGTAGCTGCAACAACAAGGATTGCACCATCCATTTGAGCTGCACCTGTAATCATGTTTTTTACATAGTCAGCGTGACCTGGGCAGTCAACGTGTGCATAGTGTCTAGCATCAGTTTCATATTCTACGTGAGCTGTAGAGATGGTTATACCTCTTGCTTTTTCTTCCGGAGCAGCATCAATTTCATCAAATTTCTTAGCTTGAGCTTTTCCTGCTGCAGCCATAACACCAGTGATAGCTGCTGTTAATGTTGTTTTACCGTGGTCAACGTGGCCAATTGTACCAATGTTAACGTGCGGTTTTGTACGTTCATACTTTTCACGTGCCATGAGATTAATCTCCTTCTTTGATTAAATATACTACGTTAACTTACTATACTAAGTTATACAATTATTTTATACTCTAAAGAAATATTGTCAATAATTGTTAAATTCTTACTTTACATCATCTTTTATAACAATTAGGTTTTTAACGATTTTCATTGCACAAGTCGGAAGTACGACTTCTGCAAGACCGTCTGCAATACTTATAATGCTGCCTGCTTTTAAGATTACATCTTCTCCTTTGTATTGGAATTTGTAATCTTCTTTTCTGTCAGATCTGATTGTAATTTGATTGTTCATTGTTTTTTCCTTCTCTTAAGATGTAAACATAGGAATGGCAAATCTTTTTTACCATTCCTATTTGATAATTAATCTATGTGCATTTAAAATTAGTCAAATACATAACTGATGATAGCAGCTTCTCTAGCTCTTTTAATAGCTTTTGTAATCATTCTTTGGTGTTTTGCACAGTTTCCTGTTACTCTGCGAGGAATGATCTTTCCTGCTTCTGTTAAATATCTTTTTAATTTTGCAGCATCTTTGTAATCGATAGATTCAACATGATCAGCACAAAAACTGCATGTTTTACGTTTTTTTCTATCTTGATCTTGTTTTGCCATTTTTCTAAGTTGCCTTTCTAGCCTTATGTTATTTTACTTTTAATCTAAATGCCATCCATCCTCTTAACTAAGTGCATAGCGTCTAGAACGGAATTTCGTCCTCTCCGATTAGTTCATCAGAGAATTCTTCTTGAGAAAATTTTACAATATCATCACTAGAAGATGATGAAACAGTTGCAGAAGAACCTCCAAATGCTTCTATAGTGTTCGCATCAATCTCATAGATTCTTCTTTCTGCTCCGCTGTCATTTTTTACAGATGTAATTTGTAATCTACCTTCTACAAGTAATTTATCTCCAACAGAAACACCTGAAACAACTTCGTCTAAAGCAGTTCTTTTTGAAATAACTCTGATAAGCATTTCTTCTCTATCACCAATGTTTAGTACTAAAGATGATACCGGAACGTTATTTTGAGTAAATCTTTTTTCAGGAGCTCTGAATACTACACCTGTTACTACAGCTTTTGCTAATGACATTTTTTACTTCACTTTCTAACTTATTAAATATAGTTTATTGTATAAATTTTCTTGATTTAGCTTCCAATTTATACAGTTTGAGCTTTTTTAGCTTCTTCCATAAACATAAATCTTAATACATTGTCATTAAGTTTAAGGTTTCTTTTGAATTCAACAACTGTTTCTGCAGGTATTGATAAAATCATGTTTGTGAAATAACCGTCTCTGTAGCCTTGAACGTCATAAGCTAATTTTTTACGTCCCATCTTATCAATGGATGATACTGATCCTTTGTAAGATTTGATTTCTTCTGAGATTTTATCAACAACTTTGTCTAATTCTTCTGAATCAAGACTTGGTTTGAAAATCGCTAATAATTCATAATTTTTCATAATAATATTTCTCCTTATATAATTATACTATCATGAACAGCATTGATGTAAAGCCTGTATAGTAAAACTTATCTTAATATTTAAGAATTATTAAGAGTTTTGTATGTGCTTCTTTTCTTCTGATATAATATTTAATAAAGGCTTATTATCTTTGGAGGGAAGTATGAAAGAACGTAAAAGTAACGTGTTATCTTTACTTGAAGATAAGACAAATAGTTATGCTCGAAAAATCGCATTAGGAATGAAAACTCAATTTGGTTGGCAGGAAATTACTTATGATGGCCTTGGTTTGATGTCAAGAAGGCTTGCCGCTTATTTGATGAATGATTTAGGTTTGCAAAAAGGAGAGCGTTTAGCAATTTTATCTGAATCTAAGCCAGAATATGGGGCGTGTGTTTTCGCTTCTGTAATTTCAGGTCTTATTACTGTTCCTTTAGATATTAAACTTACAAAATATGAGCTGCAATCAATATTGTCAGACTGTAATCCATCGGTAATGCTTGTTTCTCAAACTTATATTGATAAAGCTTTGGATTTGCAAAAGGTTCTTCCATCCTTGAAGCATATAATAGTTATGGACGAACACCCTATTAATAAGGATTTAGAAAGTATTTATACTATTCCGAATAATTATACTTGTAAATGGAGACATCGTTCAAAAAATTCTACGGTATTTATTATTTACACATCAGGAACTACCGGCTCTCCTAAAGGTGTTGAAACAACTTTTGGAAATATGCTAACTCAATTAAACGATTTGAAAGTTGCTTTTGATAGTATATTACCAAAAGGCGATGTTAACATTTTATCAATACTTCCTATGAATCATTTATTCGAAATGACTGTTGGGTTTTCAACGTTTTTGAATTTAGGGTTTTCTGTTTATTATACTCATAATCTAAAACCAAAAGATATTTTAAATACAATGAGAGATAAAAAAATTAATTTTATGATTGTTGTTCCTGCATTTTTGAAACTTTTAAAAACAGGATTGGAAGCAGAGATGAAAAATCGTTCAAAATTTAGTCAAAAAATGTTTCCTATATTATTCCATATAGCAAAATTTATTCCATTTATTTGGGCTAAAAAACTTCTATTTTGGAAAACTCACAGTTTCTTTGGCGGAAATTTTAAAGGTTGCATGTCAGGAGGAGCTCCTTTAGATATTGATGTTGCTCGTTTCTTTGAAAGAATTGGAATTCAAGTTTACGAGGTATATGGGCTTACTGAAACAAGTCCAATTGCGACTATTAATATTGAAAAAAATCGTGATTTACGCTCTGTTGGCAAACCTCTTCCTAGCTATGAAGCAAAAATTGATCCTGAAAGTGGAGAGCTATTATTAAAAGGTCCTTCTATAATGAAAGGGTATCACAATAGACCTGATTTAACTGCTGAAGCCATTGATGAAAACGGCTGGTTTCATACCGGAGATATTGCAAGAATTGATGACAAAGGACGTGTATATATAACCGGCAGAATTAAAAATATGATTGTTCTATCAGGTGGTAAAAAAGTTTATCCGGAAGAAGTTGAAGCTGTTTTAGAAAAGAGTGATATGTTTGCGGAACTTTGTGTCTTTGGAGTTTCAAGAGAAGGCGGAGCTAAAGATGGTACTGAAGATATTGCTGCTGTTGTTGTTCCATCAGAAGAGCTTAAAAACAAATATGATGATGAAACTTTAAATAAACTTATGAAAGATGAAGTAAAAAGACTTTCTCAAAGACTTACTCCTTATAAACGTCCAATAAATATCACTGTACTAAAAGAGACTTTACCAAGAACAAAAAAATCAACAGTTCAAAGGAATAAAGTTAAAGAAATGGTATACAGTGCTAAAACTAATTAATAATATAAACAAGCTTTGTAAACTTTTGTAAACATTTTCTTATTTTCTCTAAAGTTTAAATAAAATCTGCCGATATTCATACTATAGGGAAATATAGGGAAAATGGAGTCAAATTTATGTCAAGTGATATCTCAAAAGTTTATCTGTTTTTATCAGAACGTCCAAATTGGAAAACAGAAATGGACACAGATAAAGATGGAACAATTTTAAAAGCAGAATGTAGAGACTTTTTGACTGCAAATTTTGATTGGGCTAGTTTAGAAGGATGGAATGGAGAAAGTTCTAAACAAACTGATTTAATCAATGATTTTTGGAAAAGTATTGATACAACTAAAACCGGTGACATGACTGGTACTATTTTCAAAAATAAAAACGCACTTGATTCAAATGAAATTACAAATATGAATAATAAAATTGAAATGTATGAAATCTTAAATGATTACACTTCAACATTATCAGCACCAAGTGTTATTTCAAATAGCACCGGTTGGAAACAAATAGTAAAACAAAATTTAACAAATTTAACAGAGACATTTATTAAAAACGGTGGTATAAAAGAAGATTTGCTAGCTTATTTAGAAAGTATGTCAGAAAATATTCAAAATAAAGCTACAGCAGATTATATCGCAGACGAATACTTAAATAATGAATTAAAAGATTTTATGAAAGAATATGATTATTCATACCTTGAAGACCAAACCTTACAAGGAATAATCAGCAATTACATTCAAAATATTCCGGAAGGAAACTCTATAGAAGAAATTGAATCAACAGTAAAATCAATTGTAAATGCATATTTAGCAACTGCTGGAGTAAAAGAAAATAATGCTTTTGATCTTAGCGCTTATGGATACACTGTAGACGAAACTACTAAACTTAATGACTTACAAAAAACATATTTAACAAAAACTCTACAAACAGTGTTAGAAAATGTTAAAAATGCAATGGGTTACGAAAATAACAAAGAATTATATGATAATGCAGTTAATGACTTTATAAATAAAGTTCTTTCAGATGCTAAATTTAATGATTTTGAAACAATAAAAAATTATACTTATGAAATGTTTACTAATAGCGAACAATACAAAGAAGTAAGTGATGTTGTTACAGCAAAAGAATTATTAAAAGGTGATAATTTATACAATAGAGTAGCTTCTGAAATAAATCAATCATTAGCAGATTTAATCAAAAATGATGGTAAATATTTAAAAGTAATAAAAAATATTGAAACAGAATTAATTACTAAAGTAAAATCAGGCGAATTTTCTGTTGAAGGGAATTTAGATACAAATGCCATGTTAGATTGGGTTATCGAACAAATCCAAAACAGAATAATGGAATTCTATGAAAATGGATTAAGCAATATAGAAGTTAATGAATTAAACGCTGTATACGATATGTTATATAATGTTGCAATTAATGAAGCTGATGCTGATAAATCAAAAGAAGCACAACAAAATGCAGCTATTAAATATTGTGAAGCTTTAATTTCTAAAAATTCTGATAAATTAAAAGAAGCTGTAATAAATGAATTTGGTGAAGATTGGAAAAATGGAATTAAAAATATGTACCCATCAGAAATTTATGCAGCTATGACAAGATTAAAAACAAATGCTTTAAAAATAGATGAAGAAGAAAGAAGACAAATTGAAGAAAAAGAAAATAATGAAAAAATTAGCAGTGCTGCACAAAATATTTCAGATTGTGCAAATAATGTAAAATATTCTAGCGTAAGTACAATAATAAACGGACAATCTACAATTCATACAGAATTTGGCATAGATGCGAATGGAAATATAGTATTCCAAGAAGAATCAACCACTTTAGTATTTAATACTCTTGCACAAAAAGTAAAAGAAGAAATAAAGAAATCAAAAGAAGGAATTACTGCTCTTAATAACATTGGAGGAGAAAGTATTTTAAATAAAATAATACAAGCAGCTTGGATTTCAGCATACAATACGTATAACTCATCAACCTCTAATTCTACTGCAAATTTTGTATCTACAGTACTTGATAATATTAAAAATATAATGGAAAAACTAAAAGAACATCCTGAACTAATAAAAGCATATACTGAACATACATCATATACAGATACAAGCTTAACTAATGGTTTAACTCATTATAATACTAACACTACTATAGGCAACGATGAAAACATAATCTACAAAGGCGGTGCTACGGTTGATGCTAACGGAGTTGTGCATCTTCAAAATACGAAAGATGATCCTGATTATCAAGTCACAATGGATGAATTATTACATAGACTAATCAACAAATATTCATATATTGCACCTGATACTATTACAAATATATTTAGAAATGCACAACAAGAAGCAATTCAAATTTGTATAAATAATGAACATGACTGTCCTTACGGTACTAATAATGGTTCTGCAAGAGTTGAAGACAATGATTCTAAAAGAGACTGGAGCGGAAAAGATTCAAGAGACGATGATAACTTCAAAATACATATGGATGAACTAGTACAACTTACACTTTATTGCTTTGACAAACTTTTATATGTTTCTTTATAAAAAGAGACGACAAATAAAACCTAAGCAAATTTGTAAACTTTTGTAAAAATTATCTTATTTTCTCTAAAGTTTAAATAAAATATGCCGATATCTAAATTATAGAAAAATATTTAGGGAAAATAAGGAGTAAAATTTATGTCAAACGAAATTTCAAGAGTTTATCAATTTTTAGCAGAACGTCCTGACTGGAAAACAGAAATGGACACAAACAATGATGGAACAATTTTAAAATCAGAATTCAGAGATTTTTTAGCTGCTGAATTTGATTGGGAAAGTTTAGAAGGTTGGAATGGTGAAACTTCTAAGCAAACAGATTTAATCAATGAATTCTGGAAAAATATTGATACTACTCAAACCGGTAATATAACAGGAACAAACTTTAAAAATAAAAATGCACTTGACTCAAAAGAAATTACAAATATGAACCTCAAAATTGAAATGTATGAAATTCTAAATGATTACACTTCAACTTTATCAGCACCAAGTGTTGTATCAGACAGTTCTCGTTGGAAACAGTCTGTAAACCAAAGTTTAGCAAACTTAACTGAAACTTTTATTAAAAATGGTGGTGTTAAAGAAGATTTGTTAGCTTATTTAGAAAGTATGTCAGAAAGTGTTCAAAACAAAACAACTGCAGACTGTGTTGCTGATGAATACTTAAATACTGAATTAAAAGATTTTATGAAAGAATATAATTATTCTTACCTTGAAGATAAAACTTTACAAGGAATCATCAGCAATTATATTCAAAATATTCCGGAAGGAAGCACTGCTGAGGATATCAAATCAACAGTTCAATTAATCGTTGACGCATATTTAGCTACTGCCGGAGTAAAAGAAGATAATGCCTTTGATTTAAGTGCATATGGTTATTCTGTAAATGATGCAACTGCACTTAATGATTTACAAAAAACTTATTTAACAAAAACTTTACAAACAGCTTTTGAAAATGTTCAAAATGAAACTGGATATGAATCAAATAAAGAATTATATGATAACGCAGTTAATGAGCTTATAAACAACATTCTTTCTGGTGCGAAATTTAATGACTTCGAAACAATAAAAGGATATACTTATGAAAACTTTACTAATAGTGAACAATATAAAGAAGTCATAGATGTTGTTACAGCAAAAGAATTATTAAAAGGTGATGATTTATATAACAGAGTTGCATCTGAAATAAATCAATCTTTAGCTGATTTAATTAAAAATGATGGTAGATAC
The DNA here is from genome assembly GCA_944325545.1 of Candidatus Gastranaerophilales bacterium. Lineage (GTDB taxonomy): Bacteria > Cyanobacteriota > Vampirovibrionia > Gastranaerophilales > Gastranaerophilaceae > CAG-196. The sequence continues at coordinate 77,892 of CALVAM010000004.1, read as the reverse complement.
TTAGATGTAATGGATGATATTGAAGCTGAATTAATTACTCAAGTTACATCAGGAGAATTCTCTGTTGATGGGAATTTAGATACTGATGCTATGTTAGACTGGGCTGTAAAACAAATCCAAAGCCGAATTATGGAATTCTATGAAAACGGCTTAGGGGATTTAAGTTTAAGTGAACTAAATGATTTATATGATATGTTGTACGTTGCTGCAAATAATGAACCTGATGATGATAAATCCGAACAAGCCCACAAAGATGCCGCAAACAAATATTTAGATGCTATCTCCAGCAAAAATGATTTATTTAAAAATGCTGTAGAATCTGTATTCAATGGTAAAAGTTATAAAACTACAATCTCAGAATTAACCCCTAGTCAAATTAAAGATAAAATCGATCAAGTTAAAAAATTACTAGATACATATGGTGACGCAAGCGAACTTACAATATCTAATGGAGATTGGGGCATTGCAGATACAATTACTCTTGAAGAAGGAAATATCGGAGAATTTACGTTAAATCCTCAATTTAAAGATCCGAGTGGTAATGTTAAAACTATTACCTCAGATAGAATTAAGTATACTTCAAGTAATACAAGTATAGCGACAATTGATGATACTGGAAAAATAACAATAAATAGCCAAAAAGCCAACTCTTCATTCTCAGTAATATTTAATGTAACTATTGACGGAATTTTGGTTGGAACAAAATCTGTAACAATTAAATTTGAAGAAAAACAAATAACCGCAGCAGATGTACTTGAAACCGCTAACTTTAATGGAGTTGGTGATGGAAGTGGAGGACACTTAGAAGTATTCGGTACAACAGTTCCTGCTGAAAATACTCAAGTTTCTGCTTCTAATTTTGCAGACTTATACAATAACAATGCTGTTATTCAATTACATAGAGAAAGTGGTAATTACACTGATGACGACTTAGCTAAAAAAAGATTGGGTTGCTTAATAAATATGATCACAGGGGCGTTATTAAATTCAGGAACAGAATTTGATCGTACAATCTTATTACAAGCCGCAACTAATGTTCAAAATAAATATAATAATTTAGAACATACAAAGATTAAGGAAAACTGGGAAAAAGATAAATTAGCTCGTTATGCAGCCAGCGAAATCCAAAATGGTAATTGTACAAATAATGCGATTGTTAGATATGAAGACACATATAATAAAAACTACAACGTTTATCTTGTAAGTTTCAGAGGCTTAGTTGACGATATCTTAGCAGAATATAATAGACTAGCATAAAAAAAAGCCTTCCTTTAAAGGAAGGCTCTTTTTTATGCAATTTCTGCTCTTGTTTTTTCTGAAATATCTTTAGGTTTACTATTCGGAAGATGGATTAATTCTGCTTGATTATCTATTTCATCTTGTTTTTCAACCATTTCTTTGGTTATAGTGAACTTTGTAATATCATGTTTTGTCGGAATATCATACATAATATCTAACATCAACTCTTCTACAATTGAACGTAATGCTCTTGCACCTGTTTTTCTCTTTATCGCTTTTTGTGCAATTAAATCTATCGCTTCAGGTTCAAAATCTAACTCTACACCATCCATTTCCAATAAACATTTATATTGTTTTAATACAGCATTTTTAGGTTCTGTTAAAATCATTTTTAATGTTTTCTCGTCCAAAGCATCTAATACAGCATAAACAGGAATTCTACCAATAAATTCCGGTATCAAACCAAATTTCAACAAGTCTTCCGGTTGTAATTTTTTAAGCAATCTAGCAGAAGCTTGTTCTTTTTCTACCTGAGTTGGAGCAGTCTTACCAAAACCAATAGATGTTCCATCTTTAACTCTATGTTCAATAATTTTATCCAAATCAACAAAAGCTCCACCTACTATAAATAAAATGTTACTTGTATCAATTTGAATCATTTCTTGTTGAGGATGTTTTCTTCCACCTTGAGGAGGAACATTTGATAAAGTTCCTTCAATAAGTTTTAATAAAGCTTGTTGAACACCTTCTCCAGACACGTCTCTTGTTATTGATGTATTTTCAGACTTTCTTGCAATTTTATCAATTTCATCTATGTAAATAATGCCTTTTTCAGCTCTTTTTACATCGTAATCAGCGTTTTGGTATAATCTTAATAAGATATTTTCAACATCATCACCAACATAACCGGCTTCTGTTAGAGTTGTAGCATCAGCTACTGCAAACGGTACATCAAGCATTTTGGCTAAAGTTTGTGCCAAAAGTGTTTTTCCGCTACCTGTAGGGCCTACAAGTAAGATATTTGATTTTTGAATTTCAACACCGTTTTTATCTTCTTTTTGATTATGTTTTAAACGTTTATAGTGATTATAAACAGCAACTGATAAAACTTTTTTTGCATCATCTTGGCCAACGATATGCTGATCTAAATATTCTTTGATTTCATGAGGTTTTGGAATTGGTTTTTCTTCAACATCTTCTTGATGTTTTTCACCTTTTTCTTTTATTCCTTCTTTTGCTTCAAAAAATTCTTCATCTAAAATTTCATTACAAAGTTCAACACATTCATCACAGATAAAAACGTCAGGTCCTGCAATTAATTTTTTAACCTGATCTTGTGTTTTTCCACAAAATGAACATTTTAGTCTATCATTTGATGCCATAATATCTCCCGTATTATTAAGTCTATTTATATTTTAAGCTTAAAATATTTGGGGGACAAGCCCCCAAATAACTAAATATCTTTTGTAATAACTTTATCAATCATACCATATTCTAAAGCTTCTTGAGGAGTCATAATATAATCTCTGTCAGTATCTTTTTCAATTTTCTTGATAGATTGACCAGTATTAGAAGCCATAATTTCATTCAATGTTTTCTTAATTCTTAAAATTTCTTGAGCTTGGATTTCAATATCAGTAGCTTGACCTTGAGCACCACCTAAAGGTTGGTGAATAAGAACTCTTGAATGTGGAAGAGCCATTCTCTTACCTTTTGCACCTGAACATAATAAAAATGCACCCATTGAAGCTGCTTGACCTAAACAAATTGTTGAGACATCTGCTCTAATATGCTGCATTGTATCATATATTGCTAAACCTGCTGTTACACTTCCTCCAGGGGAATTGATATATAGCATAATATCTTTTTCTGGATTTTCACTGTCTAATAACAATAGTTGAGCGACAATCAAATTTGCTACCATATCATCGACAGGTGTTCCTAAAAAGATAATTCTTTCTCTTAATAATCTTGAAAAAATATCAAAAGAACGTTCGCCTCTGCTTGATTGTTCTATTACTACAGGTACAAAACTCATATTCTTCTTTTCCTTTCTTCTTATATAGATACTTTAACTAAATGATTATACCTTAGATAAAAGTTTTCTAAAATAAGCAATTTGTATGAATCTTTATTATTGGGTTGCCAATATTATAGCACAAAAATATTCTTTTAGAAATATAATTATTAAACAATTGCTCCATGGCTTGCATCTTGAACTATTCTTGAATATTTTGCTAAATATCCTTTGGCATCGCTTTTGAAAGGTTTTAGCTCTTTTCTTCGTTTAGCCAATTCTTCATCACTTACTAACAAATTAAGAGTTCTTTTATTAATATCGATTTTGATTTTATCTCCATCTTTAATTAAAGCAATAACTCCTCCATTTGATGCTTCAGGACAAATATGTCCGACACAAATTCCTCTTGTTCCTCCTGAAAATCTTCCATCTGTTATTAAAGCTGCTTTTGTGCCTAAACCTTTTCCAACCAAAAGTGAAGTCGGAGCTAACATTTCTCTCATGCCAGGTCCACCTTTTGGACCTTCATAGCGAATTACAATCACATCGCCTTCTTTTATTAAATCATTTTCTAAAGCTTTCATTGCATCTTCTTCTGAATCAAAAGTTTTTGCAACTCCCTCAAATTCATAACAACTTTCATCTACTGCAGAGATTTTTATAACAGAGCCTTCCGGAGCTATATTTCCATATAGAATACCCAACCCAGGTTTTGTTGTAAAAGGTTCTGAATAAGAGTGTATAATATTTTTATCTACATATAAATCATTATTATATTTTCCACCTACATATTCGGGAACGCTTTTGATTAGTTCATTGATCACTGCAGGAATTCCCCCCGCATTATGAAATTGTGTCATTGTGATATTAGAAGATGGTTCTAATTTTACAAATTGATGAATTTTATATGATAATTCTTCAAAATCTTTTAATGTAACGTTAATTCCCGCAGCATTTGCAACAGCGAGAATGTGTAAGAATGAATTTGTAGAACCTCCCATCGCCAAATCCGCAATAATTGCATTTCGTAATGAATCTCTTGTAATTATATCCAAAGGTTTGATATCATTATTCACCCAATCTACTATTTGCATTCCGCTTTCAAAAGCAATTCTTCTTTTTTGAGAAGAAACTGCAGCGGCTGTAGCACAATAAGGAAGACTCATTCCTATAACTTCTGTAAGACAAGCCATAGTGTTAGCTGTGTACAAACCTTGACAAGCTCCTGCAGAAGGACAAGAAGCTTCTTCTAATTCAATAAGTCTTTTTTCTGAAATTTCACCATTTCTAAACTTACCAATTGATTCAAAAGCCCCTTTTATCATTGTCAGTCTTTCACACTGACTCTCCCCATCAAGCATAGGGCCTGCTGTTACTATAATTGTTGGAATATTTATTCTCGCTGCAGCTATTAACATTGCAGGAGTAATCTTATCACAATTTGAAAGAAGAATTAATCCATCTAATTGATGAGCATTAGCAACTGTTTCAACACAATCTGCAATTAAATCTCTTGAAGGAAGTGAATATTGCATACCTGAATGTCCCATAGCAATACCATCACAAACAGCAGGAACTCCAAATATAAAAGCTTGACCTCCTGCTGAATGAATACCTTTTTCTATCTGCCTTTCTAAATCTCTCATTCCTATATGCCCTGGAACTAAGTCTGAAAAAGAACTTGCTATTCCTATAAACGGAGAATTAATATTTTTCTTAGAAACTCCGGTCGCCATTAAAAGACTTCGATGTGGTGTTCTTGCAATCCCTTTTTTAATATTATCACTTCTCATAAAATAAAAACCCTTTCGCTTAAATTCTATCACGAAAGGGATATTATAGGTTAATAATAAAATAGGAAATTATTTATTTTTATTTATGAAAGTGTTGCTGCTACATTTTGAGCTGCAAACATTACATTTTGAGGAACATCTTCATTTTTTTGAGCTTTTTCTGCTACCAAAGTAAGTAACTGAGCTTTCCCTTCAGGAGATTGAGCTAATTTTTTAGCTTCAACTTTATTAGCAACATCTTCACCAACCAAAGCTTTAGTAGCTTTACCTGCTAACCACATACCGATTGAACCACCAATTAAACCTGCAACTCCTCCAATCACTGTTCCTACACCAGGACCAAATGCAGTACCAATTGATGCTCCTAATTTAGTTGCGGCCCAAATACCTGCGGCTTCACCAGCTGCCCACCCTAAGGTATTACCTACAGCTTTAACTGTTGTTTGACCTAATTGTTTCATTCCTAATTTTTCACCATTAGGATTTTCTTTGTCATGTTGGAATGCAGTTTTTATCTTACCAATATTCATAAGCATTTCAATACCGGCAAATAATATTGCCATTCTTCCGCCTAAACTGTGTTTAAAACGGCTTAAATAAGACATACTATTTTTCTTAATTAAAGCTTTAGCACCTTCTTTTATGCCTGTATTATCTGCTAACTTTTCAGCTACTGTTGCAACTTTTTTACCTCTAATTTTGTTCCAAAGAGATGGAATATGACCGTTTGAAATATAAGCATTTTCTAACTTTTTACTAGCTTCTGCAATTTTTTGAATATCTTTTGAATCTAAAGCCTCTTGCATTATTTTCTTTAATTCTTTGTATTCAGTATCTCTATCATAGCTTTTTCTAAACAAACCTAATTTAGAATTAGCTCTTGAAGCCGCTTTATGCATTCTAAAATATGCATCTTGCATTACTGTTGGATTTTCTTTCCATAATTTATTTAAATCAGAACCATCTACTTTTACTGATTTGAACATTTCTTTTACATCTTTTAATCCTTTAAAAGAATTAATAGGGTGAGCAATATATCTTGGATTCATCATTAAAGCTCCTGATACTCCACCCATAATAACTGCACTTGCTAATGATTCTGATGGTTCTAAATTCTTTGCATAATAATCAGCAAGAATATCTATATTAGAGCCTTTAGTTCCTGTTGTATTAGAATTTGAACCAGTATTTGTATTTTGAGAAATTCCTTGATTTATATTTTGAGCTTGATTTGCATTCCAAAGATTTTGATTAGCCATTGAATACATATAAGGATTATAATAAGATGACAAATTCCCAGCTTTATAACCGTTTATATAGCTTGGACAATTCATATTGCCTGAAGCTCCGCCATAAAGCATAAATTCCATATTCGCAAGTGAACTTATTGGAAGTGTCATAACCTTACATTACCTATTCTAAACTTAACCTTATATATATAAAGTTTTATTAGTTTAAATAATTGACTTTTTGTAAACTAATGTAACGTTTTTAATATGATTAATAACAAAAATTTGATACAATAAGCTTATGGCAGATTTGGTAGAAAAATTAAAAGAAATAGGATTTAATACGTACGAAGCTAAAGTTTATATTGCACTTTTAAAAAAATATCCGGCAACAGGATATGAAGTTGCAAAACTGGCAAATATACCTCAATCCAGAACGTATGATACTTTAAAAGTTTTAGAAGAAAAAAATATCGTAGTTTCTGCAAACACTAAACCTGTAACTTATACCCCAATAAAACCAAAACAACTAACAACAAAATTTCAGAAGAAAATAAATTCAACAATTAATTTTTTAGATAAGCATTTACCAGATGTAAAAGAAGATTACAACGAACCAATTTTAACAATTACAGGAAAACAAAATATTCAAGAAAAAATCATAGAAGTTATTCAAAATGCAAAACGAGAAATCTACATGGAAGTTTGGGCTCAAGATTTTAAAGTTTTTGAAAAAGAGCTTCTCAATGCTTACAACAGAAATGTAGAAATAAGAATTGTAGGATATGATAATTTAAATTCTAGATTTGGACAAATTTTTGAACACGCTTTTGCAAGAGATATTGAGCTTTCACTTGGTGGTAGGATGATAATAATAGCTGCTGACGATTCTGAAGGGATTATTGGAAAAATTTCGTCCTTAAAAAATGATATTGCAGATACAAATATTATTTGGACAAAAAACCAAGGAATAGTTTTTATAATCAAAGAATTCATTGTACATGATATGTACTTAATTGATGTAGAAGAAAATCTTGTAGAACAAATGAAATATATCTATGGTAAAGGCTTCAAACGTTTAAAAGATAAAGTTCTAGGAGCAAATGCTACATATATTATTCACTAGTTTTTAAATTTTCTTTATTTTCTTCCTCTGTAGTATATTCATAATTTGGCTCTTCTTCATCTTCTTTTGTTTTAAATACCAAATAAAAATCATCTCCAACTTTTATATCCAATTGCTCACCTTCGCTTATTAAAGATAAAGGTGATTCTTCATAAGCATTACTAACTCCGGATTTAAAACGATTATCTTTGTCATTCTTAACAACACCTTCTACAAAGGAATAACAAATAGAAAGACCTTTTACAAAATAATCTCCTACTGTCAATGCTGCTTTTTTAATTACAGTGGTTGGAGGAATTTTTTTTATCTCTTCTTTTGAAAGTACAAATTTAGAATATTTCCCATACATTTCTTCTTCTATTATGCAAGTCGTATTTCCTGTAGTATAGGAAATAGGTTTTACAAAAAATGAGGCATTTCTTTTCCCACGTTTTGGATCAACAACAGTTAATATTTTACAGTGTAATATAGAATTAACACCTAAATCATAACTTCCTAATGTCGCATCTTCAACTACTCTTACATTTATTTCTTTTGCTGGAGCCTCTGTCTTAAATTCATCCATTGCGACTACTTTTAAATGTGTTGCAGCAAAACAAGAAGACATTTGTAAGCATATAATTACAAATATGAAATATATTTTTTTCATGAAATTCTCCAACTATATAAGTCTTAATTTTTGCAAGTATTCTATAACTTTTTTTATTGCAGCTTTTGTTTTTTCTATAAAATCTTCAGCTAAACTATTATCAAATTTAGCTTGCATAACTTTTAAAATATCTGCTTGTAAGTATTCGTATAATAACGGTGATTTCACAACTGATGAAACAAGAGCCGGAGAAAATATGTTTTTTGACAACAAAGTTATTACATTATTAATCAAAAATAATTCATTTTGGCTCCAAGAATTTATATCAAATTTAACTTCGCTTGCTTCACCTAAAATTATTGGAGTGCCAATTGAAGGTAAAAATAAAGGAATTTTATCAAAAGAAACATATTTCATTCCTTCTATATATGCACCAAATGAACTTAAATTATAAACATCTGACAAATTCAAATCTTTTAGAATAACTTCAAAATGTTTTATAAATGCAGCATAATCTTCTCTAGTGTCAATTAAACTCCCATTAATAGATTTTACTTTTACGATATTTTTATTGACTTTTCCGACAGCCATTTGATTTATAGAAACTTTATTAATTTCTTCTCCGCTAGAATACAATATATTTTCTTTAAAAGCTAAATCCAAGCCAGAAAAAACTATTTTACTAAAACCTAATTTTGCTGCTATGACTAATGCCATTGTGGTTGCTGAACCCCCTAGCTCATAAGTCTTTATGAAAGGATTATAGTCTCTCAAGCTTTTTACTATAAAATCATTTTCTGAAAATGTTACAAAATGTCGTTTAAAATTTTTACTTAATATTGTGTAATCAGAGCGTAAATCAGAAATACAGTTAATTTTAGAACAATAATCTTCTAAACCTGTTAATGTTTTATCTACATAATAAGCATCTAAACATACTAAAAAATCTGGTGTTATACCATTATCGTATAATGTTCTTAAAACTTTATTTACTGCAAATATTACAAATTTATCTCTATTAGTTTTAATTTTTTCTATATCATCTTTTAAAGAAGGTCCTGCTGCAATAATTAGAGCTGTTTGACCGACAAATTTTTTTTCTAAATCAGATAAATTTAAGATACCAATACCTTCATTAATCTTAGAAATATTAACTAAACTATTGACTAACCAACGTCTTGAGAATTTACTTATAGTATTAACATCAATAATTTTCGTTTTACAAGTTTCATAAACTTTTTGTGTTAGAACTAGTAGTTCTTGACTCTTAACAACGGCATAGTTTTTTAGATATACAATTTCTACCTTATCATTTGAAATGTATACAGAACTTAATTTTTTTAATAATTCGTCTAATTTATCCGTAATAAATAATCTGCCACTTGCTAAATGTTCAGATATATCAATGTTATTTAGTACAAAATGTAATAATTCTAAATCAGGTTCATATACAAAAATTTTGGATGGATATTTGTTATATGCTGCATCAAGTAAATAACCCAAACCAATTCCAAATGTAATTATTATATCATTACTACCCATTGTTTGCTTTATAGTTGCAGATAACATTTCATCTACAGCCTTTTTAGGATTATCTATATCATCTAATGGAATATCATTTTTCATTAACAAATAATCATTACTTGGTGTCATACAATAAGACATTTTTTTACTTGACTGTTCCAATGTAATGTTCTTCAATCTATGTTTTAAATTATCATTATCAATAAACTCTAAATTTCTTTCATACATCTTAACAAAACCTTCTTTGTAGATTAAAATACCATATTTTTTAAGAATTGTAAAGATTTATTTCTTTAAATATCAAGTTTTTGAAGCTCTTTCATCTACCTTTGCTTCAAACTGTTTAAATACATCATTTCCTACAAGTTGTTCCAAACGAGAACGTTTTTCAAAAAAACTACCGCGAGCTTTTACTTGTTCATCCAAAGCTTCTCTGTAAAAAGTATCTGTGATCAAAATAACTTCTTTGGACAAATTTTGAGAATTCTGATAATTTTGATATCTTTGTTTAACCATTTCTGTTGTCATATCATATAATTGGCGAGATGTCATGTAATCATAATACATATCAACAACCTTTTGTTGAAGTTCATCAACTTTTCTTACAAGAATAATCATATCCGCGTCAGTAACTTGAGTATATTTATAATTCAAAGCCTTTGTATCCTGAGACATTATACCCAGAGTATTCCCCCCAATTAAAGCTGCACTTGCTAAAACAGGATTTCCCATTCCGGCACCCAGAAATGTCGACATTCCTGCTATTGTTGTTAAAACTTTTTTTACTGCACTGCTATCAGGTTTATCTTTATCAGGATTAGATAATTTATATATCGCAAATTTTATTGTATCACTTTTCGTTGCAGCACCTTGCCACAATAACGATAAATCTTCAAGCATTTCGTTATAATCAACATCAATAGATTTAGATACTTCCATAGACATCTTTTTTATACTTAAATCTGCATATGTTAAACCTTCGCTATAAAATTTATCTTCTACTACTATTGAAGGTTTTACCTCAATTTTCCCTTGAACGTCTATTTTGTTTTCCGGAATATCTGTAGTACCAAATCTGTAAAAAATGTCTTTTGGTGAAGTTATATCATCCAACTTTACTTCAGCTAAAGTTGGTGATATTAGAAATGATAGTATTAATAGCAAAGAAAGTATTTTATTTTTTTTCATTTCTATCTCCTTTCTTTGCTTTACCTTTATCATCAATATTTACATTGTCTTTGTACAAGGCAGCATTAAAATCGTATTGATATAATTCCAGAGAATCAACAATTTTTTTCCCTGCTAATCTTTGCAATTGAATATGATATTTTTTTGAGGCTTGTTCTAAATTATATTCTTGTATTCTCATTGAATCGTACAAAGATGATGAAATTGCTATTTCTAAAACATTTCCGCTATCTAATGCTTTTGAATAATTTCTGCTATATAAAATCATTTTTGAACGAGTATCTTTTAATTGGCTCAAAGAGTTTTTATAATTGTAATAAGAACTAATTAGAGTGTCTTGTAAATCCTCTACCATTCCGGCTAATTCAATTAGTTCCGTATCAGTAAGCGGAGTTTCTTGAGGCATTGTTTTTTTATTAATTAGTCCTTGAGCTAATCTGCCTGCTGAAAATGCTGAAGTTTGTAATCCATAATTCGCACCCATTAATGTTGGAACAAAAGATGCTCCTGTAACAATAGCTGATAATGTTTTTGCCATTAAAGAAGAGTGTATTCTTCTTTGTGATTCGGGTGTAGAAAGCTTTTTTAAGGCAAATTCTATTACTTGATTATTTTCAACTGTACCTTGCCAAAGTTTTTCTAAATCTTTTATGTCGTGTTCTTTTTGTGTTTCTATTAAATTCGCAAGTGTTTCGGAATCATTAATTAATAATGAGCCTTTTAATTGCTTTTCTGTTGTTTCTATTTGAATTTTAGGTTTTTCAACAGAATCTTTGTCAAGAGTGACAACTTCTCCTGCATTCGCAAAAGATAAATTTGCTAATATTAAAAATACTCCCAAAAACTTCTTCATAATATACTTATACTCTAAAATTAAGATTGTAGTCAACCAAACAATGTATAAATTTTTATTATATTGAGAACTCTAAATATATGTGGCAATACTTTTTTAAGATTATTTTGTTTAAATGAAGATACATCATTTTAATTAGACTTTTTGTCGTAGAGAAAAAATAATTTAAATTCTTGAAAAAAGGATTTTTACTGCGTTTATTAAATTTTATTGACCAGATGGTCTATATCTATTAATCTACCTTAAATGTTTGAAGATTAACCTTTTAATTGATGAAAAAATCCTCTATAGGGGGGTAATATGAATAGTGTAGATGAAGAATATTTTTAATTAAGATGAGGGAGAGAGTATGAGACGTGAATTTAAGAAAAAATCCAGAATATTGCTTATTGACGATAATTATGAGCATTTAGCCGGGATTAGGGAATTATTAAATTTAGAGGGAACTTTTGATGTTGTAGGTATTGCAACAAATGTTTCAATGGGTGTTAATTTAGTAAAAAAATATCAGCCTGATGTGGTTTTATTAGATATGAATATGCCTGATAGAGATGGTTTGCAGGGTATTGTTGATATTACTAAATTGGAATTAGGAACTAAAATTTTAGCTTTATCAGGTTATGATGACGCAGATTTAATTTTTAGAGCTATGAAAATCGGTGCTAAAGGATATGTTTTAAAAACTATGGCTTCAGCTCAATTAATTTATGCTATAGAAGAAGTTCTAAACGGAAAAATTTATCTTCCAAATGCACTTACATCAAGATTCTTTGAATATTTCCAAAAATCATTCCAAGAAGAAAATTCTAGACAGGAAAATGCGATGGATGAAGAAAATTTATTAAATGAGCTGACTCAAAGAGAAGAAGAAGTTTTGGAATTATTGACTCAAGGTATAACTTATAAAGGTGTTGCGAATAAATTATTTATTTCAGAAACAACTGTAAAAACTCACGTTAATAATATTTTTCAAAAATTACAAGTTAATGACAGAACTCAAGCTGTTTTATATGCTATTAACAATGGATTTTTAACAAAAAGAGTTAAAATAGCAGTTTAGGAATATTTAAATGAAAAAAATTGTAAGACAACAGAATTATTTAAAAGAATTAATTAATTCTCAGGAAAATCGAATAATATCAAAACAAACTTTGATATGCGTATTAAGAGGTGTTTTAGAACCTTTATTAGATAATCCTGAAATTGGTGTTGTTTTGCATAGAATTATCAATAAAGATGGATTAAGCGGAATAATAAAAAGGCTAGAATTTTCAGAAATTGAATCTTATGATTTTTCTGACGCGAGTGAAAATTTACGGGAAAAGGTTTGGGCAAATACTGAATTTTTATGCGTTTTAACTCATAGATTTGTTTCTATAATTTTATGGGATTCTAAAACTGAAAATAAAGATACCGTGAGGTATTATTCTGTATTTAATTCTAAATTGCAAGATGAAGCATTAGATATTATTAATAGAAATACTATTATTGATATTAAAGGTTTTCAAGAAAAATTTCATCCTGACAGGCGTGATAATATTCTTTTGAACTCATCTATTAGAAAAATTCTTGAAAACCTTGATGAAGCTTCGCAAGATGCAGTTTTGGGCTTTGCAGAAAAACAAACAAATTCTGCAGTTAGTAATATTAGGTATGACGACAACACAAGATTTATTGCTCATGAAATAAGAAATCAGCTTTCTATTTCTGATTTATATACAGAAGTTATTAGAAAATCTTTTGAGAAAGATAATATAAATAAAGATAGTATTTTAAAAAATATAGATTGCATAAAAAGAGCTATTTCAATGGCTAATAATTCATTATTGAGTTTAAAAACATTAAACTATTTAGACTTAAAACCTCAAAAACTAAATGATATTATACAAAATGTTGTAAATTTGACGAAAGTATATTTTGAATGCAAAAATATTGAATATATCATAGAAAATGAATTTGATTGCGAAATATTAGCAGATTATGACAAAATATCTGCAATATTAATAAATCTAATAAAAAATGCAGTAGAAGCTTTTAATACAGAAAATGTTCTTAAAAATGGTAAGTTTATAAAAATAAAAACAGAAAAAGATAGTGAATTTGGAATTATAAGAATTTCAAATAATGCTGGAAAAATTTCAGAGCCGGAAAAAATTTTTGAAACAGGATATACAACCAAGGCTTTCGGAAATGGATTCGGATTGGCTATTTGTAAAAAATCAATAGAAGAACAATATGGAAAAATTGAATTAGCACATTCTGATGATGATTATACAGAATTTGTAATAAAAATAGGACTTGTATAATATGGATTTAATTTCAAATAGAACAATAGAAATAACTAAATTGGGAATGGATGGTTTATTGAATCGTCAACACGCAATTGCATCGAATATTGCAAACGTCATGACTCCTGATTATCAAAGAAAAGAAGTAGCTTTTGAAAGTCAACTTTCTGAAATTATTGAAAAAGAAGACCTAAAAGATTATATAAAAGGTCAAAATAGTATTGATTATAAACCTCCAATGGTTGATGTCTTTACCGGAGAAGTCCACACTTTTAGAACTCCGACATTGCAAGAAAAAGCATATTTAAAATCAAATAGCTTTGATCAATTTAAGCCGCAAGTAGTTACAGATATCTACAGTGGAGCAAACTCTACCGGAAACAATGTAGAACTTGAAAAAGAAATGATGGATTTATCCAAAACCGGTACAAGATATACTGTTCTTTCAAATTTAGAGAGAAGAGAGTTTACAAGTATTTCTGAAGCAATCAGGGGACAATAAATTTGAATTGAGGGGAGAGATAGATAATGAGTTTTAATATATTTGATATAGCCGGCTCAGGTATGACCGCTCAAAGAATAAAAATGGACACGGTGGCAAGTAATATTGCTAATATTAACACTACAAGACAAGCAGATGGCTCTAAAGGTGTTTACATAAAAAAAGATGTATCTTTTAGAACTGTTTATGATGAAGCTTTAAACAGAGGGTTTTCAAATTTTTCGTCTAATAGTCCTGATGCAGAATTTGATCCTAAAACCGGTAATATGCTAATCAATGCCAATATAGCTTTAAATAATGGAGTTTTAACAGGCGGTGTAAAAGTTGATGAAATATATGAAGCGGAAAACGGAGTAAAAACTATTTATGATCCATCTCATCCGGATGCAGATGAAGAAGGTTATGTTGATGTTCCAAATATAAATCTAGTAGAAGAGATGGTCGGAATGATTTCAGCTTCCAAAGCTTATGAAGCAAATGCAACAGTTGCAGAAAACGTAAAAACTATGATGCAAACTGCAATGAATATTTAGGGGTAAAGGGGTAAAGAAATAAAGGGGTAAAAATGGACTTCTCTTTAGGAATAAGCGAATTTAATACAAATTATAATTTAAATGCAATTAATGATTATAATAAATTTTTACAAGGAAATGCATCTTTTGAAGTTGAAAAAACTGAATTCGATCAAGTTTTAGAAAAAGCTGCTAAAAATTATCCGGTTAAAGATAAACAAGATCCAACAGGATTAGGAAATTTTGCTAATAAAATGGGAATTGCAATTGGAGATAGTCTAAATGCAGTAAATGATGCAAAATTAGAAGCACATAGACTTCAAGAAGATTTGGCAATGGGTGGAGACACTAGTATTCACGACGCAATGATTGCAGCGGAAAAAGCTTCTTTGAGTATGCAAATGGCTATACAAGTAAGAAATAGAATTCTTACTGCTTATACTGATATTACAAATATGGCTATTTAATATTTTATTTTTATTAAAACATCTATAAATAATAAGTTTTATTCTACATCAGGGAAATTAAAATATATAACTTCGTTAGGATTAATATTTATATCTTCACCCTTTCCCCAAGGAGTATTCCTATTTTCATAATCTTCCCAAACTTCCTTACCTTCATCTTTAACGATTTTTTTAGCATTAGAGATATAAGAAGGAGAAAAAATAAACATTGAATTTGATGGATCACTTCCATTTGTAGTTACACCAACTCCTATTTCAGAATGTTTTAAATCAGGTTTTAATTTTTGTCTGTATGTCGCTTTGATTTCATTTGAAATACTATGTTTTACTCCATTATTGTCAATATATTCTGTTGGGATAAATGTAAAACTTGCGTTTTTATGGAATTTTTCTGGAGAAACAACTTCTGTCATCTTTCCTGTTATGATTGAATCTTTTTTTATAATAACACCATTACCTAAATTTAAATCTCTCAAAGCTTTTACTTTAATAAATTCTTTAGGATTTTTGGTTGATATTTCATCCAAGGCACTGCCTTTAAAGACTTGTGCATTTACTGAGGAAACACAAATCATAGATAATAAAAATAATAAATAAATCTTTTTAATCATATAAATACCTTTCTTGATAATGTATTATACATTATTTTTTATATTTTACAAATATATTTTGTTAAAATATATTTAAATGAAATTATTTATTCTTTTCTATGATGTATTTAATTTTCTTTGTAAATTACTTAGTTGGTGCAAAAAATTGCACCCTACAGGTTAGCTTATTTTAAAAAACATTTAAGTATAAAATAAAGGTTAGATTAAATATTATTAAATAAAAATGTAAGAAAATAAAAAATTAATTTAATATTTAGGTAAAGTAAATTATATTGACTGATTGTAACAAAAAAATTGATATTATTAGTCGAAGTTTTTATTGGGTCAAATTAGAAAGGGGTAATTTATGAAATCGATTACAACATTTGATTTACAGTATGCACATAGATTTTATGGCTTTAAAGGAGAAGCACAATATTTACATGGTCATACAGGAGTTTTAACAATTGAAGTAGAAGATAGTATTAATACTGGTGTTAATATGGTTTTTCCGTGTAATGAAATTCAAAAAACAGCTTGGGACGTTTTGAAAAATTTTGATCACGCAACAATTTTAAGAGAAGATGATCCTCTTTTACCAGCTATTTTAGAAGTTTATGAAAAACAAGGTATTAAAAATGGGGCTCCACAAAATACTATGAAAGGTTATGCTTTTAAAACTGAATTAGCTACAGCTTATCCTGATTGTAGATTGGTAGTTACAAAAGAAACTATGACTGTTGAAGGAATGATTAAAATTGTTTATGAGTTATTGAAAGATAAGTTGAATATCTCAAAAATTATATTTACAAGTGGTGTTAATGCAGCTAGTGAATGTTATAAAGTTAATAGAACTATGGAACGTTGTCCTTTATGTGGAATTGCTTTAAATTCAGAAAATGTATGTCCTAAGTGTGGCTATAGAAAAATTTAAGTGTGATAATATAATAATTCTAGAAAGTAGGATGTGGTAAATCTTTGATTTACCGCATCTTAAAAATTAAGATAAATGATTAATATTATAAATTTAATTTATAATATTAATTGATTTAGGAATAACATTAAAAACTATATCTTCTTTGAATTTTATCGATTCTCCATCAATGTGCCCCAAACTAAATTTGTTGTTAATTTTTAATTTTGAAGTTTTAAAATACATAGCATTAGAATTGTTAATATGATGTTTAAATATTATATTTAGTAATTCAATGAAAAACATTATTGGATTTTTGGTTTTTAGAATAAAGATTTCTATTAGGCCATCATCTAATTCACATTTATTATTTATAGTAATTAAATTTCTGTACATGTTAGAAGCGTTTGCAATTATTATGCAAGAAGCTTCAATGTTAAATTCCTTATCATCAAACATAATATGATAATTTTTTATTTTTAATCTGAGAGCAAATAAAATTCCAGCAATAAAGTATGACAGGTAGCCAAATTTATTTTTTAATGATTGAGGAGTTTTTCCAATGATATCTGAATCATAGCCTAAGCCAAATCTTAAAATACAAAGTTTATTATTTATAGATATTGTATCAATTTTTTTTGAATTTTCTTTTTCTAAAATTTTTAACGCTTTTTTAATGTTTGTTGGGATTCCAAGTTTCGCTGCTAATAAATTTGCGGTGCCGCAGGGTATAATTCCCAGTTTTTTGTCAGTATTTATAATATAGGGTAAAATCTTGTTTATTGTTCCATCGCCTCCCATTGCTATAATTGTATCAAACTGGGAAGCATTAATATTTTCTAAATCACAAATATCAATTATTTGAAAATATTCAGCATGTTGATATAAAAATTTTTTTAATATTTTTTTGTTTAAAATGGCCTTTTTTCTACCAGCTTTGTAATTACTGACAACTAAAACATTTTTCATTAATTATAAGCCTATATATTTTTCAATAAATTCTCGTACTTTTATATAAATTATTAATAATATACCACCTAATAAATAAGCTGCAATAACATCAGTTGGGTTGTGTACTCCAAGCCAGATTCTACTGAAACCAATTAAAATACTCCATAAAATTGCTATAGAGATTCCCAAAAGTTTAATAAACTTGTTTTGACAATAATTTATTAAATAATAGGTTATCATTCCCCATAAACAAAATGTAATTATAGTATGGTTTGAAACGAAGCTAAAACCTTCAGGGTGTGGTAATAGATGCATTTCTATAGGAGGTCTTGGACGCTCAATTATTAATTTTAGAGAACTGCTAATTCCGTATGTAATTAATGGAATAATGATTAAGTAGATAATGTCAAAATATTTTTTCTTAATTGTAAAGAATACAGAAGAAATTACTATAGGTATTATTAGCATTAATGAATATAATAATCCATCAAAAGCTATTGGAATGTATTGAGGAATTTTCATTAAAAGTTTTTGTACAAAAATAATTAATGACCTATCCCACAAAGTAATTGTAGGATAGGTATTAATTAGAACTGAAAATAAAATAAAAGATATTGCTAATATCCAAAACATTTTTTTCCTCTATTAATGGTTTGTACAACCGGCACAATGACCAGTGCATTTATGTTGAGGTTTTTCTGTAGAACAGAAAGTATCTCTATCAACGTAATATTCACCTTCCAGAGGGAATATAGTCATCCATAAATTATTTCTCCAGTCTTCATCAAGAATTTCTTTAACTTCTTTAGAGTATTTATCAATTTGAGAAGTAATTTCTGGATTTGTTAAATATGCAGCTGCATTTTCATGAGTTTCGTAAGGTTTAAATTCTTCGTAATATTTTCTTAATACATCTGGTCTATCAACTATCATACAAGGACGAAGCATATTTCCGTCTTCATAAGGAATACCGTCTCTAATTGCTCTCATAAATGGAGAAGCAAGTGCTTCTGTTAATGTACAATTTTTTAGGTTGTGAGTCGCTAAATGAACGAATGTACAAGGTTCAACATCTCCACGCGGATTAACGTGGATATATTGTCTGCCACCTGCAATACAACCCATCATTTCAGGACCATCACCCCAAAAATCTACAGTCATCATAGGTAGAGTATTTCTTGCATTATATACAGCTTTTAAAATTTGTTGTCTTTGTTGTGCGTTAGGAACTAAACTTACATCAGGGCTATCACCTACAGGAACATAGTGGAAGAACCAACTCCAAAGTACTCCTTTATCTGAAAGCATTTTCATGAATTCATCTGATGTAACTTCATTACAATTTTTACTGGTTGCTGTAATACTTGCACCGAAGAAAATACCTGCTTTTTTAAGCATATCCATTTTTTCCATTACCATATCAAAACAACCTTCTCCACGAACGGCATCATTGTCTTCTTTTAAGCCCCATAAAGAAAACATTGGTTGAACATTTCCAAGTTTTTTCAATTTTTCAACAGTTTTTTCAGTAATTAAAGAACCGTTTGTAAAAGTAATAAATGTACAATCATTAAATTCTTCAGCTAATTCTAAAAATTCTTTTCTAGCAAAAGGTTCTCCACCTACAACCGGGATAATATGAATTCCCATAACATCACGTGCTTCTGTGAAAATTTCTCTCCATTTTTCTTTTGTTAAATCTTCTTCTACAGAATATTCATGAGCCCAACAACCTTTACAGTTGAAGTTACATCTTTTGGTAATTGATGATAATAGAACTGTTGGAGGGAAAAATCCGTTTTTCTCGTTGAATTCGGATCTTTTTCTTAGGTTATCTCCATAATATCCGTTCACAAAGAAATTTTTAATCCATTTATTTCTGCAATTTGGATGTAATTCTGTTAAAATCTTTTTCCACCAATATAAGTGTGGATGTTCTGATTCAAATAACCATTGCATTCTTCTTGCATGGTTAATTCCGCCTTTAGAACCTGCAATTTTTTCAAAGATTTTAGCAAGGTTAATAAGTTTTTGTTTACTAAAGTTATGTCCTAAATAATTTATTGTTTGGTCAATGACAAAATTATTTAGTTTTAATTTAAGTTTATCAAAGCAACCCATAGAATTAGATTGCCAAACAGTCGATTGTTTTTCTACTCTTGGTTTCATACTCTCTCCTTTATATTAATACTTCTAAATTAATTTCTTTATTCATTTCATTAAGCATTTGTTTGATTTGTTTGTAAAATTTTGAATTTGTTTTATTAATAGAAGCAAATATGATTACTTCTTCAGAATTCTTAACTCTTTCAACGAATTCAGATGAAATATCTGCTTTTATGAAATCAAAATTTTTAAAATCTTTTAATTGTAGCGCTAAAAATGAGCTTAATTCTTCAAACATAACGCAAGCAATTTTTTTATCTTTTTTAGCTAGTATTTGAACTTTTAAATCAGTAAAATCATTTTCTCCATTGTAAATAATGTTTTCGCCGAGCATTGAGTAAGTAAGTTTTTTGTCAGTATTTTCTGCAAAAATCACAGCAAATAATGAAGCAATTGCTCCAAATATAATACCTAATAATATATTTATCAATAATTTTGGAGAAGCATATTCAAAATCTCTTAATTTTTGAGGCTCTTTTAAAATAAGAACTTTAGAAGAATCAGACATTTCTTCAACCATTTTCGCCCACTCTAATTTTGAAGATAATTCTGCAACTTTATTAGCTTCTTCAGTAAGAGCTAATTTAGCTTTTTCGCCTTGAATAACCTGGCCTTTTAGATTTGATAAAGCTTGTTGAGCAGAGCGAGAAAAAGCTGACATTGCAGAAATATTTCCAGACATAGCAAGAGCTTGTTCAGGTAGTCCGTCAGCTTTTTTAACTTTTTCATCAAAAGATTTTTTAGCTATATTGTATTGATTTTCAATAATCTTTTTATCAGATTTTGATTTTTCGCTATGTAATTCTTTGTGCAATTCTATGTAATTCGTGATTATAGAACTTACAACATTATATGCTAGTTCCGGATCTTTAGATTTATATTCAATAGTTACAACATTTGTTCCTTTTTTGTTTTCAAAAGAAATGTTTTTCTTTAGAAATGCTGTTGTAGAAATGTATTCACCCTCTTTTTTATTAGGTAAAAAACCATATTTCTTTTTATATTTTAAATCGTTCTCTCTAATCACTTTATCAATAACTAATGGAGATTGCATTAGCTCAAGTTCATTTGTAAGCCCCCCACCTCCAGACATAAGCGCAGCCATTCCACCTCCAGCACCTAATTCTTCAATAGCGTAAGGGTTAATTTCTACCATATTTGAATTATTAGATTTATTAATATACAAATCAGCTTCGACTTTATATTTTTTAGGAGAAATGAATGTTAGTATTATGAAAAATATTAATATGCTAATAAAAGTTTTAGCAATGAGAGTTTTTCTACTCCAAAGTGCAAAAAAGATTTTCTTTAAATCAATTGTTAATTCTTCGTCTAATTCTTGATTATAATTATAATTTTCCATTAATCTCTCCTTGTATAATATGTTTAATTAACTTTTACTAGTATATCATTAATATCTTTTCTTGTAGCATATAAAATTTTATATTCATCCATTTTATGTCCAATGGCAATACTTGCTACAATATGTTCATTAGTTGGAATATTTAAAATTTTTCTTAAAATTTTATCTTTTTTAAGATTATCAATCCATTGTAAAATACAATTCCCAATGTTGTAGTATTCTAATGCTAAAACTAATGAATAGATAAAAATACCAGCATTTGTCATCCATTGTCCATTTTCCCAATATGTATATGCTGAAACATCAGAGGTTATAACTAAATAATTATTAACATTGGTAAAGCCTTTGTTACCGGCCATTAAATCTCCTATTGAATCTATTTTCTTATTATCCATAGTATAATAAACTTTAACTGTTTGCCTATTACAAGCCGATGGAGCAGTTTGTGCTAATTTAATGCAATTTATTATTACATTTTCATCTACATGTTTATCGCTAAAAGCTCTTACACTGTGTCTAGTCTTAATAAGACCTAGATAATCATTAGGTGTAGTTTGGTTATTGATCATTTTAAACCCAGTAGGTATATTTTGAAAATTTCTTTCTTTTATAAAAGATGTTAATGATTTTATATACTCATCGTGAATGTTTCGATCTAAATGATATTTTATATAAGTTTCTAAAATGCTTAGAGCTGATAAATAAGCAAAACCATTTTTTTTATATCCTTTTTTTTCATAACTAACAATGGTTTTTTGTAATATTTTTATATTTCGTTTACCAAATTCCATTCTAGTATTTTGAATGCCAAAACCTTTTTCAATACTATGAACAGCAAGAAGTAGTTTTGTTTCAAGGCTTTTTTCTTTATTAAAATCTAAACAAACAAATACAAAAAATTTAATTAGATAATGTATAGAATAGACAAGTCCTAAGTATATTTTTTTTAGTTTTCTTAAAATTTCTTTCATAATATCTCCTTGATTATTTATTAACTATTCGATAGCTCTTATTAATTTTATAGTAAAAGTTGTATATCTATACGAAATATAAAGAGCTGCAAATGAGAAAGTAAGAGCAGCTCCATATATGCCAAATCTATGTAATATTATTAAGCCTATTATTGTTAAAGAGGTAGCTTCCAACTGCATTGGTATTTTTCTTTTTTGATTTCCACTAGCTGTAATATATGCACCATAGACGGCGGCTTCTGCAACACAAATGTTTCCGAACATAAGTATTAAAAGTATAGGATATGCATTTGTATAGTAGTTTTGTCCGTATAATAGTATTAGCAGTATTTTCCCGAAAAGAAGCATAAATATGAATAATCCACCTGTGATAATCAACATTATTTTTAAATTTCTTTTGAGTATTAATTTTATGTTCTCAATACTATTATTAATTAAATCTGGCATCATCTTTTGTATTTGTGCTGCGATTAGTAGACCAATTACAGCTGCTATAGTGAATGCTGAAAAATAAAGTGCTGCTTCAGCTTTAGATAAGCATGTAGAAACATACAGAGATGATAGTTGATTGAATAAAAAAGATGCTATGTTAACCCCAATATAAGCCCAAATACTTTTATCTACCATTTTACAGAACCTTTTAATATGGTTAAATACCAAAGGATAATTGATTTTTGCAAAGTATGAACACTGGATAAAATTAATTAATCCTAGACAAATATTCAATAATAAAAATTTATATAGTGAAAGTTTAAAAATGTACGAAAATATTGCTATTAAAGAAATACAAATAGCATATACAATATTAATTTTTGCAATAGTATTAAAAGTTTTTGTTGCTTGAAAGTAAGGAAGAATTAAAGCAAAAAAAGTTCCATCAAAAAATGTTCTTATTACTACTAGGCAAAATAGTATATGGCTGTCTAGTTTAAAGAAAGTTGAACCTAATGCTATTAATATTCCAATAAAAATAGCATTTAAAATAAATAATGAAATTTTGAGCTTAACTTCTTTTACATTGGCTTTAGAAGATACAAGAATATAATTTGCATATTCTAAATTAGCGAACATAAAACAAAAAGTTGCTATGTTTTTATAGCTGGAAAATAGCCCAAAATCATATATAGACAAATATCTCGCAATAATAAACAGTATTAATGTTCCTGCAATTTGTCTTGCATATAGAGATATTGGATAAAAATTATTTAAAAAGATATTTTTTATTTTATTTAACATTTTTAAATCTCATAAAATTAATAATATTTCTCATTGACTTAGGTAAATATTTATAAAAAATTATAAGCCATAAATACCATAGCTCTTTTTTTATTTGGTATTTTAATGTTGCTTGCTTTTCCAATTCTATAATTCTATTTTCTAAAAACTTTATTCTTGCTTCAATTTTTTCTTCTTTTTTGCCAACTGGTGCTTCAAGAGCTTTTTTTAGAAAATCTAGACCTCTTTGTCGTTCTTCTTCAATTCGTTGATTAACTTTTTCATAATCAACGTTAAAAATACAGTCTTTTTCATAAATTTCATTAATATTATTTATACATTGGTTTTCAATATTTAACATTTCTAAAATTGATTCAAATCTTGTAGCACCACGTTTTTGATTAGTAATGCATATGAATGGTTTATTGAAAATTATAGCGAAGCACATTCCATGGAAAGAATCTGTGATTAAAAATTCACAATTTTTTATTGATGCTAGCCAATTTTCAACAGACGTATTTGAATAAGCTGTTTTTAGAATTTTTTTGTTATATTTTTTTTCTAGATATTTATATACCTTCTCATATTCTTTATTTGGGTCTAAAACATAACTAACAATTTTATTAGAAAAATCTTGTGTAGAGTTTTTTATTAATTCATCATAATTAGATTTATTCATTATAAATACTGGGTCAATAATCCATTCTGCATCAACATCAAATAAATCTTTGCAAATCTCAACTCCGGATTTTTCCCGTACTGAGATGAAATCAAATGATTTCAATGACAATTTCATGTTTTCGAGTGTTTGGGAATTAGTTTCTTCTAGTAGTGTTTTTTTGTCTACAGCAAAGCTCGCAGCCATAGTAATCTTTTTTGAGTTTATAGAAACAAAATCTTGTAAATATTGTGATAATCGCTCTCTAGCAGCGATAGGTCTTAGAATCTGATCTGATCCAGTAATAAAGATATTAGATTTTTGGTTTAAACTATTAAAATCTTTATATAGAGAAATTTTGCTTGATGTTTTTAAATGATGTTGTTCAAAATTTTTAGCAAAATTTTCGCTAATAAGTTCATTGTGTTTGTAAGAATTATCAATTAATAAAGTACTGTAACCAAACTTATTTATTAAAGTTTGAATAGCATAAGCAGTTAGTAATGCTCCATAATTTGATACCCACCAAAAATTAAATATACAAACATTTTTCATAATATTACAACCTCTTTTAATAGTTCTTTGCTATCTTTATTTCTTAATATTAGCCAATCAATCAGATATAAAAGTATATAAAGTATTTTAAATTTGATAATGTCATTAGGTTTATGTTTTTTTAAATATAAAAATTGGCTCTTTTTAAACATTTTTTTAGAGGTTATTTTATTTTTTGTAGATTGTCCTTCAAGATGAATTATTTTTGCATCTTGGACAAATTTGATTTTATAACCTGCTTTTTTTATTCTATAACATAAATCTGTTTCTTCTAGATACATAAAATATGCTTCATCGAATAACCCAACTCGATCTAAAACACATTTTCTGAAAAATATATCAGCACCAATTATGTGATCAATATTTTCTAAATTTGTTAATTCATCCGATTTTAAACCAACAGAAAACTTTTTAATTATAGATTTTGGTAATTTAAATTTAAATTTAAGTAATAAATCTATTATATTAGGAAAATTTCCCCCAGCCATTACTGGTTGAAATTCCGCATTATAGAGATATCCGCCACAAGCTCCTACATTTTGATTTTCTTCTTTTTCCATAAAATCATACATGATTTTTATTGCATTATTAATTAATAATGTATCTGTGTTAAGACATAGGATATATTTTCCCTTAGCTTGTTTTATAGCTAAATTATTAGCGGCACCAAATCCTGCATTAATTGAATTTTTTATAATATTAATGTTTGGAAATTTATTTTCAATTGCTTCAATAGAGCCATCTTGAGAATTATTATCTACAACAAAAATTTCAAAATTTATTTTTTGAGTTTTTTCAAAAACAGATTTTATTGCATTAATTGTTAAATCTCTTGTTTTATAATTGACAAATATTATAGATACATCTTTCATATGGTTATATCCTCATATTATTTTTGTTTTAATTTTCGTAAATAATAATAAATAATCTATGATAAAAAAACTACTATAAGTATAAATTAAAGTTAAATCTTCTCCTCTTAAATATAATAATCGTGAAATTAAAAATGACATTATAATGGGGAAAAAGACATTATACTTATTAATTAGAATTTCTTTAAGTAATAGTATTTGTATAAAAAATAATAAGTAACCTATTACTCCAAAATAAATAAATGTGCCAATATAACCAAAATTAATAAATGATTCGTAGATAATACCTGGAGCTATTGCAAAACCTTCTTTAAGTACTCCAGGAGAAACTTGTTCAGAATATATAGCTGCCGCATTACGAGGTTTATTTTCCCATATTTTTCTAGGAATTGGTTTTAAAATAATAGGTGCAATGATAGTCATACCATAATATTTTGTATCATTCTTGTGATTATATTCTAAACAATCACTTAAGGCTCGCATGTCATGAATGTTACCTAATGCAAAATATGTTAGATCGATATTTTGATGTATTTGACCATTTGTAGAATCTCTAAAAATTCCAAGGCCGATAATTATAAAAATAAAAATAGGGATTATTAATATGAAAAAATAGTATATAATTTTTTTACGAAATTCATCTAAATATAAGCAATATAATATCAATAGTTGTAATAAGAATGTTAAAATAGATAATCTACTATTAAAATTTAGTAATATTGTTAAAATAATAATATTAAATGTTAAAACAAAATTTTTTTTAGTTATTAATGAATAAATTAGAAGAATTGAAGCCCCAATCATTGTAAAAGAAAATAAAAAACGAAGATAAAAGTCAAAACCAACTCCATTGCCTACACTTTCAACCTGTATACGGAAATAATTTTGAAAATAATAAAGAATATTACCTTTTCCAAGTATAATAAAATATAATATTTTACTTATTGCACCAATGAAAAAAGAAACAATACCAATTTTTTTTAATGTTTTGAGTTTATAGATTCGTATATACTTTTTTATTGAGTTATTAATTCTAAAATGTCTTTTTTTGAATAAAATAAAAGAACTTCCAATGTTGTAACAAAGATTACATATAGTAAAAAAAATAGCAGCTTTAAAAGGATATTCAAAATTTTTTGTAAAGCAAAAATAGGTGTACATATGATCTGATACTATGATGTATGAGTATATTCCAATATAGAAAAATACAAAAAGTAGATTAAAAACAAATGGTAATGAAATATATGCATAGCTGTTAAATAATTTTTTATTTAGCCATAAAGAATAGCCTAATATTAATAAATTAATAATTAAAATAATGGTTGTGTTAAAAATATTAGGTATCATAATATGTTATACACCTCTTTTATTTTTAATGCAGTAAATTTCCAGCTATATTTTTTAGCTTGGGTCTTTGCATTTTTTAATAAATTTAATCTTATATCAGGTTTCTCATCTAGCAAATGAATTTTTTCTAAAATAGAACCAATATTCTTTGGATCAAAATATAAAGCAGCTTTTCCGGCAACTTCAGGTAAACAAGTTACGTTAGAACATAAAATTGGTGTGCTACATTTCATAGCTTCTAATAATGGAATTCCAAAGCCTTCATATATAGAAGGGAAAATAAAAGCTTTCGCATTTTTATAAATTCCAACTAAATCAGTCTGATCAATATATGGTACAAATTTTATATTTTTAAAATCTTTATATTTATTATATAAAATACTATTTTCTAAATGTTTTATTCCCGCAATAACTAATGATTTTTTATTATTCTTAGAAAATAATTTTAGTAAAATTTCAGTATTTTTTGACGGAGCTTCACCTCCAAGTGTAAAATAATATGAATCTGGTATATTATATTTTTCTTTTAATATATTAAACTCTGTAGCTTTAGAAGTATCAAAATGTTCATGTCCATTTGGAGTTAATACTAATTTATTATTATTGATGTGAAACGTCTTAATAATATCATTTTTAGAAAAATTAGATACTGTAAATATTTTATCAGCCTTTTTTAAATTGGCAATTGTACATAAAATGTAATAAATTCGTCCTAGCAATTGTTTTTTATTATTTGGAAAAGGAACTTCTTTTTTCAAAAATATAATATCATGTTGAGTAATTATTCGTTTTATTTTTTTATTTAAAAATATTGGCGAAGTATTTGCTGGAGAATGTAAAATATCAATTTTATCTTTTTTTACTTGTTTAGGTAAAGCAATTTGTTCATAATAAAATAAACTCTTTGAATTTAATTTCTTATAAATAAAATTTTCTTGTTGTGGTAATAATTTATTAATATCTTCAACATCGCCATATAAAATATATTGATTTTTTTTATCAATATCTGCTAACTCTTTTAAAAAGAAAATAACATACATACCCATACCTCTTGGACTATGTAATGCTGTATATACATCAATACCTATTTTTTTAATCATTAGAACCTTTTATTGTATAAATTTTTAAACTATCACCTATTTTTTCCCATGAGAAGTTATCTAAAATAAATTTTCTAGATTTTATATTTATTTTTTTGCACAAATTGTCATTTTTAATTAACTGAATAACTTTCTGTGCATAATCTTGTTCAGATCTTGCAACATATAAAATATCTTCGTTAGTTTCAATTCCTTCTGCCCCTTCTAGTGTAGTAACAACAGGTATTCCCATAGACATAGCTTCTAATATTTTATTTTGAATTCCACCGGCAATTTTTACAGGACAAACTGATATTTTACAATCTTTCATATATTCTCTTACATCTTCCACACGTCCTGTAACTTCAACGTTATCAACATCTTTTACAGCATCTATTAAATCTTTTCTTGGATTAGCTCCTATTATTTTAAATTTTGCATCAGGTATTTCTTTTTTTATTAATGGAAAAACTTTTGTAGCAAAATAAATTGCAGCTTCTGAATTTGGGATATATTGCATAGATCCC
Organism: Candidatus Gastranaerophilales bacterium; assembly: GCA_944325545.1. Taxonomy (GTDB): domain Bacteria; phylum Cyanobacteriota; class Vampirovibrionia; order Gastranaerophilales; family Gastranaerophilaceae; genus CAG-196. Next base: position 49,355 of record CALVAM010000004.1, on the reverse strand, counting down.
ACAAAGCAGATATTATTGTTTTTAGGAAAATCAATAGGGCTATAATATTCAGTATCTACACCATTCCCAATAATTTTTATATTTGATTTTCTAGCAAACTGTTCTATATAATTTTTATCAGCGTTTGAAATTACTGTTTGGGTTTTAAATATTTTTGCACATTTTTTTTCATAATTTTTTACTTTTAAATACTCTATTCCTATTTTAAATTTATCCCATAAAGATTGAACATTTTTTATTCTTCTTTCATACATCATAGAAACGGCATCGACAAAATCTATAATAATATTTTTGTCTTTGTGCTTTTCTAAATAGGGTGCAATTCTAATCATATAACCTGTGATTATATCAAACGTATTTTCTTTGATTAATTTATCAACAACTTTTTGCATAGCTCTGCTGTAGAAATATTCAACAATAAACGGTTTATCATTAAAGATTGCTTTTACTGCATGTAAATAAGCTAATTTTTTATCGAATTTTATAGGTATTAAATCGTCAAAAAATTCATTATTTTTATAACAAGCTACTAAATCATCTTCTGGAGTGACAAGAGAAATTAATGTTATTTTATGTCCTTGTTTTTTTAGTTGTTTTAAAATATTGAACATTCGTAATTTATCACCGCCAATAACTGGAAATGGTAATCGTGTTGTTAAGTATAGAATTTTTTTCTCTTTTTTCAATTTCTACCCCGAAAAATTTTTCTTCATTTCTACAATTTAATCACAAATACAAATTCTTTTACAGAAAAAATCTTGATATTGTTACATTTGTTTTCTTACTACCCATGTCTTCCTCCTAGTGCCAAAAATACAGCTTTTATTAGGATTCCGATTTCCCACAACACATTTCTATGCTTGAGGTAATACAAATCATATTGTAATTTTTCAGCTTCTGCATCACTCGAGAACAAATGTCCTTGATTAATTTGTGCCCAACCAGTCCAGCCAGTTTTTACCCAATGACGACAACCATGATATGGTACTTGTTCAGAATAAACTTTTACTACTTCATCCCATTCTGTTCGTGGACCAACAATTGACATTTCACCTTTTAAAATATTTATCATTTGTGGGATTTCGTCAAATCTAGCTTTTCTTACAAATTTACAGAAAGGGATAACTCTATCGTCAGTATTTTGGTTATCTGCTTGTTTTAAATTATCTCCAGTTGGGACATAATCATTCAGATACATTGTCCTTAATTTATATGCTTTGAATATTTTTCCACCTTTGCCAACTCGATTTTGGGTATAAATCGCAGGTCCTCCGTCAGTCATTTTAACTCTTATCCCAATATAAACCAAGATTGGAGCTGTAACTGTTAAGATAATTAAAGAAGCTATTATATCAAATGCTCGTTTACAAAAATCATAAACCAAACTTCTTTTGTTCATAAAATCGTAATAAAGCCAATTTATTGACATTTTACTAACATAATATTTTCCTGTTACCATTTCATAGAATTCGGGCATGCGATAAACTTTTACATTATTTGGAACATTGTCCACCATATTAGTAAGTAGTGTTTCTTCCATTCTTCGTTTAATCGCAACTATTAGAATATCTACATCATATTTTTGAATAACATCTTTTAATTCTTCTTGATTAAAAATTTTTGTTTGAGAATCTTTTATTAAATTTTCTTCTTCTTTATCATCAACAAAACCAACAACAGACATTTTTAAAGCTTTTTTGTTTATTATTTCATCAGCAATTAATTTTGCTTCTTGATTTGCTCCCATTATTAAAACATTTTTATTCTTCTTCAATCTGAATAAATATAAATGAAATAGATTTCTATAAATCGCTAAAGATAGATAAACTGTTAAAACATTTAATGCAATAAATTCCAGAATTTGCAAATTATGATTGAATAATAATAAAAATATTGTTAGTGGAATGTGAGCAAAAACAATACCTTCGAATAACAAATAATAATTTTTTGAAGAAATATTGAACTCTCTTATTTTGTAATTATCTTTCAAGAAAAGAACTACAAAACCTGTAATTACAATTAATGCTAAAGCAAAGAAAAATAAGTTTTGCGGTAAATTAAAAAAATTATACCAAAAATTCGATGATATACTAAACACTAATATATCAAAAATTAACATTAATAAAATTGAACGTGAAAGCATTCTTAAATTCCACTCCTATATTTTTATAGTTTATAATAAACAAGAAAAAATATATACAGTAAACTGGCTAATTTTATTTTTATTTATATTAATTTATTTTTGTAGTAAGATGGAAAATATATTAACAAAATGAGGGTTTATATGAAGAAAGTTTTAATTACTGGTGGGGCAGGGTTTATTGGTTCTCATATTGTAGATAAATTAGTTATAAATAATTATAATGTTGTAATTGTTGATAATTTATTGACAGGTTCAATAAATAATTTGCCCCAAAGTGATAAAATTGAGTTTTATAAAAATGATATTTATAAAGATGATATAGAATTTATTTTTGATAGAGAAAGACCTGATTTTTGCATACATTTAGCGGCTCAAACAAGTGTTGCATATTCAGAAAAAGAACCTGTTTATGATGCTAATTTAAATATAGTCAGTTCTGTAAAAATATTAGAACTTTGTAAAAAATATAATGTTAAAAAGTTTTTGACAGCATCATCTGCTGCTGTATATGGTATGCCCAAAACTTTACCGATTGCAGAAGAGCATTCAACAAAACCGATTTCTTTTTATGGAGTATCTAAATTAACAATGGAAAAATATATAGAATTATTTGATGTGCCATATGTTATTTTTAGATTTTCAAATGTTTATGGTCCAAGACAATTTTCATCAAAAGAAAGTGGAGTTATTGCAATTTTCCATGATGCAATGTTAAATAATAAAGATGTTAATATTTTTGATGATGGATCTCAAATAAGAGATTTTCTATTTGTAAAAGATATCGCACAAATTGTTTTATTGACAATAGAATCTGATATTGTTAATAAAACATATAATTTTTCTAGCAATACCGGAATTAATATTAATAAACTTTTTGATATGATGAAAGATTTATATCAATATAAAAAATCTCCGAATTATTTACCACCAAGAATTGGAGATATTAAAGACAGTATATTAGATAATTCGCAAATAAAATCTATATTTAAAGAATTTAAAAATACTTCTTTAGAGGACGGTTTAAAAGAATTATATAATTACGCTAAAGAATATGAATATACTTCTTTAATTTAAGTTCCTTTTTATAATAATTGTTTTTAAATATATTGTTTTATTTATAATTCTTTCACATAAGAATAATATTCATTATTTTTATATTTTTCAATATGATTTAAAATGTCTTCTTTTTTCAAAAATCCTTTTATAATTCCAATTTCTTCAAGGCAAGCGATTTTTATTCCTTGATTTTCTTCAATCGTTTGAACATATTGTCCTGCTTGAATTAAAGATTTATGAGTTCCTGTATCTAACCACGCAAAACCTCTTCCAAACATTTCAACATTCAATTTCCCTTTTTCTAAGTAAATTTTATTCAAATCAGTAATTTCTAATTCTCCGCGAGAAGATGGTTTTAGATTTTTTGCATATTCAACAACTGAATTATCGTAAAAATAAAGACCTGTTACTGCATAATTAGATTTTGGGTTTTGAGGTTTTTCTTCTATAGAAATTGCTTTTCCGTTTTCATCAAATTCTACGACTCCAAATCGTTCCGGATCTTTTACATAGTATCCAAAAATTGTTGCAATAGAATTTTTTTCAGCATTGAGCCGTGCCTTTTTTAGCATTCCACTAAAAGCTGGACCATAAAAAATATTATCTCCTAAAATCATTGCAACAGAATCTTTACCAATAAATTCTTCTCCTAAAATAAATGCTTGAGCTAATCCATCTGGGCTTGGTTGAATTTTATAAGAAAAATTTACGCCAAATTGTGAACCATCTCCCAATAATTTTTTAAAATGGGGGATATCTTCTTTTGTTGAAATTATTAAAATATCTCTTATTCCTGCAAGCATTAAAACCGATATTGGATAATAAATCATTGGTTTATCATATACAGGTAATAATTGTTTTGAAATTGCTATCGTAGAAGGGTATAATCTTGTCCCGCTACCGCCTGCTAATACAATTCCTTTCATTTTAAATACCCTCATCTTCTATTCTTAGTGCTAAATAATCTTTTAATGCTAATTTCCAATCTCTACAAATTTTATTATTTTCCATTACACTATATTTAGGACGTCTTGCTGGACGTGGAAATTCTTCTGTAGAACAAGGTAATAAATTTACTTCTTTGTGAATTTGTTTAAAAATTTCTTTTGCAAAATCGTACCAAGAAGTAGAATTAGAACCACATATGTGGTATATTCCATATTCTTCGCCTTGTATTAATTTAACAATTCCATTTGCTAATTCTACGGTCCAAGTTGGGCAACCTATTTGGTCATCTACAACTTTTAATTCCGGTTTGTCAGCTATTGAAATCATCGTTTCAACAAAGTTTTTTCCGTGATGTCCATATAGCCAACTCGTTCTTGCTATATAATATTTTTTACAATATTTTTTTACGGCTTTTTCACCTTCTAGTTTCGTTAGTCCATAATTATTTATTGGATTGGTCGGACTGTTTGGTAAATATGGAGTGTTTGCTTCTCCATCAAAAACATAATCAGTGGAGATATAAACTATCATTATATCTTTTTCTCCGCAGATTTTTGCAAGGTTTTCTGTTCCTAAAACATTAATTTTTCTAGCGTTTTCTAAATCTTCTTCTGCCTTATCAACATTAGTATAAGCAGCACAATGAATAATGATTTCAGGTGTTTCATTATTAATAATGTTGGTTACATTTTCTAAATTGGTTATATCCAGATTATGGATATCTGTTTCAATTACATCATATCCATTATCTTCTAATATTGGGCATAAATCTTGCCCCAACATACCTTTTGCACCTGTAACTAATACTTTCATTATATTAATTCCCCTTTATTTATATCTTTTAAATATGGCTGTATTTTATCTTTCTCAGATAAAATTGGTTCAAAATCAATTCCCCAATCAATGTTTATATCTTTATCATTCCATAAAATTCCTCTGTCTGCTTGGGGAGAATATTCTCCACTTGCTTTGTATAGTAATTCTGCTTCATCTGATAATACTACAAAACCGTGAGCGAATCCTTCAGGAATGAATAACATATGCTTATTTTCTTCGGATAATTCAACTTTTACGTATTTGCCAAATGTTTTAGAATTTGGTCTAATATCAACTGCAACATCAAAAATTCTTCCTCTTGAACATCGAACTAGTTTTGCTTGTCCATATGGTTTTGCTTGATAATGAAGACCTCTTAATACTTTTGCAGATGATTTAGAATGGTTATCTTGATTGAATTCTATATCTATTCCATTTGCAACAAAATCAGATTTCTTGTAACTTTCTAAAAAGAATCCTCGATTGTCTCCAAAAACCTTGGGTTTTACTAAAATCAAACCTTCAATTTCTAATTTTTCAAATTCAAAAGGCATTATTTCACTCCAATTCTTTTTTGTTCAATATTTTTTATCCACTCTTGATTATTTAAATACCAGTCAATTGTTAATTTGATTCCTTCTTCAAAAGTTAAAGAAGGTTTCCAACCAAGTTCAGAAGTAATTTTATCATTTGAAATTGCATAACGTCTATCATGTCCTAATCTATCTTCTACATATTTAATAGAGCTTTCATTTTTGCCCATAGCTTTAAGAATAAGGTGCGTAATTTCTAAATTAGTTTTTTCGTTATGCCCTCCAATATTATATATTTCTCCGACTTTACCTTTATGAAGAACAGTATCAATGGCGGCACAATGATCGTATACATATAACCAATCTCTTACATTTAATCCATCACCGTATACAGGCACTTTTTCTCCTTTTAGTAGTTGTGAAATAAAAAATGGAATTAATTTTTCAGGATATTGATACGGTCCATAATTATTTGAACATCTTGTATTCAATACCGGCATTTTATAAGTTTCATAATATGCTCTAACTAGTAGATCTGCACTAGCTTTACTGGCTGAATATGGGCTGTTTGGAGCAAGTGGCGTGGTTTCGTAAAAATAACCTGTTTTACCTAACGAACCGTAAACTTCATCTGTAGAAACTTGTAAAAATCTTTCTATTCCAAGTTCTTTTGAGACTTGTAAAAGATTTAGAGTCCCTTGAACATTTGTTTCAACAAAAATTTCCGGGTTTTTTATTGAATTATCTACGTGAGATTCTGCTGCAAAATTTATCACACAATCTACTTCTTTAATTAGTTCTTGGGCTAATTTTTTGTCACAAATATTCCCTTTTACAAAAGTATAATTAGGATTATTTTTAATATCATTTAAATTTTCTAAATTCCCACAATATGTTAAAGCATCTAAATTTATGATTTTATAATCAGAATATTTATTTAAGATATGTCTTATAAAACAAGAACCAATAAATCCAGCTCCACCTGTTACTAATAATTTCATATTTTCTCCTATTATTATTTATAATAAAGCGATATGTTAAAACATATCGCTTTATTTATTTATATTAGATTTTAGTTACGATAAATGCAGCAGTCATAACTGATACAATACTTCTAAGAGTATCACATACAGGAGTAATCCAATCATTGCCTGCTATTTTACGAGGGACGACAATTATATCTCCAGGTTCAACGTGAGCTAAGCGTCCTACTTTTTCTGCTCTGCCATTTACACCAACTTTATAAATTCTAAATTTATTAGCATTTGGGGTATAACCTCCGACCTCTTTAATATATGAACTTATATTACTACCTTTTCTATAAGTAAAAGATTGTTCATTATATACTTCACCCATAACACTAACTTGATTATTTAATCTTGGGATGTATATGTCATCGCCATCTTGAACTTCTATATTATCAATATCACTAATTTTTCTAATATCATTACTTTTGATGTTTAAAGCAATCTGACCCGTATAACGCTTTATAAGGTCTTTTTCTTCATTTTTCATCATAGTAATCATATCCATTTTTGTTTTCTGATCATCTTCTGTAGCTTTCCACGCTCCAGCCATTCGGCCTTCAATTAATCTGATATCTCTATCATTATTTTTTCTAGCAATATTAACTTGCGTACCTTGTAAGTTTGATCTTTTATAAACAATGCCTCGAAGGTCTGCTTTGTCTGTTAAACCTCCTGCTAACATTATCATATCAATTAGTTTTTTACCTTCTATACTGGTATACACTCCAGGACGTTCTACAAAACCTGAAATTTTAACATATTTAATTGCTTCATTATCTCTTAATGTACGGAAAAATATTTTATCATTTGCTTGAATTGGAATTTCTTTTATTCTATCAGAATTAATCATTATATCGTATAAGTAGTATAGTGTAGTGTTTCCGTCTTTATTTGTAATTTCGACAGCTACTTTTTCAGCAGGGATTAATTTGTTATCACTAGTTGTTGCGGCTGTCAACATAACATCATCATTTGGTTGTTTTTTATAAGATACTTTTTGAATTTCAGAATTCTCATTGTTAACATTTGTTTCCATAAAACGAATATCTGTCATTACATCATCTAAGGTTAACCCATCAATGTATGCAAGATGTTTTGGTTGGTTTATACATCCATAAATATCAACAAAATCAGAATTTGTGTTTTTATAGATACTTATAATATCTTTTGGTTGAAGAAGTGGATCTGTAAGTCCATCAAAGAAATCTTTTAAAAAGACTGGTATTGTTTCCACCATATTATCTTTTCCAGAGACTCTTCTTATCACAGCCTGATTTAAAAAGGTTTCTTCTAAAAGTTCATCTTCTGATTTTAAGATATCAGATAATCTCATTCCTTTTGTATAGGCATAAGTCGCTGGATGTTTAATATTTCCTTGAATTGTAACAATATTTTCTACTTCATTATACAATTCTCTAAACTCAAGAGAATCTCCATTATTTAATTCAATATTTTTTGCTTTGTTCCAAGCTATATTTTGAGCTGTTTTTTGTTTGGCAGCTTTATCAAAACCTATAAGTGTTACTTCTGTTATTTGTGCTGTTGGAGAAAAACCTCCTGCATATTTTACAAGTTTTTGAATACTTTCTTTGTCTTTTGTTTCATAAATACCCGGCTCAATTACACCATTTTTTATGGCAACAACGTTGCCAATTTTATTAACAAAAATTTTGTCATTAGGTCTTAATATAATTCCATCATCTTCACCTAAGAAAAGAGTTTTATATAAGTCGATATCTTTCGGTTTAGTATTATTTGTAGAATATGTAATGTTTCTAAGAGAACCTGATTTTTTTACTCCTCCTGCCATATTTAAAGCATCAAATACTGTAGAATTATTTCCGACAAGAACTTTTCCTGGTCTATTTACCTGACCGAATACAAAGACTGCAAACTCTTGTCCTGAAGATACATTAAGGTGTATTTTTAAACTTTTGTATTTTGAATTTGCTAATCTGTTAATGGCATTTTCAACTTCCCCTATTGTTTTACCTTCGGCTGGAACCATTCCAATTCCTTGGATAAATAAGTTTCCTTTTGAATCAACAGAGGTTGTGGTCATTGGATTGAGTAATGTAGCTCCTGATATTGCCATAACATCGACAGAATCTCCTTGAAGATATGCAGTAACTTTTTCTCCAATATTTAATTTATAATTATTATCAAATTTTCCTGTTGTAGCATTTGATTGTGACGCATTTCCAAATAGATCATAGCCAATTTGTCTTAATATAGTTCCTGAAATTTCAATATTTTTGCCATTGAACATTTCTTCAATCGGACTTATTGTCGGATCATCATAAAATCGTTCTCCTGCGTTATATTTGTTATTGAAAGCGTCTGTTGTTTTTTTTGTTTTTAAAAGAGGAGTCTCCATTAAATAATTTTCTTGATATGTTGTATTATTTATACCATTTGGCAAAGAAGTCTGTGTATATTGCGGAGGCATAGTATATTGATTATTTTGAGGCATATTTTTAGCCTGCATAAAAGCTTCTTCCTGTTGTTTTGTTTTTTCAAGTTTAGCTTTTTCTGCAGGAGAAACAAAATGTCTTGCCTCCCCCGGTATAGATGTTATGGCAAACATTAATAATATTAGCGATATAATATATTTTTTCATTTTTTACTCCTTAAGTTATAGCAATTTCCATTAGGGACTTAATTGCAGGCCATTCAAGTTTCCATAAGCCTGATGCATCAAGAGCATAATTGCCGACACAAGCTAATTTACAATCTTTGCATTTATTTACGGTTTCAATAAATAACGGATCTTTTATTACATCTTTCAATGGTCTGTTTTTAACACTTATAAATGGTTTTCTATCATAGCATCTTAACATATCTCCGTTTGAGTAAATTACTGTTGCTATTCTAGGCCAGTGGCATTCATAGTATGTTTTTTTATTAATAATGTAATCCATAAAATAATATGAATTTCTAATAGGATAGCCTTGTTTTTTTAATTCTTTAATCTTAATAAACATTTCTGCTAATTGATCATTTTCAAGTTCTGTTTCGACTACATTTTGAGCTTCTTCAGGTCTTGAGGCTGCTTTATTAACAGTAAAGTAAAGAAGAATATCTGCATCTTTACAGTATTGTGCAACTTCTTTGATTTGTTCAAAACTTGTTTGAGTTGATACAGTACAACAAATATATATTCTCATTTTAGGTGAATGAACCTTATGATATTCAATTCCGCTCATAACTTTATCGCAAATACCTGGCATATGACGAATGTCATCGTGAGCTTTACCAATCGCATCAAGTGAGATAAATGATAAATCGGTATATTTAGCGAAATCAGGATTAGTTTCTAAAAACCATCCGTTTGTTGCGATTTTTGTATAAAGTCCTGCATCATGTGAGGCCTTACAAATTTCCGCAAAATCTTGTCTTAATAAAGGCTCTCCGCCCCAAAGGATACTATCCATATATCCAATATCTCCTGCTTCTGTAAGAAGTCTTATAATTTCTTCTTTAGGCATATCATCCTGACCTTTTTTGGACTTCCAAAAACAGAAATCGCAATCACAGTTACAAGCACTTGTAACCATTAATGAAAAACACAATGGTTTTGGATTTTTTGATAATCTGCTTTGAATACACTCTAGGGCACCTCCAAAAAGATGTCGATAATACTTGACTCTTTCTAATGTCATTTTGTTTCTTGATTCTTGTTTTAACATTATATAGTTCCTCTCTTTTATTTATTGTTTAATCTTTCCTTCATCTTTTTTCTTTTAACTAAATCTATAAAAGCTTCTATCCTAGTTTGATATCCGGCTTTTCCGGTTTGCTCGTCTAACACTAAACTCATTACTGGAATATCTTCCTCTCTGCTTACTTTTGTAAGTATATTTTGAGAAACAATCTCCGGCATGCAAGAAAACGGCATTATATGAATAACTCCATCAACTCCATTTCTTGCTGCATATACAGTATCTCCGATTGTTTCAATTGTTTCTCCTCCGATAGCTCTTTTCATATATTGTTCTGCAAATCTTACACATCGTTCTCTATGTGATTCTTTTTTGTATAAAAATGATGGTTGTAAAACATGCTCCAGCCAATCTGAAAAGAATATTTGACGTTCCACTTCAATTCCTAAATCCCCTAAAGTTTTCTCAATTTCTTTATTTGTGTAAGGATCTAGTAACACAAAAAATTCTCCTAATAAATAAACTTTAGGGACTATTTTATTCTTATCAATTGGTATTTTTTTAAAGTCTTTGATTATTTGTTTTTTTAATTGCTTGCATCCCCATATAGATGTTGTTTCAGCAATTTTTTTGTACCATTTTCTATAACAACGTTCAGCTTCACCTTTGTTTAATTCTCTTGGACGTGTATAAAATAATAATCTTTCAGCAGTATCAATTGCAAATGCTTTATTAAAACCTGTGCTAAATCCTTTATAGTATCTGAAAGGATTTGTACATCTTGTTACGTGCCAAAAAGCTTGAAGTGTTTGCTTCATTTTGCTTTGATACATGTCGAAAACAACCATATCAAATTTATAGCCCATTTTTTTTAAAGTTTTTTGAGCCATTTTGGTATAGTTTCCAAATCGGCAAGAGCCTGGAGCTTGGAACATCATTAATGTATTTGCACCTTTTTCAAGTGCCATTATATAATTTGCTAAATTTAATTTGTATGGTAGACAAATTCCTTCAATACTGTTTTTCACCCCAATTTCTAAAGCTTCGTTTGTATTTGGAGGAGCTTCTACTATTTTTACGCCTAAAGAACTTACAAGTGCATTTAAGGCAAGATCAATATTTCCCATCCTAGGCCAAGCTACAACTCTATCTTTTGTTGCGATGGTATTATCTTTTTGGAAAAATCTGTTTTTCTGTTCTTCTCTTTGTTTTAGTTCGTTCAACATTTACTCCTGCTAAATTACTAAAATAGGATTAGAATAAGCATATCCTTTTTTGTTTATAAGTATTTCAACTCGATATTTGCCGATTTCTGTTAATAATAAATTACATTTTTTTGCGACACATTTGTAAAGCTCTCGACCATTCAAAATAATTTTGATTAAAGCTTTTTTATTAACGTTTACTTTTAAATATGTTTCTTGATCTAAATTTAAATATTCTCCACTGTATGCAGTTTGTAGATTATTTATAATTTCAATATTTGGAATTTTATTTAATACTTTATTATTTACAATAACGTTATTACCATTTTTTATTGCATTTAAAATTTGTTTTTTTGCAATTTCGAAATTATTTGATAGAGGTTCTTTTAAATTAATTACATTATTTATTGTTTTAAACATTGATTTATATGGAAAAATTGTGAATGGTAAAAAATATTTTTTTACTTTTAAAGCGTGTGCATCAATTCCTCCTATTGCAGGAATAATTATTTGATTTTGCGAATTTAATCTGTCCCACCAATTTAAAGATTTTTGCGGAGCTTTTTTTACTAATAAATGTTTGAAAATGTAAGAAAAAGCTAAAGTGAAAATATTTTTTGTGTTCAATCTGTCTCCCCAACAAGAAAACCAATTCCAAATTTCAACACCATCCGGTATGAATGATTTATCCCAGTTTATTGGAGGATAGTTGTTGTTTCTTTTTTTGAATTCATCAGGATGGGCTGCAAAACCTATTCCATTTTGTTCCCTTACTTCATTTATATAAATTTGCGGATTATCATTAGGTTCTATTCTATTATTTATATCAAGGGCAATGTAGTGATTTTCTTTTTGAGGAGAAATTTCTTCACCCTTTATTACATAAATATCATTATAAATTCCTTCTTCTAAATCGAAATAGTTGTGATCTGTTATTATTATCCAAGAAAGACCGGCTTTTTTTGCGGCTTTAGTAATATTGTCGATATCTCCACTTCCATCTGAGTTTATAGAGTGAATATGAATTGCTCCTTTGTAGTTATAATTTTTTAAAATGTTTTTTCCCAATTTAATTATCCTATTTTATATCAGTGAAAGTGTTTTATCTTCAGCTTTTTGTTCGGCATTAACAATTTTTTTTCTTTTTGTGGAAGATAATATTTTAATGTTGTTTTCTTTTGCTATTTTACGTTTTCTTCTAATAAGCATATCTACAAAAGCTTCGATTCTAGTTACAAAGCCTGCTTCTCCAGTATGCTCATCAATTGTTAAATGTATCATAGGAAGGTTTCTTTCAGATGCGTGATATTGGATCTCATCTACCATTAATGAATCCGGTCCGCAACCAAATGCTGAAAGTGCAACAATACCATCAACTTTATTGCTCAACATATAATGAGCTGCTGCTCCTGTTAGGTCTAGCTCATTTGCCCAATATTGAATTTCACCTATTTTCTCAATGGATTTTATTGCATCTTCTTTTGAAACATTTAGCCCTGTATAGGTTTTTACTCCCATTTTTTCAAGTTTTTTTATTAAATTTAGAGAAATTCTTTCATCAAAAAGATTATAACCGTGTGCCATTATAATTACAGATAGAGGTTTTACAATTTCGATTGGCTTTGATAACATTTTGCCTTCTATTGCATTTTTAACTGCCTCATGAAATGGAATTCCTATTAATGTCATTTTTTGAAAATTATTGTAAATTTCCCAACCGGATTTTATTGCTAAATTAATTTTTTCTTCTTCAAATATATTTAATTGATGAGCTGTTTCAAAACAAAAATCTTTAAAGGTAAGATTATTTGTTTTGTCCAAAGTCGGTTCAATCATTCTGAAAGGTTGATTTATAATGTTTCTAATAATTTCAGGCAATCCTCGGATTTTTGTACAGTTATTTACTTTATAAGCCGTTGACTGTAAAGAAGGTACAAAAATTGTATCACAACCTTTTTCTAATAAATTAACTACGTGACCAACAAAAACTTTTATAGGTAGACACGTGTCTGAGACGACATATTGCGAACCTGTATTAATCAATTTTGACGTTGTTTTATCTGATAAAAGAATTTCGTATCCTAGTCCTTTGAAAAATCCATAATAAAATGGGTAATTGTTATAATATGAAATAGCTCTTGGGATACCAATTATCTTTTCGGTGCAAAACTTCATTTTAAATTTAATACTCCTCTTGGGTAAGCCGTCTGTATGATTTACCTTAAACATGGTTTATCATACTTCAAAAATAGAAGAAAACAAATTTAATATAAAAATATTGTTACAATAATAAATAATTTAATTTTAGTATTTGCAAAATTTAATATGTTAAAATAAAATTGTTTTGAGGGTCGTAACTTGGAACATTATACTAAAACTTTACCTTATGAGTTAGAACTAACGTCCAGAGTCTTGCACGAGGCTAACAGATGTTTTTTTGAAATGAATAAATTCCCGATTAGTCAGGAAGAATTTATTATTTTAGATTGTCTATTTATTTATCCTAATTCTTGCTATTTCGGGGCTTATGTTTGGCGAAATCAATACATCGATTTCCCTAGTTGATATTGCTTTTCCAAACTTTGTATTTGGTCTTGGTATGATTATGTCAATGGTGCCATTGTCAAATATTTCTTGTGCTACATTATCAAATGAGGAGCAAACTAATGTCGCAGGGGTTCAAAATTTACTAAAGAATACAGGGGCTGCTATTGGTACCTCTGTTGCAACTACAATGATCACAAGATTTTCTCAAGTGCATCAAATGATGATGATAAAATCCTTGACAGAAACAAATTCTGTGTATGCAGAACGATTAAAAATGATGACTTCTTCTTTTCTAACTCAGGTTGATTTGCCTACTGCAACGTATATGGCACAATCTCAAATTCACGGAATCTTAAGACAACAAGCAACTTTATGGGGGTATGTAGAAACTTTCAGATATTTTGCTGTTGCGGTAATTATAATTTTGCCTTTTGTTTTCTTTTTACATGATAGTGTTAAAGCTGAACGCAAGAGAAAAAAGAAAATGCTGCAAAAACAAGTGTTAGAATAGAAAATTGCATTTGAGCTTTTTTTTGATTATTATAAAAATCAAAATGGAGGTGCTGAAATGGATTGTATCTTTTGTAAAATTGTTAATGGTGAATTTAATACAGAGTTTGTTTATGAAAATGATTATGCAGTAGTTTTTAAAGATATAAATCCTAAGGCGGATATTCATTTGCTTGTTGTTCCTAGATTACACGTGGAGTCTTTAAACGAGTTGGATGATGAGCAGTTATTAGGTAAACTAATGATGACAGTAAAGGCTGTTACAAAAAAATTAGGAATTAAATCTTATAGAACTGTTATTAATACAGGAAAAGAAGCTGGACAAGAAGTTTTTCATTTACATATACATATTTTATCAGGAGGACTTAAATAATGACTCAATTTTATAAAGAGATTACGCCTGCGGGGTTTGGGATTGCAATAAAGCAAAGGGAAATTCTTTTTTCTGAACAATCTCCTTTTCAAAAAGTTGAAATATTTGAGTCGGATTCGTCTTTAGGAAGAGTTTTGACTTTGGATGATTTGATGATGACGACAGAGGGAGATGAGTATCATTATCATGAGATGATTGCACATATTCCAATGATGCATCATAAAAATCCAAAATCAGTTCTTGTAATAGGTGGTGGCGATGGCGGTACTGTAAGAGAAGTTTTAAAGCATGATACGGTTGAAAAAGTTGTATTATGCGAAATTGATGGTATGGTAATTGATGCCTGTAAAAAATATCTTCCTACGATTTCTTGTGAGTTAGATAATCCAAAGTGTGAAATTTTGGTAGAAGATGCTATTGAATATATTAAAGATAAGAAAAATATGTTTGATATTGTA
This sequence comes from Candidatus Gastranaerophilales bacterium, assembly GCA_944325545.1. Lineage (GTDB taxonomy): Bacteria > Cyanobacteriota > Vampirovibrionia > Gastranaerophilales > Gastranaerophilaceae > CAG-196. Next base: position 34,076 of record CALVAM010000004.1, on the reverse strand, counting down.
TTAATAGATTCAACAGACCCAATGGGACCTGGAGAAGGTTTGTTTACGGAAGAATTTTATACAAATGTTAAAAATTCTTTAAAAGAAGGTGGTATAGTATGTGCTCAATCTGAATCACCTTTTGTAAATAAAGAAGAAATCAAAAAAATGTATACTCTTTTAAAGAAAGTTTTTCCAATTTGTTCAACATTCACTTCAAATATCCCAACATATCCAGGCGGTTATTGGGCGTGGGCGTTTTGTTCTGAAACAGTGAAGCCTCTTTCTTATTGGGATGAGAGAAGAGGACAAGAAATTACAAAGTCTTGTAAAATTTATAATAAAGAATATCATAATGCTCGATTTGCACTACCTAATTACTTGAAAGAACTATTATAAAAATTATTGTAAAAAGTAAAATTTAGTTTTTTTTTGAGGTTGTATGAATAAGCTGGAATTAGAAATGATTTCTCTTTTGAAGGATTTGAAAGAAAATCATAATGTGTGCGGTGTAAAAACTGAATTTGAAGCTGAAGGTGCTAGTGTTGAAGAAATTCAGTATCTAAAACAATTTATTTCCGGTCTGGATTTGAGTTTGACAATAAAAATCGGCGGTTGTGAAGCTATAAATGATTTGATTAATGCAAAAAAAATAGGTGCTAAATCTATTATTGCACCGATGATAGAGTCGTCTTTCGCGTTAAAAAAATTTGTTATGGCAATTAATAATGTTTATTCGGTTGAGGAGAAAAATAATACTGATTTTTATATAAACATTGAATCTGTTACCGGATTCAAAAATATAGATGAGATTATAAATTTAGAAGAATTTAAAGAGATTTCGGGAATTGTTTTTGGTAGAAGTGATATGGTTCTATCTTTAAATTATCCAAAAGATTATGTCGATTCAGAGGAAATTTTTGAGTATGCAAATTATATTGGAAGAAAAGTTATTAACAAAAAATTTATTGTAGGGGGGAATGTTACAAAAAAATCAATGTCTTTTTTTAAAAATTTAGAACATCTCACAATGTTTGAAACAAGAAAAGTTATTTTTGATGCTTGCTCAAAAGGTTTAGAAAATGATGTAGAGAATGGTATTTTAAAAGCTTTAAAATTTGAATTATTGTGGTTGAAAAATAAAAGAGACTTGAATCTTAATTTTTCTCAAGAGAATTTAAAGAGAATTAATATATTGCAGCACAGATGTTTTTAAAATTTATAGTTTAAATGTTTCGTTTTCACCAATCTTATAAATATTTTCTAACTTGAAAGTTTTAGGTTTCTTTGGTATTAACTTTTCTATATTTAATCTAATTTTGAAAAAATTTTTTTCTTTTTTTAATATGTCAATAAGCTTGTTAGAATCTTTTCCTGTAAAAAGATATAAATAACTTTGTTTTTTATTTTTAGATACAATGAAATTTATGAAATCTTTTTCATTTTTTTCTCTTAATTCCGTTCTAAAATTTTTTAAATCTTTAGCGGGGCCTTTTATTTTTATAAATTTTTGAAAACTTAAATTAGTATTATTTGTTTGTGATGTTATTTGCATTTTAACCTCTAATTAAAGATAAACAGTTAGCATCATTAAATGCTTGCAATGAAGGGTTTATTTGTATAGCTTTTGAATAATCATTTCTAAAGCCTTCATTATCGCCAAGTTCTTTTCTTATGGCAGCTCTGTAATAATATGCATCAGCATAGTTAGAATTGTTTTCAATTGCTTTATTTAAATCTGCAATTGCCCCTTGTAAATCTCTGAGTACACATTTTTGTAACCCTCTAATATAATAGCTTTCTGCTAGTTTAACATTGGTTGTAGGGTTTTTCTTTATTGCAGTTGTTGTAATAACAGGGTCTGCTGCAGCTTGAACAGTTGCTACGCCGGCACTAATTGTAGATGATGCTATCTTTTCTTCTACAGATGCAGGCATAGAAACAGTTGGTTTCGTAACTTGAACTTTTTGTTGAACTTGAATTGTAGTTTGCTCTGGAGTTGATGTTACAATTCTTTTGGTTGTTTGTATATTTTGATTAGTTTGTGCTATTTGATTTACTGGTTTTATATTTTGTTCTTGTTTATTGATAGTTTTTGTAGAATTGTAAGAAGAATTATTTGCAATTCTTGTTTCAGTCTTGTTATAAAGATTATCATTTTTTATAAAACTACTTGGTATTGCAGCAATATAACTTTCATTAGATAAAAGGGGTTTAACATTTTTGATAAACACTTGCTTTTCTGCTAATGCAATTGCTTGATCTAAATCGATTGCAGCTCCTTCATTATCAAAATACAGTTTTTTTAAACGTCCTCTGTTAGCATAAGCAATACTGTCATTTGGATTTAATGCTATTGCTTGAGAATAGTCACTTAAAGCTCCGACATTAAAATCTAATCTTTTTTTTACAACACCTCTGTTATTATAGGCTTCTGCATCTTTTGGGTTAAGTTCAATTGCAATATTATAATCTTCTAAAGCACCATTGTTATCATTTAACATATATTTTAGATTTGCTCTATTATAATAAACATCTGAATACTTTGGATTTAATTCTAGAGCTTTTGCATAATCTTTTAAAGCTCCATCAATGTCATTGAGGGCAACTTTAAGAACACCTCTATTATTATAAGCATAAGCAAAATTAGGTTTTATTTGTAGAGCAGTATTATAATCGTTCAGTGCCCCTTTAGTGTCATTTATTAATTGTTTGATATAACCTCGATTTAAATAGAGCTCGTGGTTATTTGGGTTAAGTTGTATTGCTTTATCAAAATCTGATATTGCACCTTGGATATCGTGGTTAAGAAATCTCATAGAAGCTCTGTTTGAATAAGCAAGAGCTGCATCAGGGTTATTCTGAATTTCTTGTGAATATGTGTCAATAGCTTTTTCAATAGGCGAAAAAGCCATACAAATTCCAGAATTAAATAATATTAGGGACAATACAAGTAAAAAACTTGTTTTTTTCACGATACGTACTCCTTAATCATATATGATTTTATTAAATGGTATCATATAAAAAAACTATATCAAGAGGTTTAAAAAAAAAATATATATGCTAGAATAATAAAGAATTAAGCCGATGTGGCTCAGGTGGTAGAGCAACTGATTCGTAATCAGTAGGTCGGGAGTTCGAGTCTCCCCATCGGCATTTTGTGTATTTAAAAATAATAGAAGAGCGAGACGAGAACTCCCAATGCGAAGCATTAAAGAGTTCGAGTGTGAGCGAGCTGAGGCTGTAGAATTTTGTAAAAGATGAAATCTTGCAACAAAATTCGAAATTGCCGTTAAACGCGAGCGAACAAGAGAGTCTCCCCATCGGCATTTTGTGTATTTAAAAATAATAGAAGAGCGAGACGAGAACTCCCAATGCGAAGCATTGAAGAGTTCGAGCGAATTTGTGTACGGACGAAGACTGACAAAGTCAGTTTCGTTCGGATAGCGAGGAAATGGAGCAATGCTAAACCAAAGGTTTTATTGCGAAATTTTCGAGCGTGGAACAAATTCAAGAAGCGTGAGCGAGCTGAGGCTGTAGAATTTTGTAAAAGATGAAATCTTGCAACAAAATTCGAAATTGCCGTTAAACGCGAGCGAACAAGAGAGTCTCCCCATCGGCATTTTGTGTATTTAAAAATAATAGAAGAGCGAGACGAGAACTCCCAATGCGAAGCATTGAAGAGTTCGAGCGAATTTGTGTACGGACGAAGACTGACAAAGTCAGTTTCGTTCGGATAGCGAGGAAATGGAGCAATGCTAAACCAAAGGTTTTATTGCGAAATTTTCGAGCGTGGAACAAATTCAAGAAGCGTGAGCGAGCTGAGGCTGTAGAATTTTGTAAAAGATGAAATCTTGCAACAAAATTCGAAATTGCCGTTAAACGCGAGCGAACAAGAGAGTCTCCCCATCGGCATTTTGTGTATTTAAAAATAATAGAAGAGCGAGACGAGAACTCCCAATGCGAAGCATTAACGAGTTTCTCTTCATAGGTATTTTAATCGTGTAATTTTAAAAGTTTAAATTTTATTAACTTTTCATATAAATTTGTAATTTCTGATGGATATTTTTTATTTTGCATTAAACCAGCAAAAATATTTGCAATAAATTCTTGTGTATTTTTTTTGTGATTTTTTGGGAGTGATAAATTTTTTAAATTTTTTTGATATAAAAACCTTTCAAAAAACATTATCATTAAGATATTAGATTTTGTATCAAAGCAATGTCCAATTTCATGGTATATGGTATTAAATTCATCGATATATATATTTCCATTATTACTGATAATACCATCATTTAATGAAGTTGTATTTTTATTTTGTTGTTTTTTTAGGTAATTTTTTACGGATTTAGAGGAACGAACTAATGAAAATTTTTCAAAGATGGATAGTGAAGATGGGTTATTATATGCTTTTTTTAATTTTTCGTAAAACTTAGCATAATTACTATCAAGTTTGTATTTTGTTAATTCTTCAAAATTATTATCCTTCAATATTGATTCTAATTCATTTGCAGTTTTATCGATTTCATTTTTATATATTGTAACAGTATCTTTGATTAAATAATACGAACCGTAAGCATCTGAAGATTTCTTTTCAGAGAGCTTAATTTTCTGAGGGAAATATACATTCCCCTCAAATTTATTAGAAATGTTTGTTAATCCTTCATTTATCCAGTTTGCATATTCTAAATCATTTACTTCAAAATTTTTAATTTTAAGTTTTTCTTTTGCAAAATTTTTTGCTTCTTCTAAAGTATTAGCTTTATAAAATGTAATTTTTTTATTTAATTTTTGGGGTTTTTCATTGATACAAACTAATAATCCTATTAAAAACCTATCAAGTTGCTCAAATATTTCCGGAATAACAACATCAAATTGTTTGAGAATACCTGTTGTTACCATTGTTAATATAGTTGTATAAGCTATATTTTTTTTAGTAAAAACATTTGTTAAATTATCAAATTTAGATTTTCCTTTAAAATTGAATTTATCTGAGGATTTATAGTTAAAGTTGTTATTATAAAACGCGTACCTTGTATTATCGATTTTCATATGTTTATTAAAACGTAAGAATATTTTTTTTGCTATTTTTGAATATTCATTATATTTATATATTTTTTCGTTTATGATATCCTATTGTTATTAAGTTAACGAGGGATTGATATATGGAAACAAAAATTAAAATAGAAGATTTACCGACTGTTTATGATGCCAAATCAACAGAAGAAAAAATGTATAAGTTTTGGGAAGAAGGCGGTTATTTTAGAGCAGATGCTCATTCTAATAAACCTCCTTTTACAATTGTAATTCCACCTCCAAATGTTACAGGTGTGTTACATATGGGACACGCTCTTGATGGTACTTTGCAGGATATTTTAACTCGTTATCATAGAATGAGCGGATATGAAGCTCTTTGGATTCCAGGTACTGATCACGCGGGAATTGCTACTCAAGCTGTAGTTGAAAAAGAATTAAGAAAAGAAGGTCTTTCTCGTCACGACTTGGGAAGAGAAAAGTTCTTAGAAAGAACTTGGAAATGGGCGAATGAACATAAATCAGCTATTCTCAATCAGTTTAAAAGATTAGGAGCTTCATTTGACAGGTCAAGAGAAAGATTTACTTTTGACAAAGGTTGTTCTGACGCGGTAAAAGAAGTTTTTGTAACACTTTATAATAAAGGATTGATTTATAAAGGTGCATATATTGTAAACTGGTGTCCTCGTTGTCAAAGTGCAATTTCTGATATAGAAACAGAATATGAAACAGAACAAGGACATATGTGGGAAATTTCTTATCCTCTTGTAGGAGAAGCTGGTGCAATTATAGTTGCAACAACAAGACCTGAAACTATGTTTGGAGATGTTGCGATTGCAGTTCATCCTTCTGATAAAAAATATTCAGAATTGATTGGTAAAAAAGTTATAATACCTTTATCAGGAAGACAAATTCCAATTATCGCAGATGAATATGTTGATAAATCTTTCGGAACCGGTGCAGTAAAAATTACTCCGGCACATGATCCTAATGACTATGAAGTTGGAAAACGTCATAACTTTAGTCCAATTTGGGTAATTGATGAAGAAGGTAAAATGAAAGCTTGCGGCGAAGTACCTCCTGAATATCACGGTTTAGATAGGTATGAAGCACGTAAGAAAATTGTTGATATGTTAAGTTATAACAATTTCTTATTAAGAGTAAAAGATCACGAACATAATGTTGGTAAATGTCAACGTTGTGGTACAACAATAGAACCGCTTTTATCGGAACAATGGTTCGTAAAAATGGGACCTTTAGCAAAAGAAGCTATTGCAGCTGTAAAAGATGGAAGAATTGAATTTATTCCGGAAAGATGGGAAAAGAATTACTTAGGCTGGATGGAAAATATCCGTGATTGGTGTATTTCTCGTCAACTTTGGTGGGGACATCAAATTCCTGCTTATTATCATAAAGTTACTGGAGAAATGGTTGTTGCTAAAGAAAACCCGGATCCTGAAAATTATGTACAAGATTCTGATTGTTTAGATACTTGGTTTTCTTCAGGTTTATGGCCATTTTCAACAATGGGATTTCCTAACTCTGAAACAGATGATTTCAAAAAATTCTATCCAACATCAGTTCTTGTTACAGGGTTTGATATTATCTTTTTCTGGGTAGCAAGAATGATTACTATGGGATTAGAGTTCACAGGAAAGGCTCCTTTCTCTAAAGTTTATATTCACGGACTTATAAGAGATGAAAAAGGACAAAAAATGTCTAAGTCTAAAGGAAACACAATCGATCCTGTTCAAATTATTGATAAATATGGTTGTGATGCTTTAAGATTTACAATGACATCTTTGTGTACTTATGGCGGACAGGATATTAAAATTTCTGATGAAAGATTTGAATATGGTAGAAATTTTGCTAATAAAATTTGGAATGCTTCCAGATTCGTACTTATGAATTTAGAAGGGGTTGATAATAAACCAATTGATATGAGTAGATTAACTCTTGTTGATAAATGGATTTTAAATCAATTAAATGAAACGGCAAAAGTCGTAAATCAAAATATGAAAGAATATAGAATTGGTGAAATTGCTCATACTTTATATGATTTCTTTAGAAGTGAATATTGCGATTGGTATGTTGAAATTGCTAAAATTCAATTGCAAGATAGCGAATTAAAAGCTAATACTCAAAGAGTCCTTAGATACGTTCTTGATATGTCTTTGAGAATGCTACATCCAATTATGCCTCATATAACTGAATCAGTATGGCAAATTCTTAAATCAATCGGATTAGGTAAAGATGCTCCTAGTGCATTGATTATTGCTGATTATCCGGTATATAAAGAAGATTTGTCTTTCCCTAAAGAAGCCAATGAAATGAAAGTTGTTTTTGATACAATTACTTCTTTAAGAAACGTAAGGCAAAGCTTTAACATTCCAACTTCTGCAACTGTTGATGTTGAAATCAGAGCTAACGGACAAGACAAAGAAATCTTTGAAGAAATTGAAGCTTATATTCATAGACTTGCAAAAGTAAATAATATTACTTATGCTTCTATAGATGATGCGATACCTCCTAAGTCTGCAACGGCGGTAGTTTCTGCTTCAAAATTGATTGTGCCTCTTGCTGATTTAATTGATTTGGATGCTGAAATTAAACGCCAAGAAAAGAAATTGGAAAAATTAACTAATGAAAAGAATTCTTTACTTGGCAGAATGAAGAATGAAAAATTTGTCGCAAATGCTCCTAAAGAATTAGTTGAACAAACTAATGCCAGAATTGATGAAATTTCAGCACAAGAAGGAGTTATTAAAGATTTGATTGAATCTTTGAAATAATTAAATCAGAGAAAAGAGGTTTTTTGAACTGCACCCTAAAAACTAGATAAAGTTGTAGGGTGCAATTTTTTGCACCAATATTGTTATTGTCAAGCATTTACATATCTACAAACTATATAAATGTTGAGTTATTTAAAATAATCAAATATTCTTTTGTATTTGTCATTTATTGTATAATGTAATTATGAAAAAATTTGCTTTACTTATTTTATTTTATATTCTTGAGGTAAATATCTCATACGGTGCTTCGATAAACCCAGTTGCATATAGAGCAAATCAAATTCAAGCATATCAGCAAAACTTATACCGCCAAAGACAACAGACAAGGCAAGTTCCTTATTGGCAAGCTCAGTCTAATTATTCTACAAGAAATAAAGTGTACTCTAATTATTCAAATTATGTTAATACTAAATCTAATTATAATCAATATTATAGAGGTAGATAATGATAAATATTGATTTTTTAACATTAAAAGCCTTTTTTATTGAAAATATTGATTTTATTATTGGAGCAAGGCTTCAAAAAATTCAGCAGCCCACAAGAAAAGATTTTATTTTTTCTCTTAGAAATAACGCTGAAAGTCGAAAATTGTACATAAATATTAATCCACAAATTTATCATATTTGTTTTGCATCAGCAGAAAATCTTGAAAGAAGAAATCTTATTATTCCCCAAAAACCTCCTATGTTTTGTATGCTTTTAAGAAAATATTTAGAAGGTTGTAGAATTTTCGATGCGAAAGTAGTTGATAATGAGAGAATAATAGAATTTCATTTTGAAACAATGGATGAATTTTCCCAAAACCGCTCATTATGTCTTTGTGTAGAACTTATGGGAAAACATTCGAATATAATTTTATATGATAGAGATACTTCAATAATTATAGGTTGTGCTCATAATGTAGGTTCTGAAAAAAGTCGTTATAGAGAATTGCAAGGTGGACTAAAATATATTTATCCTCCGGTTTCTAATAATTTGTCAAATGAATTAAAAAATCAATTTAGAGAACTTTCTCAAGAAGAAATTCAAAACTATTTGACTACAGAAAATTTTAGACCTGCAATTTGGGATGACAAATATACATTGTTTAAGGAATTATTAGAAAATTCTATAGAACAAAATTCTGTAAATGAAATGCTGGATAATTATTATTCTAAAATTCAAGAACAAATGAACTTATCAAACGAAAAACATCATTTGATTTCAATTGTTAATCCGAAATTAAATAAAATTAATAATTCTATAAATAAAATTTCACAACTTTTACAAAAAAGAGACTATACAGATAAATATAAATTATATGGAGAACTATTAACTGCAAATTTATATCAAAAAAAAGATTACCAAAAAGAAATAGAGCTTTTTGATTACATTAATAACCAAAATATAAAAATAGAATTAGAGGAGACAAAAAATTTAAAAGAAAATGCTCAAAGATATTTTAAATTATATACAAAATCAAAAACAACTAAAGAAAAATCAGAACAAATGTTAAATGGTTTAAAAATAGAGAAGGATTATTTAGAAAATATCTTATACAGCATTAATTTATCTGAAACTCTAAAAGACTTAGAAGAAATAAAAACTGAATTAAAAATTGATAACTCAAAGCCTAAAAAGCAAGAAAAAGCTGAAATAACAAAAATAAATATTAACGGATTTGATGTTTATATAGGGAAAAATAACAAGCAAAATGATTATATAATATCAAAACTAGCAAAAGATGATGATATTTGGTTTCATTCTCGTCTTTGTGCAGGCTCTCACGTTTTGTTAAAAATAAATGATAAAGAGCCTAATGATGAAATAATATTTGAATGTTGCAAAATCGCTAGAAAATATTCTTCTGCAACTCAACCATCCAAAGTAGGAATTATTTACACAAAAGCAAAATATTTAAGAAAACCGCCTGCTGCTCCTCTAGGCTATGTTACATATAGAAATGAAAAAGAAGTCTTAATATAAAACATTAAGAAATGTAACATTTTTATAAAAATATGAAATTCTTTTTAATAAAAATACTTTATATATATACGAGTTATATAAGATATTAAAAAGAAAGGATCTGAATATGCCTGATAGAATTGGTGAAATTAAAGGTAGTAATCCTTGGGAAATCAAAAATGATAAAGTAGATTATAATGTAAACTATGACAATGAAAAAACTAAGAATGTTCCTTGGGAACAAGTTAGTATTTGGAATGCAGCTGCAGCATATCAAGGATAATTCTTAAAAAGCAATCTTGTAAAATCGGAATTTATAAAAATTCCGATTTTTTGTTATAATTATTCTATGAAAAAAGAATATGAAAAAATGATTAATGGTGAAGAATATTATCCAATGACGGATTATTTAATTTCTCTAAGAGATAAATCAAGAGAAATGTTATTTGAGTTTAATCAAGAAAAAGATGAAAAAAAGAGAGAACAAATATTAAAATCTTTGCTTGGTAAAATAGGAGAAAATTGTTATATTACTCCGAGTTTATTTTGTGATTATGGTTGTAATTTGGAAATAGGAAATGGTGTTTATTTTAATGCCAATTGTGTGGTACTTGATTGTGCAAAAGTTACAATTGGTGATAATACATTTATTGGTCCAAATTGTCAATTTTATACTCCTATTCATCCTTTAGAATATAAAAAAAGAAATACTTTTATCGAAACAGCTGAACCAATAAAAATAGGAAAAAATTGTTGGTTAGGAGGTTCTGTTATCATACTTCCCGGAGTTACAGTCGGAGATGGATCGGTAATTGGGGCTGGTGCTGTTGTTACAAAGGATATCCCAGAAAATTCTGTTGCAGTAGGAAATCCCGCTAAAGTTATTAAAAAGATTATACAAGATTAGAGAGTACCTTTTAGGTACTCTCTTTTTGTTTATTTAATGTTTGCTTAGTCTTTGACTTTTTGTTTGTATACATAGCCTTTTCTATCTTGCTCTATATTTGGAGTATCAATTTCAAATACATAAGCATCAGCAGGTGCTAAATTTACTTTTAATTCATTTTCATTAACTTGAAATTCACTTGTGTCACCATAGCTTGGAACCATATTTTCTAATTTTTGTTCTTTTTTTAATCCAGGAATTTCAATAATACCGGTAACATTTCTATTTGGGTTTTTATTAGCTACTACAAGAATTGTTCTACCATTATTATGTCTTGCATAAGTAATTATTTGATCATTTCTATCTTCTCTTTTATTAAGTTCAATAAAACTACTATTTCTATCAGCAAGAACATCTTTATTAGCTTCTCTCATTTTGAGAGTACCTTTCATAACTCTTGCAATATCAGGACAATCTCCACCAGGTTTTCTTGATAAATTAAATAACGCTAAACGAAAACGATGTTCATCCATTTCATATTTATCAGTATATTTCCCATCTTTTTTATCTAATTTAGTAGTCCAAGTTTCGATATTATTAGTATCACGATACTTATAATCGTAATAATCTCCGGTTTGGAAACCATCTATAAAGTAAGGATTACACATTGGAATTGTTGACTGTAATACTGTAGTTAGTTTACAGAAATTTTCACCGCCGTGAATCATTGAAGAACTGTCATCATGGGTTAAGAATGATCCGATAACACTCTTTCCTGCTGGTAATTTATGTGATAAATCTAAATTTAATTTGACATAATCATTAAAATCATTCGCACCTTTCCAATCGTGGAAAATATGATATTGTCCGTAATATTCGTCAAAACCTGCTCTTAGTAAATCTTCAGGTCTATCATACGGCATATTAACCATTGGAGAAGCACATTCATATGTATAACTTTCTGCCAACCAACCAAATTCAGGATCTTTTTCTCTTGAATATTTGATTAATACATCCCAAAATTCTGGCGGTTTAGCTCTTGCAACATCTGCTCTTATGCCGTCAATTCCTAAATCTATACAAGCATCAACATATTGCTTATGCATTTCTAATAATTTTGGATTTAGAGTTCTTTTTGCTTCGTCAGCCCAAGGTTCAAACATTCTAATATCTGTCCAGCCTTGAGGAGTTTTTTCTTCTCCATTTCTTCCATATGCCATTAAATCAGGCTCTGCTTCCAACATGTCTACTGAAGCACAACTTGGAAGGTCTAACATTACTTTTATTCCACGTTTATGGCATTCGTCAATTAAAGCTTTAAATTGTTCATTTGGAGTTCTCGGATCGTTTTTATCAATAATCAAAGGATCTATAGCTAATGAACCATCATCATTTACATATTTTGCAGGAGCATATAAAGAACCTGCTGTTCCCATTGCATTTTTCTTTCCTGGTGGGTGTATTGGTAAAATGTGTATTGTATTAATACCTAAATCTTTTAATTCATCTAATCTATCAATTGCACTCAAGAATGTACCATTTTTTTCACCGGTTGATAATGTAACTTTATCATCACCGTTTAAATCTTGAGCAGTAAATGTTCTTGGAACAATTGCCATTATTACTGATTCATTATTCTGAATCATTGTTCTTAAATTATTCTTATATGGTGTTATTGCTTCTGTTTTATTTAAATCAACTTTTTTTACTTTTGCAGAATTCATTAAAGCCAAATTTTCAAGATACATTTTTGAAACTTCATTATTGTATCCATTCAACTTAACTTCATCTTTTTTTGTTTGAGGTTGAATATTATTTGTTGCACTAAAACTAATTGGATTAATACTAGCTATTTTTGTCATCACTCACCTGCTTCTTTAAATTATGTGGATTTTTTAATTTACCAAATCCATACTGTGCTAATACTGTTGCACCTATAACACCAGCACCAATAGCTGAAACAATTCGTAACCATTTTTGTGTACCATATCTTCTATCAGCTGCTCCTTTTACAAAATCTACCGGACTTTGTGCTACCAAATTGAACATTGTCATAGGTTTTTGGCCCTTTTCATAAGCCCTTATATTATTATCTAATATATGTTCAGGTTTTGTAAAATCTATAGCTTTATTTCCTACTATATTTCTAAATCTATTTATATAATTTTGGAATCTATCTAACACTTTTCCGCTTGCAATATCATTTTCCCCAGACATTGCTTTTTTAGTAGCTTCTGTAATATAGCCTTTTCCTTTTACTATATTTTCAGGGTTTCCACCTTCATACTGTTCGACTCTATATATAGTATTCATAATGTCTTTGTAAAAACTTGCATTATTTATTGTGTTATGTTTTAAAGTGTTTTCTGAAGAAGTCCCTGTTAATAAGATATCTTTACCTTTTTTAAGGATTTCTTTGTCATATTCTCCGGTAGGAAGTTCTCTTTTGTAGACATCCATTGTGTGTAATATTCTGTTAAATGAATTATTAGCACCTTGATATCTTTCAAAAATTCTACTTATTGCAGCGTCTTTTGCAGAGCCTACACCTTTGGCGTTTGCTTTGGCATAGTCAATTCCATGTTTTTCTAATGTTTTATCAGCTCTTATGCCATCCATAAAATCAAATAGCTCTTCTCTTGAATTAATTGAATTAGATAAAGTTTTAACATCTTCTTTTACTAATTTATTGATAGTGTTTTTAAAGTTTCCAGCCTTTTCAAGTCTTAGAGCTGTGATATTGTAATTATTTTCTATTGCAGTAATTAAATCTTTTACATGAGAACCTTCTGCATTTCTACCGTTTAAAGCAATTTCCATTTCCGACATGGCTTTTGTTAATTTAGAAATAGCTTTATTATATTTAGCTTCATCTTTTACTAATTCATTTAATTTTCTATCTAAAATTTCTTTTGCAAAAGTTTTAGATTCCTTCATTTGTTTTAAATCTTTAAATTTAATATCTAAAACATTAAATAAAGTTTTTTCAAATTTAGCATATGAACGAGCTAAAACAGTTTCTGAATTATATTCAAATTTGAAATTAGTATATTTATCTAAAAGTTTTTCATTATGCTTAAATTCACCAAAAATCTTAGCAAAATCTATAATTTCTTTCATACTTTTTTCGGTTAAGAAATGAGATTTTTCTTTTTGTAAATTTTTAGAAATATCTTCCATTAAATTATTATTTTGGAAAGCTTTTAAATATTCTTTCATATCATTAGAAAGAGTTGCATCGTTTTTAATTTTATTAGCAGATATTTCTTTTAATTTTGATTTAATTTCCAGTAAATTTTCAGGGGTAATTGTTTCATATCCGCTTAAGATATTCGTAATTTCTTCTTTTGTCGGAACAAAAACTTTTTCCATTACAGTTTGATTATTTTTAGGTAAGCTCTTTTTTATTGATGAAATAATATCGTCTGCAATATTTTCTTTAACAACAAAACCATTCTTTTCTTGTGTTAAAATATTTGTTAAATCTTCTTTTATACCTTCAGAAACTCCGCTTGGCATTTCATTGGTTAAAAGTCTTACAATATCATCTAATTCTGATGTTGGAAGTTCTTTGCCTTTATAATTTTTTAAAATATTTTCAACTTTTTTGCTTAAATTATTAGAAGCAATTTCATCTGAATTGATTGGCATATTTTGAGTAGCTTTTAATGCATGAGATATTCTTGAATTATATGCCATATTTTTAACATTTGCATAAGCAGGAGCTATTAATCTTTCTAATCCAAAACAAGTTAGAGCAGCTATTACAGGAGTTGCAAAACCTGCTGTTAACATCCATAATGTATTATTTTGAGTGGCAATTTTTCTCATTTGTTCTTTTATAACATCATGTCTGTTTTTAATATCTCTTGGAATACCTAATCTATCTCCAATAATATCTAAATCTTCGCTAGGGCGTTCTCCTTGATACATATCAAATGGAATATAATTAGAATCTTGGAATACAGATTTTTTACGTCCTTGATCATCAATGTATTCAATACCTGTATCAAATCCGTGCATCATTCTGGATGGAGCTTGAATTGCAACTTTAGGGAATATAGACATTGCTGCTAAAAAAGCACCTAAACCAGCGTATTCCATAATTCTTGCAATAGGATTTGTTGTTCTTGCCGCAAGCATTGTAGCAATTCCAATACCGCCGAGTTTAATACCAACATCATTTAATCTACCAGTTTGGTGGTCATTTGCAGTACCTCTAAAACCATCTCTAACAGCTTTTAAATCATATGCAAAATCTTTTAAAAAGAATTTAGGCATTTGCATTAATCTATCGTGTACCAAATGTCCTTCCGGAGCTAAAGGTTTTACATTATTTTTTGTCTTAACGGGCTTAGTTGCCTCATTATAATGTTTATGAGACTTAGTATTTTCTATATTTGTTTGAATTGGAGATATTGCCATACTAAATCACCGTACTTTCTTGATTTTTATCCATTAAGTCTTTATTAGCTAACTTGCCCATATGTCTTGCTCTGTATATAACATTTGTTACAGAACCAACTGTTAATGCTAATGTTGCTAAAATCCAAGCTTTACCGGCATGTTTCATGAAACCTTTTGTTCCAGCTTCACCTGTCCAAAGTGTTTTTATTGATTTTACAAAAGATTTTCCAAATGTTTTTGAAATATCTACAAAATTAACACCGGCATTTTTCAATCTGCTGCCCATCTTATTCATTAAACCTTCATTAGGTTTTGCAATATGGCGTTTTCTATTCTTTATTGCATCAAAGAAATCGCCCCAACAATTTTGAGTTGCCATTCCTACGCCAATTCCTGCCCAAGCATATGATGATAAGCTTTTGGCTGTTTTTGTTGTAGAAATGATACTTTGAATAATTGGAGTTGTTTCTGTTACGGAGTCATTTAAATCTTCTCCTAAACCAATTTTTTTTGCTATTTTATCATAATATTGGATACCAATATCTTTTTGAATCAAATCTTTTCTAAAGAATTCTCTACTATCATAAACTTTTCTTTGTTGTATTTGAGGGATGATATTTGCATTTTCTCCAGGCTCTTTTGGAAGAGGATAAGAAATATGTTGAACAGGAAGTTCTATATCAACGCCTGTTCCCCAATATACAGGACGGGTTACAAAGTCATTTGATATAGTTTTTAATAAACCATATAAAATAACTCCCAATGCCATTTTATTACCATTTAATGACGCAATTAATTGAGATTTTGGGTTCAATTTTTTTACCATATTAAACAAAGCCATGAACATTCCACTTCCTGCTAAATATGGTATAATGCCCATAGAAAGAAACTCATAAAAATCTGAGTTTACATCTCCTTTAAGTCCTTTTATTGGATATTCTAAGAATGCATTGGATGTTTTATGAAATTTTTGGCGAACACGAGTTTGCAAAGTATTAGGTAATATCTTTGACTCTTCGTCAAATTCTTTTTTTTGCTTCGCTTTGAAATCTATATTGCTGTCTGATAATTTTACCGGTTTAATCATACGAACCCCATCTGGTACCTATATATTAAAAGTTATGTAAATATAAAATTTTGCTAGTAATTTAGCATGAACTTTACATATTTTTACAATATCTCAGGTAATTCTATTAAAAACGAAGAATACACCACACATAATTAAATTTATCAAGAAAATATTTTTTTTTCAAGAAAAAGATGTCTTTTTAAGACATCTTTTTCTTTTGTAATTTAATCTCTTTTTCCCAACTCGTTATCCATTAAGAATAAAGAAGTTTTTTCATCCCCGAATAATTCGAGACGTTTTATAATATTTTTAATATTTTGTTCTTCTTCAATTTGTTCATTTATAAACCAATCAATAAAAGATAAAGTTGTTCTGTCACATTCATCTTCTGCGACTTTAGCAATTTTCATGACGCATTCTGTAATATTTTTTTCGTGTTCATATATATGATTAAATATTGATAATACTCCGTTAAATTCAAATTCTGGAGTTTTGATTTGTTTCAAAGTGACAAAGCTATTACGTTCGATTAAATAATCTAATAATTTAAGTCCGTGTTCAACTTCTTCTTTTGCCTGTAATCTCATCCAAGACGCAAATCCAAATAAACCTATCTCTTTTAGATGAGCAGACATTGAAAGATATAGATATCCTGAATAAAATTCTAAATTAATTTGTTCATTTATTATATTATTAATTTTTTCACTAATCATTTCTATTCCCCCATAGTTTATGAATATTGCAGTATTCTATAGCTTCTATATTTTCCATGCATTTTGGAATTTTAAATTCTGCTTTTTCGTTTGGTTCAAGATATTTTAGATACATTTTTGTTTTTTCTTTATCGGTAACTTCTATGAATTGAATATAATGTTCTTCACTCATGGGATGGTTATTTAATGTAACATATTTTTTATCATCTCTAATTTCAATTTGTGGAGTGTGTTTTTCTCCTGTTTCGTCATTTGAATATTGGATTTCTTGTTTTTTCATTGTTTCTTCGCAACAAACCAATTCTCCTGCACCGGGAATTAAAACTTGAACAATGTTGCCACAGATTTCACATTTATAAATTTCTAATTTTTTAGTCATAGTTAATCTCCCTTTCAAAAAGATTTTAAACTCTATAATTTTAATTATCATTGCCGATAAAGGTAATTTATGATATCATCCAGTATATGAGTAATAATTTTTTTTCTTCACAAAATAAAGATAATTCTTTAAAATCTCAACATAAAAATTTAAAAGATAATTATGAACAAATTTTTATTGAGGCTGCTGAAAGTATAAGAAAAGAATTAGATGTTTTTAAGCCTGAAAATCCGTGTTTGAAGTGTTCTGTAAAAGATTGTAAGATAGAAAAAAAAGATATATTTGCCCCATATCCGTCAAATTGCAAATATAAAGATTGGCAAATAAAAGCTTTGACTTTTCTTACGATTGATTATAAGCAAAAGTTAAAAAGTGTTTATAGAATTATGATGGATAAGAAAAATAATTATTCTTGTGGGAAATGTGGTGCTTGTTGTAGGTTAGCAGCTAGTGAATATTCTTATGAACAATTAAAACAAAGAGCAAATAGAGGGGATAAATATTCAAAAGAATTTATATCAGTATTTGTTCCTTTTAAATCGGAAGAAGATGCGAAAGCTGTAAATCCAGAGTATTTTGAATTATTAAATAAATTAGTGGAAGATGAAAAAATTTATTACTATTATTGTCCAAAATTAAAAGATAATCTTTGTTCTGATTATGAAAATAGACCAGATATTTGTAAAGAATTTCCTCATAATCCATTAAAGTTGCTGCCATCAGAATGTTCTTTTAATGAGTGGAAAAATGAAATTTCGCATGAAGCAATGTTATTAAAAGCAAAAGTTGATATTATAGAATTTTATAAAGGAAAATTAGGATGATATTAGCTGGGCTTAGATTATGTGAATTGGAAGATTTGATGCAAGAACTTAAAGCTACTAAGTTTCGTGCTAAACAAATTCATAATTGGATATATTTCAAATCCGTTTCAAATATTGATGAAATGACTAATTTATCTAAAGATTTTAGAGAAGAATTAAAAAAAATTGCAACGGTAACAGAAACTAAAATTAAATTAAAACAAGTAAGTAAAGACGGAACGATTAAATATTTAGTTGAATATCCGGATGGGGAATGTGTAGAAACAGTTTTAATGAGATTTGATAATAGGGCTAATCTTACTGCTTGCGTCAGCTCTCAGGTCGGTTGTGCTGTTAATTGTTCTTTTTGTGCTACAGGAAAAGGTGGGTTTAAAAGAAATCTTACATATCAGGAAATTATTGAGCAAGTTCTTACAATTCAACGTGATACAGGTTTAAAGGTTACAAATATTGTTTTTATGGGGCAAGGTGAGCCTTTATTGAATTTAGAAAATGTCTTAAAAGCTTTAGAAATTTTTAATGAAGATTTCCAAATTGGTGCAAGAAGAATTACTATTTCTACAAGTGGTATAATTCCAGGCATTGAAAAACTTGCTAATTTAAATTTACAATCAACTTTAGCAATTTCTTTACATGCTCCTAACCATGAGCTTAGAAAAGAAATTATGCCTATTGAAAATAAGTATAATATATTTGATTTAAAAAAAGCTCTTAAAATTTATATTGAAAAAACCGGAAGAAGAATTACTATTGAATACATTTTAATACACGGATTTAATGATACGGCAACTGTTGCAAAAGAATTAGCGTATCTATTAAAAGATTTAAAATGTAATATAAATCTAATTCCGTATAATTCAGTTATAGAAAATGATTATAAAAAGCCTTCAAGTAATGATATAATGAAGTTTAAGTACTTATTAGAACATTCAGGTAAAAAAGTAACTGTTAGATTAGAGCGAGGGGCTGATATAGATGCTGCTTGCGGGCAATTAAGAGGAAAAAATATAAAAAATAATGAATAGCGTTTTTGAAAAAAATATTAATGCATTAAAATCAAAAAATGAAGAGCTTGCACAAAAAATATTAACTCATGTTGTTACTGATGTACCACAAATCGTACAAGAAAATGGATTTTATAATTTGATTTATAAAAACATTTATCTTCATAATAAAGAAAACCCTATTACAGAAGCAAAAGAAATTTTTGCAGGTGCAACAAATGATCCTGTTTCAATTCATGTGATATATGGTTTAGGACTTGGTTATTTATTTCAGGTTGCTACTAATAATTCTCAGGGTACTGTTATTTTATATGAACCGGATTTAAATATTTTAAGAATTGTTTTTACTTTAGTTGATTTTTCAAATGATATATTGAAAAAAAATGTTTTTATTGCTGATAATATAAAGAAAGTAGGGGAATACATTTATCAAAAATCTAATACAAAGAATAATCCGTTGTTGTTATCGACAATAGGTTCAAGAAGTCTTAATGAAAAAGATTTTGATAGTTTGGTAGAAGAATTGCATAAGATGATTGGAATGTTCGCTTTGGATAGAAAATATACTCAAAAGCGTTTTTATCCAAGTTTGGCACATTTAGTATATAATATTCCAAATTTAGTTAAAGAGATTCCTTTGCTTGAAATTAAGGATGTTTATAAAAATAAGACTGCTGTTATAGTTTCAGCAGGTCCAACGTTGGATAAAAACATAGAAACTTTAAAAAAATATAGGGATAATTATATTTTAATTGTGGTTGGAACTGCGATGAAAACATTGGCAAAACATCAAATAAAACCTGATTTTCTTTGCATTATAGAGCTGTATGATTCTTCTAAACAAATAGAGGGAATAGATTTATCGGATGTTTATTTTGTAACAGAACCTGCTTCTAATAAAAATTATCGATTATTTAAGTTTAAACAAGTTTTTTCTCACGTATCAGAAAATTTTCCTGTAAACAAATTTTGGCAAGAATTAACTGGAATCGATACTTCAGAATACTATTCAAAAGGTACTGTATCATATACTGCATTGAATGTTGCAAGAATTTTAGGTTGTTCAAAAATTATTCTAGTCGGTCAAGATTTAGCTTATTTGGAAGGTCAATGTTATAGTAAAGATTCTGCCTATAAGGATTTGGAATGTTTCTTTAATAAAGAGTCTAACAGATGGGAAATTCGGGCGAAAAATTTTGAGGATTTTAGAGATACTATATCTACTGCCAGTGATGTAAATAAAAGAGAAATTACTGCTAAAAACAGACTTAAAAATTTAAATAGCTCTTTATATTATGTAAAAGGTATAAATGGTGGTATGCTTCCTACAGAATCCGTTTATGCTGCTTTTATTCCTCCGTTGGTAGAATTTGCTCAAAAATATAATGACAGAGAATATATAAATACTTCTCTTGTTGGAGCTCAGATTGATGGTTTTAAAAATTTGTCATTGGAAGACGCTTTGAAAGATTCTTTCAGTATTGAAAAATTGGATTTAAAATTAAATTATAAATATGACTTAAATAGGATTTATTCTGGGTTAGAAAATTATATTGAAAAATTTAATGAAGTTTTAAAAAGAATTCAAGATGGTCAAGCTCTTGTGAGAAAAATGAAGAATGAGTTAAAGCGTTATAGAAATATAAATACAGATGTTTTAAAATCATTGAAGAGTTTATCATTAAATTTTGTTGATTTGAGTGTTAAGTACGCAAAAGAAAATCAACTATTTGATTATATAACTATTTCAGAGCGTATAGAATTAGATTATGAGATGAAAATGTTAAAAGAGTTTAATTTAGAAAATGTTTCTGCAATCACAGAGAAATTTTTAAACTATTACAATGTTGCAGAGAAAAGAATTTATTCGATTAATAAATTATTAAATATATCATTAGGGAAAATAAATGAAATTATTAATACAAAGAGTGAGTAATGCTTCTGTTACAATTGAAAATGAGTTATATTCTTCTATTCAAAGAGGTATTTTAGCATTTATTGGTATAGAAAAGAATGATACTTTAGAACAAATTGAAAAATTAGCTAAAAAGGTAGTAAATTTAAGAATTTTTCCTGATAAAGAAGGAAAAATGAATTTATCTTTATTAGATATCAAAGGGGAAATTTTAATTGTATCTCAATTCACTTTGTGTGGAAGTTGTAAAAAAGGAACAAGACCGAGTTTTGATAATTCTGCAAATCCAACAATTGCTAATGAATATTATGAAAAATTTATAGAACAAGTAAAAACATATGGTATAGTCACTAAAACGGGTAAGTTCGCAGCAGATATGAAAGTAGAGCTGCTTAATGATGGGCCTGTTACTTTTATGTTGGAAGTTTAAAAAGGGTAGAAATTAATCTACCCTTTTAAATATTCATAATTATTAAATTTTAAAAATTGCATCTACCGTATTCACAACCTTCTTTCTTTTCGACTGTATCACAGTGATGCATCATAAGAGCCGTAACAATAGCACTTATACCAACAGTAGAATATACAATTCTTG
Source organism: Candidatus Gastranaerophilales bacterium (assembly GCA_944325545.1). GTDB lineage: Bacteria > Cyanobacteriota > Vampirovibrionia > Gastranaerophilales > Gastranaerophilaceae > CAG-196. The sequence continues at coordinate 12,535 of CALVAM010000004.1, read as the reverse complement.
ACAATAGAGTCATATCTCCAAAAATAGCTTCAACAAGGTTAAAATCAAAGAAACCTACCAAACCCCAGTTAAGAGCTCCGATTAAAACTAAAGTGTAAGCTGTATATCTTAATATATTCATAATAAACACCTCCTTTCAAAAGGTATTTTTATTATTTAATATTTTTTTATAATTTAATTAGACAAATAAGCTAATACAAAATAATAAAATTTTGTAAAATAAAAAAAAGAGCCAAATGGCTCTTGGAATTAAGAATAGCTGGAAGTATGAAAAAGATTTAATATAATTATTAAATAATATTATTGTTTATAAAACTATTCTCTAATTAGCTAAAATCATATTACCCATAAGAACAATAGCCTTACAAGTAAACACTCGTAAGGCTATTGATTAAAAATTATATTTTATAACTCTATAACATTTTTTCTATACTGGCATTCATTTCTTCGGTATATTTAGCTAAAGCTTCTGCAGATACTTCTACCGTATCTTCAATTAATGATCCTGCTATATAACTTGTTTGTTGTGACATACTCATGCATTTTGCGGCATATTGTGCTTGTACTTCAGGTGTTAAGGCACTACCATAACCAACCGAACTTATATCCATGTTAAATCCTCTTCTTATTATTTGTGACAATCTAATAATAACATATTTTTTATATAAATGCAATATAATGGATGATTTTTGTAAAAATTACTCGTTATATTTTGATTTCAGTTATTTTATTTTAAATGAAACATTAGCGACAGCAGTGACTTTTTTATCAATAGAAGAAGTATCATTGATTCCCATATCAGAAACATTAGTAGAATCAACAGGAGTAATTTGATATACACCCATTTTAACAGATTGTATTTTCCCTACAGAATTTCTGGTTGGTTTTAACATTGAAGCGGCTCTATTTCTTGCATCTTGTGAAGCTTTTTCTAATAATGTAACTTTTAATTCCGGTAATTTAGAATAATCATAAGATGGAGAATATACATTTACATCTACACCTTTGTTTATAAGTCCGGTGATATCATTAGAAATGTCTTTGATTAATTCCACGTTTTTAGAAGAAATCATTATTGGAAGATTTAAATTGTAATTTTCTGGAATTTCAGTATAAGCACCTGTTTTAGGGTCTCTTTTATAGTTATAATAACCATTTACTGGTTTATATTCAATCGCAGTAATTTCTTTATCTTTTAAATATTTTTCAACAATTTGTTTTTGATTTTGCATAGCAGTATAAGCTTCCTGTTTTGAAAATCTTTTAACACTAAGACCAAAATTTAAAGTACCAGAATCTGATTTTACAATTTCATAAGCAGAACCTGTTACAGAAATTACATCTTTTGATATAGTATTGGATGCAATTTTTGTTGAAATAATTAAACCAAGAGCAATTAACAATCCTAAAGTTAAAATTTGTAACTTTGCAATTCTTTCTAACATAAAAACTCCTTATTTTATACATTTCCAGTCGAACTGTTTCGGTCATCTTCAAGTTGTTTTAATTGTTTAGCATCAACTTTTTCATCGATGGTATAATTATTTATTCTTGATATTTCAATATCTACATTTACATCTGCATCAACCATTTCTATTTCAGATTTTTCAAATTCTTTAATCTTACCATCCTCAAATTTTACAGCAACAGTATTATTTAGAAACTGAATAAAGCAAACTTTGCCTAATCCCGCCGGCGTCATAACAGTAGAACCTACAGGAGGCATTCCTTTTGCAGCTTCGATATAATTAGAATACTCATAAGTTAGGCAGCATAATAGTCTGCCGCAAGTTCCGGAAATCTTAGACGGAGCAATTGGCATTCCTTGATCTTTTGCTAATTTTACATTGATTGATTCAAATTTTCTTAAAAACGAAGAACAACAAAATGGTTTTCCACAAATACCAGTACCATCCATTATAGAAGATTCATCTCTAACTCCAATATGACGTAAATCTATACGCATTCTTTTAAAAACTTGTGTTAAATCTTTTAAAAGTTCTCTAAAATCAACTCTTTCAGGAGCTGTATAATAAAAAGAAATTTTTCTCTTGTCGAATGTAAGCTTGCATTGTACTAAGTTCATATTAAGATTATGTTTTTTTACAAGTTCCTTACATTTAAAATAAGAAGTAACTTCCTCTTTTTTTAAATCTTCCAACACCATCAAATCTTCTTGAGTTAAAATTCTTATAAATTCAAAGGGCTCTGGCGTTTTATCGGAATTTTCAAAAAGTCTTGCAACTTCTTTATTAACTAAAAAAGCTTTAAGCACTTCTTCTCCTTTTTCGGTACGCACTAATACCAATTGACCTTCATCAAGATTAACATTTTCAGGACATTTCAAAGGAACAAAAGTATTTTTTAAATAATGAACCGCATATTTAATCATAACTTTCTTCCTTTTTTAATTTTCTATTCATTAGTTTAGAAAGAACTTCTTGCGGAGTAATATCAGTATAAACAGCTTCATAAATAGCACTTGAAACAGGAACTTCAACGCCAAGCTTTTTAGCCAAATCACATACAGCTTTTGATGTCTTAACTCCTTCTGCTACAGATCCTAGTTCATTTAAAATATCGTCAATTTTTTTACCTTTTCCAAGCATAGCACCAACGGTATAATTTCTTGACATTGGGCTTGAACAAGTTGCAATCAAATCTCCCATGCCAGAAAGTCCATAGAGTGTAGAAGGATTAGCTCCTAATTTTACGGAGAGTCTTACTATCTCTGCCATTCCACGAGTTAATAGGCTTCCCATACAGTTATCACCTAAATCCATTGTATGAGCAAATCCTGAAGCTATTGCAATAACATTTTTTAAACTACCACCTAATTCAACACCTATTACGTCTGAATTAGTGTATAATCTAAATTTATTAGGTACATTACAAGCTTTTTGGACAAATTCTGCAATTTCTAAATCTTCACAAGCAACAGAAGCTGCTGTAGGTTTACCTTGTAAAACTTCTTTTGCAAGAGTTGGACCTGATAAAATTACGACTTTTTGTTCAGGTAAAACATCTTTTATTACTTCACTCATTCTCATTAATGAATTAAGTTCTAAACCTTTAGACGCGTTTACTAGAGGCTGATTTGGATTAATTCCGGCAATTTTAAGTTGTTCACAAACACTTCTTACTCCGCTTGTTGCTACAACTGATAAGATTATATCTGCATTTTCAATAGCTTTTTTTAGATTTGATGTAAATTCAACTTTTTTATCTAATTGAACTTCAAGAGGTTTTGAACAATGTTTATTAACAATTAAGTCCTCGTTTAAATCACATTCTCTACCCCAAATTGTTATTTCTTCAAAGTTATCATTTAATAACCAAGCTAATGTTAAACCCCAACACCCTGGACCAAGTACTGTTAACTTCATTTAATTACTCCTCTATTTATCTCATTATACTATAAAAATTATGCCTTTATTCTTTATTGTAAATAAATGTAAAAAAAACTCAATTTTTATGTTTAGATATACTTTATATATAAAGAGAGTAATAGGAAGTATATTAATGAGCTTACAGATAAATAGAGTTGATTCTTTAAATCAAATAGATTTTTATACTAAAAAACAAGATGGTTCTTTAGTTACAAATGATAGTTTATATATGTCTCTAATGACTCCTCCTACTGATGAATATAGAAGAAAACGAATTGTAACTGAAGATGAATTAATTTACTTAAACGAAGCTGTTGAAAAAATAGGTATTAAAAATTATAGTTGGTCTTTGTTAAAAGATAATCATTCTGCTATAAAAAAATCTCAAGCTCATTTGATTGATTTAATAAGATATTATGAAGGTGATAGTAATCATTATTATGAAGCACACTCTGTAGCTTATAAAGATAAAGGTGGAAGTAAAACTATTGGCTTTGGAGAATGGTTACAAGGCAAAAATACGTCAATATCAACTCAAAAAGATGCATATAAAAAATTATCAGAACATTTAAAAGAACATGCAAATTATATTAAAAATAAAGTTGGCTCAAAATCATATAGTGAAATGCCTCAATCTATTAAAGAAGCTTTAATTGATTTGTCTTTTAATAAAGGTCCCGGACAAATTGGTCCAAAAATCAAAAAAGCCATAGCTGAAAAAAATTGGTCAGAAGTTATAGCAAATATTCATTGCGTAAAAATGAAAAATGGAGATAAAGAAGAGCCGGGTTTATATAGAAGAAGTCTTAGCAGAGCTATTCTTGCAACAAGAGATTTATCTCAAGAAGAAAAAAATGAAGCAAGTTATATAATAAATAAATTATATAAAAAAGCTGTAAATTGCTATGAAATAAATAATGAAGATAAAACTGAGCTTGAACAAATTTATGAATATTATAAAAGCGGAGAAATAACGGGAAAATTTAAAACTGCAGAGTCTTCAAAAATAAAAGTAGATGATTCATTTAGAGGAAAAGGTGTTTTTGCGGTAGCTCAAAGTGCTTATAATTCTTTACCAAATAGACAAAATATTGAATTTAAAGATTTTTATGAAGAATTTAAACGAATAAATAAAAATCCTGAATCAATTGTTTTAGGCTCTGAATTAAATGTTCCATACTTAAAAAATGTTCAACAAAATTCAGCTAATGTAGAGGCTGAAAATATGGCGACTGAAAAAGTAGATACTGAAAAAATAATTAACGATACCATAGTTTCAAAAGAAGAAACAGAAAAAGAAATAAAAGAGCCTAAAAAAGATAATATATTTATAAGAGCTTTAAAAGGAATAAAAAACTTTTTTGTAAATTTATGGAATAAGATAACAGGTAAAAATAAAGAAGAAATTAAATACAAAGAAACAAAAATTCCTAAAAATTCGTTTGAGAAGGTTATGTTTAATGATAATACTAAAGTAGAAAGTTTTGGTGAATTAAATGTTTATACTTTAGGGCATGAAATCCAAAAAGGAGAAACAGTTTGGCGATTGGCAAAAGAGTATGGTTTATCAGAAGAATTTCTTTGTCAAAATAATGGTATAGAAGATAAAACTCAAATTAAAGCCGGCGAAATTTTAAATATTCAAAAAGTTGGATATGAAATAAAAAAAGGTGATAATTTGTTTCAAATTTCGAAAAAATTTGGAATGTCAATAGAAATGTTAAAAGATTTAAATAACATAGAAGATGTTGACCAAATTGAAGCTGGTCAAATTTTAGAAATCCCTGGTTTTACTCACGAAATCCAAAAAGGCGAAACCTTATATTCAATTTCTAAAAAAGTCGGAGTTCCTATCGATAAATTAAAATCTTTAAATAATATTACTTCAACTGATATAAAAGCTGGAAGTAAGTTGATTATACTATACAATGATGCAGATTTTGCAATTTCAAAAGATAAAAAAGAAATAAAAATTGATACTCAAACAAACACAAAAATTGAAACTATCAACATGTCAGGAAAAGCAGATTTCACTAATAGACCTTTGTTAAAAACAAAACAAAAAATTAATGACAAAGTAGTTGCGACAAGGAAATCTTATGATACCCCGCCCCAAGGTCCGCTTTCTGACAAAACAATTATAATTAATGCAGGACATGGGTACTCACAAGCTGGAACTGATATTGGCACTCCGGGACTCGAAGGCTTGGAAGATGAATGGCTATTAAATTATGACAATGCAATGAAATTAAAAAATAAATTATATAACCTAGGGGCAAGAGTAATCTTCTTGCAAGGTAAATCTCGTTTAATAGCAGAAGAGGTTCGCAAAAAATACAACAAAGCAGATATGTTTATTTCAGTGCATGTTAATTCAGCACCAAATACAAAAGATAGAACTCAAATCTATTATAGGAAAACCGGAGTAAATGAGGAAGCGAAAAACAATAGTATCAAACTTGCCAATATAATGGAACGGAATTTTGATAAATGGATTCCTGAAAATGAAAAAATTTCATCATCAGATGCCTTTAGAACCAAAGGGAGACAGGATTATGCACAAAGTTCTGTAAATGATGAAAGAACAGGCATACTTAAATCAACAATAAATGCTCAAAAAATACCTAGTATACTTTGGGAAGTGGCATTTATGACAACAGAAAAAGGAAGAGAACGTTTAGCAAACCCTATATTAATGACAAATTATTCTGATATTATGGCAAAATCAGTTGTTGAATACTTCGAAGCTGTTAAGAGTTCTTCTTAAAACTCCACAGTTTTTGCGAAGAGCCTCTTTAGCTTCCTCTTTTGATAAATCACATTTAATCATAATAATAGCGGTTTTAACTTCCCAGTTGCATTCAAGCAATTTTTCAAAAGCTTCTGATAACGTAACACCTGCAATCTCTGCAACGATTCTAATTGCTCTGTCTTTTAATTTTTCATTGTTAGGCATCAGATCAATCATAAAGTTTTCGTAGGTTTTACCAATTTTTATCATCGCTCCTGTAGATAACATATTTAAAACCATTTTTTGAACAGAACCGGCTTTCATTCTACTTGATCCGGCAATAACTTCAGGCCCTATCTCAACACAAATTCCGAGTCCTGCTTCTTCTAAAATTGCGGCATTATGGTTACAAGTTAGTGCGATTGTTTTACACCCTATTTCATCAGCTTTTTTTAGTACTCCTAATAGATATTTAGGATTACCGCTTGCAGAAATAACAACACAAACATCTTTTTCTCTTAGACATTCTGCATCACGCATCCCTAATTCAAAATTATCTTCAGCACCTTCTACTGCATTTCTTAAAGCTCCGTCCCCACCTGCAATAATTCCGATTACCATATCAGAAGGGACTCCGAATGTCGGAGGACATTCGGATGCATCAAGAACTCCTATTCTACCTGATGTCCCTGCTCCATAATAATATAATCTTCCGCCATGTAAAAATTGTTTTGCAATTGTATCAACAGCTTCTGCAATATTAGGAAGTTCATCTTCTATTGCTAGAGCAACAAGCTTATCTTCTTCATTTATTTTTTTTACCATATCAATTGTTGATAATAAATCAATATTTTTGGTGTTTTCATTTCTAAATTCAGTAATAACTTCGCTCATATATGTTGCTCCTTTCTTACTAAAAAAGATAAAATTATATTTTATTAATTAGGTTTGCCATTTCAATAGCAGATTTTGCAGCATCAGATCCTTTATTTCCGGCTTTTGTTCCAGCTCTTTCAATAGCTTGTTCGATATTATCAGTTGTTAGAACTCCAAATATCACTGGGGTTTCTGTTTCTAAACCAACAGATGCAACACCTTTTGAAACTTCTGCACAAACATAATCATAATGAGATGTTGAACCTTTAATTACTGCACCTAGTGTTATAATTGCACTATATTTACCGGTTTTTGCACATTTTTTTGCAACTAAAGGTATCTCAAAAGCTCCTGGACACCATACTACATCAATATTCTGTTCACTTACACCGTGACGTTTTAGTTCATCTAAAGCTCCTGATAATAATTTTGAACAAATAAATTCATTAAAACGGGATACAATTATACAAAATTTTTCATCTTTTACTGTTAATAAACCTTCAATAACTGACATTAACCTTCTCCTTAATACATAGTATATCTTACATTATACAATATGTTTTAAGTTTTTGGTCGGAATATTAAAAGTTATTTACAAAAGAACTGTTTTTTATCTTATTATGGTAAAATTTTTCTATGGTGAAAGGGCAGATTTTTAAAATTCATTCTGATTTCTATTATGTTTATTCTGAAGGACAGTCTTTTGAATGCAAGATTCGTGAAGTTTTAAAAAAACAAAAACAAAAAATTTTTGTTGGTGATTTTGTTGAGTTTAAAGATGGTGCTATTGAAAAAATATTACCTAGAAAAAATTTTATTACTCGTCCTACTGTTGCGAATGTAGATAGGGTTATTATAATTTCTGCTGTAAAAGAGCCTGAATTGAATTTTTCTCAGCTTAATCGTTATGTGTCTTTTGCAAAGTATCATAATATAGATGCTGTTTTATGTTTTAATAAAAATGATTTATCCAACGATGATAGCACTATTGAAAAAGTTTTCTCTATTTATGAACCTTTAGGGTATGATATTTTATTTACTTCTGCAAAAGAAGGTTTTGGAATAGAAGAATTTAAAGAAATCTTGAAAGATAAAACTTCTGTTCTTTGTGGTTCATCAGGAGTAGGAAAAACCAGTCTCATTAACGCAATTTCTCCTAATTTAAAATTAAGAACAAAAGAAATTAGCGAAAAAACTCAAAGAGGTACTCATACAACTAGACATTGTGAAATAATTTCGATAGATGAAAATTCCAGAATAGTTGATACTCCCGGTTTTAGTAATTTGAAATTTGATTTTATTATGCCTAATGAAGTAGATTTATTATTTCCTGAAATTTCTCAATACAAGCAATATTGTAAATTTCAAGATTGTCTTCATATAAATGAATCAAATTGTTCAGTAAAAGAACATCTTGATAATATTGATGAATCCAGATATCTAAGTTATTTAGAATTTGTTGAAGAAGCTAAAGAATACAAAGAAAAAGTTAAATATCAAGGTCGAAAAATAGAAACTTCTCATAAAACAAATAACGATAAAACTGCTGTGAAAATAAGTGTAAGAAAACGTCAAAGTGCAAGAAACACTTTAAAACAGAATATTTATAAGGATATTGAAAATGAAACAATTGATTGAACAAGTAAACAAACATTTAGATGAATATATGCAAATTGTTTATCCTGAGGATATTTTTAAAGCAATGAAATATACTTTAATGCTTCCGGGGAAAAGATTAAGGCCTGTAATGTGTTTGGAAACTGCAAGAATTCTTGGAGCGGATATTCAAAAAGCTTTTCCGACAGCGTGTGCAATCGAAATGTTGCATGTTCAAAGCCTTATACATGATGATTTGCCTTGTATGGATAATGATGATTTTAGAAGAGGAAAACCTTCTAATCACAAAGTTTTTGGAGAAGCTAATGCTGTTCTAGCAGGAGACGCATTGCTAACATTTGCTCCTCAGTTGATAATTGAAAAATCTAAAAACTTAACTCCTGAGCAAATTATAAAAATTATTCACGAATATACTAAATTTGCAGGTGCTTATGGTCTAATTGCCGGTCAAGTTGTTGATATCGAATCAGAAGGGGGAAAACTTGTTAAATCTCCGGAAGATACTCTTGATTTTATTCATATGAATAAAACGGCTGTACTTTTTAGACTTGCATTAAGAACAGGAGCTATTATTGCTGATGCTTCTGAAGAAGTTATTGAAAAATTTGATGATTTTGCGAAAAAATTTGGTTTAGCTTTTCAAATTTATGATGATATTATGGATGAAATTTCTTCTTTTGAAGAATTAGGAAAAACTGTCGGTAAAGATAAAAATAGCGGAAAACTCACTTATATTTCTTTATACGGGCTTAAAAATGCTAAACAAAAATTTAAAAATTTAATACAAGAATGTTATGATATAATAGATAATTATGATTCTAAAATCTTTAGGGAAATATTGGATAAAATAAGTAATAGAATAGGGAGTGTTTAATGAATTTATCTCAAGTTTACAACACAGGTTATGAAGTTATTTTTATTGCGTTTTCAGGGATAATTTTAGCTCAGTTTATTAAATGTACTCTTCATTTAATAATAAAAAGAAATTTAGATTTAAGATTATTTACAACTACAGGCGGAATGCCAAGTTCTCATTCAGCTGGTGTTATGGGACTTTCTACCACTGTAGGATTAATACAAGGTTTTCATTCTATAGAATTTGCTATTGCTCTAGGCTATGCGTTTATTGTAATGTATGATGCGGCAGGTGTTAGACGTGCTGCGGGGAAACAAGCCGCTTGCTTGAATAAAATTATTATGGATTTATATAAACAAGATTTGCAAGAAGCAGGTGGAAAATTAAAAGAACTTCTCGGACACACTCCTATGCAAGTTTTTGTAGGTGCAATTTTTGGGATTGTTTATGCGTATTATATACATCATTTATTAAAAAATATTTTAGCTTAATTCAAAAAGGGGCTCGGTTTATAAAACCGAGCCCCTTTTTATTCAACCACTATATCTTTATTAATATCTTCAAACTTTCTTTTGATTTATTAGCTTCAAAAGCTTCTATAGCCTCATCTATTGAATAAGTTTTTGTTATAAATGGTTTAAAATCAATTCTGTGATTCTTTAATAATCTTATTGCCGGACCAAATTGACCGCAGCGAGAACCTAAAACTGTTATTTCATCAATTACAATAGGTGCAAGATTAAGCTCTTTGCCTGAAGCTACGGTACTTTTTAGAACCAAAACACCTCTTGGCTTAGTTAGTGCCATAGAAGTTTCAAACCCTGAGGCTGTTCCTGTTGCTTCTACAACAACATCATATATTTTTTGAGGAATAAATTCATCAAGAAGCTGAGTTTTTACACCTTGAGCGGAGGCAATATCTAATTTATTTTGATGTTTCCCAACCAATAATACATCAAAATTTTGAGCATTTAATGTTAAAGCTGTTGTAAGTCCTAATTTTCCATCACCTAAAACCAAAACTTTTTGAGTAGGTTCAATGTGTAATTGTTCTGTTATTTCACATGCTGCAGCAAGAGGTTCTACAAAAACTGCTTGTTCATCAGAAACATTATCAGGTATTTCAAATAAAACTTTTGTAGGCATTGTCATATATTCTGCCATACAACCATCTTTTCTCCATATACCCAATGTGTGACGATTTGGACAATGACGATAATTCTTTTTTGCACACCATTCACAATTAGGATCATCACAACCATAACTTATTTCTGCAACAACTCTTTTTCCAATTAAAGATTTATCCTCTCCATTGACATCTTCAACAACACCAACAAATTCATGACCTAAAACTCCAACATAACCCATATACCCTTTAGTAATTTCATAATCAGTATTACAAATCCCTGCAAGAGTTACCCTTATTAATGCTTCACCCTCTTTTGGAACTGGTTTTGGGTAATTATTATCAAGTTTTAATTCTTTATCAAATACTATTGCTTTCATATTTTTCTCTCCTTATATTAAATCTTTATATTTTAAAAATACCATAAATACAAGGTTCTAGGTTTAGATGTAAAAATCTCTTTACAATCTTTAGGTCAATTTTGAAAATAGTGTAATATAATCTTGTACTTGATTTTGAAACAAAGCTAAAAGCTGCGTAGGATAAATCTTTTAAAAGTATCAGAGATTACTATTACCTTAAATATCTGTATTTAAAACAGATAAATTTGTTATGGAGGAGCTATGCGTCATTGTTGTAGTTTTAAAGCTGATGATATTTATTTTCTAAATGATAATGAATTATATTCTTCGAGAAAACTCTCAATCGGGTTTTGTCCTATTTGTTCTAAACCTGTTGCGGAATTAATACAATGGCGTTTCGATGGCAAATATGAAAAAATTAATCTTGCTGGTATTCAAGCTAATGATTTAGTTCTAAAACATAAAGATGAAATAAATTATTCTATGCGAGAACTGAATTATCAAAGTTTTAAAACTAAACCTTTTGGTTGGGTTTATGGAATTAATAAAGTCTATAAAAATAACAAAATTAATCAATATGCTTGTGATTTTTATGGTAACAAAGAACTAATTAAATCCTTATAGTTTACTATTTCTCTGACTGAGGGTAAATGTTTCACCTTTCTCTCTCGTAAGACACACTACACACTCCTTTTGTGTAATCATATACTTTACTCCTCCCCTCAGTCTTTTTTTTATATATTTTATAACAGGAAAACATATGTCAAAAAATAATAATGATATTGACTTAAAAAATGCAGTTAATCAAAAACATATTAAATTCTATGATAAAACCTTTAAAACTCTGGAATTGATTTTGGATGAATATATTAAAGAGCTAAAAAACGCAGATTTTGAGTTTTTGGAAATGCCCAAAAACTCAATAGCAACAATTGATTTCTTAATCTCTGCAATAGGAAAAGTCCAAAAAGGTCAACGTCTGGCTTTAGGATTAGATAATGAAATCTTAGAAAATATTGAACCTGAAATCAATATTGTGGAAGGACTCAACAAAGAAAAAATCTAAGGTAGGGGTAAGGGGGTAAATGGGTAAAGGGTAAGGCATTTTCAGTAAAATTAGTGAATAGTGACTGGTGACTAGTGAATAGATGTTTTAAAAAGTGATGAGTGAGGAGTGAAGAGTGAATAGAAATTTATTAACTTCTTCTCAACTCCTATACTTATCCTCTTCTCCTTTTAATTAACACGTCACCCTGAACTTGGTTCAGCATCTTACAGGCTTGGCGTTATACTCAAAGTTGGAAAGATTGCGAAATAAATTCAGAATGACTAAAAGATAATAGAGGCTTTACACATAGAAAAATATAAATTAGATAAAGCAGAATAAAAAACCAACTAACACGTCACCCTGAACTTGGTTCAGGGTCTTACAGGCTTGGCGTTATACTCAAAGTTGGAAAGATTCCGAAATAAATTCGGAATGACGAAAAGATAGTAAAGTCTTTACACATAGAAAAATATAAATTAGATAAAGCAGAATAAAAAACCAACTAACACGTCACCCTGAACTTGGTTCAG
>CALVAM010000003.1 GCA_944325545.1 Candidatus Gastranaerophilales bacterium | reverse complement strand
CAGAATAAAATAAAATCACAGGTCAGCCTCAAAAGAATAACTACAAGCAAAAAACAAACCTCATTACTACGCACGTAGAAATATGGTCGGCTGACAATCCTAAAAACTACCAGAATAAAATAAAATCACAGGTCAGCCTCAAAAGAATAACTACAAGCAAAAAACAAACCTCATTACTACGCACGTAAACATATAGTCGGCTGACAATCCTAAAACTACCAGATTAAAATAAAATTACAAGTCAACAGACAGTTAATATTCTTCACGTAACATCAATATCACAGCATTTAATTCATCTTTTAAATATTCAAGCTGCTGTGCTATATTTTCAGGATTATAAATAGAACCGCTTTCAGAATATGCTAAATACCTTTGATATGTTATTGCCTCTCTTCTTAATAATGAAATTGATTTCACATATCGATTAACATCTTGAAGTTTTCTAAAAGATTCATAATAACTTTCAGGTTTTCCTTTATACTTTTCCCCTAAATTATCAATATTTAATGATAATAAATTAGCTTTTGTAACAAACAACTGAACATTTTCATTATCTTCTATACAATCTACAAGTTTTTCCAACATTGGAATAATCTCCGTTGCGTCATCAACAAACGGAGAATTCTTATCCTTTTTCTGAATTATATTTATAAAAGCAGGATTATCTTTAGGTACAGGCTTTAAATCTGCAGGATTATCAAAACCTTCTTGAGATTCAAATATCGGAGTTGTTACTTTTGTTTTTGATTTTTCTACTTTCTCTCCTATATTAGGCAAAGTACCTGCATATCCCTTACCTTCCAATTCTTTTTCCAAAGCTTTATCTTTCTTATTCCAGAAAAAAGCATTAGACGGTAGGGCAAAACTCATCAATAACAAAACTATCAAAAACTTTTTCATAACTATATTATATTCATTTATTCTAAAAAGGCAAAATTTACCTAACGGATTAATAGAAAAAATCTATCCTATTAATTAATCTAACGATATAAAGAAGGAGTATAAAAATGTGCGAAATTGATGATATAAAAGCAAGACAAATTCTTGACTCTAGAGGTAATCCCACAGTCGAAGCTGAAGTTAAATTAATTGACGGAACTATTGCAAGAGCATCTGTCCCTTCAGGTGCTTCTACGGGGATTTATGAAGCTAAAGAACTACGTGACAACGTTAAAACAGAATACTTTGGAAAAGGTGTTCTTAAAGCTGTTGATAATATTAATTCTTCAATCACACCAAATCTTTTAGGAGAAGATGTAACTAACCAAAAAGTTATTGATAACATAATGATAGAACTTGACGGAAGCTTTGACAAATCAACACTTGGAGCAAATGCAACCTTAGCAGTTTCCCTTGCTTGTGCAAGAGCGGCTTCTAAATATTACAATTTACCTCTTTATGAATATTTAGGAGGAATAAACGCAAGAATTCTTCCTACTCCGATGATGAATATCTTAAATGGGGGAGTTCATTCTAACAATTGTCTTGATATTCAAGAATTTATGATTGTTCCTGTAGGTGCAAATAACTTCTCAGAAGCATTAAAAATGGGAGCTGAAATTTTCCATACTTTAAAACATATTCTTATTGAAAGAGGTTTCTCTACAAATGTTGGAGATGAAGGAGGTTTTGCTCCTGACTATACATCATCTAAAGAAGCTATTGAAATCTTAATTTCTGCAATAGAAAAAGCAGGATATAATACTAATAACGTGAAGATTGCCTTAGATATTGCAGCTTCTGAGCTATATGAAGAGGGAGAATGCTCAGGTGGTGTATGTTCTTTGAGTAAATATTATCTAAAGGGCGAAAATAAAAAGCTTACATCAGAGGAAATGGTAAATTATCTTGAAAATTTAGTTGAAAATTATCCAATAATTTCAATTGAGGATGGAATGGCTCAAGATGATATTCTTGGCTGGCAACACTTAACAGAAAGATTAGATAAAAAATGCCAACTTGTTGGAGATGACCTATTTGTTACTAATGTAAAAAGATTACAAGACGGGATTGAAAAAAACTTAGCTAATGCTATTTTAATCAAACCCAACCAAATAGGAACGTTATCTGAAACAATGGATACAATCCTAACCGCTCAAAAAAACGGATACGCAACAATTATTTCTCACCGCTCCGGAGAAACTGAAGACACTTTTATTTCAGACTTAGCAGTAAGTACGAACGCAGGACTTATAAAAACAGGCTCAATCTCCCGTTCAGAAAGAATTGCCAAGTACAATCAACTATTAAGAATTGAAGAAAATCTGGAATTCTCTGCTGAATACTATGGGATAAAGTCTTTCAATTTTTAGCAATAAAACCCTTTAAAATTTTTCTTAGCAACATCTGCTAATTGAAAGAAATAATCTCTCAAAGAAACGGATTGTTTTCCAAAAATCTTATTATCAATCAACAAATGACTTTTAAGTACTCCATCCACAGCTTTTTGTGGGGGGTACTTTTTGAATTGATTTCCGACATAAAGTCTAGCCACATTGTTTCCTAAAATCATACAACACCTACTTTTTTTATACAGTCCACACCTAATATATAAAAGTATAACAAAACTCTAAAATTGCCAAAAACTTTACAAATATTAACACATAGAGATTTAAATATCTAATCATCAAGAAGGGTAAACTCTTCTCCCAATCTTTCTTCTAAAAGTTTTACTAAATCTGAACACCTTATCCCTAATGCTTCAGATAATTTCCATAATGTTACAAACTTAACATTATTTGTACCATTTTCTATATTACTTAAAGACCCTTTACTTATCCCAAACGAAATTGCTAAATTATCAAGCGAACTTTGAGAAATATTACGTCTTAAATCTTTAATTAATTGACCTAATACATCTGCTAATTCTTCTGTCTTTAAATTATTTTCTTGCATTATTTTATAATAAGTGATATTATCATATCGCACGTTCAATACATTAAACTTTTAAATTATTATGATTTTTGCTTATTTAATAAAAAATAGATTTATTAAAAACATCAGGTTCTATATAAAAATAGAATGTAAAAGAACAAAATGTAATTCTTTACACAAAAAGTCATATAAAATACCTATTAAAATAAAAACAGCCTTAATTTTTTATAAAACTCTCAAAAACTATTCATCAAGAAGGGTAAACTCTTCTCCCAATCTTTCTTCTAAAAGTTTTACTAAATCTGAACACCTTATCCCTAATGCTTCAGACAATTTCCATAATGTTATAAACTGGCAATTATTATTGCCTCGTTCTAATTTACTTAATGTCCCCTTATTCAACTCATATTCATTCGCTAATTTATTTATTGTAGAACTATTTCTAGCAGATCTTAACTCTCTTAAAATCTCTCCTAAAACAATAGCAAATTTTTCAGCTTTTATATCTTTTTCTTGCATTCTTTCATGATAAATGATAGATTATAGACGAATGTTTCCTATAGGAATAATTGAGGTAAACAATGATTAGACTTACAAAATACATAGAAAATGAATTAACTAAAAACAGCTGGTTCTTTGCACAAGCAGAAAGCAGTATGATGGCTAGCATCGATTTTATAGATTACGTTTTAAAAGATAAAAATTTAGTGAATTTATCTGATGAAGAATACAAATACATTGAACAAACAAAAACTTGCTACGTAAATATTCAAAATCTAACTTCTGAAATAAAAAAAGAAATACAAAAATACAAAGAAGCTTATATTGAATTATTTACAGACTAAACCCTAAAGTTCTCTTCTTCCTTCAATAGCTCTTGCTAAAGTTACTTCATCTGCATACTCCAAATCCGCTCCAACAGGCAAACCAAAAGCTATTCTTGAAATTTTTATACCAAAAGGTTTTATCAACTTTGTAAGATACAAACTTGTAGCTTCTCCTTCAACAGAAGGTGATAGTGCTAATATAACTTCTTTAACATTCTCATCTGTTAATCTTGATAATAATTCCTTAATCCTTATATCTTCTGCACCAATCCCATCCATTGGAGATATTAAACCTTGAAGAACATGATACAAACCTCTATATTCATTCGTTTTTTCTATTGCAATTAAATCCTTTGTTTCTGCTACCACACAAATAACAGATCGATTTCTTGAATTAGAAGAACAAATTTCACAAGGACTTTGAGTTGAAATGTTAAAACATATTTCACAAGTCTTAGAATTCTTTTTTGCTTCCAAAATAGCATTAGCAAATTTTTCAACTTCACTTAATGGCATTTTTAAAATCTGAAAAGCCATCCGTTGTGCCGATTTTGGACCAACGGATGGAAATTTCTGAAATTGTTCTATTAGTGTTGCTATACTTTTTGGATAAATCATAATAACAAATTTCTAAATTAGAATAATCCAGGAATACTAATGCCTCCTGTTACAGCCTTCATCTTTTCTTCCATAACTTTAATAGCTTTTCCTGAAGTTTGATTTATAGCTGTTGTTATTATATCTTCTAACATTTCAATTGTATCTTCTGAAACAGAAGAAGGATTTTCAGGATTAATAGCTTCTGCAGAAAGTTTTATTGATTTGAATAAACCTTTTCCGTCACAAATAACTTTTACAGAACCATTTCCAGCTTCACCTGTTATGTCCATTTTATTAAGCTCATCTTGAGTTTCTTTTAATTTCTTTTGAATATTTTGAGCTTGTTTCATCATATTCATCATGTTCATCATAATTAGCGTTCCTCCTTACCATTAGTCTGTTAAATCGAATTTTCGATTTTTGACATTAAATCATCATCTATATCAAAATTTGCATAAACATTTTGAACATCATCATGTTCTTCCAATCTGCCTAATAATCGCATTATATTTATTGCAGTTTTTTCATCTGTTACTTCAATTGTGTTTTGAGGTATTCTTGTAAACTCTGCAGTTTTCGATTTAAAACCTTGTTTTTCTAAACCTTCTGTTATTGTCTGAAGATCTGCAACGGAGGTATAAACTTTATATTCTTCATCCTCTTCAACTATATCTTCTGCATCAAGATTTATAGCAGCTTCAAAAAGAGCATCGAAATCAATACCTTCTTTTTCAAAAGTTATACAACCTTTTTTATCAAACATCCAGCCTACGCAACCAGTTTCACCTAAATTTCCATTAAATTTTGAAAAATAACTTCTTACATCACCTGCTGTTCTATTTTTATTATCAGTCATAGCTTCTACTACAACGGCAACACCACCTGCTGCATAACCTTCATAAATCATTTCATCATAATTTTCTTGTGAACCGGAACCGGCACCTTTTTCAATAGCTCTTTTTATATTATCATTTGGAAGACCGGCTGCTTTTGCTTTTTCTATTGCAGTTCTTAATCTAAAGTTTCCTGCCGGATCAGGACCGCCCAATTTTGAAGCAACAATAATTTCTCTTGAAAATTTTTGAAATTCTGCAGCTCTTAATGAATCTGTTTTAGCTTTTTTATGTTTAATTGTTGACCATTTTGAGTGTCCGCTCATTTGATATCCCCTTTTTGTCTATAAAATCTGCTTTACAATGATACTAAAAACTACTTGATATATCAAGTAGTTAATTTAGAATTTTTTATTTTATCCCTATCTACGGACGGATTAAAAATTTAATAGCATTTCCTGCAATATGCTGTTCCATAGCATATTCAACTTTTTCAAGAGGAAGCTCTGCTGTTATTAATTTTTCAACCTCAACATCACCTGTCGCTATCAAATCTAATGCCTGTCTAAAATATTTTGGAGTATGATGAAAAACGCTCATTAAACGAATATCACCATAATGCATTTTTGTAGTATCTATGCTTACTTTAGAACCGGATTTACATCCGCCAAAGAAATGAACAGTTCCACCAGGTCTTACACAAGAAAATACCAATTCCCAAATTTCCGGCATACCAACACATTCAATTGCAACATCTAATCCTCTTTTTTCATCAGAAAAATCTCTGAATATAATTTCCGGATTAGAATACTTCTTCAAATCAACAATTTCATCTGCCTGTGCGAACTCTTCAGCTAATTTCAATTTCAAAGGATTTCTTCCTGCGACAATGACTCTTGCACCTTTCAATTTACATAACCTTGCAAACATCAAGCCAATTGGACCAATACCAATTACACCTACAGTTTGACCAGGCTTTATACCAGTTCTTTCAACGCCATGCACAACGTTCGCCAACGGTTCCGTAAATGCAGCTTTTTCATATGGTAAACTTGGCGGCAATAATAAGGTATTTTTCTTTACAATTCTTTCCGGAACTACTATATATTCAGCATAAGCCCCGTTTAATAAATCTAAATTTTCACAAAGATTATATTCTCCTCGTTTACAATAAAAACATTCTCCACAAGGAGCAGAATTTGCACAAACTACTCTATCTCCAACTTTAACATTTTTAACATCATCAGCAACTTTTTCAACAATCCCTGAAAACTCATGCCCAAAACCTGATGGAATATTTTTGATTAATACAGGATGACCTCGTCTATAAGTCTTAACATCAGTTCCACAAGTTAATGCAGCTTTTATTTTCACAAGAATTTCACCTTTTTCCAAAGGCTTTATCATTGTATCTTCATACTTTATATCTTGAGGTCCATAATACAAAACAGCTTTCATAACTATTTAATCACCTGTAATATCGTTGCAGTTATATCATCTCCACCATAAATAACCGCTGATTTTGGAAGTACCATTGTATATCCCATTTCAGTCGCTTTTTTACCAATCTGGGCTGTTATATTCGTATCTATAGCTTTTAACTTATTTGCATAATCTTTAGCATTAGCCTCTCTTTTTGCAACAAGTTGTTTTTCATATTGTGCGGCAACTGACTTTTTCTTATTTGCATCTGTCTGTTTATTCACATCCGCTTGAGCCTTCTTTATAAAATTAGCTAACTCTTTATTTTTAGCCTCTTGAGAAGCTTTCAATGTCTTTACTTGAGAAGATGATGCCACAACTTTTTGAATATCAACAACCGCTATCTTTTGTGGCTGTGGAGCTGCAAACGTTACCAAAGTAGAAAACACTGCTAACACAATTGATATTACTGCAAGTTTTTTATTTAATTTCATATCTTCCCCCTTTTCTAAACATTAATAATATTGTTGATAAAATAATTATACAAATAGATACAAATATTGCAACCGGGAACCCAAAAACGTATTTTACACTGTCAATACGTAAACTTTCCACAAATATCCTTATAATTGAATATAAAATTAAATATATTAATGCCAAATTTCCATCTTTTTTTATAAAATTTTTCTTTGCTAAATAAAACAAAAATATAAATAAAATAAAATCTAACATGCTTTCATAAAGAAAAGTCGGATGAAAAAACTGCACTTCCTGAAAAGGTATCGGGCGATATTGAGGTGCTATATAAAGTTTCCAAGGTAAATTACATGGACCACCAAACGCTTCTGAATTGAAAAAATTTCCCCACCTTCCAATTGCTTGTGCTAATGGTAAACCAACAGCTGTAACATCTAAAAGTTTTTTATAATCCAAATTTCTTCTTTTTGCAAAAATTAAAAGCCCAACTATCCCTCCAATAATTGCACCGTGAATTGAAATTCCACCATGGCGAATTGCTAAAATTTCTGTTGGGAATCTTAAATAAAAATCAGAATTTAAAGCACAATAATAAAACCTTGCACCTAAAATACCAAAAACTATCAAATACGGAGCTAAATCTATTATCGTTTCTTTCTTAAAATCGTAATATTTATAAGCAATAAAATCAGAAACTAAAACTCCAATTGAAATTGCAAGAGCCATTATTACACCATAAAAATATATTTTTATGCCGAATATTGTACATAGAATCTGAGATGGCGATGTAAACATTATCCTATAACACTACCTTTAAGAATTTTTCTTAACAAAATCTTCCATTTCTTTTATCAGCCCATTAACTACATCCATATCATCCGCACTCGGAAATTTTGTTATATACTTTTTCATATTATCAATAGCATCTTTTTTTAAGTTCAAAGCCTTTTGCTTATCTTCAGTAGAAACCTCTACATTTTTATCACTATCTTCTTGATTTTCACTTACATTAGAACCGTGTTCAAAAATTTCATCAGCATAATCTGACTGAGCAACACCTAAAGAATAATATGCATTTACACTATCAGGTTTTAATTCAATAACTTTATTAAAAGCTTCTATTGATTGCTCATATTTTTTTGCATTCATAGCTGCAATGCCGAGATTATAATACGTTTCATACATTGTATTATCAAGTTCTAAACTTGCTTGCAATCTTTCCATTGCCAATTCATATTGACCTTTTTCCATATATTCCGCAGCTTTATTATTAAGTTCTTGAATTGCTATATTATTTATACAAGCCGTAGAAATAACCGCAACTAACAAAACAGATGCTATCATTAAAGCTTTTTTCATATCAACTATACCCTCATCTTATGTTTCATATTCTATTACACAACAAAGAAATAATCAAGCTTGTAAAATTTCACATAATTGTCTTTTCATCTGTTTGAAGTATACTTAATGAAAAGAGGTATTTCAAATGAAAGACATGTTAGATAAAATAGTTCAAATAGAACAAAAATATAAAGAATTAGGCGAAAAATTATCTGATCCAGCGGTTATACAAGATTATAATACTTTCAGAGATTTATCAAAACAACGTAAATCTATGGAAGAAACTGTTGAACTATATTATGCGTGGAAAAAAGCTGTTGATGCAATAGAAGAAGCAAAACAACTTATTCACGAAGAAAAAGATGAAGAAATGAAACAATTTTTAAAAACTGAAATGGAAGAAAACGAATCTAAACTTCCTGAATATGAAGAAAGAATGAAAATTCTTTTACTTCCACGAGATCCAATGGATGACAAAGATATTATGCTAGAAATCCGCGGAGGTGCAGGAGGCGACGAAGCAAATATTTTTGCAGGCGACTTAATGAGAATGTATATGAGATACGCGGATAAAATGGGTTGGCAAACACAAATTTTAAGTAAAACAGAATGTGAAGCCGGCGGAGTTTCAGAAGTTATTATTTCAATGAAAGGTGATAGCATCTATTCAAGACTTAAATACGAATCCGGAGTTCACCGTGTACAAAGAGTTCCTGCTACAGAATCTCAAGGCCGAGTTCATACATCAACTGCAACAGTTGCAGTAATGCCTGAAGTTGACGATGTTGAAGTAGAATTGAATATGAACGATATCGAAATCACAACAGCCCGTTCAGGCGGTGCAGGCGGCCAAAACGTTAACAAAGTTGAAACTGCAGCTCGTGTATTCCACAAACCAACAGGTATTATGATTTTCTGTACAGAAGAGCGTTCTCAACTCCAAAACAAAGAAAGAGCTTTACAAATTTTGAAAGCAAAACTTTATGATATGGAAGTTCAAAAACAGATGCAAGAAATAACAGATTTAAGACGTTCACAAGTTGGTACAGGAGACCGGTCTGAAAGAATCAGAACTTATAATTTCCCACAAGGAAGACTTACTGACCACAGAATCGGACAAAACTTAAATGTTTGGACGGTAATTGATGGAGATCTTGATGAGCTAATTAATTTATTGATTGAATATGATCAAAAAATTAAGTTAGAAAAACTTGCACAGATTTAAAATTGGAGAAAAAATGCTTCGAAAATGTGTTGGATGTAATAAATTAATAGAACGAAATAAACTTATTAAAATTACAAAAAATCACAAAGACGGAAAGATAATAATAAACCCTGATTCTAAAACATTTGGCAGATCTGCATATCTTTGTTATAATCAAAATTGTATCGAAGCAGCATTAAAAAAAAATAAATTAAACAGAGTACTAAAAACCTCTGAGGACTTGAAAGGAATATTAGATGGACAGTATAAGAGTTAGTGAATTAGCAAAAGAACTTGGAATGACAAGTAAAGAAGTAATTGAAAAATTTGCAGAAATATCGATAATCGTAAAATCGCATTCTAATACTGTTACACCTACTCAAATAAAAAAATTAAAAGAATCTTTGGGTATATTACCTAAAAAATCTTCAACTAAACCAAAGGCTTTTGTTGTAAAAAAAGCTAAAACTGTTGAAGAAAATAATTCTGATAATAATGAAAAATTTGAAACTAAAAATAAAAATATTCCTGAAGAAAAAATTGAAGAAAAAAAAGAAATAAAAAAAGTCCAAGAAAAACCTATTATCCGAGTTGAACGCACAAAAATAGAATATCCTAAAAACCAATCCAGAATAGAAATTGTGAGAAAAGCTCCTCAAAAGCCTATAAAAAAATCAGAAGAAAAACCAGAGAAATCACCTTCTGAAAAGAAAAATTTTGCAAAACCTAATCAAGAAAAAAAATTAGTAGAGAGACGAATAATACCTCAAGAGATTTATGAAGGAAAAAATAGCCCCTCAAACAAAAAAAAGAATGATCAAAGAAAAAAAGATAAAGATTTTAATTCTAAAAAAGAAGATCAAGAAATGATTTCTTTAGAAAAAGCTGCTGCTCAAAAACATAAAAAGAAATCTCATAAAGAAGAATCAATTGAAGAAATCAAACAAATAGTTGTTAATTCTGCCATGACCATAAGCGAACTCGCTGATAAAATACATAAGACACCGGCTGAAATAGTAAAATTTTTAATGTTTCAAGGTATTATGGCAACAGTTAATCAACTAATAGATGTTGAAACAATAAAAAAAGTCTGTGCAGAATATAATTTAGAAGTATTAGAAGAAGATATAGATGCATATATCGAAGAAGAAATGGAAAAAGAGCAAAAACAAAAAGCTCTAAGTGAAGTTGATAAAAAATTACTTAAAAGACGAGCTCCTGTTGTAAGTATAATGGGACACGTTGACCACGGTAAAACAACTTTATTGGATAGTATTCGAGCTTCAAAACATAAAATTGTTGCGACAGAAGTTGGGGGCATTACTCAATCAATTGGTGCATATACAGTTTATCTTGATAACAAACACGAAAAGAAAATAGTATTTGTAGATACTCCTGGTCACGAAGCTTTCACAGAAATGAGAGCTAGAGGAGCTAAAGCAACAGACATTGCAATTCTTGTTGTTGCGGCAGATGATGGCATAATGCCACAAACAATAGAAGCGATTAACCACGCAAAAGCAGCTGATGTTCCAATAATTGTTGCAGTAAACAAATGCGACAAACCAAGTGCAAATCCTGATAAAGTATTACAGCAACTTACGGAACACGGTTTGGTTCCTGAAGCTTGGGGCGGTGATACTATAACAGTAAAAGTTTCAGCTTTACAAGGAACTGGTATTGATGAATTACTTGAATATATTCTACTAGTTGCAGATATTCAAGATTTAAAAGCAAATCCTAAAGCGGAAGCTTCCGGAGTTGTTATAGAAGCAAACTTAGATAAAGGAAAAGGTCCGGTTGCTACATTATTGGTTCAAAACGGAACTTTAAGAACAGGTAATTGTATTGTTGTGGGAACTGCTTGTGGTAGAGTAAGAGCATTATTATCAGATTCAGGAGAAAGAATTCAAAAAGCAGAACCTTCAACTCCTGTTGAAATTTTAGGTTTAACAGAAGTACCTAATGCCGGAGATTATTTCGAAGTTGTTAAAAATGAAAAAGAAATGAAAGCTATAGTTGATAAACGCAAAGAAAAAGAACGTAACAAGCGTTTAGATGCAATGCTGCCTGCTCATATGAGAAGAGAATCCGGAGCAGAAGACGGTGCAACTCAATTAAACTTAATTATAAAAGCAAACACGCACGGCTCTGCAGAAGCCGTTGCACAGGCTATTGCTCACTTTGAGTCAAAAGAAATTGATACAAAAATTATTCACGTCGGAGTCGGTGACATATCTGAAGCAGATGTTATGTTAGCTTCAGCTTCTAACGCTTTAATTCTCGGATTCACAGTAAAAGAAGATGCAAATGCTCTTGCAGCAGCTGAACGAGAAGGTGTTACAATAAAAAAATACGATATAATTTATCAAATACTTGAAGATATTGAAAAAACGATGGTATCACTTCTCTCTCCTGAAATTAAAGAAGTTACAACAGGTGAGGTTGAAATCAGACAAATATTTACCATTGGAAAAATTCAAAAAATTGCCGGCTGCTACGTTACAGAAGGGAAAATCAATAGAAACGACACTGCAACTATTTACAGAGATGGAAAAGAAATCTTTAAAGGTGCTATTGATCAACTTAAACGATTTAAAGATGATGTTAAAGAAGTTGCTCAAGGTTTTGAATGCGGACTTTCTTTTGTTAAATTTAATGATATTCAGGAAGGTGATATCGTTAAATTTACAACAAAACAAGAAATTGAACGCTCTGAATTATAATAGGCTCTTTTATAATGGAATATCTTAAAAATAAGAACTGCTTAATGTTGCTTATTGTCGGATTTTATATTTTTGCATTGATTTCAGTGCTATATAATTTCCAAATTTTTGCAACTTCTTTAATTTTATTCTTTTCAATTTTAGCAATTTCTAAAAATATTTTTTCTCCAAAATATTTGATTATTTGTAATTTAATTTTTTACTTTGGAATTTTCAATATTTCACTAAAATTAAAAGATACAGATATATTACTTAATATTGCCCCTAAAAAAACTTCAATACAAGGACAAATAATATCCATACCACAAAATAAAGATTACAATAAACAAAAATTTTTCTTTTTAGTTAATAAAATAAAATACGATAACAGAACTTTAGAATTAAAAGATGAAAAAACTTTTGTCACACTAACCAATTGTTATAAAAAACTTAAAATATATGATACTTATAAAATCGAAGGGATACTTTCTACGCCTTTTAAAGCAGGTAACCCTTCTCAATTTGATTATGGGAACTACTTAAGAAATTTTAATTCATACTCTGTATTTTACGGAAAAGAAAATAACTGCATCTCAAAAATTAATCATTCAAAAACTTTCTATGAAAAAACTCTTCAATTTATAAATAAATATAGAGAAGAAATTATAACAAAACACTCAAAAATTATAAAAACTCCTAACTTAGAACTATTAGGTGGTATAGTTTTTGGAGATGATGCAATTACTCCGCCTGAAAATATAAAAAATTCTTTTACAAATTCCGGTTTACTTCATATACTTGCGGCATCTGGTATGAATGTTGCTTTTATATTCTCATTCTTTTACTATTTTTTATCTTTATTTAAGATAAACTATAAATTAAATATATCCTTTTGTATACTAATGGTAATAACGTATTCACTAATGACAGGCCTTGGACCCTCAGTCGTTAGAGCGACTCTTATGCTGATTTTTGTTTTAATTGGAAAACTAATTGACAGAGATACTCATAGTATAGCACTACTTTCTTTTGTTGCTTTTTTAATGTTAATATACAATCCAATGTATCTTAATGATGTAGGTTTTCAACTATCGTTTTTAGTAACATTTGGACTGTTACTTTCTGCACCGTTCTTGAATAAATTCAAAAATAAAATAATAAGCTGGATTATTGGAACGATAACAGTTCCAATAATAGCACAACTTTGGGTTATACCATTACAAATTTTTTACTTTAATAATATTAGTGTTTACTCTGTTTTTGCCAATATCTTCAGCGTACCTGTACTATCGATAGTTAGTTTCATAGGTTTTATAAGTTCATTACTTGGTTTTATTATTCCGAATACTTTATTTAATTTGTGTGACTATCTATTAAATCCGTTACTTACACTAATTATAAATATTTCAAACTTTTGGGGAAATCTACCAAATTCAATTACACAAACCTCACACCCTTCTATTTTCCAACTAATTTTATACTACCTTATTCTGAGTTCCCTAACTCTACTTATGAATAGCGAAATACGTGAAAAATACCTACACAAAATAAAAAACATTGTTTTAATACTTACAACAATATTATTAATATCAATAATTCCCATAAAAAATTCAGATTTAGAAATTATCACTTTTGATGTAGGAAACGCAGACTCTTTCTTAATAAAAACTCCCAAAAATGAATATTTCTTAATCGATACAGGAAAACGCGGCTACAATGGGGGAAAATCTCAAGCTGAAATTGTAATTTTAAAATACCTAAAAGATAATGGCATTAAAAATATCGAAGGTATTATCTTAACACATTTTGACAATGATCATTCTGGAGGAATTATAGATATTGTAAACAATTTGAACGTTAAAAATATTTATATAAACTCGTTTAGTCATAATTCAAAAGAAGCCAAATTTCTTTATAAAAATCAAAAATCTAAACTTGTTTTAACAAGTAACAAGCAAAAAATTTATGATAAATCAAATGTAAAAATTACAAACTACATTACACAAAACATAAAAGAAAATGATGATAACGAATCTTCTATAATAACATTAGTAGAATATAATAAGTTTAAAATGCTGTTTACAGGTGATGCCGGAATAAAAACGCTAAAAGAAATAAAAACAGACTTACCACAAAATATTACAATTTTAAAAGTTGGTCATCACGGAGCCTTAGGTAGTATCAATAAGTCATTAATTCAATATCTTAATCCACAAATATCCATAATCTCAGTAGGAGAAAACAAATTTGGACATCCTTCCATTTATACATTAAATATTCTTAAAAATACACAAATTTTTAGAACTGATACTAATAATTCAATTAAAATTGTTATAAATAAAAACAATTTTAAAATATACACATTTAACTCACTAAAAAGAAAATACATACAAAAAAAAGTCCCTAATCGGGACTAAAAATTTTTGTAAGATGTAAGATATAAGTAAATTTATATAAGAGATGTGTTTTATGCTATAAAATTATTTCCAAATCTGTTTGAACCATAGAAAAATGATTCTCTCATTACTTGTTGTAAATTTCTTTTTCTAACTACTTTATTACCAATTTTTGTATTTGCAATATCCTCAACTGATTTTTGATAACAAGATGTTACTAATGAAGAGATATATTTTGTAACAGAAGTTTCTTTACTTGCTTCCTCCGGAGTTACTGTTTCGACTTCTTTATCAAACTCTGCAAAAAAGTCTTTTATTGAATTCATTTCTTCTGTTGTTACTTCAGTTTTTATAAATAAATTCATCTTCTTACTCCTTAAAATATCTCTTATGTATATATAAAGTATTTACTTATTTGAAAATTGCTTTTTTTAATTAAATTTATTAAGAAATGTAACATTGAATTTAAAAAAAAAGGAAAAACGCCACAAAAGTTAATGTTTTTGATATAATCGTGATATAGGCTATGATTCATAAACGATGTTAAAGCTTATAAAGGATGGTTTTTGGGAGATTATGAGAGAAAGAATTCTTTTATTTGTAATATTGTCATGCTTGGGGGTATTTTTATATATTTTTCAAAATCATGTTAATACAGTCGTAGGTTTCGTTATATTATGTGTGTGTATGGTAATATACGGCTTATATTCAATTGCCGCAATGAAGTATCAAAAAAGAAAATTAAAAAAACACCCTCCAGTTATTAATGAAGCATTCAAACCTTTTGTAACAGTAATGATTCCGGCACATAATGAGGAAAATGTCATTGCTTGTACGGTAAAAAACATCTTAAAAATGGATTACAATAATTTTGAAGTTATTGTAATTGACGACAGAAGCACAGATAATACTGCCTCTGTAATAAAAGATTTAGAAAAACAATACCCAAAAGTCAAAGCTTTAATAAGAGAACAAGGAGCTTTTCCCGGGAAATCCGCAGTTTTAAACGACGCATTAAAACTAGCCAAAGGAGAGGCAATTTTAGTTTTTGATGCTGATGCGACTGTTGATCCTGATTTTTTATCAAAACTAGTCCCTAATTTGGAACCAGCTGATGTTGGAGCAGTTCAAGCAAGAAAAATTATTCGAAACAGCAATTATAATTTCCTAACAAGATGTCAGAATAATGAATACACTTTTGACACATATCTACAAGCCGGAAGAGATGCTGTTAAAGGAGCCGTTGAACTTAGAGGAAATGGTGAATTAATAAAAAGAGCAGCTCTAGACGATATCAATGGTTGGAATAATTATACGATTACTGACGATTTAGACATGTCTACTAGATTGCATATAAAAGGGTGGGATATAAGATATTGTCAAGAAGCTTGCGTTTATGAAGAAGGTATAATTTATATTCTTCCTTTATTTAGACAAAGAAGAAGATGGCTTGAAGGTACTATTAGAAGATATTTAGAATACTTTGCCGAAGCAATGTTTTCAAAAAAAATGTCATTAAGAGCAAGGCTTGATATGGCCGTATATATTACACAATTTATTATGCCATTATGGTTTATGATGGAAGTATTCTTTAGAATAATAAAATTCTTTACGGATAAAACAGATCCATACAGTTTACATAATGTTTTATGGTCTTCTTTAATTGTATCAATAGTTGTAGGATTTGGATTTTTATTCGCAATAAGATACAGTTTAAGGAAATATGCCGGATACCCAAGAATGAAGGCTTTAATTGAAGCTTTTGAAACCACAATATATTTCTTAATAATTTGGTTCCCAATGGAATTATTTATTTGTGGTAAAATATTATTCTGCAAGAAGGATTTAAACTGGGGTAAAACTGCACACGGTTTAATTCTTGAAGAAGAATGCAAGCAAGAAAAAGAATTACAAGAGGTATAAATAGCTATGTTAGAAAAAGATAAATTTGATTATGTAAGAAGTCATGTAAGAACAGTTCCTAATTTTCCTAAGAAAGGAATTATGTTTCTAGATATTACTACAGCAACTAAAGATGCTAAAGCAATGGAATATATGATTGAATTTTTATATGAAAAATTCAAAAATGAAAACATTGATTATGTTGCAGGTGTTGAATCTAGAGGATTTATTTTTGGAGCAGCACTTGCTTACAAATTAAACGCTGGTTTTATTCCTATAAGAAAGCCTAACAAACTTCCTGCTGAAACAATAAAAGAATCTTATTCATTAGAATACGGAACAGACACAATTGAAATGCATGCTGATGCTCTAAAATCAGGAGATAGAGTCATTGTAATAGATGATTTATTAGCAACAGGCGGAACTGCAGTTGCGGCATGTAAATTGGTAAAAAGAGTAGGTGCAGAAGTAGTTGCGTCAGCTTTCATTATAGAACTGGATCCTCTTAAAGGCAGAGAAAAAATTGAAGCAGAAGGAATTAAAGTAATTTCTATGCTAAATTATGATATTGACTAATTTTTACGAAATATAAAAATGTCTTTTTAAGATAAAATAAAAACTCCCTATATCAGGGAGTTTTTATTATTTACTTTTAGAATTAAATATTAGCCAGTTGTTTATAATAATCATGCTGTTGTTCAAACTTATAAGCAATATTAAACAACTTAGATTCAGTCAACTGCGGTGTCATAATTTGAAGCCCAATAGGCATACCATCCGTATCGAACCCTGCTGGAACAGAAATTGCAGGAATTCCGGCTAAATTAGCAGAAATAGTAGCAATATCAGTTAAATACATAGCAAGAGGGTCTTCTGTCTTAGCTCCTAAATCAAAAGCGGTATTTGGACAAGTTGGAGAAATAAGAGCATCAACTTGAGCAAATGCTTTTAAGAAGTCCTCTGTTACAACTCTTCTCATTTGAAGAGCTTTTTTATAATAAGCATCATAATACCCAGATGATAAGGCATATGTTCCAAGCATTATACGACGTTTAACTTCCGGTCCAAAACCTTCCGCACGAGTTTTACAATACATTTCAAGCAAATTATTTGCATTAGCAGTTCTATGACCGTATCTTACACCGTCAAATCTAGCCAAATTAGAACTACATTCTGCAGTTGCAAGAATATAATAAATACCAATTGAGTGTTTTAAATTAGGTAAAGAAATTTCAACAATTTCAGCACCTAAAGATTTATAAGTATCAATTGCAGCT
This sequence comes from Candidatus Gastranaerophilales bacterium, assembly GCA_944325545.1. Classification (GTDB taxonomy): domain Bacteria; phylum Cyanobacteriota; class Vampirovibrionia; order Gastranaerophilales; family Gastranaerophilaceae; genus CAG-196. The sequence goes on along the minus strand of CALVAM010000003.1, from coordinate 104,342 downwards.
TGCATTGCTTTCTGTACATCAGGAGCAAGACCTTCTGAAATAAGCTCTTTAACAACTCCGATTTTCATACCTTTGATATCATTATTAAGTCCGGCTCTATAATTTTCTACAGGTCTGTTTAAAGAAGTAGAGTCATGATAATCATATCCTGCAATTACTTCTAAAAGAGCCGCAGCATCTTCAACAGTTCTTGCAAAAGGACCAATCTGGTCAAGAGATGAGGCAAAAGCAATAAGACCATATCTTGATACAATACCATATGTAGGTTTCATACCAACAATACCGCAAAAACTTGCAGGTAATCTGATACTTCCGCCAGTATCTGAACCAAGAGCTAAGGTAGCTTCACAAGCAGCAACAGATGCAGCAGAGCCGCCGGAAGAACCACCGGGAACCTTATTTAAATTCCAAGGATTATGAACCTTTTTAAATGCTGAATTTTCATTAGAAGAACCCATTGCAAATTCATCTAAGTTCGCTTTACCAACAATCGGAATTAAATTATCCAAAAGTTTTTGTGTAGCTGTAGCATTATATGGTGATACAAAATTCTCTAAAATTTTACTTGAAGCTGTGGTTTTAGAGCCAATTAAATTCATATTATCTTTTAAAGCAAGAGGAACCCCTGCAAGAAGAGGTAATTCTTCACCTTTAGCGATTTTTTCATCAACTTTCTTAGCAGTTTCCAAAGCTGTTTCTTCAGTTAAAGAATTGAAAGCACCGAGTTTTTCATCAATAGATTTAATTCTGTCAATTGAAGCTTTTGTAAGCTCTACTGCAGAAATTTCCTTATTTTTAAGTGCTTTGCTTTGTTCTATTGCACTCTTTTTCAATAGTTCTAGCATAATTTCTCCTTAAAAGGGGATAAAATACATCCTCAAATTCCCCTTCTTCAAAATAAATTATACCAAAAACATAAATTTATTTACATCGGCCAGTAATAACTTTTGCAAAATATTGAACAAGAATTGCAAATTCCCATAAAAGCTTACGATGTCTTATATAATAAAGATCATATTTAAGTCTGTCTTCTGCAGTTGGGTCACAAACATTAACTTGTTGCCAACCGCACCATCCTGGGCGAACCCAATTTCTGCATTCCCAAAAAGGTACACGTTCTTTGTTTTCATAATAGACTTCTTCTCTAACAGGTCTTGGACCTATTATACTCATTTCACCTCTTAAAACATTAATCATTTGAGGCAATTCATCAATATGAAATTTCCTAAGAATTCTGCAGAACGGCATTATTCTTTTATCATCATCTTGTACTTCATTTAAATCATCATCAAAATTATCTTCAACTTTATCTTGATACATTGTCCTAAATTTAATCATCTTAAAAGGTTTACCAAATTTTCCAATTCTTGTTTGGAAATAAAAAACAGGCCCTAAATCTGAAAGCTTAATACCAATCATCGCAATAATTGAAATAGGTAACGTTACTAACATAATTAAAATTGAAGAAATAATATCACACAAACGTTTTAGATGAGCATATAAAATAGCTTTTTTCTTAGTGCAATCATAAAAAAGCCAGTTTACTGTCATTTTTGATACTAGATATTTACTAGTAATTTTTTCATAAAATTTAGGCATTCTCCAAACTTTAACTTCAAGTGGAATGCCTTTTACTAAATCAGTAAGAATTTCCGCATCCATTCTAGATTTTACAGCGACAATTACAATTTTAACATTATTATCTTTTATAACAGCTTCAGAATCACAAGTAAGCCCAAGAATTGGAATTGTAGAGTCTTCATCTTCAATAGTGTTCATATTATCATCCAAGAATCCAACAACTTTCATACCCAACTCCGGACGAGATTGAATTTCTTCTGCAATCAACTTTCCATCCTGACCTGCACCTACAATTAAAACATTTTTAGTTGATTTACAATAAGAATTAAAAAATTGAAAAGCCAGTCTAAAAAGCAGTAAACCCGTAAAAATCAAAATAGTATTAACAGCTAATAGAATAAATGCAACAATATTAAAACCTAGAAAATATAAAGGTATCGCAGTAATAACAGTTGCAACAGAAACTCCTTCAAAAAGGTAATAAATATCTTTAAAAGAATATTTCCTAATATCATAAAACTTTTTAGTATACAAAACAAAAGTAAGTATAAATAAAACTAAAAAAGTTATTAAAAACAATTGAGTCAAAGAATTAGTAAAACTACAAAAAGTAAATAATGTAATAAACGCAATAATCAACGTATCAAAAAATGCTAAAACATATATAGATCTGGAAATAACAGGCATAAAAATCTCCTATGATAAAATAACTCTTTGACCTATTCATTATAACATATTTAGCTAAAATATAACAGAGCATAAAAAAAGAAGCCTCTAATTGGCTTCTTTTTTTAAATGGTACCCCCAAGCGAATTCGAATCGCTGTCTACACCGTGAAAGGGTGTTGTCCTAGGCCTCTAGACGATGGGGGCTAGTTCCTATCGACATTTATTATAATATCAAATCAATTTTCATTGTCAACAAAATTTTTTAAGTTGTTTAATTTTATGTGTTTTTTATTTGTGTTTTTAAATTTACCCCCTAAATATCATGTTGAAAAACTTTCCTGTTAGACATAATATATAAAAAAGGAAATGAGGATAATATGATTAATCGAAAATCTAGAGACGAAATAAAAAGAATGCGACATGCCGGACATATTGTTGCTTTAGTTCATCAAGAAATGAAAAAGGTTGTAGAACCGGGTATTTCTACAAAAGAACTTGATAACATTGCAATGAAAATAATTAAAGAAAACAAAGCTATCCCTACATTTTTAGGTTATGCAGGTTTTCCGGCTTCTATTTGCACTTCGATTAATGAACAAATTGTCCACGGAATTCCATCAGAAAACGTTATTCTAAAAGAAGGCGACATAATCGCAATTGATGTTGGTGCTACATACGGAGGTATGGTTGGAGATAGTGCTTGGTCTTATGCTGTAGGAGAAATTTCAGATGAGAAAAAACGCTTAATGCGTGTAACCGAAGAATCTCTTATGGCTGGGATTGCTAAAATGAGAGCCGGTAATGTTTTAGATGATATATCCGGAGCCATTGAAGATGTCGCAAATCGTGAAAAACTCGGAATCGTACGCAGATACGGCGGACACGGAGTAGGACATTCTATGCATGAAGATCCGTTTTTATTCAACTACAGAGTTGGTGATAAAACTCCTATAAAGTCAGGCATGGTAATCGCTATTGAGCCTATGCTTAATTTAGGCGGTGATGATGTAGAAGTCTTAGATGATGAATGGACTGTCGTTACTAAAGATGGAATGCCATCTGCTCACTTTGAACATACAGTTCTTGCAACAGATGGCGATCCTATACTTATGACTACTTTAATGGATTAATTAAACCATCCAATAACAGTTTCCATTAATTTTTCAAAATCTGATTTACAATGTTCTTTTAATTCTACCTCTTTACGAGCTTTTTCAGCCATTTTTTGCTGTTTTAATTCTTCTTGTGCTTTTGCATCAACTTGTTCTTGTTTTCGTCTAACAGACTTTTCTGCATCTGTTTCTACATCAAATTTTAAAACAGCTCCGTCATCACAATATATTGTTGTTATCCCTGCATTTGCATCAATTTTAACATCCATTACTCCTGCAAAACCTTTTAATTTCTTTGCAGCTAGCAAATCTTTATCACTAACGTCATTAGGATTACCATCCAATGTTCTTAATTTATCAAATATCGCATATCTTTTAGTTCCAAGATCTAAAGTTGCTAAGTCACCACTCAAACCACTTGGAAAAACTTGTTGAGTCTTAGCCTGACCTCCTTTTATAGTAGCTTTTACATCACCGACTTCGCCCATTTCACGCTTATGAAAATTTGTAATCTCTGTATTTCTTGAAAATTTAACTGAAAAACTACCTTGTGTACCTGATTTTACTTCTTGAACTTTTAAAGATCCACCAACTGTCATATATTCTCTCCTTTTTCTCTTGTATGTATATACAAAGTATTTAACTTTAAAATAATTGCTATTTTGTAAACATTTGTAAAACTTTACAAATATTTTTGTGTGTTATACAATCAAATAAAATAGATAATATGAGGTAAAAAATGGATCAAATAATTAAAGTAGCTTGGGAATTAAACGAAAACAGTGAAAATCGTTATAAATTAGTTTATGAAATTGCTGAGCTTGCAAAAAAATTAGTAGATGAAACTCAGATGAAAAAAGCCCGAGACGAATTCGGATTTGAGGAGCCTATTAGCGATAGTTCTTACAAAAAAGAAAATCCTGTAGAACACGCTATAATGGTTAAAGCTTCTGAATCTGATGACACTGAGTTGGTTGGATAAGAAACTTTAAAATAATAAAAAGGCTCCTTCTAAATTGAAGGAGTCTTTTTTTGTAAAAATTTCTTAATAAATTAGCAATTTTTTATATTTTCAGTACTTAAAAGAAAGGCAGGTAGTGTAGTATGAACAAAAAATCTAAAAAACTAAAAAATTTGAAGTGGGGGCTGTAGTCCTATGCCGATAAATATAGCGAAAATTTATTCCACATTAGGAAACCCTAACTCACTAGTTCCACTAGCCGTTAAAGATGCATCAAGCTGTATCGGTATGACAGCCGGTTCTTATGCAACGGGTAAAGAAGAGGGGGTTGACAGATTTATTGATGAATTTGGTACAGAAGCTCTTTGGCTTGGTGGAATTCCAGCTTATAAATGGATATTTGATAAAACTATTTTTAAATCTTTCAACTTAGATTCAAAAATTGATCCTAGAAATTTCAAAGACATGGAAATTTATCAAAAAGCAAAAGAATATGCACCTACTCAAGAAGTTAAAGATAATCTCATAAAAGCCGAAAAAAATTCAAAATTATTTAAAAAACTTGCGATGGGAAAATTTGCAGTGTCTACAGTTCTAGCAGCTGCTACTTATTTTGGATTAACTAGACTTAAGCAAAAATATACCGAAAATAAAATTAGAAAAAATTTAATAAAAGAATATAATGAAAAGAAAAAACAAGATTTAAACAAACAATCAAATCCATCTTTTAAAGGTTTAGGTAAAGCTGTTGAAGATTTAGCTTTTTCTCCTGTTAAAAACATGTACTTAATGGACGGATTTATCACTACAGAAAGACTTACTGATTCAAGATCGCCTCAAGAATTTGTGGGTTATGCGATTAAAGAAGGCTCTTGTTTATGCTTCTTATACTATGCCGGTGGTAAAATTCAAGAATTAATGGAAAAAGCTGCAAAGAAAAAACATGATAAATCTATTTCTTTAGATTCAAGAGTTATTGAAAGTGAAGAATTAAAAAAAGCATTCGAAAGTTCTTCAATTGAAAAAAGTCTTGCAGAATTTAACAAGGCAAACACTTCTAATATAAATTTATACGAATTTTTACATAAAAACCCTGAAAACCAAATAGTTAAGTTTGCAAAACAATCAGATTTAATAAAAACGTTTGAAAAAACCGATAAAATCGATACAAGAGCTTTTATTGACTTAAAAGACATTGAAGGACTTAAAGAGAATGTAAACGAATTATATAAACAATATAAAAGAGCCTTAGCAAAAGGAGAAAATTCCGATAAATTCTTTGATGGAGTAAGAAAGCTAAAAAGAAGTTCAATAAGAACAAATATTGCCTCTTGTATATTAGCATTAGGAGTATTAACACCTGCTGCAATGCTTATTAAAAGACTTACTGACAAAGGTGGAAGTGAATTCCAAACTAAAAAAGAAATCAAAGAACAATTAATCAAAGAAGGTATTATTTCATAAAAATCTCAATACTAAGATTTCCAATAAACTTTAAACTCTCTTATTTCTTTTAAGGTTTTATTATAATCCCCTTTGAAACAAATAGTTCTATCATCAATATACAAAAAAGAAGGTATTTTAATATTTGTTACATCCTTAAAATATTCGTCTAATTTATTATTAATAAGCCATTTAGAAGCCAATAAAAGATTCCTAGATGTAAATAAATATAACTCCGAAAAAGCTGCCAATTCTTTTACAAAATCAACAGCACCTGATTTTATATCAGGAATATAATCTTCTTCAAACTTTTCTTTACCATACTCATTTAAAACACCATCTAAATCAATTAATATCTTTTTCTTATACATAATTCAGTCCTAATTACCTTAAAACACTATTTCTTTTAATATAAATAACATATAACGTTATTTATATTACATTATAATAAGAATATAGTCAATATAAATAACCTTTCAATGAGTTTATAAATTTTATAATAACCTCTAATATGTAAAAGAGGTTATTATGGAACTAAAGAAAAAATTTGGTAAAAGAATTCAAGAATTGCGTTTGAAAAATAACTGGAAACAATCTGAACTTGCCGAAAAAGTAGGAATTGCTAGTAAAACTCAAAGTTGCATTGAAACAGGAAAAAATTTTCCGTCTGCTGAATTAATAGAAAAATACGCAAAAGCTTTTAACCTTAAGCTATCTGATTTATTAAATATTTCACATATTGAAGATACTTCAATTTTATTAAAGGAAATTTTTGAAATATTAAACAATGCAAAAGATGATGATATTAAATTAATTTATAAAATAATAAAGGGAATTATTAATTAATTTTTATGAGTTCACACAAAAAAAGATTATTAGAAAAGTTTTTCTAATAATCTTTTTTAACATTCATATTTAATTTTATTTTATGCTTTTTTCAGCTCTTTTAATACAATTATCTTTTCCTAAGATAGCAAGAGTTGCTGTCATATCAGCTCCACGTGTTCTGCCTGTTATTGCAGCTCTTATCGCCCACATTGTAACTTTTGGCTTAACACCTTTTTCTTTATATTCGCCCCTAAAAGCTTCTAATTTTTCATGAAGATTTTCTTCACTCCATTCCCAAGCTTTAGCTTGTTCTACAAATGATTTTAATACATCTTGAGAAATTTCTGTATCAATAACTTCTGTCTGAACTTCAGGTTCAATTTCAACATTTTCTCCACCAAAGAAATATGAAACAGCATCTGTAATATCAGATAACAATATTAAAGGTTCTCTTGTTATTTCAACCATTCTTGTATATTGTGCATCTGTTAATTCACTTAAATCATACTTTGTTAAATATTTCTTCAAATTTTCTTTCAATTCTTCAATTGGAAGCATTTTTATATAATGACTATTCATCCATTTTAATTTATCATATTCGAAAATTGAATTAGAAGAAGAAATTTCACCAATTCTAAAATCTTCCGCAATTTTATCCACAGGTTTAATTTCTTCACCATCAGAAGGTGACCAACCCAATAAAGCAACAAAGTTTACTAAAGCTTCTGTTAAATATCCTTGTTCTACGAAATCTGAAACTGCTGTTGCTCCGTGTCTTTTTGAAAGTTTACTTCTATCCGGAGCTAATATCATACCTAGATGACCAAATCTTGGAACTTCGAAACCTAAAGCTTCAAAGATTAGAATTTGTTTATATGTATTTGAAATATGATCTTCTCCTCTAATTACGTGTGAAATTTTCATCAATGCATCATCAATTACAACAGCATAATTATATGTTGGAGCTCCATTTGATTTCATAATTACAAAATCACCAATCAAATTAGTATCCATATGAAGTTTTCCTTTTACAAGGTCTTCAAATTCTAAGATTGAGCCTTCGTGAAAAGCAGCTTGAGCTTTTGCTACATTAAATCTTATTGCAGGTTTTCTTCCTTCAGCTCTTAATTTTGCTTTTTCTTCTTCTGTTAAATTTTCACATTTTTTAGAATAAACATAAGCTTTTTTATTTTGAGTAGCTTCTTCTTTTTCTGCTTCTAACTCTTCAGGAGTACAGAAACATTCATAAGCAAAACCTTTATCCAACAATTCTTGAATATATTTAGGATAAATATCAAATCTTTGAGATTGTGTATATGGTCCGTATTCACCACCAACATCTGGACCTTCATCCCAATTTAAACCTAATGCTTTTAGACTATCAAATATATTATCAACATATTCCTGACTTGTTCTCTCAGCATCTGTATCTTCTATTCTTAAAACAAATTTTCCATTATTCTTTTTCGCAAATAAGTAGTTAAACAAAGCTGTTCTAGCTGTCCCTACGTGCAGATTCCCGCTTGGAGAAGGTGCTATTCTTACTCTAACTTCTGACATAATTTACATCCTTCCTTTGTGTTTTTTACCTAATAATTATTACACAAAGAGAAAAAGGGGTAAAGTCTAGGGTAAATATAAGGAAGTATAATTTGATAAATTACAAATGAAAGAAAACATGTTATTATATAAATACCATGCAAAAAAGAACATACCTTAATGGCAGTGTAAAGAATGGAAATATAATGAGATGGCCAATAAATAATTTAGTGGTCTACATTGCCCCTATGAAATTTTATTCAAAGCCTGGAGAAGATGCAAAATATCGTAAAATGGTACTTGATGCATTTTCAGTTTGGTCTGCTGCGACTGGGGGAAAATTACATTTTAGAGTAACAAATGTGCTTTTAGAATCCAATATCAACATAGATTGGAAAAGAGTAGACAGAAAAGCTCTTGGGCATTGCTATTTCAATTGGGACGCACAAGGTCGCCTTTATGGTGCAGAAGTCTCAATCGGTCTTACTGACGGTAGAATTCATCAACAGTATGATAGCGATATAGAAGTTTATCACACAATTTTACACGAAATTGGACACGCTCTTGGTTTAAACCATAGTCCATACCCTGAAGATATTATGTATACTCCACACCAATATGGAGTAGCCTCTCTTTCCGAGAATGATAAATATTCAATAAATTGGTTATATAGACTTCAAGCAGGAGCTTCTGTTAAGCAATTAGCTTCTAAATATGGAATTTCTACATCTACTGACATAGATTCTGTAATTAGAAAAATTGACGCTAAAAATAACAATTCAGAACAAAATGATAAAATTAAAATCTCTACAAAAAGAGATTTGCTTGAAGAAGCTTCTAATATTGGGGATTTAAAACGATATAATATGATGTTACAAAATATTTCTTTAAGTCAAAATGTTAAGAATTATTTAAATAACAATCGACAGAAATAAAAATTAAGCAATTTTTTACAACTAAAAGACTTTTATAAAATATGGTTACTAATATAAGGTTGTAAAAGTGGTAAATCCTATTTCGTTTAATACGAGTATTACATACAATAAATTTCAAGAAAATAAGCCTGTTGAAGATTCGCCCAATCCTTTAAGATTAAAAGCTAATCTTTCAAGTCTTACTGCTATGTCTAATTATAATCAAGTATTACTTAAACCGAAATTTGATGAAGACTCTAATGAAATTTTAAATAAAGTTGATGAACTTATAAATTTATCACCGAAAAGATTAAATTTACCACATAGTTTTAAAATTAATGAAATTAACGGTGAAAGAATTTTTGATTCTGAAAACAAATTAAAATTAATAATAAATTATGAAAACGGTATAAAAAGGGAATATTATCCTGCAAAAGATAATATCAATATTGAAAAAATAATAGAAAAAAACAAAGATACAGATGAAATAATTTCTTCTATAGAACCTTTTTATGACAAAATTGGAAACCTAAAAACCAAATTAACAATTTTTGATGATAAAATTAATAAAGAATACACTATGTTTACAATAGAAGAAGATGGTCAAATAAATAGTATAACTAAATTTTCAAGCACAGGTAACAACTTTCGAACACTATTTATAAATCCTTATAGCAAAGCTCCGGAAAGATATACCGAATTAATTGAAAATAAAGATGGAGAATTTGAAATCATTGATAGCAACATTGGTGCCAACAAAGAAATTATTAATATAAAAAAAGCTACACCATATAAAAAAACAATAATAAAATATGAAAATGGTAAAAAAATAATTGATGTTAAACAGATTAACTAATTACTCTATATATTTTCCATCAAATAAATCCAAAATCATTTTTTCTTGATCGGATTCTTCTCTTGGCTTATCATCTTTTTTTCGATTTTCTAAATCTTTTTCAGGAGCTGACACCGATTCACTTTCATAAGAAACATGCTTTTCTTCTTCAATAATTTTTTCTTTTATCTCAATCTTTTTTTTTTCTTCTTGTAAATCGTCTTTATTTACTTCTACATTAATATTAGCAACATTATTTTTAGAAATTTCCGCATCTCCTGCTTGAGGTAATCTAATCTGAACTGATATATTAGAAGTATTGAACATAATATCAGCTGCTTCTATAATCATCTGTTTCTTATTAGTATCGTTGATTTGCGATACTAATTTTTCATTTTTGAATGTTAAAATAATACCATCTTGTGAAATTTTTACTGGAGTTGCTAAATTTAATAAAGCCTTTGTTGAAGGACTCTTTATATTCATCAACAACGCTTTCCATAAAGATTGAATATCACCGCTATCTGCTTTCTTAGAAATTGGAGGCGGAGTAAAATCTTCCTTCTGCTGTGTTGAATTCTGCTGTACCCTTGAAGACTCTTGTTTTGGCTGAATTGGAGCAGGACGTGTTGCCGGTTCAGATTGAGCAACTTCCTTAACCTGAACAACATTTACTGAATTAGATATCGGTAGACTTCCTGCACCACTTTCCAAAGCCTTTATCCTATTTTGCAAATCTATAAGCTTTGTATTTTCTGTCATATTAGCTAAATCAATCATTGCTACTTCTAACCACAAATGTTGATTTGTAGCCATTTTTACTTCTTTTATATAATACGAAACTTTCTCTATCAAAAATACGATCTGTTGTGTTTCCAATAAATCCTTTTGTTTAGTAAGTTCTGCAATTTGAGATTCATTTAATCCGGTTAATTCAGGTAATAACTCCATCTTACAGTTTTTAGTAATCAACAAATTCTTAAAATATTCACATAAATTTGTTAAAATCTGCAAAGGTTCGTTTCCGGAATTATAAATTTCATTCAAAATCTCAATCGCTTCATTTGAAGATGAAGATATTATTTTTTCACTTAATCTATTTAAAACATCAAAAGAAATTCTACCTAATATCGAATTAACATCTTCTGAAGTAACTTCTTTAGAAGCTCCTAACAAGCTTAATTGATCTAATAAAGATATACTATCTCGCATTCCTCCAGCAGAATTTTTAGCAATCGTAAACAAAGCATCATCAGATATATTAATTTTTTCTTCATTAGAAATATACCTCAAATGCTTTACAATATCTTCAGTTGTAATCCTTCTAAAATCAAATCTTTGACAACGACTTTTTATCGTATCTAAAACTTTATGAACTTCTGTTGTTGCTAAAATAAAAATAACATTCTCAGGCGGTTCTTCCAATGTCTTCAAAAGAGCATTGAAAGCGTGATTAGTCAACATATGAACTTCATCGATTATATAAATCTTATACTTTCCATGAACAGGAGTATACTGAATTTTTTCCAAAATACTTTGAGTATCTTCAACTTTTCTATTACTTGCAGCATCAATTTCTATAACATCTATAGGAACAGAATTCATTATATCCTGACAACTCTCACAAACCCCGCAAGGATTAATTGTAGGACCATTTTTACAATTCAAAGATTTAGCTAATATTCGTGCGGTAGAAGTTTTTCCTGTTCCTCTTGGTCCGGTAAACAAAAATGCATGAGCAATTTTCCCCAACTCAATTGCACTGGTTAAAGTCTTTTTTATATGCTCTTGACCAACCAATTTATCTATTGTTTGAGGACGATATTTTCTATATAACGGTACATAACTTCCACTCATATCTAAATTTTATCATAAAAGTTTTTTAGTAATAAAATTTAAACATTTTTGAATAAAGTTTTATTTTATATTAAAATAACCTTATGCAAAGAGGGCTATTATTTTTTTTACTACTAATTTCAACTATTACAAGTGTCTACGGTTATGAATTAATATTACCCAAGAATAAAAATTCTACCGTTGAAACTAACTACATTCTTTTTCTTGGAAAAGCAAACAACGGTGAAAATATTACCATTAATAATGAAAAAGTTTTTACATCATCAAATGGAGCATTTGCTCATTCTGTAAAACTTAAAGATGGTGAAAACAGAATTTTAGTTCGCTCAAATTTTAATACACAAGTTTATAAAGTTAACAAAAAGAATAAAGTTAAGAATAATGAAATTAAACTTAATGAATTTGAAATAAAACCTGCAACCATAAAAAAAGATAACACACCACTTAGAAACACTCCAATAGATTCTGGCATGAATAGGATTTCTCACTTATTCAAAGACACTACAATTCTTATTAATGGTGATTTTGGAGATTTTTATAGAGTTTTGTTGTCAAAAAATCAAGAGGCGTGGATATTAAAAAAAGATGTCGAAATTATTAATCCTAAAAATTCTGATATTGCAACTTTTATAAATATGGATTCTAAAAAATTTAGTAATGCTCAATTACAAACAATATCATTTACAAAAAATCTACCATATACAATAGAAGATAACGACAAGGAAATTCTATTCAAAATCTACAATCCTGAACTATCACAAAACTCTTTTTATACATTAAATATCCCTAAACCTCAAAAATATACATATAAAGTTTCATTAGACAATGGAACATATAGTTTCAAAGTAAACGAAATCCCTAAAAACTTATCAGACTACACAATAGTAATCGATGCAGGACATGGAGGTTCAGAAAGAGGGGCAATTGGGGGGTTAGGCGATGAAGAAAAAGACATTAACTTAAAAATTGCATTAGAACTTGAAAAAATATTAAAAGCTCAAAATCTAAATGTATTACTAACAAGGGAGTGTGATGGCAATATAGATTTAGCAACAAGAGTTGATTTTGCAAAGAGTAATGATGCAAACATTTTTGTAAGTATTCACTTAAATTCTATTGGTGATTCTCAAATGAATATTCATAAAATGAGAGGTACGAGTATTTATTATTACAATAAACACTCAAAACCCCTTGCCGAAATCTTAGAAAAAACAGTAACTAAATCAGCCGGAACAAAAAGAAACGGAATACACCCCGGAAGTTTTGCAGTACTTAGACCAACTGAATATATAAGTGTTCTTGTAGAAGCTGCCTATATGATAAATCCTCTGGACACAGTTCTATACAAAAAAGAAGATTTCGCAAAAAATATTGCACAAGGAATTTCAAATGGAATTATAGAATTTATTACTCAAAATTAAAAAGAGCCTTTTTATAAGGCTCTTTTTATTATTAATCAATAATTTCAAGAAATTAAGACTTAATCAAAAGACTAGCTCCAATAACCCCAGCTGTATTACCAAGTTGAGCAGGAACAATTTCAACTTCCTTTTGAATTGTCATTGCTCGTTTAGCGATAGTTTCTCTAATTGGATCTAAAAGAATATCACCCGCATCTGCAACACCGCCGCCTATTATAATTTTCTCAGGATTAAGCAAATTAACAACGCTAGTTAAACCCATACCAATATATTCACCCATTATTCTAAAAATTTGTTTAGCAACAGGATCACCTTCTTTCGCAGCTACTGCAACTATATAAGGTGTAATATCAGGATTAGCTAGTTCTCTATACTTAGTAGATTTTCCACCTTTAATATATTCTTCAGCCATAGCAACAATACTCGGTCCGGAAGCGTATGCTTCTAAACATCCTCTATCGCCACAACCACAAAGAGGTCCACCTTCCATATTCAACTTAATATGTCCGATTTCTCCAGCAGCATTAGAAGCTCCTCGTACTAATTTTCCATTAATTACTAAACCAGAACCAATACCAGTACCAACTGTAATACAAACTAAATTTTCGCACCCAACACCTGCACCGTAGTTTAACTCACCTAATGCAGCTGTTCTTACGTCATTATCAACTCTTGTTGGGATTCCAAATTCTTTTTCCATAATTTCAGCTATAGGAACATTTACCCAGCCTGGAATATTTGGAGCAAGTCGTACAATACCCTTTTGACAGTCAATTTGTCCAGGGAAGCCAAATCCCATACCTTCTATATCAGATGCTTGAAGCTTTGTTTCTTTTAACAAATCTCTAATTGCATCTTTCATACTGTTAATTGTATATTCATATCCCATTTCAGCTCTTGTAGGGATTGAATTTGAATAAATAATTTTACCTTCATCACTTACTAATGCTATCTTGACGTTAGTACCTCCAACATCAACACCGATTCTTTGTGCCATTTATAATTCTCCTTCCTATAATCGCGTTAAAATTCTACCACAAACACCCTTTTTATGCTAGAATTTTATTATGAAATATAAATGGTTAAATCAAAAAAATAATTCTAAAATAATAGTATTTTTTAATGGTTGGGGAATGGATGAAAATGTTGTTAATCATTTAAACCCGGAAACATATGATATTATTATGTTTTATGACTACAATAATTTAGATACCGATTTCGACTTCAAAATAATAAATTCATACAAACAAAAACACCTTATAGCTTGGTCTATGGGAGTTATGATTGCTACATTATTTAAACAAGATTATGATTCTAAAACTGCAATTAACGGAACAATTTTTCCTATAAATAATGAATATGGAATTCCAGAAAGAATATATGATTTAACAATCAAAGGTTTCAATGAAAAAGGTGCTAAAAAATTTATAAATAATATGTTTTTAGAAGATCCTCCTTCTTTTGAAATAAAAAGAGAAATTGAAAATCAAAAAAATGAGCTTATTGCTTTAAAAAAATACAAAGGAAACGAAAATTTCAAATACACCAGAGTAATTTTAAGCAGTGATGATAAAATTATCCCAACAAAAAATCAAATTAACTATTGGAAAATTGAACCTAATATTATAAGTGGTCACTGTCCATTCTTTCAATTAAAATCTTGGAGTGAGTTATTATGAACAAAGAACTTATTCAAAAAAGGTTTGCTAAAAATTTAGATACATACAATGACAACGCCAAAATTCAAAAAATTATGGCAGATCGTTTAATATCTTTTCTTAAAACTAAAAATTTCAACTCGATTTTAGAAATCGGCTGCGGTACGGGTTTTTTAACGAATTTAGCTGTTAAAAATTTAAACTTTTGTTCTTATACTGCAAATGATATTGTAAAAGAATGCGAGGATTATATTAAAACAATAAATCCAAATATTAAGTTTTTATGCAACGATATTGAAAGATTTATAAATGAAGATCAAGAAAAATATGATTTAATAATTTCTAATGCAGCATTTCAATGGGTAGAAAATTTTGAAGAATTTATAAATAAACTAATTTCAAAACTCAATCCAGAAGGAATCTTATTATTTTCGACATTTGGAAAAGAAAACTATAGAGAAATCTATCACGTTATAGGAGAAAGTTTAAATTATTATTCTCCTTTAGAATTAAAAACATTTTTTAAAGAATTAAATCCAATAATAGAAGAAGAAATCCGAATAATGGCATTCAAAACTCCTATTGATATATTAAAGCACATTAAAAATACAGGAGTAAACTCAATAGAGGCTCATAGTTGGACAAAAACAGATATGCAAAGATTTGAAAATGGTTATAATAATTTCTGTGCGAAACATCCAACTCTGACTTACAATCCAATATATGTACTTATAAAAAAACCTTAAAATGGGACAGTTGGGTAATATCAGAATAAGTAAAATTAATATAGAATAGTGTCATAGTGTGAAATTCAAACTGAGGCTATATGGAAACTGCTCATACAGACGCTATTTTAAACCCAAAAGAACGTTTCTTTATCAACCAAAAAAATATAGAAGCCCTATTGGAAAATATTCCTAAACTTATTTACATGAAAGATTTAAACGGGAATTATATTACAGGAACTAAACAAGCACAAAGTTTTGTAACGAAAGGGTTGGATAATTTACACAATATTCATCTTGACATTTTAAGAACACAAAAGACTAATTTAGCAGAAGATAAATTTGTAATAGAGAATAATAAAACTATTAGTAATGAACGAGAAATTTATGATATCAATGGACATCCTCATTGTTATCAAATTTATAAAGCCCCAATTAATAATTCAAAAAAGAAAGTAGTAGGAATCGCAGTAATGGTAAACAATGTAGACAAAGCAAAACTTTTGGAAGCCCAAAGAGAAACTTTTGTAGCATCGCTAGGTCACGACTTAAAAAATCCGACATTGGCACAAATAAGAGCTGTTGAACTTTTATTAAAAGGGAGTTTTGGAGATATTCCTGATGCTCAAAGAGAAATTTTGGAAATGGTTCTTGATTCTTGTAGATATATGAGTGCAATGCTTGCATCTTTACTTGCTACATATAGAAACGAAAGAGGAGTTGTAAGACTAAATTATGAAAAAATTTCACTAGAAGATTTAGTAATGGAATGCATTAGTGAAATGATCTATATTGCAAAAGATAAAGAGGTCGGCGTATCTATTCATAAAGAGGACTGTACTAATCCGACTTTCTATGGAGATAAAGTACAGATAAAAAGAGTAATAATGAATTTACTATCAAACGGTATAAAGTATGCTTTTAAAAAATCAACTTTGCATATAAACTTGTATAATGAAAACAATTATACTTGTTTTAAGTTTGAAAATAATAGTCCCTACATTCCACCAGATAAAAGAGAGTCGATTTTTGCACAATACGTTTCCTTTGCAGAAACACATAAAGAATTAGGTATAGGTCTTGGCTTATATGCTTCTCAAAAGATTATAAATGCACATGAAGGTGAAATTTTTGTAGAAAGCTTTGAAGATGAAAGAAGTATATTTGGATTTAAGATTCCAACAGAAATAGATAATAAAGAAAAAAACAGAACTGTAACTTTTTAAATTTCTACTTTATTCTTCTGTAAACCTTTCTTATATATTCCATTTTTTTCGAAATATATTCAAATATATTAAATTTTTCTATTTTATCAAAATAATAATTAGAAGTTTCCGTTGAATTAATCAATGAACTCAAATTTGCTTTATAAAAAATTCTAACTCCATTTTTATCACATTTCTCAATAAAAAAATCAATTTTATCAGAATTTGTACCAATTTTTTGCCCAATTTTGGTCAATTTATTAATTTCTTTTTTAGATAACAAACCTTCATCAGACCTAATATTCGTAACTGCTCTAAAGCTTAAAGATTTTGAATCATTTATCTTCATACAACTCCTTTTATTAAGGACCGGAATTTCACCAGCCCTTAATATTTAAAATTTACGAAACTTTTACTGATAATTCCTTTATTATTTCTAATAATTTATTTACCATCAAATCCTCATACTTTTGAGCATTTTCTTTAGAATCAGCTTCAAACCTTAAAGTAAAAACTGGTTCGGTATTACTTTGTCTAATAAGAGCAAATCCTTTATCAAAAACTATTCTCATACCGTCAAGAGTTATTATATCTTTTATTTTTGTCCCAAAAAAGTCAGGATTTGTTGCTATTACTTTTTGGAACTCTTCTAATGTATCTTTTTTCAAAGAATTCGGACAAGATAATCTAACTTCTGAAGACGAATAAACAGCATCAAAAGGTTTTAGCATATCAATTATTTTAAAACTTGGATTTGCTTTTTTATTTTTCGCAACAATTTCTATAATTCTACAACCTGCATAAACAGCATCATCAAAACCATAATATCTGTCTTTAAAGAAAGTATGTCCGCTCATTTCACCGGCAAGAATAGCTCCTGTTTCTTTCATTTTTGATTTTATATATCCATGCCCGGTCTTACACATAACAGCAATTCCGCCCATCTCATTAATAGTATCATACAGAACCTGAGAACATTTTACTTCAGAAACAACAATTGGCTTTATACCTTTTTGATTATATTCTTTAATAATATCTTCCGCATAAATCAATAATAATTTATCTCCTGTCATTGAATTACCTTCAGAATCAATAACACCAATTCTATCACTATCACCGTCAAAGGCTATACCAATATCAGCTTTATTAGCAACAACAGCCTTTTTAATATCCGCCAAAGTTTTTTCATCACTTGGATTTGGGTGATGATGAGGGAATCTTCCATCAGGCATAGAATACAATTCAACAACTTCACAACCTAAAGCTCTATACAATTTAGGAGCCACTACACCACCTGTAGCGTTAGCTGAATCTACTACAACCTTAATACCTTCTCCGATTCTTCCGAATTTCTTTTTCATATCTTCTATATAATCAGGAATAATATCATATTCATTCAATATTCCGAAAGGAACAGGTGGAATATTTAATTTAAATTCTTCAAAAGTTAAATCTCTAACTTCTTTTATCTGTTCTTCATTAAGCGATTGCTTATTATAAGTCATCTTCATACCGTTATACTGACTAGGGTTATGGCTTGCTGTAATAATCATAGCACCTGTCACAGGCATATACTTAGTTATAAAAGGAGGAACACCTACAACTTCTGAATAATATCCGATTGGAGTAGGAGCTAATCCTAAATCCACAACATTCGCACCACAAGAACGAACTCCTTCAATTAACGATTTTGATAGTGAAGGTGAATGCAATCTAGCATCTCTACACACACTTATCCAAATATCTGATGGCAATTTTTTTGTATGATTTACTAAAAATTGAACAAAACCTCTACCCGTATAATAAAACAATTCTTCTGTTATATCATCTCCATAAATTCCCCTAATATCATTTTTCCCAAACGCTGATTCTTTTAACATTTATACTCCTTTAAAAATTTTCTCTCTTTAACAATTCTTAATTCTGAGCTCTATTCTCAACAATTATTTATAGTAAAATAATAGCATGAAAAAAAGTGAAAATGGATTATTTTTTATATTACCCGCTTTTATCGGAACTCTTATATTTATAATAATTCCTATAATGTGTTCTTTTTCGCTAAGTTTTACTAATTGGGATTTATTGAATAATATTGAATTTGTAGGCTTGCAAAACTATAAAGAAATTTTTTTAGAAAAAGAATTTCTGCAAATCCTTATAAATACAATTGTATATGCACTATCAACAACTTTTTTTGCAGTAATAATACCTTTGATAATAGCTTCAGTTTTAAACAACAAAATAAGAGGAGCAGAACTTTTTAAAACTATATATTTTCTTCCTTTTATTACTCCGGCGATAGTAATCGCAATAGTCTGGTCTTGGATATTTGATCCGAATATCGGACTTATTAACACATTATTTAAAACTAATCTAACTTGGCTTTTTGACACACGCCTAGCCATGCCGGTATTAATTTTCATATCCGTATGGAAACTGATTGGATACAATGTAATTCTATTTTTAACAGGCTTTACTACTATTAATGAAAATATTTATGAAGCGGCTAGAATTGATGGTGCGAGTGAAAAAGAAATTTTTAAAAATATTACACTTCCCCTTTTAAAACCTACAATTTATTTTGTTACATTAATTACAGCAATATCATCCTTTCAAGTCTTTGATTTAATTTATGTACTGACATCAGGCGGACCAAACGATGCAACAAATGTATTAGTTTATTCTATTTATAAATATGCTTTTGAATACTTTGATATCGGAAAATCCTGTGCGTTGGCTTATATTTTATTTTTTATAATATTTATCCTAGCACTTTTGCAAAAGAAGTTAGTTAAAGAATAATTGATTTCCTTTTTTTAATAGCAAAAAAAAGTTTTACAAGTTTTATAAAAACTATAAACTTGCAATTAAAAGAAAGGAATAAAAAAAATATGCAAATTACTTCTCCAAAACTAATTAATTCAACCCCTAAATATTTAAAAAAAATAATACTCCCAGCAGTATTTGCAACAGGTCTTACAGCTTGTACAAATATAAATAATAATACTTTAACACAACAAGCTAATACAGAAGTTCAACAAACATCTTCTGATGTATTTGAAAAAAACCAAAAAATTGAAGACTTAAAAGAATTAGAAAGACAAAAAGATGCAAAAAACTTCCAAAAAGCAATTTTCCAAGCATTACCATACATTAATAACGGGAAATTTAAAAAAATTGAAGCAATGGAAAATGGTTTTATATTAGATGGTAAATACAAATTAAAATTACTTAAAAAAATTGATACAATTGGAATTGGTGAACTTCTATCAGCTAGTACTTCCGAGTTAAAAGAATATAAAAAAGAATCTGTAAACATCTATGGAGGTCATTATAGCTTATTTGATGACCACAGCTTTAAAATGGATAAATTAAAAAATGGCAATTTCAATCTTATTTATAAAAATGATGATAAAATAGAAGCCCTTGCATTTTCAAAAGACGGAAAATTACTAAGTAAATTTGAAGCTTTCAAGCAAAACTCTTCAGAACCACCTTATGAACTACCTTTTAAAGAGAAGTTCTCTGATGTTTATAATTTTAAATCTTCACCAGAAAATACCGATGATAAAATTGTAAAATTTAACAATCCTCTATCAGATAAAGAGTTAAATGTTTTTAAAAACCTAATTGCAGATAAATTGTCTGATATAAAAATTGTTGATACGAAACAAGATGGTGATGCTTTAGTTTTTAAATATAATACCAACTTTGCTGATCCAGAAGGTCAATATACTCTTATAGTTAAAAATACAATTGGGCTAAATTATGAGCGAGAATCAGATTCAGGTTCAGACGCCGATTTTAGTACCCTCAAAATTCACACTTTAGATAATGGAGGGTATTTATTTTATGAAACATACGGAGATTTTTTTCGGAGTAATTATTTAACCTATTTAGACAAAGATTTGAATATCAAAGATGAAAATTGGTACAGACAAGACAAAGCCATAAGGGAAAAAATTAAAAAAGAATTATCAGCTGCTCAGATGGAAAAGGCTCTTGAAAATATAAAAAATGGCAAACCTGCACAATATAAGTTGGACGATTGTTATTTGATATTGCTACCAAAACCTAACGAAAAGGTGGTTGGAGAAACTTCTTTAAGTACAAGAGCATTAACTTCCTGTGAAAATGTAAGAAACGATATTGAAAATGTAAAAAACGCTATTGAAAATTTATCGCCGGCAGAGAAGTCAATGATTGTTGCAACTACAGTTGCAGTAGGAGGAATTATGGTTGAAGCAGTAATGATTCCTACAGCTCCTTTGGTTGCATTAGGAATAGAAGGTGTTTTATTTAACCAAACAGGGGAATAATTAAAATATAAACCTCTAATTTTAGCTTATAATAAAAAACCGCTCTGTTTTGCAAGAACGTTTTTTTTAATAGTTTTAACAATGAAAATTAAATATAACAAATCTTTGATTTTATAACACATATAAAATTAGTAATTTTTGTTTTTATTTTCTCTCCCCAATTGGGAGAATTAGAGAGGGGAGCAAATTTGGTTTTTATGATTAAGATTTGATTTAATGATTTTTTATTCCCCTTCCCAACCTTGTCTTGGATTTACTCCACGCTCGAAAAGTTTCGCTTTTAGAACCTGCAGTTCTAAGTTGCTCAATTTTCTCGCTATACGGACTAACTTCTTTCAATCGTGTCGTCCGTACGTAAATCCGCTTCCCCTACTGGGGAAGGTGTTTAGCAAATTTTGTTAATCTTTATTAATTATTTCTTCTATTAGAATAAGACTAGAAAAATCAAAAAAGTTATATAATAATTTTACAATGTCTTTATAATATTGTAAATTTCTTCTAGAAAAGGTTTAGCTTCTTCTAGAGTATTATTTTTACAATGACTTTTACTTAAAACTATTAAATAAAGAACCATATTAGATATAATATTAATTTTTTCTTGATAACTATAAACTAATTTCATATAACCTCTTATTATTCAATTATATATGAATACACATATATGTCAATATAAAATATGATAAATAAATGCAAAAGAAAGAATTATATAAAATCATCGGTAAAAATATTCAAAGAGAAAGGGCTAGATTAGGCTACACTCAAGAGACTTTTGCAGAACTAATGAATGTAAGCTGGAGCTACGTTTCTAAAATTGAATCAGGGGTATTAAACCTTTCTTTAGGTAAAATTTTAGAGATTTCTGATTATTTGAACATAGATATAAGTGTATTATTAGAAATTCAAAACATCTATAAATAAAATAATGTTTTAGATTTCTCTTTACTCATTAGAAGAGATAAGTTAAGATGCAAATTTTTGCACCTAAGTTTTAACATCAAACTAACTACACAAACTCAAAGCCTAAAATATTAACAAATGTAAACTTTTTAAGAAAAATATTAAAGTTCTGAAAAAAAATGCCGTTAATACATCTGTAAGGTTAAAAATTAAGGAGTATATTTATGTACGCAATGTGGCCAGGATGTTATAGTTTTAGAGACGAAATAAAAATGATTATTTTATGGTTTAAAGAACAAACAGAAGCTTTAATTTTAAAAATATATGAGCTTGATCGTTTATTAAACGGTTGATTATAAAAACAAATCTCTCTTTCTCTCTCTCAAAATAAATAAGCTTGTAATCAAATTTTACAAGCTTTATTTTTTTTATATTATTTGCTAAAATTATAATGAGGACTTGGGGGGCGAGAGCCTTTAAATGAAGAAATTTTTATTTTATATAAGTATCTTTTTTATATTTTTATTTCAGACTCTAATTGCAAATGCAGAGCCTAATAAAATAATGTCCTTATCCTATGATGATTCTTCTTCATTGGTTTATATTAATGTTATTGATAACAATCAAAATTTAAATACTTCAAACATAAAATTTTCTAAACTTGAAAATCCTAACAGAATATATTTTGATATAGAAAATTCTGTTTTAATAGGTGATAAACAACAATTAGTATTTGATAAATCTGACATAAAAGAAATTAAAATCTCACAATTTACAACCGCTCCGGATGTCGTAAGATGTGTTGTTACTTTTGCTGAAGACTTTAATACTTCAAAAGTAAAGATATTTTCATTGAACGGCAATATTTATATAAAAACAAACAATTTATCTTTAAAAAATGATTATTTCAACATTGTTTACGCTGACGAAATAATGAATACACCATACTCAAGTATTGTAGCAAATTCTCAGGCAATTCAAAAAGTACCAATAAATACACAACTGCAAAACATATCACCTAATGTTATAGCAGATATCGAAAAAGCATTTCAGAATTCAACATTGAATAATTCTAACGGCAAAGTATATGATTCAACTGTCTCCGTTGATTTATCATCAGATTTAAAACTCAGAACAAAATATTTTATAAACGGATGCTATTTAAAAAATCAAGGATTATTAGTAAGCGGAATAGGTCAAATTTCAACTCTAAAAATGTTTTACTTAACAAATCCTAAACGTGTTGTCATTGACTTGCCCAATACTTTTGTAGATAAAAAAATAAGAAATAAAGAATTTGCACTCTCCACAAACGGAAATTGTAAAGATACTGCAAAAATAGGGCAATTTGAATTTAATAAAGCTCGAGTTGTTGTAACATCAGAAGAAGCAGAAAAATATATTCCGATATATTCAGCTGATGCTCAATCACTATTATTCATTAATTCAGATAAATTAAATCATACTGATTTAGTAGGAGATGTTTCTAATATTAACAAAGTTTTTGTAAGAAAAATTGATACAAAAACAAATGAATTAATAATTTCTTTTACGGCACCTGTTGTACATTCAATTGTTAGAAATGATAACTCATTGAATTTATATTTATTCAATGTAAAAAGTTACAATGAGTTAGATATCATAAAAACTTTAAATAATACTTATTATAAACCTTTTACGTTATCCTTATTGCCTCAAATCGGAGTAAAAACCTCAATGCCGATTGATAAAAATGACAAGGTCACAATAGAACAAAGCGTTGATGGCAAAGCTATAAAACTAACTATTGTACAAGGTCAAAAAGAAATTGTTCAAACAAAACCTATTATAGATAAAAAAACTACAACTAAAGGAAAAGTTATATTAGATCCAGGACACGGTGGCAGTGATTATGGAGCAATAAGAGAAGGGATTAATGAAAAAGATATAACATTAGATGTCTCTCAAAGAGTTGCTTCAATATTAAAATCTAAAGGTTACAAAGTCGCTATGACAAGATCTGACGACACATATGTATCATTACAAGATAGAGTAGATTTTGCAGAAAACGAAACTCCTGAAATTTTTGTAAGTATTCACGTTAATTCTGCTGTAGCAACTGAACCAATGGGTATTGAAACACATTATTATCACGATTATAGCAACAATTTAGCAAAAGTAGTTCACACTCATCTAATGAAAGAAATTGATTCAAAAGATAGAGGCTTGTTTAAGTCAAAGTTTTATGTTATAAATCATACGACAATGCCTGCAATATTGGTAGAAATGGGATTTTTGTCAAATGATAAAGAAAGAGCCGAACTTATAACAGATAAAAGAAAACAAAAAACGGCGAAAGCAATAGCTGAGGGTATAATTGAATACATTAAGTCAAAATAATATGAATAGCAGACCAATTGGTTTTTTTGATTCAGGAGTAGGAGGACTTTCTGTTTATTCTAAATTTAGAAAAGCATTACCAAATGAAAATACTCTTTATTTTGGAGATTTATTACACTTACCATATGGTAATAAATCTAAGGAAGAATTAATCGGATATGCAAGAAATATTTTAAATTTCTATAAAAAATTAGACGTAAAAGCAGTTATTATTGCTTGCAATACTTCTTCTGCACAAGCATATAATACAATAAAAAATGAGTATGATTTTAAAATTTATCCTATTATTCAATCTTGTGCAAAAGTTATTTCTGAGATGAATTTAACTAAAATTGGAGTTTTTGCAACTTCAGCAACTGTAAAATCTTTAGCATATACAAAAGAGATTCAAAAATTTAATCCTCAAATATTAGTAAATGAAATAGCTTGTCCGGATTGGGTTGAAATCGTTGAAGGAGGGCTTTTAAGTTCTGATATTTCATTTAAAAGTGTAAAAAAACATCTAGATGAAATGGTGCCATTTAATCCGGATAAAATTATTTTAGGCTGTACTCATTATCCTTATTTATTAGATGATTTAACAAAATTTTATCCAAAAGATAAATTTATTGATCCTTCAGGAATTTTTGTTGATTTTATAAAATCTGATTTGGGTTTTAAACTTAATCAAAATGATACCATTGGGGATGAAAAATTCTTTGTAAGTGCAGATGCAGAAAAATTCATAAATAATGGGAAGATTTTTTATGAAGTAAAAAATCTTCCGAAAATAATTAATTTAGATTAAACAAGATACTCTACCAGTTTTTTATAAAAATTATTTAAAATTTCTATAGATTTCTTTTGTTCTGCAAATGCACGTTTTTCAAGGTCAATTTCTAAATAATCAGTATGATTAAAATTTTGTTTTAAGTAATTAAGCCACATTTCAGTGTATGTTTTTTCTTCTTTAGAATTTTCTGGCCAAAATCCTTTAGATGAACATCTAATTAGGAATTGTTTGAAATTTTCATTAGTATTATTTAAGGTTGAAATAACAGATAAAAATATT
Source organism: Candidatus Gastranaerophilales bacterium (assembly GCA_944325545.1). Taxonomy (GTDB): domain Bacteria; phylum Cyanobacteriota; class Vampirovibrionia; order Gastranaerophilales; family Gastranaerophilaceae; genus CAG-196. The sequence goes on along the minus strand of CALVAM010000003.1, from coordinate 78,949 downwards.
TTTTTTGTTCTAAAAATATTTATAAAATCATTCATATGTTGATATTCATGAGATAAAATATCATATATAGATGAACTATCAATTTTATTTTCATCAATAAAAATATCTCCCATTATAGTCGTCAAGCCTAAAGTTTCTTCTTTTAAGCTTAATGAATTTAATTTTTCTTTGTCAATTCGCTCTACTTGATGGGGAATACCTTGTATATTATGTTTTTTCTCAAATATTTTTGAAATATGCTTTACTCTTTCATTTATTCGCTCCATTGAATCAGCACTTATTAAAATAGGTAAAATTTCAATATTATCTTTTAATACACTTAAATTTTTATCATTATTCATAATATTAGGTTTAAAATCATCCCAATTCCAATTATATTCAAGCTTTTTAGGCTTATTACCTTTCCGATAAAGTCCTATAGAATGAAAATCTATATCAGGAGCAAGCACTTCTTTTGACATTACAAACAAGTCATCATCTCCACTATAATTAATATATTTTTTCGTAATATTTTTATTATTGTGCTTGTAGTTAGTTATAGTAGAAAATTTTTCAAGAGTTTTTTCATAAATTTTTTCGATAAAATCTAAGTTTCCTTTATCGTCTTTAAAACTAAATTCTCTTTTTAAAATATTTCTAGAATTATCTCTAATTGTAGAAATTTGGAAATCACCTTTTTTAGAAATTCCCATTACTAAATCAACAGTTGACGCACCCTTTGGAAAATTAAATCCGGTTTGTCCCAAACTATCGATTTTAATACCTAAATTTTTATATTTTAAAAGAGGTTTAATGTTCATATTGAATTAAAATTTATAAAAAATAAATTTGCTACTAAGCTCTAGAAAAAACTTCTACATTGATATTATCAAATGTATTATCAAAGAAAAATGCGGAAGAAGCGACCATTGAAGCGTTGTCTGTACAGTACTTCATAATAGGAGCATAAGCTTTGTAACCATCTTTTTCTAAATCAAAAATCTTCTTTCTTATTTCAGAATTAGCAGCGACTCCTCCTGCTAAAACAACTTGTTTATAATTATAAGTTTCTAAGGCTTTTCTCACCTTTTTTACAAGCGTAGAAGATACACACTCCTGAAAACTAGCACAAATATCATTAACAGGCATTTCCTTACCGTTAAAACTTTTCACTAATCGTAGTACCGCAGTCTTTAGGCCACTAAAACTAAAGTCATATTCTCCAACTTTAGCTTCAGGTAATTTAAATGCAAATGGATTTCCTTCTTGTGCAAGCTTGTCTAATTTAGGGCCTCCTGGATAAGGCAAACCAATTAAACGAGCTACTTTATCATAAGCTTCTCCTACTGCATCATCAATAGTTTCTCCGATTATTTCCATATCAGAGTATGAACTTACTTTAATAATTTGAGTATGCCCTCCACTAACCAATAAAGAAATAAAAGGTGGTTCTAAATTTGTATCAATAAAATTAGCAGCTATATGTGCATTCAAATGATTTACCCCAATAAATGGTTTGTCATACGCTAATGCAAGAGTTTTAGTCGCATTAAGTCCTACAAGTAGACACCCTACTAAACCTGGGCCTACAGTACCTGCAAAAGCTGAAATATCATTACCGGTAACACCTGCTTGTTTAAAAGTTTCATCAATAACAACATTTATAGCTTCTAGATGTTCTCTTGCTGCAATTTCCGGAATAACTCCTCCGTATTCTTCATGAATTTTTATTTGAGAAGCTACAACATTCGCTAAAACCTCTCTCCCTCCTTTAACAATTGCACAAGCAGTTTCGTCGCAACTTGATTCTATTGCCATTATTAAAGAATCTTTATTAATTGTTACAGGTTTGTTACTGAATAATGTATTTTTAACTTTGTTCATAGTAGCATTATATTACGGTAAAAAACACAGTGCAATAAATTAGCATTTGAGCACACAGGATGAAATATGAAATTTTTAGATAAAGCAAAAATAAGAATAATATCAGGTCACGGCGGAAATGGAATGGTAGCTTGGCGTAGAGAAAAATACGTTGATAAAGGTGGTCCTGCCGGTGGTGACGGAGGTCGTGGCGGAGATATTTATTTTGTAGCTGATGAAAATATGTCTACATTATTAGACTTTAAAATTAAATCCGTTTATAAAGCTCAATCAGGAGAAAATGGTGGTATAAAGGGTATGCACGGTGCTTGTGCTAAAGATTTATATATAAAAGTCCCAATGGGAACTATTGTTAGAGATACAAAAACAGGAAAAGTTATTGCTGATTTTGTTGAACACGAACAAAAAGTTTTGATTGCAAAAGGTGGAAGAGGCGGACGTGGAAATGCTCGTTTTGCAACAGCTCAAAAAAGAGCTCCTCAATTTTGTGAACCTGGAGAACCCGGAATTGAAAGAATTTTAGAATTAGAATTAAAATTAATTGCTGATGTGGGACTCTTAGGTATGCCTAATGCAGGGAAATCAACTTTTATAAGTGCCGTAAGCTCTGCCAAACCTAAAATAGCAGATTATCCATTCACAACGCTTGTTCCTAATTTAGGAGTTGTTAAAAAATTTGATCAAGGATCTTATGTTATAGCCGATATTCCAGGTTTAATAGAGGGAGCATCTGAAGGTATCGGTTTAGGACATGAATTTCTTAGACACGTTGAAAGATGTAGATTTTTAATTCATATTGTTGACTTAACTGCTGAAGATCCTTTAGCTAATTATAAAATTATTAATAATGAATTAAAAAAACATTCTGAAAATTTAGCCAATTTATACCAAATTTTGGTTTTAAATAAAATAGATTCTGTATCAAAAGAAGACTTGGAAAAATATTTGAAAGAGTTTAATACTTTTTCAAATGATATTTTCCCGATATCTGCTGTAACAAAAGAAGGTTTAACCAATTTATTACATTTCATAGATAAAAAAGTAGATGAAATTCCAAAACCTGAATCAGAAATTGATATAGAGGAAGATTTAGGTGCTTATGATAATGATGATAGTTCTTTTGATATTACTAAAGTCGCAAAAGATACCTATATAATTTCAGGAGGAAAAATTAATCGCCTTGCTAAGGTTACAGATGCTAGAAATACGGAACAAGTTGTCAGACTGCAAAATATTTTAAAAAGCATGGGAGTTTTTGAAGAATTACATAAATTTGGGCTTAAAAATGGTGATACAGTAATTTTAGGGCATCTTGAATTAGGCTATTATGATGATGAAATTTGGGGCGAAGGTAGTAAAGTTTAATTTTTGAGGTGTATTTTTGAAATTTGCAATCGAGCAAGCTTTAAAATGTGATATTGATGTTCCTGTGGGTTGTGTAATTAAAAGAAATAATGAGATAATTACTGCTAATCATAACAGAAAAGAATTAGATAATGATGTTACTTCTCACGCTGAAATTCTTGCAATAAGAGAAGCTCAAAAAATTTTAAACACATCACACTTACAAGACTGTGAATTATATGTCACACTTGAACCTTGCCCAATGTGCAGTTGGGCTATTATTCAAGCGGGGATAAAAACGGTTTATTTCGGCTCATATAATAGACAATATGGAGCTTTAGAATCGGTATTAAATTTACCAAAACTTGCAAATTCTAAGTTAAAAGTGTATGGTGGTATAGAGGAAGAAGCTTGTAATAAATTATTGGAAGATTTTTTTAAAAAAATAAGATGATTACTAAATTTGAACTTGATGAATTAGTTAAAAAATACGAAACAAAAGAATTTATAAAAAATGATCCTATTCAATTTCCACACAAAGGAAAATCGAAGGAAGAAATTGAATTATTAGGATTTTTGGCTTCTTTATTTGCATATGGAAATAGAAAGATTTTTATTAATAAATTAAATCAGTTATTTGAATTATCAGACAATGATGTTTTAAATTACATAAAAAATGGTGATTTTAAAAATTTGAAAGGTTTTGAGTATCGCTTTGCAAAAGATTTTGATATTATTCAGATTTACAAGTGTTTAAGTAAGCTTTATAATAAATCACAAGGTTTAGAAGAACTTTTTAAATATGGATATGAAAAAGAAAATATGCTCCAAATAGTTGTAGATTACTTTTATTCAAATGTATCAGACAAAGTCGGGCAAGGTTTCTTTCATATGATTCCAAATCCTAAAAATGGCGGAGCTATGAAAAGAATGAACATGTTTTTAAGATGGATGGTTAGAAAATCAGATGTAGATTTAGGAATTTGGCAATTTATCAAACCTTCTGAATTATTGATTCCATTAGACGTTCATGTTGCCAGAGTTTCTAGAAATATGGGGCTATTACAGAGAAAAAGCAATGATTTTAAAGCTGTTTTAGAATTAACCGAACAATTAAAAAGATTTTGCCCGGAGGATCCAATAAAATATGATTTTGCAATGTTTGCTTTTGGTGTAGAATTAAATAAAACAAAATAGGAGTTAACTATGAATTTTTACGAAGAACTAAAATCTAAAAAAACACTTGGTATTTTAATTTTAATTTGTTTAATTTTTTTAATATTAATTATAAAAGCATATTCTTTTTTACCTGACTCAGATAATTCTTCTAATAATATATATGAATCTAAAAATTCACAAGTAGAAAATATTGTACAAGACCAAGAATCAACTAATACTGAAGAAGAAACAAATATTGTTGACAATGATAAAAACCAAAATAGACAAAGTGACGAAGATGAAGAAATTATAAAAAGAGAACTAGAACGTCAAAAAATTAGAGAAATTGAAAAACAAAGAATGGAAGAAATAGAAAAAAAACGTTTTGAAAATATTAATTCTCAAGATACAGAACTAAAAACTGATGAAATGAATGCTTTGGAACAAAATGAGCTAACTATAGAGGAACAATATAACAATCTTTTCACAGAAGCCTCTAAATTATACACAGAAAAACAATACGTAAGAGCGTTAGAAGAATATCAAAAAGCCGCAAACATAGTATCAGATAAAGAATTACAAGCTAAATGTTATGAACAAATGTCCATAATATACGCAACAGTAAAAAAATATGGGACAGCTTTAGCTTTTGCTCAAAAATCTTTTAATGCCGCTCCTACAACTGCTAGAGAAATTTTACTAGCAAGACTATATTATAAAACCGGTAATATTGATAAAGCAACTACTAGAGTTAATAATGTTTTAAAACGAGATTTTTCGGCTGATAAATAATTAATAGAGGTAAAAATGAGTACAAATATTTTGGATGTTACAAGAATTAGAAAACTTTTATTTTTAGGGCCAAAAGGTTCGTATAGTGATTTTGCAAAAAATAAATTTATAAATGCCTTTAATATTAATTGTGTAAGTACGAATTTAAAATCTATATCAGGAGTTATAAAAGCTTTAAAAGATGAAAATTCAGAAGATATAGTCGCTGTCATTCCAATAGAAAATTCTATCGAAGGAATTGTAAGAGAAACGTTAGATAATTTATCTTCATTAAAAAAAGAAGAATATAAAATAATAGCAGAAACAACAATGAATGTAGAGCACGCACTAATTGGGTTTGCATCAAAAAAATCAGAAATAAAAGTTATACGTTCACATCCTCAAGCATTAGCACAATGTAAAAAATATATACAAGATAATTTTGCAGACTCTCTTATTGAAGAAGCTACATTATCAACTTCAGCAGCAATAAGATCTTTAGCGGGAAATGAACCTTCAATTGCGGCTATAGGAAGTATTGAATGTGCTAAAATGTATGGTGTTCCGATTATTGAAGAAAATATTAATGATGAAATTAATAATAAAACTCGTTTCATACTACTTGGGAAATTTCTTTCTCCTCGTACTGGTAATGATAAAACAAGTATCACTTTTTCTACCGAGAATAAAGCAGGAGCTTTAAGTAAAATATTGACTATTTTAGAAAAACATAACATTAATATGTCTTACATTGATTCTCGTCCTTCTAAAAAAGAATTAGGTGAATACGTTTTTTATATAGATATAGAAGGACATGTTAATGATAAAAATGTTTCTGAAGCTTTTAAAGAAATTAAATCATTAGCAAAAATGTTTTATATTATAGGTTCTTATCACTCTGTTGATTAAGTTATATTAAGAATATTGCTTGATTTTTGTCTATTTTTATATTACATTGAGACTTGTAGAGTGCTTACGCCAATATGTCACTCACAAAGGCCGAAAAATTTGAGTAGTATCTAGCTTAAAATTAAAGCCACAAATTATAAAGGAATTTACAATATGTCAATTAATTTATCAAAAGAACAAAAATTAGAATTAGCAGAAAAATTTGGTGCAAATGCAAAAGATACTGGTTCTGCTGAAGTTCAAATTGCTATGTTAACTAAAAAGATTTCTGAATTAACAGAACATATGAAATCTAATAAAAAAGATTTCGCTACAAAAAGGGGTCTTTTAATGATGGTTGGTAAAAGAAAAAGATTACTTTCATTCTTAAAAGACAGAAATCTTGAAGGTTATAGAAGTCTTATCAAAGAACTTGGTATCAGAGGTTAGGCTTAAAAATTTGTAATAAAGAAGATCGACATTTGTGTCGGTCTTTTTTTTATTACAAAATTTTTTTATTACAAAAAAATCCGCTTTATAGCGGATAAAAACTTTGTAAGATGTAAGATGGGGTAAATTAAATTGGGGGTAAATTTTTAATAAAATTATGATTTAATTAATTCTTCAATTTTAGTAAGATTTAAAGAATATAATTTTTGATAATTTCTGTAGTACGGACTATCTTCCGGACAATCAAGAAAAGCATCTTGTAATACTAATGCGGTTTCTTTTGTAGGATGCTTTTTGAATTCATCAAACGCATTATTAAAAGAACTTAGTTCATTTGCTTGAGTTTTAACTTTTTCTGTTTCTTCTGTATTACCAACAAAGTTTAATGCATTTAATTGTTTTGCTATTTCTTGAATTTCTAATACTTGTTCTGATATTTTTTCTAATTTAGCATCTTCTGTTTTTATAACATTTTCTAAATTATTGTTTGCTTGTTTTATAGCTTCTTCTCTTTTAGTTTCTAAAACTTGAATTTGTTCATTTATTTGATTTCTTTGAACGCTATTTGGATCATTTTCATCATTCAAATTATTTAATGATGCTTTTAAACTCATTATTTGGGTACTAAAAGTATCAGTACCATTATTAAATTTTTCAACTTCTTCTTGGGCAACTTTTACTTTTTCATTGCGTTCTTCTGTTGCTTTATTAACATGTTCTTCTAAATTTGAAATATTATCAACACCTAGATTTTTTAATGCTTTACTTAATTCTTTATTAAGTTCTTTTCTTTTTAAATCTTCAGAGTCTTTTGTCTTAGCAGACGAGTTTTCAGTTTTATCACTTTCAGAACCATTTAAACAACGACCAATTATTAATCCGGTTAAGCTTCCAAGAACTTGTGGTGCCTTTTGAGAAAGTATGCCAGCAATATAACTATATTTATTAGGACAATTCTGCGTAAGTAAATGTACACCTTTTGCAGATTTTGAACTATAACTTATATCTGTTAAGTAACCCATCTTGAACTCTCTTATTTTATATCTTACATAGATATAAAGTATTTAAAAAATATTCAATTTCAATCTTTTACTAATTTGTAATAAATCTTTACAATCTATCCTTACTAAGTTGTTAAGTTTTGTAAAGATATTAAAAATACGTGAAATTTAATCATTTATATATATTTTATATATATGAGGTATTTAAGATGGTAAATGTAAGTAATGCAATTACAACTGAATATTCTTACCAACAAGTAGACTCTTCTGTGTCTAAACCATCTGCTGATTATAAAAATTCTGTAATGACCGGTATAGTTAATTCTTCTGAAGGTTATGATAGTAATTTAAATTATTCAGAAGTTAAAACAAGATTAGTAGAATTAGCAAAAAAATATAATTTAAATCTTGAAGAAATTTTTAAGTGTCAAATTGAAAATTTAGATGATAAATCTTGTGAACGTATAATTAAATCAATAGAAGCTGCTTTAAATGATTTATCAAATTCAAAAAATGGAAAAATTAACAATAAGCAATTAGGAGAACTTGCTCAAAAATATAATATAGGTTTATTAACCGGATGGAGTATAGAAGGATTCAGAAATGCACAAAACGGAAAACAAGAATCAATACAAGAACGTTTAAAAAGAGCTGTATCAGCTGATAGTGTTGAAGAAGCTTTAGATAAATATTATAATGAATATTTTGAAAAAAATATTGAAAAAAAATTAGCAAATGTTACTGATCCTGCTGAACGTGAAAAAATAATTAAAAAAGAACAACTTAGACAATTACAAGATTTTGGTCGTTTATTAGCAAATACTTCAGAGGAAGAAAGAGCAATTTTTGTACAAGCTGCTAAATCATTGTATGCTGATAATAGACTTCCTGGTTTAAAAGCTGCTTTTGAAACTTTAAATATTGAACAAAAAACTGAAGAAGCGAACAAAATTTCTGCAGAATGGATTGTAGAATTAGCTCAAAAAGTTGATCAATTTGGTAATGTTTCAGAAAGTGAAGAAATTCAAGGTATTTCAAGATTAGTTAATAAATATAAAGATGCTAATCATTCTAAAGAATTTTGGGATGATACTTTTAAAACTATAGAAGAATTCAATCAAGCTTATGATGATTTAAAACAAAAAAAAGCTAATGGTCAAATTTCTGAAGAGGAAGAAAAGCTTCTTCAAAAATATGAAATTTATAAGAATGTAATAAGTGGTGGTACTGTTGGTACTGCTGAAAATAAAATAATTTCAAATAATGAAAAAGTTATAATTCTAAAAGATATTAATACTAAAACAGAAGCTATATCTTCAGATTTTTATAAAGAAACATTAGATAAAATTGTCGAATATGTAGAAAATAATGAAAATTCTTTAGATATATCAAGAGATAATTTTGATAAAATTTTAACTGAAAGTTTTGGGGACAAATATACTGAAGCTGTTAATAATTATCAAAAAGAAACTGAACAAAAAGTTTTAGAAAATTCTTCAAATAATGAATTAGGTTTTAGTATTAAGCAACCTATAATTAATAACACTAGAGTAGAAGAATTAAAACAAGAAATAATTACAACTTCTAACAAAGATTCTTATTTTATTATTGAGAATAAAAATAATAAACAAGAAGCTAATAAATTAACATCCGCAGAGGTTTATACGCTTAAAAATAATGCATTTAGAAGTGCTGCAAATATTGTTACGTATTTAAAAGAAACAGGAGAATCAAAATTTACTTTTGCTACAGACGTATTTAAAAAATTTGGTGAAATGGGTTCTACAACACAAAATTGGGCGATGAATTATTTTTCAAATGCTTCTTCAACAGTGCAAAATTTATTTTTAAATAAAATAACAGGATATGTTGAAGGTATGGTTGCAGCAGCAAAAGAAGTTGACTTATCAAAATTTAATTTAATCGGGGTTTCTGTTACAACTCAAAAACAAATTGATAAAATTGAAGAACAAAGAGTTTAAAATAATTATTACAGATTGTAACAAAAAATCAATTTTACTTAAAATAAATACTTAATATATGTATCGAGGTATATTTATGAGTATTTTATCTGTAATTAAAGATTTTACTTATGATATTTTGGGTATTAAAGATGATACTCAAGTAAAATCTGCTACTACAAAAAATGAAAATATAAATACTCCTATTATAAGTTACGAAATAAAAGAAGGTAATGTTGACAAATTTGAACCTCAAACAACTGCAGCCCCTAACAAACAAGAAAATACAAATATTGGTCAAATCAAACAAACTATTGAAAACAAATGTTTAGCTAATGGAATAGATTATATAGGATTATTAAAAAATATAGGAGAAGTTGCAGGAATAACTAAAGCACAGTTTGATGCTTTATCAAAGGATGAACAAAAAGAAATTTTAAACATTGTTAGTGCTGCGATTGATAAATCTATTGAACAAAAAATGAAATATGGAATTTCGTCAAATGTCAATGAATCTGAAGTGATTAAAAGTGATGCACAAAATATTTATAAAGCAATGCAGTCGGGAGCTATTGCAACTGCAAAAGAATTATATGATGAAATTGGTGATGTAAATAAAGAAATAGGTAAAGATTTCAAAAAATTATCTATTGTAGAACAAAGAGTTAAGTTAGAAAATTATAGAACAGCAAAAAAACAAGAATTCGAAGAATATTTACAATCTCAATTAAAAAATGTTCCAAAAGAAAAACGAGGTGAAATAGAGAAAAAACTTAGACGTAAACAAAAATTTGTTGAAAGAGGTCGTTTTAATGATGTTTTAAGAACTCAGTCTTCAGAAACTGCATTGAATTCTATAGTTTTATTATCTTCTAATGACATCGATTATGGTGCTGAAACAATTATGTCAACCAGAATAAATAAAGCAGAAAAAACAAGAACAGCTGATATGGCTAACTTTGAATTTTTTGAAGGTTTAGCAAAAAGTTTTTATTCTTTTGATGAACAATTAGATGGAAATTCTGTAAAGAATTATACAGTTACAATGACATCAAATATGTCTAAAAACGCTTTATCACAATATCAAGAGGATTATGTAGAAGTACGTTCTAAAATTGAAAATGGAGAAGTCGATGCTCCATATTTTTCACAAGAAGTTTTGTCAAATACATCTATTGGTATTGGAGTTGGTGCTAATTTAAATGTTAATATGACAACTGCAGAAAAGGCTGAATTTTTAAATAAATGGGAAGAAGATGCGAAACAATTTAATGATTATGAGTATGTTGTATCTCAAACAAATAGTACAATAGAAGAATATTTAGAAAAATATCCGGAAAGAAGCAATGAAATCAAGGTAATATTAAATAAAAAAGAAGAACTTAATAATCATGAATCTATTGAAGATAAATTTGTTGAAGAACCTTTATATAAGAATACTAGTGCTACTTTACAAAACATAAATTCTAAAATTAGTATTTCAGTTAATAATGAAAAAGAAGTTAAAGAGAATGACACTAAAAAACAAAATGTAACAAATCCTATCTTAAAGAATACTAATGCAAATCAGATAGAAATAAAAAAATCATTAACTAAAATCGGAGTTAATGAATCAATAAAAACTTTTGGAATTAAAAATACGATAAATACAATATTAGAAGATAAAAGTCTTAATCATTTACGCCCACAACTTATACCGGTAATTAAATCATTAGATTTAAATAGCTTAAAAGAAATTTGTAAGGATTGTTCTGATAGTACATTTGTATTTATATGTAAAATTGTTAATCCGGATTTTATCCAAGAATTACAAGATAATAGAACTTCACTTTGTTATAATGCAAAAAAACAAGTAGAAAATATGGAGAAGAATGTTGCTTAAGAATATAATTTATAAAATATTATTGATTCAAGAAAAGATTTTACGTTTTCAGCTATCTAAAACAATTGGTGCTAAAAATTTGTCTAAGAGAAAACGTCATTTTGCAAATGGGTGTACCCTTGATTTGAATACTTTGGCTGATGCCGAAAAAAATAAACTTGAAGAAGAAATGATACTAATTTTAAAAAAATATCATTATGAACCCGAAAAAATACTTGAATATATTCAAGCCCAAGGTACAAATGTTTATTTTCTAGATAATGCAGATAGAATCTTAAATCCAATTGGAGAAAATGAAGGCTTTATCTATCCTGCAAAAGGTGCCAAAGCTTTATACTTAGCTCTTAGTACTAATAAAAAGTTTTCTTTTAATACAAAAGAAATGTTTATCCTAAAAAAAGGAGAAATAAATAAATACTACTTTATTTACCATTTCTATAACTGGTACGCATTTAAACACAACATTTCCGGAATGGATAGAGAATCTCAAGAACTATTAAAAAAGTATCTTTTTGAAGAAACTGATACAAAAAAACTTCAATTATCAGAAATATACAAACTAAAAGATGCAATAAGACAAGACAAAGCTTCTATAGAATTTGTAATTAAGCTTTGTCGAAATTATGAAGGTACGAAATCTGCACTAGAAAAATTAAAAAGTAAAAATGGTGCAAAACTTTAGTTTATTTATCTTGGTAGATATGTAATCAACCAAGAAGTTATAATTTTAGATAAAGATGCATCATGCTTAAACATAAGCATACCATTAGATTTAGACTCCGAAATATATGTAGCAAATTCTGCTTGAGCAAATTTCTTAAGATACTCCTGAGATTTTCCCCCCGTAATATCACCCGTTCCTGATATAGAAAGAAAATCTACCATTGTTAAATTAGCCAATTTTACAGGGACATATAAACCTCTTATATCAACAGTTGGTGATAATAAAACAATCGTCCTTGGTTTATATTCTATTTTATCTGCAACTAAAATAGCAGTATTTCCGCCTATATCAGAACCTATAATTGCCCAATTTTTAAAGAAATCCTTTTTTATATTATCTTTTTTTATTTTATTTAAAACAGCAACAACATCATCGGGATATTTTGCAAATGAAGAATTTGTCATATTTTTCCAAGATGTCCTTACTAATTTAGAATTATAAATACTCTTTCCGTGCCCTCTTAAATCAATTTTTATAACCGCATACCCCTGATCTAACAAATCTTGAGGTAATTCTCCCCACCACTGTGAACTATAACCTAGAGAATGTAAAAACACTACTGTAGAATATTCCTTTTTTGCTTTTACTTTTGGATATTCTAAAGTTGCCTTAATTCCAAAACCATCGGAAGATGGAACTAATATTTCCTTTTTTATTGTTAACGTTTTGGCACTCGCAATATTTATAAAAATCAAAAAAAATGCTAAAATTAATAAAAATCTTTTCATAACATAATAATTATAACACATATTTAAAAACTTTGTAACAAATCTTAATAAAAAAGCAATTATTGAACAGTAATATACTTTATATATATAAGATAGATATTCAAGGAGAAATAATGCCCGTAGTTTTAGATACAAATATGAAATTATTTGCAGAAAGGATGCATATAACATCCTCTCGAATGATTCAAGATTATGGTCTAAAGACTGTTGATGAAATAATAGAAGCCGAGGCAGCACAAGGCAATACTCATGCAATAAATTATGCACGAGAAATGTATAATTCTCCTGCAAAATTAATGAAAATATTTAAATTAACAGATGTAGAAAATAAATTTGTAATTCTCCATAATATGGATGATAGAACTCGTCAAATGGTATTACCACTATTAGACCAAGAAGACTTGGTAATGGGATTATATTTTTTCACTCAAGATAAATTGTTAGAAATGCTAAAAGAAGTTGACATAGAAGAACTTGTCAGAGTCGTTTTAGGAGCTTTTGCTTTAGAAGATATCGTTATGATGTTTACAGAAGACGATTTAGCAGCATTTTTTCAAAACAAAGATTTGGAAAAATACGACGTAATAGAACAATTAAAAAGCTTACCTCCGGAAGTTATGATAAAATTTGTTGAAGGAGTAACCGGAAGACCTTCAGAAGAAACAAATCCAATAGATTTAATAAAAAGTATTGAGAGTTTACCAATTGATAAATACAGAGATTTTATGTCTGCAATTGATCCTGATGTTCAAAGACAATTGACATTTCAATTAACAAAAACAAAACCTAAATACTTACAATTATTTGAGAATGATACATATATTAATATGTTATCAACATTAATGAAACCGGAAATGGTAAAACCAATGATAGCTTTAAATAAAGATTCATTAGTTAATATGATAACAGAATTACCGGAAGATTTGATGTCTATTGTAGGAGCACAAATAGATACAAAAACATTTGCAGAATTTTTACTTGATGGACACTTAGAAATTCTTGAAAGCTCATTGATGATTTAATAGGGCAAATTTTACATAATAATTTTCATCATTTTTCAAATTTACATATAAATCAGGAAACTTACCTGAAATACGTAAAATTTCTGCAACTTTTTCTCTAATTGTATATTCATTTTGCAAACAAGATTTACTTAAAATCTCGTACAAAACTTTATCATCAATATAAACATAAAAATATTTTATAGCTTCCAAACACCAATAAAGTTTAAATAACTGTTTATTAATAACATATTTTTTATCTTTGAAAATAAAATTATCAAGTTCTTGTAATGCCTCATAAGAAAAATTTATAATTCTATCGGTATATAGTTTAGAAAAATTTTTGACATCACTTAAAAACGTTGCACTTTCTACGCAAAGCCTACAAATATTTCCATTAATATCTATTGAAGCATTTGCAAATATTTCCGGAAAATTAAAAAACTCAAAAGGGCACATTTTATTTTTCAAAAATTGATTAATTTTTAAAGCTACGGCTTCTCTAATTTTTCCATCACAACCTGTTAAGTTAGAAAATAAAATTTTTGCATCATTTACGTCCAACAATGTATCTAATTTCAAAGCTGCAATTTGCTTTTGTGGAATGTTTCCGCTTTTAAGCATCTCAATAAGTTCGCTATGAGAAAAATTTTTCTCTAATAACTCATAAGCAATTTCGAAATTTGTATCTAAATCTTTATAAAAACCGTTATTCAAATTTAAACATCCTTTTGTTTATGATAGTATCTTAACACAATGTATAATGAATTTATAACAAAAAATAGTTTTAATAAATGATAAGTAAAAAACAAAAAGCTGTATAATATACAGTAAAGGAGACTATCATGAATTTCTTAGAAACGTTAATGAAAAAAATATTAATATTTGAAAAAGAACCTCAAAGAATTGGATTATCACAGTTAAAAACAGAAACAGTAAAAAAGAAACAAGAACCATCAATAAAAAATAAAGACGTAAAACTTTCAGATTTAATGAGAAGAGCTAGCTAAAAAACATACTTAATATTTCGTAAAAAAAGCTTTTGAAAAATCCATTTTAGGTATACAATAGAGGTATTCTCATTATACATTAAGAAAGGATTTTCATATGGCACTTGAAATGACTTACCCACAACTCGAAAAAGCAGTAAACCCGACTCACGATATAAAACTTTTTGCGGGTAGATCAAATCCAAAATTAGCTCAAGAAATTGCAGATTACTTGGGTACAACAATTGGTCCTATGGTGGTGAAAAACTTCGCGGATGGAGAAATTTATGTTCAAGTTAAAGAAAGTATAAGAGGCGATGATGTTTTTATTATTCAGCCTTTATGTAACCCCGTGAATGAGAATTTAATGGAACTGTTAATTATCATAGATGCCTTCAAGCGTGCCAGTGCAAAGACAATAACGGCAGTTATTCCTTATTATGGTTATGCAAGACAAGATAGAAAAACATCCGGCAGAGAAGCAATTACAGCTAAGCTTGTTGCAGATTTATTAACAACAGCAGGTGCGAACAGAGTTTTAGCAGTTGATTTACATACCGGTCAAATACAAGGATTCTTTAATATTTTAGTAGATCATATATTTGCAACACCTATTTTAGTTGATTATGTAAAGAGTTTAAATCTGAATCCTGAAGAATTAGTTGTTGTTAGCCCTGATATGGGTGGAGCAAACAGAACTAGACACTTTGCAAAAAAATTAGATTGCCCAATTGCAATAATTGATAAACGCAGGGATAAACATAATGAAGCAATCGCAGCTCACATAATCGGAGATGTTGAAAATAAAGTTTGCTTAATGTTTGATGATATAATTGATACAGCCGGAACGATTTGTGAAGCAGCTAAATTACTCAAAAGTAAAGGTGCAAAGTCTGTGTATGTAGGAGCAACTCACGCAGTATTTTCAGGTCCTGCAAGAGAAAGATTAGAAAATGCTCCGATTGAAGAATGCATTGTAACAAACACAATACCTTGGAATGAAGAAGATTTACCTAGTAAAGTAAAACAATTATCAATTGCTCCATTACTGGGACAAGCCATTTCCAGAATACACGATGATGAATCTGTAAGCTCTCTATTTGGTTTTGAAAAAGAAATGAAAGTTTAAAAATTGAAAATATAAATTTAAAAAGGAAGCCACTACGAAGGCTTCCTTTTTTATATATAAGAGTGGACTGAGCCACTCTTTACCATATATAGCCTCAAAGAGATTCTCTCATATAAACTCGTTATAACAAGTGGGCTTCAATGGTGAATATTTAATTAACACTTATAATATATAATTGTTTTAATCTAAAATCATTAGTAAAAAAGGTAATATCTACAATTAAGATATTACCTTTTTTAAGTAAATATATTTATTAATGTTTATTCTGCATCTTCTATAACACCGGCAGTTTTACCATATTTTTTAATTGTTGCATTTAAAAGATTTTCGTGATGTTTTTCTCTATAGATTTGACACAACAACTTATAAGCGTGCTTATTATAAGGGTTTTGACTTAAAATAGTCTCAAGTTGTTCAACTGCAGAATTTGAACGTTTCATATAATAATCAATAAGAGCAGATAAAGTATCGGTTAAATCATTCATATCAGTTGCACAAGCAATTTCTGCACAACTTTTAGCTTTATCAAACTCTTCGGCATCCAAATACATAACAGCCACTTCATAATAAACTTCAGACTTACTTCTTCTATCTTCCTTCATTTGAGCAACAGCTTGATATTCTTCAGCAGCTTTATCGTACAAAGCTTTCTTGCGATATTGTTCAGCTAACGCTAAATGTGTAGCAATATCAGTTGCAACAACTTCATCTGTATCAGTTGAATCATCAACAGGAACATTTAAAGTATTTAAGATATCTGCAACAGTGAAGAGCTGAGCTTTTTCTTCTTGTGTTAACTCTTGATTTGTTACATCAGGAATTACAGAATATAAAAGAGCTAACGTTTTTAAATCTCTTGCAGTTAATTCTGTATTAAATTTTGTTCCAATCGGATACATAACATCATATATACTTGGGCTTTTACCATTAAGACCAAGCGAATGGCCTATTTCTTGCAAAGCAGCAGAAAATAGCTGTTTAGAATCATGACTATGATTTTTCTTATCTGTTGGTTTAAAATTTATAGTAGAATCAATAATTTTATTTCCGTTCAAGCTAAAAGACTGAGAAGCTATAGCAACACTATCATTATTTATATCTTTGAAAAAGCATTTCATATCAGCTTCTTCTGGAGTTTCAACAAATTCAAATCTTACTAAACCTTCACTTGCTCTCTGCCAAGTTTGGTAAGCACTCATAATAACTTCCCTATAGTATCCTGGGACTTCTGGAGTATCTTGAATATAAACTTTTAAAGGGAATGTAGATTTATTCCATCTGACAATTTTTCCGTTTGCGGCAACTTCTCTAAAATAACTATCTATTACAGCAGCCTTGATAGTCTTTTCACCCATAGATTTATCATAACCTAATGTAATATTAAAAGAATTCTTAAATAAAAATTCTGGTTTATATTGATTATTGTCAATTTGCTTATCGACATTAGACAAAAGAAAAAAGCATGCCGTTACTGCTAATACTGAAAATAAAATCTTTTTCATTTCGAAACCTCTTATAAAATTTACACTATTACATTATACACTAAAAACCGTAAATCTAAATTTTTGCGTTTACAAAATTATTTTTATTATTTTGTATTAAAGAGGCAGTTACAGAATAAGATTTCATTGCACCATAAATTTTAACAGCCTTATCAGTAGACACACCTAAATCTTTCATATTATCAATAAAACTTTTTGCATTAATTATTTCATCAGTTTTATTACCTAAAAAATTATTTAAAAAAGAAGGCAAATTATTTGTTGAATTACCCTTCAATAAACTATTCATTACTGTCTCATAAGAATTTAAAGAAGTATAATCTTCTAACGTTATTTCAAATTTATCATTACTTGTTAAATTTTCCGAATCAGTTTTATCATCTGTTTTATTAATTTTTTCCGAATTATTATTAATAGTTATCTTGAAATTTTTTTCTTCATCAAAAAAAGAACCCATTTGAACTTTGTAAAAGTTCATTGCATTATACTCATCTAAAGTTATATTATATTCGCCATTCGCAATAGCTTTAGCCATTTCCAAATCAATTTTGACTGCAGAATTTTTTAAGATTATATCAGCAGGGTTATTTGACATTTTATCTTTGTAAAATGAAAATACTAATGAATTATTATTAACACTTTCAATATCAGACATATCCTAACCTTTTATTACCCTTATTTCTATATTATACAATATTTTAAGTTATTTTACAATCGTTCTTGAAAGTTTTATGATTTTAATGTAAACTTAACTCATTAAGGAGGTTTTATGCACGAATATGTATTTAAAATGAAAAAAGGGGATATAGAGATTGAATTAAAATCTGATGACTTAGAATTCGTAGAAGAGCAATTAAACAAATGGCGTGAAGAATTACTTCAAGACAAATAATAAATTTTATTTAAGGATATGCAATGTCAATATATTCATTTAAGATAACAAAAGGGAAATATCAACTATCTTTAGCAACGACCGATAAGGAACTTGTAACAGAGCAGTTTGCATTATGGGTAAAAAAAGCTGCTGAATATACTCAAAAACATAAAGTGAAAGAATGTAAAGAAATGATTTCTAATCAAATAAATACCGAAAAAGAAATCACCCAACAAAAAATAGATGAACAGCTTAGAAGACATTCTAAACCAGAAATTAAACAAACGGAAGAAATAAAAAATGATACTAAAAAAAGTTTAGACATTTTTTACTCTCCGCCAAGTGAAGAAATTGCAAAAGAAGAACCTCTTATACAACAACCTCAATCTCCTGATGGATTCGAAAATATACTTGAAAATTCAATAAATAATCCTCAAACAGAACTTTCTTTTAAACCAAGTCCAAGTATAAAAAAAGATAATGCCTTCTTAAATTATATAAGTAATAGGAAAATAGAAAGAAAAATAGATTATCTATTGCTGACTGCTTATTATTTCACTCAATATGAGCAAAAACCAAGATTTACTTTAAAGCAATTAAATGCAAAATTAATGCAAAATATTGCAGTTATAATAGATCACAGCGTCTTACAAGAAGCCATTAATAGAGATTATATAGAATGCCTGCCTGATTTAACCGGATTAGTAGGAGCTTCAGAATACAGATTAACAGCTTATGGAGAGAAGGTTCTATTAGATGAATAAAAAAGTTGCTGTAGCTTTATCCGGAGGAGTTGATAGCAGTGTTACAGCTTTATTATTAAAACAACAAGGGTTTGAAGTTATTGGTTTCACGGCAAGAACTACAAATTCAAAAGAGGCAATCGAGGTTGTAAATAAAGCCCAAACTGTTGCTCAAAAATTAGAAATTCCTTTTTATGAATTAGATGTTACAAAATCTTTCAAAGAAAAGGTAATAGATTACTTTGAAGATTCATATAAAAAAGGAAAAACACCTAATCCTTGTATAATGTGTAATAAGTACATAAAATGGGGTCAACTTTACGATTATGCTATGAATGAATTAAATGCTGACTATATCGCAACAGGTCACTATGCAAATATAAAAGAATCAAACGGAATTTATAAATTATATCCTGCTTCTGATGAGCATAAAGATCAATTATATTTTTTATTTTTACTCAATCAAGAACAATTAAAGAGAACATTATTTCCTCTTTCAAAATATAAAAAAGAGGATGTTAAAAAGATTGCGATAGAAAATGATCTACCAAGTAAATCATCAAAAGAAAGTCAAGATATTTGCTTTATAAAGCATCCAATGACAACAAAAAAATATTTAAATAACATTTTAGAGTCAAAAAAAGGATTTTTTATAGAACAAAGTACCGGTAGAAAATTAGGTGAACATAATGGTTACTGGCAATACACTATAGGACAAAGAAAAGGAATAGGTCTTGCCGCACCGGAAGCTTTATATGTTACAAAAATAGATGCTATAAATAACACAGTTTATGTGGGATACAAAAATGAACTTTTTTCAGACGTATTAATTTTAAGAAATTTTAACTGGAGTTATCCCATACAAGATAAAGAAATTTATACCGATGTAAAAATCAGATATAACATGAAAGCTGTTCCGGCAAAAATAAATATAGATAAAGATAAGATAACAGTAAAATTTGAAACTCCTGTTTCAGCAATAGCAAAAGGGCAAGCTTGCGTTCTTTATGACAAAAACGATGGACATCTTTTAGGTGGAGCTTTTATATAAACACCATTGATTAAATTAAATTCAAAATAACTTGCGTTAACCTAATTTAATAAACTCTCAAAAATATTCTCAAATTCTGGAAAAGAAATCTTTGTCCATTCAAACCCATTGATTCCGATTTCTTTTTCACAAATTAATCCTGCGATATAAAAACTCATAGCAAGCCTATGATCGTGATAACTCTCTAAGAGAGCATCACCGTTTAAAAGACCTTTTTTACCTCTTACAACAAATCCATCTTTTGTTTCTAAGATATCTATTCCGATTTTAGTTAATTCTTCTACAAGACACTTGATTCTATCGGATTCTTTATTTCTTAAATCTTCAGCGTTTCTAATTATAGTTTCACCATCAGCTTGAGAAGCTAATACAGCAATTACAGGTAACTCATCAATTAGTCTTGGAATATCTTCTCCTTCAATTACACAAGCTTTCAAAGAGTCGGTATACTTTATTTGGATATCACCAACAGGCTCGCCTGATAAAATTTGTTCATTAAGAATACTAATATCTCCGCCCATTCTTTTTACAACATCAATAATACCTGCTCTTGTTGGATTTAATCCGACATTTTTAATTATAAAATCCGCACCTTTAACGATTAAACCTGCAACAATAAAAAATGCAGCAGAAGAAATATCACCAACTACTTGAATATCTTTTGCAACGAGCTTGGATGGAGAAATTGTTACTGTTGTATTATTTCTGGTAATTTCTGCTCCTAAATATTGAAAAAGCCTTTCAGTATGATCTCTTGAAATGTAAGGCTCTGTGAAAGATGTTTTTCCGTCAGCATTTAATCCGGCAAGTAGAATGCAAGATTTAACTTGGGCAGAAGCTAGTTTAGAATTATAATCTATTCCCTTTAGCTTATTACCCTGAATTTTTAGTGGAGCATGACCATCTACAGATTCAATATTTGCTCCCATTAAACTAAGAGGCTCAATAACTCTTTTCATTGGACGTTTTGATAAACTTTCATCACCTACTAAAATTGAATTAAAATTTTGCCCTGCTAAAATTCCTGAAACTAATCTCATTGTAGTTCCTGAATTTCCGCAATCTAGTGTAAAAAAATCTTTAATTGGAGCTACTAAAACTCCGTTGGAATTAATTTTTAAAGTTTTATTATCAATAAATTGAATATCAACACCTAAATTTTTGAATAAATTAAGAGTAGAATGACAATCAGCTCCTGATGAAAAATTCCTAATTATACAATTTCCTTCAGCGATTGAAGAAAACATAACCGCTCGATGTGAAATAGATTTATCAGAAGGAATAGTTATCTCACCTCTTAAAGAAACTTTTTGTTTTTCTACAGTCTTTATCACAGTAATTTACCTCATAGAAATTTTATCATGAGTATTAATTTTTGTAAAAATTTAATCTTAAAATCTAAAGTTTTAAAAATTATAACCGATATTAAAAACATAGACTTGGAGTGTGTGTATTATGGAAGTAAACAAAATAAGCTATTCTATAGGAATTTTTATTCTTACTATGGATGAAGAACATAAAAAAATAGCAAGACGCTTAAGAATGTATGGCATAACTCCAAGCGGAAACAAAAATGCTGATAAAGCAAAATTACATGAAATAGAATTAAGAGAAGCAAAAAAAGAAGACTGCGTCTCAAATAAATTTTTAACAGTAACAAAAGAAGAACAAGAAAAAATCCAAGAAAAAAAGAAAGAAAAAAGAAAAGAAATTAACCCCGAAAAATATCCTGACAACTCCAAAGCAATGGAGATTTTAGGTCAACAAAAATTCCTTGCGATAAAAATGAAAAATAAAAAAGAAATTTCTTAATTTCTAATTAAATTGTAAATTTCATTACATTTTTTGAAAACATTTTTAGCATCAGAAAGAGGTAGCATATTAGGTCCATCACATAATGCACCATCTGGATCAGGATGTATTTCAAAGAATAAAACATCAGCTCCGGCAGCCATAGCACATTTTGCTAAAGTTGGAACAAATCTTCTATCTCCACCTGTAGAATCCCCGTTTGACCCAGGAGTCTGAACACTATGAGTTGCATCAAATACAACAGGATATCCAAACTCTTTCATAACAGGAATAGAGCGAAAGTCTACTACTAAATTATTATACCCAAAAGAAGTTCCTCTATCTGTTAGCATTATATTTTTATTTCCACTATCTTCTACTTTTTTAACGATAGATTTCATCTGCTCAGGTGCTAAAAATTGACCTTTTTTGATATTAACAATCTTTCCGGTTTTTGCAGCAGCAACTAATAAATCTGTCTGACGACACAAAAACGCAGGAATTTGTATAATATCCGCTACTTCAGCTACAATCTCAGCCTGTTCCGGCAAATGAATATCAGTAACTATAGGTAAATCAAACTCCTTCTTTATTTGGGCAAGCATTTCTAACCCTTTTTCCATTCCTAACCCACGATAAGAATTTATAGAAGACCGATTAGCCTTATCAAACGAAGATTTGAAAACGTAATTAATATCTAACTCTTCACAAACCTTTTTTAGTCCTTCTGCGGTTGTTCTCAAAACATCCATAGATTCAATTGCACAAGGTCCAGCAAGAATTGTTAACTTATCTTTTCCTATCTCAAAATCTTTAAGTATCATAAGGCATTATCCTTTCGATAGTTCAATCATCAAAGCAGGCTGTTAATAGATATTTAATCTTGTCATTTTACCAAATGCCTGCCGATAATATATTCTTTTTTTTCAGAAACTTTTTCTTTTTAATAAGAAAAAAGTTATCCGATATCCCATCTTCCGCAAGTTCCGCCCCAACGAGCGATAATATTACCTTTTATATCACCAATTTTTTCAACATGCCCAACAGGTTCAGCACCTTCTAAAATTGTAATAACTTCACAATTATTAGAACATCCTGTACACTGACAAGTTACTGATTGGAAATTCATATTACCAACTTCCCAACCCTTAAACTTAGTATCAACTTCTGTATACTGATGATTTTCCATTGCTAATAATGCTGCACCAATCGCCCCCATGGTTTGGTGATTTTCAGGAACAACAATTTTAGTATTCAAAGCTTCTTCAAAGGCTTTTACCATACCTGAATTAGTAGCAACACCGCCTTGGAAAGAAACAGTTGGTAATAATTCTTTACCTAAAGCCAAGTTAGAAAGATAGTTTCTAACAAGAGCCTGACAAAGACCATATAATAAATCTTCAACAGGATATCCTAATTGTTGTTTATGAATTAAATCACTTTCAGCAAATACCCCGCATCTTCCTGCAATTCTTGCAGGATTTTCAGAACGAAGAGCAGTTTCTCCAAATTTTTCAATAGGAACATTAAGTCTTTGAGCTTGGTGATCCAAGAAACTTCCTGTTCCTGCTGCACATACGGTATTCATAGCGAAATCTGTAACAATACCATCTCTTAAAATAATAATTTTACTATCTTGCCCACCGATTTCAAGAATAGTTTGAACTCCTGGGATATTAGTGCTTGCAGCAACTGCATGGGCTGTAATTTCATTTTTTACAACATCAGCTCCAACCAAAGCTCCCGCAAGATTTCTACCGGAGCCTGTAGTTCCAACCCCTTTTACAGAATAATCACAAATTGCTTGAGATATAATTTGTTTTAAACCATTCTGTACAGCGTCCACTGGTTTTCCAGCAGTTTTTAACATATAAGAATCAACATACTTACCCTTTTCATCAACTAAAGCAAGCTTTGTTGTAACTGATCCTACATCTATTCCTAAATATACATCTAAACTCATCTTTTACCTTCTTCCCATAATATAATTTAATTATAACACAAAAGAATATTGGGACTTTTTTATTAATTATTTTTACTACGTTCAGCCTTCATTGCTGAAATTATAATATTTCTGGCTTTCAAGGCTTCATCATGAGAAAGAGGCGGAATTCCTTTTAACGGATAATTAATCCCCAAATTTTCATACTTAGGAATTGCCATATCATGATATGGTAAAACATCTAAAGCCTTTATATTACGTAACTGAGCCAAAAATTGTCCTAAACGTTTTAAATATTCTTCTTTATAAGTAATTTCAGGCACAACCACATGTCTTACCCACATTGGTTTATTTGTGTCAGACAAATATTTAGCAAACTCTAAAATGTTTTTATTAGAATGCCCCGTAAGCTTTTTATGTTCTTCATCATCAATATGCTTAATATCTAATAATACTAAACTTGTATATTTTAATAATTCATCAATTTTACTGGTGTCATTTTTATTAAATAATAATCCTGAAGTATCTAAAGCCGTATGAATATTTCTTTCTTGAGCTTTTTTAAACAAATCTGTGACAAAATCCATTTGACATAAAGGCTCACCGCCAGTTACAGTAATCCCTCCTGCACAAAATTCTTTTATACTTTCATATTGTTTTAAAATTTCATCTGCAGAAATCTTTTGATTATCTTTAAATTCCCAGGTATCAGGGTTATGACAATATTGACATCTTAAAGGACAACCTTGTGTAAAAACAACAAACCTAATTCCAGGCCCATCAACTGTTCCGCAACTTTCTACCGAATGTATATTTCCAAAAACTTGTTCTATCATAATAAATTACCTCTTTTAGTTATCTATCCCTTTACCACAATTTTATTACAAAAGTAACTTATTACCAAGCTCAACCTCTAATTTATTTGACTGCTTAGATAAGGCAGTAACAGTTCTTGTTAATATAACAGATAACGTAGAAATCTCTGCATCACTTAAATTTCCACTATCCAGCACCAATTCTTCCAAAATTCTTGCCAAACACTTGACATTCCAAATCTCAATACAAATTTTTTCAAACTTTTTGTAAAAAAACAGTTGTTCTTTTTTATCCATAATCCACCTTTATTAATTTTTGTTACAAAACAAATTCCATAAATTTCACACGCGTGCCATATTCATCAATTATTTTACAAATAAAAGCCATATTTGTCAACTACAAGACGAAAACGTATAATATATGTATGATAAATCATGTAAAAAAACAAATAAAAATACTTCTTTTACAAGAAGATTTAATGTTAAAAGAACTTGCTAATGAAATGTCTGAAAAGCTTAAAAAAAACTATTCTCCAAGTTCTTTATCACATAAAATTTCAAGAAACAGTATCACATACAGTGAAATGGTTTGTATAGCTGAGATTTTGGGATATGAGATTAAATTTGTAAAAAAATAAGGTGCTATCAAAAAATAACACCTTATTTAAAATTTTATATTTATTTACCTTTACCCCTTAGCAGCCGCAGTTGTTGCCTAAAGAAGCGTGGAATGTTCTAGAAATAACATCGTCTTGTTGTTCTTTAGTTAATTTAATAAAGTTTACTGCATATCCTGATACTCTAACAGTTAATTGAGGGTATTTTTCAGGATGTGCTTGTGCATCAAGTAAAGTTTCTCTGTTGAATACGTTCACGTTTAAGTGGTGACCACCTTTTTCAACATAACCGTCTAATAAATTTATTAAATTTTCTTCTTGTTGAGTTGTCATTTTATTATTCCTTTCTATTGTTTGTGAGGGGTGAAGCGTGAGGTGTGAAGAGCTCTTTAAAAAATTCTCTTCACCCTTCACTCATCACTCTTCACTAAATTTATTTACCCTATTGGCAAGTACCTTCGCAACATCCGCAATCTAATTGGATATCCAAATCACCCATAAACACTTCGTCTTTACCTAAAGCATTAGGGATAATTGAGAATGTATTTGAGATACCGTCTTGAGCATCATTGAACGGTAATTTTGCAACAGATGCCAAAGATGCAACTGCACCGTGAGAATCACGACCGTGCATTGGGTTAGCACCAGGAGCTAGAGGTACACCAGCTTTTCTTCCATCTGGAGTGTTACCTGTTTTCTTACCATATACTACGTTAGAAGTAATTGTTAAGATAGACATTGTAGGAATAGAATTTCTATAAGTATAGTGTTTTCTAATCATACTCATGAATTTTCTTACAATATTTACAGCGAATTGGTCAACTCTATCATCGTTGTTACCATATTTTGGATAATCGCCTTCTACTTCGTAGTCAACTACAATACCATTTTCATCTCTTATAGTTTTAACTTTAGCATATTTAATAGCTGATAAAGAATCTGCAACTACAGAAAGACCTGCGATACCTGTTGCAAAATATCTTTTTACATCTCTATCGTGTAAAGCCATTTGAGATCTTTCGTAGCAATATTTATCATGCATATAGTGAATACAATTTAATGTATTTACATATAAACCAGCTAACCATTCCATCATATCTTCATATCTTGACATAACTTCATCAAAATCAAGATATTCAGAAGTAATTGGTCTGAATTTAGGTCCGATTTGTTCTTTTAATCTTTCATCAACACCACCGTTGATTGCATATAATAAACATTTAGCTAAGTTAGCACGAGCTCCGAAGAACTGCATTTCTTTACCAACAACCATTGAAGATACACAACAAGCAATTGCATAATCATCACCGTGAGTAACTCTCATCATATCATCATTTTCATATTGGATAGATGAAGTTGTAATAGAAATATGGGCTGCATATTGTTTAAAGTTGTGAGGTAATCTCTTTGACCATAAAACTGTCATATTTGGTTCAGGAGCAGTTCCTAAGTTTTCTAAAGTGTGAAGGTATCTGAATGAGTTTTTAGTAACCATGTGACGGCCATCAACGCCAACACCACCGATAGACTCAGTTACCCAAGTAGGATCGCCTGAGAACAATGAATTGTATTCAGGAGTTCTAGCAAATTTTACCAATCTTAATTTCATAATGAAATGGTCGATTAATTCTTGAGCTTCTTCTTCAGTGATAACACCATTTCTTAAATCTCTTTCAATAAAGATATCTAAGAAAGTAGATGTTCTACCTAAACTCATAGCAGCACCGTTTTGTTCTTTTACTGCTGATAAGTAACCAAAATATAACCATTGAACAGCCTCTTTAGCGTTTTTAGCCGGTTGAGAAATGTCATAGCCATAGATTTGACCTAATTGTTTCATTTCTTCTAAAGCTCTGATTTGTTCAGCTAATTCTTCTTTTAACTGAATCTTATCAGGAGTCATATCCCCATCTACTGAAGCGTGTTGTTCTTTTTTATCTTCGATTAATCTGTCAATACCATAAAGAGCAATTCTTCTGTAATCACCAATGATACGTCCACGACCATAAGCATCAGGAAGACCAGTTAAAATAGCTGCGTGACGTGCTTTTCTCATTTCAGGAGTATAAACATCGAATACACCTTGGTTGTGAGTTTTTCTGTATTTTGTGAAAATTTCTGTAACTTCAGGATCTACTTCATATCCATAAGATTTACAAGAAGTTTCTGCCATTCTTATACCACCAAAAGGTTGTAATGAACGTTTTAGAGGAGCATCTGTTTGTAGACCAACGATCTTTTCTAAAGCTTTATCAATATATCCGGCACCATGAGAAGTAATTGTTGATACAATCTTTGTATCCATATCAACAACACCGCCGTTTTCACGTTCTTTTTTGAATAAATCACAGCATTCTTGCCATAATTTTGTAGTAGCTTCTGTAGGACCTGCTAAGAAGCTTGAATCACCATCATAAGGTGTGTAATTTCTTTGGATAAAATCTCTTACATTGATTTCACTTTGCCATTTTCCGCCAACGAAATCTGTTGTAGAAGATTGTTTTTCTAATGTTAATTCTGACATTTTTATCTCCTTTTTTTTCGTCATACATTGTGACAATTTTAACACTTCTAATTTTAATAATATTATACCGCGTAAATAAAATATTACACAGTTGTTTATACAACATTTATTAAATTTTTATTAAGATTTACAATTTTTACAAAAACACTATTGCATATACTAAAAAAATCTGTATAATAGATAATCTAAAGTGCTAATGGAGGTTATGTGTATATGAATTACATGAGCATTCCAAGTTTTAAAAACCAACTAATCAAAAGTAATTTTGAAAAAATTTATGCACACGAAAAAGCTCATAAAAACGCCGCTGGAGCATTAGCAGGAGCGATTATTATTGAAAAAAATGCACAAGGAATTCCTGTTGGCGGGCATGTTTCTATAAAAATGCCAACACTTAATCCAAAAAATCCTAAAAAAACCATAGAACAAGCCGATACTGTGATAAATTCCGCAATGGCTCCTAATGATCCATCAAGTCAAGACTATAAAGTTGCTGCTCAAGCTCAAAGTATTAAATCTCAAGCTATTGATTTACAAAACAAACAACAAAAGAGGTTAGATTATTATGCTTAAAAACTTTTTAACTCTTATATATAGTTTATTAAATCCTCAATATAGTTATGTTTTTATAAAAGAAGAAAAATTTTAAATCTAAAACAAATCACTATGACTTCCTGTTATAACTAAAGTCAATACAAGAATATTCTTTTCGATTTTATATATCAATAACCAATCAGGTTCGATATGACATTCTCTGTATTTTGAATAGTTACCAGAAAGGCAATGATCTTTATATTTTTGGGGTAATTCTTCTCCTGATGCTAAAATATTAATAACATTTTGCAACTTTGCTAAATCTTTTCCTCGCTTTTTCATCAACTTAAGCGAATGTTTCATTTGTGTAGAATATACTATTGAATACATTAATTAATCCTCTAGCATTGATTTCATAGCGTCTTCTACACTATTAAATTTCTTCGATAATCCAACCCCATTTTCTACATCTTCAATAGCTTTTATCGTTTCAGAATTAAGATTATTCATAGATATTTCAAAAGGAATTCTTTGCTCCCTTACAACAGTTCTTACAAACATATTTATAGCTGTAGACATTGTTAATCCAAACTCTTCACACAAACTATCAAATTTTTGTTTTAAATTATCGTCAATTCTAATACTAATATTTGATTGTGTCATACAAAAAACCTATTCTGTTAATACATTGTATCAACATTATAACATGTTTTCACCCTTTTTCAATAAAATATAAAATAAATTAATTCATTATATTTTCTTTCATTTTTTTACTTCTAAGCTCTCTATGATAAGTTATTGCAAATCTATGTGCTTCATCACGGATTCTTTGGATTAAATACAAGGCATTCGAATCTCTTGGAAGCAATATTGACTCGGATTGATTAGGAAGAAAAACTTCTTCTTCTCTTTTTGCTAATGAGACAAAATCAATTCCGCCTTCTCCTACCTTAACTCCCATTTCTTCAACAATTTGCATAACACTTGAAAGCTGACCTTTTCCACCATCAATTATTATCAAATCAGGTTTCTCCCATTTCTTCTCCCCTAAGCGAGATAAACGACGTGATAAAACCTCTTTCATTGATAAAAAGTCATCCGGTTTACCTTCAGTAGATTTCACTTTAAACTTCCGATACGCAGTTTTTTTAGGAAGTCCGTTTTGAAACACAACCATCGAAGCAACTGTATTTGTACCTTGGATATGTGAAATATCATAACATTCGATTTTATTAGGGAAATTTGTAAGCTTTAATTTTTCAGCTAAATAAGAGCCGACCTCATTAAAATCATCTCGGATTTGAGCCATTTTTTTAAGCCTTGCATTAGCTAATAAATTGTCTGCATTTTTATATGCTAATTCCGCCAATTCCTTATATTTACCCCTACCGTAATTAATCGTAATTTTTTTACCTGAAATAATTTTTAGCCAATCCTCATATAAAGACTTATCACCAATTTCTTCCAAATCTTTAGAAATTATTCTATCAGGAAATTCCAGCTTCAAATTCGTATAATATTCTCTAAAAAATGTCTCAAAGTATTCGGTTTTATCAATATTATCTACAAAATAAGTGAAATCTTTTTTATCAATCAATCGTCCTTCTCTAATCATCATAATAACGATTGCTAAAATTCCATCCTCATAAATAACCGAAATAATATCTTCATTAAGCTTCGTATTTTCATAGACAACTTTTTGTCTTTCTAATGTCTTTTGTAAATCCAAGTAACTGTCACGCATTTTTGCAGCTCTTTCAAACTGTTCAGCATCAGCATATTTTTGCATCTGCTCTTGAATTTGTTTTAATAATTCACTTTGTTTACCGCTTAAAAATAATTCAACTTGCTTAATTAATTCCTGATATTCTTCAGGCGTAACTTTTCCCTGACAAGGAGCAAGACATTTCCCGATATGATAATACAGACAAGGTCTATTAGAAAATTTTGGAGTCTTACACTGCTTTAGTGGAAAAAGTTTTTTCAAAAAATCCAATGTTGCATACATTGCACCAACATCTGTATAAGGTCCATAAAATCTACCTTTATCAGGATTTAAATTCTTCTTCCTAACAACCTGAATTCTTGGAAAATCTTCATCTGTAATCAAAAAATACGGATATTTCTTATCATCTTTTAATAAAATATTATATTTTGGCTTATGTTTTTTTATCAAATGCGATTCTAAAATCAAAGCCTCTACTTCAGAATCAGTAATTATATATTCTAATTTCTCAATTTGTGATACTAAAACATTAGTTTTCACACTATCATGCTGTTTATGGAAATAACTATAAACCCTGCGTTTTAAATTTTTTGCCTTTCCAACATAAATAATCTCACCATCCTTATTGTAGTAAAGATAGCACCCAGGCTGTTCCGGAACGAGCTTTATAGTATCACGCAAAATATCATTCATAAAGATATTATACAACATTTCAATATTGATATTAATTAAAAATAGATATGTAATCTTTTTCTATTTCTTTTTGAAAACTAAGCGGAATTTTATCAAACTCTAAAATATCTACTATTATTGGAATATCACTGTCATTAATAAGCTCTTTTAGTTCAAAAAGACTTTTATTCACATCATTAAAAGATTTTACAACAAGATCTAAATCACTTGCCTCATGAGCCTCTCCATTAATCCTGCTTCCATAAGCCCAAATTTCAGCATCAGGACAATAGCTTTTAAAAATTTCTAAAAGAATTTGTAAATATTGAGGTTTAATAAAGAGTCTATCCATTTTCAATCATAGCCTTTAAATTCTTGACATCCCTTAAAAAACCATCAATCAAACATAGAGTCTCTTCTGCAAAAGCTCTACCGTAATCATGAGCGGTATTATTTCTATTATCTCTATATTTCATCCAACGTTCAGCTTCTTCATTATTAATCAATGAATATTTATAAGCGTGTCTGAATAAATCTTTAAAAGTTAATGTATCTGCAGCTTTTTTACTTGAGAGATATGGAACAATCCTTTTTCTTAAAAGCTTTCCACTTTGTTCCAATGTCATTTCAAAGCCTTTTACAAGAGAATTTCTATACATTTCATAATCTATAGTTCCCTCTTTTGTTTGCCTAATTAGAATATATGCCTTTTCTAAAGTTTCAATACATCTAGATAAATATTCAGTATTAAGTTCCATAAAAAATCCTTACTAAAGCTTATGATTTACATATTATTATAACATCTAAAGCTCTTTTGTTTTATAAATAAAATAGCCTTCATAATTATAACTCGCATCAATACCTTTCATATAGACCTCTCTATCGTCTATCTGACTAGTCAATGCTTGTTTTAATAATTCTCTAATTTCAACATCCTTGATAGGACTTCGCTCCATTGCAAGCAAATAATCCTCTTTATCAACCATACTCCAATCAACGACTTTACCTATTTCCTTCTTTAAAATCAAATCCAGCCAAATACGAGTACTTCTTCCATTCCCTTCTCTAAAAGGATGAGCAACATTCATTTCTACATATTTTGCTATTATTTCTTCATAAGTCGATTGAGGCATTTTTTCAATATGCTCTAAAGCTTGTTTCAAATACATTACAGGTGCAAAACGGAAATTACCTTTTGCAATATTAACATCTCTAACTTCGCCTGCAAAATAATAAATTTCATCAAACAAATATTTATTAATTTTAGATAGCGTATCAAAAGTACCGGCTTCGAATGAATCAAGTAAACCTTTTTCAAACAATTCAAGAGCTTTTTTCTTACTTATCTTTTCTTCTTGACGAGCAAGTTCTGATGAATCATTAATACCGAGCTTATTTTCTAAAACCATATAATACCTTCCAACACTATTGTAACATATAAAA
The DNA here is from genome assembly GCA_944325545.1 of Candidatus Gastranaerophilales bacterium. GTDB lineage: Bacteria > Cyanobacteriota > Vampirovibrionia > Gastranaerophilales > Gastranaerophilaceae > CAG-196. The sequence goes on along the minus strand of CALVAM010000003.1, from coordinate 46,826 downwards.
CACTTTTATTGAAACCCTAAGCTTTGTTTTCCTCTTTTTCTAATGAATCTTTTAAATATATTAAGTTACTAATTACACTCACTTCGCTCATAATATCCGCAACACTTTCATGCAAATACTGCAAGCTTTCTCTCAAACCATCTAACCTTCTATCGATTTTTCTCTCTAAATTCACTTTTAACATATTTTTCAGTCCTTTCTATATCATATAAATTAAAACCTCACCCTACCCCTCTCCTTATAGGAGAGGGAATTATTATCAATAAAAAATACTCTTTTTAAAGAAATTAATAGTCTATAGTCTATTAAAAGAGATTATAGACTATCGATTAAATACTGTCAAGAATATAAAATACTACTATGGACGAACAAAAAATATTAGAGAATTTTGGATTACATTTCAAACTATACAGAACCAAATTGAAAATTACTCAAGATATGGTAGTTGATAAAACTGGTTTCAGTAAAAGCTATATAAGCAATGTTGAATGTGCGAAACATAACCTTTCGCTTGTAAATGCTATTAAACTTGCAAATGTTGTCGGTAAGACCATAGAAGAAATGGTTGCAGACTTAGATTAGTTTTTTACTTTACAAAATGTAAAAAATAAGCAATTTATAATTTTACCTGTTTTTATAGATGTATGAAAATAGATAATGATTATAAATTAAAGTATTATTCCCCAGTATTTACCTCTTGTGGCAGAGATGTTTACGGCACAGTAGGACAATTAATGCATAGAAATGATACAAGTCTTTTTCGTAGGGATCTAGGTAACTGGGATAAATTTGCTGAATACATTGGTGAAAAATTTAAAAATGTACAAAAAGCTAACATATATAGCTTATCATCTTCCGCAGGCGATGAAGTTTATTCTCTTATAATGAAACTAATTGAAAAATATGGAGAAAATAATTCAAAAAAATTCTTTCCAATTATAGCTTCTGATTATGATTCAAAAATTATTAAAATGGCAAAAGAAGGTTTCTTACCTATGTATGAAGGAGATGATACTTTAATAAACCGAAATACTAACGGAAAATTTAATGAATATTTTGAAGTCATAGATTATATTCCGGAATGTATAAAAGATATGGATATATTTTTCGATTTTATAGCCAAGGTAAAACCTATATTAAAAGATAAGGTTATATTTAAAACAGCTGATGCTACAGAAGAATGCAAATTAATAGAACCAAATAATTCCATCGTGATGGCAAGAAATTTTTGGCCATACTTAAAAGATGAGAACAAAAGAATACAATTAGCAAATGATCTATATAAAACTTTAGATAAAAATTCTGCTGTAGTTATTGGACATTTTGATGACAATTCAGGGGCATTTGCTTCTAAAAATCTATATGACGCAGGTTTCAGATGTAATCCTGAAAATTATTGTATCTATGAAAAGAATATAATTCCAAGTTCAGACATGTACTATTTAATAAAATAAACTCTAGAGATTAGAATTCACAATTCTATCAATACAAGCCTTAGGGGAATATTGCCATTCTCTTTTTGAAATTCTTGAAACTTTTAGACCAGAACGTTCTATTATTGCTTGCTTCTTCATATTTGAAACTTTAGCGGAAGTTTTATCTTCAACTCCATCACATTCTATTACAAACTTATTATCCACCAATAAATCCACACTCAAACCAGCTATATCAATTCCACAAACAACATCGTGTCCTAAATCCCTAAAAGCTTTCGCGACTTCTTTTTCAAAAGAATTTTTATAAACATTCTCATCAAAATCATCTGAATTTCTCAATGCATATCGATTTTCGTACTCTTCTACGAACCCTAAATAACTTCTTAAAATACCTTCAGGTAATTCTCTTGGATTTTTAGAAATAAAATTAATCATTTGATTTCTTGCTCTTGTTATCGCAACATTAAATAAATTAGGTTTTTGCAAGAATATTAAACTTTGCGGAAAACTATTATTTGCATAAGCCCAAGAAGCCAAAATAATATCTCTTTCATCACCCTGAAAAGTATGAGCTGTACCAATTTCTATTTGATGTTTTTGCATCATATGTTCTGATAGAACTTTTGAAACAGAAATCTTAAGTTGCTCTACTTGTGCTCTAAACGGAGAAATTATACCGATAGACACTGGTCTTTCAGGATTCTTTCTTTCATCTTCAACAACGATTTCATGTAACCTTTTCACAAGAGCCTCAATTTCAGGAAGATTTCTTGTTGCATCAAAATCAACTTTTCCATCAGGCACAACAACAGTTTCTAAAACTTTTTTAGTATTATCATTCCTTCTCATTACTCTTATTCTTCCACCATAAAATTCTTTATTAGAATAATTAATAATAGGCGGTAAACTTCTAAAATGTTCGTCCAATAGAACTGGATGCATAGAATAATAATTTGCTAAATCAAACATAGAGTTAGTTCTAAATCTCCACATAAGTTGATATCTGTCATTGATACCGTATTGAGAAAGAAATGATTGTTCTTTAGCTTTTTCTAAAAATGATAAATGAGGCAATTGTTTATCATCACCAACAACTACAGCTTTTTTAGCTCTGTACAAAATCGGGAAACAACTTGCAATATCGCATTGAGAAGCTTCATCAATAATTACAACATCAAACAGACCCGGCTTCATTGGAAGAGAACCTGAAACCGCATAAGTTGTAACACACCAGCAAGGAAAAGCTTCTAATAAAGGTTTAAAATCTTCTGTTTCAAGAAGCCTGTTTTGAAGATTTTTCTTTCTTTCTACTAAAGATTTTGAATGAACAAAGAGTCTTTGACGCTTGATGGGATCTTGCATAAGCCCTTTTAAAGCAGTTCTTCTTTTTGTTTTCAAAATATCAATCGCAAGACGTTTTTGTTTCTTCTTCATATTTCTTATCTGTTCAGAAAAAACATGAATATTTCCGATTGTCTGAATTTCAGTTTCAATTTTTCTAGCTTTACAAATTAATTTTGCATACTCTAGTTCATTTTTTAATATTGCTAAATTTTCATTATTAACATCAAAACTGTTTATTTTTAGAACTTTTTTAAGATTTCCAATAGCAGAAATATTTTTTAATCCTGCAAAAAATCCTGATTTTTCAAGATTACTAGTTAATAATTTAATAGAATTCTCAACTAAATTTATTTCATCCTCTTTCAATACTGCTTTAATAAATTTAGGATTCAGATGCATTGGCTCTTCTAATTTAATCTGCTCATTTATCCCCGTCCAACTCTCTTCTAATTTTATAATCTTCTCAGATTTTTTCTCCAAATCAGAAATAGCCTTTAAAAGTTCTTCCATATCAGAAACGTCACAAAGAATAGAATTTTCAACACCTTCATCTAAATCAACTTTATTAGCTAACAAATCCTGAAGCCGCATACTCAATTCTCTTTGATAATTTAACCTACCTGCTCTTAAAGCTAAAAACGGAGCCCCTAAATCATTTAATCTTTCAGCAATAACATCAACAGCTTTATCCATTCTTGAAGCAACAAGTACAGTTTTACCATTAGCTATTAAATGAGCTGCAAGATTAACAATCGTTTGAGATTTTCCTGTCCCTGGAGGTCCAAATACTGATACCAATTTTGCATTTTCTACATTTTTTATAACATTTAACTGGGCATCTGATAAAGACAAAGGAGTTACCGGAAAAAAGTCTGCCAAAGTCTTTTGTTGAGTATCTGTTGGTTTAGATTGAGTATACTCTTCATTTATTAAATTAAGAACAGTTTCTCTATAAACTCCACTTGGTTTTTCTGCAATTTGAGTTAACTCATGCAAAACTCCTGCAGTTACTGATGGACGCTTAGTTAAAATAATCGCACATTGATTAGTTAAACTAATTTTATCAAGTTTTATTTGTACCTTCTTAGCATTTTCCTCTTCTTCTATTATTTCATCTAAATTTTCAGAAGTAATTTTAGTACCTTCACTATAAAAATCTTTTTCTATATTATCTTCTCTTACAATATTATCATCACTTAAAGAAACATCAATATCAGGCACAATAGATTTAAGGGTTGTTAAAAATATATCTAATTTTTCTTGCGTAATTGGAACAGTAGGAACAACATCAAGCAAACCTTCTAATAACTGTTCCGTTTCATCTTCATCATCACTTTTTTTCATTAAAGCTGTCAAAGCACCTGTATTCAACGAAATAAATTCATCCGTTAACATGCAATTTATATTCACCCCATTACGTTCTAAACGACAAGGAGAATACAAAAGAGGAGTTAAAAATTCATTTTTCTTCCCTGATTTATTTTTACCAACAAGAAAAATGTATCCATAAATCAAATACTTATCCTTTTGACTTGTTTCAGATTGTATCATAAGTTCGGTAAGCTTAGGATCAGATCCTTCAAGACGCAAATATTCAAGCCCTTGAGTAAATAGAGTATCTTCTTCGTTTAGAAAAATCCATTTATTATCCTTATCAGCTTTCAAATTTCTAAAAGTAGAACTTTTTACTTCTTCCCTTACACAATCGTGTAAATATTGACTTAATTTTTTTATAAAACTGTTGTTAAATGCTGAATTTATAGCCCTTGTAGCTTCCTGTAACATTTCATAACCCTCTTTTACTCATATATAAAGCAAATTATACCACATTCTCATACAAAATAATACTATTAATAAATGAGTTAAAACTAAAAAAAATATGATAATCTATATTTGAAATAAATAATCTTCAAGAGGTAAAAATGAAAAGAATATTATTAACATTTATCCTTGCATTAAGTTCAATAACTTATGCAGCAGAAGTGACTCAACAAAATGTACAACAACCCTTAACTGTACCACAAAACATTATTTTCGAAGATTGCACAAAATTATTTGCAACAAACAAAGAAAAATTGTTTTATCTGACATTAGCATCCTTATCAGCAAACAAATTTTTAATCGATGAAGTTCAAACAACTAACGGTTATGTTATATTCACCGTTAATAAAAATCAATACCTTGCAACAATTGCAGGTGTAGATAATGCAAATTCAATTTTAAAAATCACCCCGTGCAATAATGTATATAATTTTCCACCGGGAATTTTAGTAAACACTTTTAAATATATCGACTTGAATATAAACACAGAATTAAAAAGCTAAAACCAACTATGAAAAAAATATTAATAATATTTAGCATATTTTTGTTAATACTTGGAAAAACTTTTGCAGAAGATTTTACTCTTCAAGCAGGAGTTTCTATTAACGACATTCCAAAAGCATTTTTTGGCAGTTGGAGAGTAAATGCAAAATTAGAAGACACAAACAGTTACGCAACATTTAAACCACAAAGCGTGGATTTGTGGAATTTATCAAGAGTTGGAGATAAAGTAACTTTATCAAACCCTTTTAGTGGTGCTAACGCTGATATTTCAGTAAAAACTATAGAAGGAAATTTAATTGTTTTCTCCAAAAAAGCTCCTTATGACAACAAAGTCTTAATTGACACTGTTACAATAAGACTTAATGAAAACTCTTTTAGCGGAATTAACGAATTAACACTAGAATCATATTCAATGGTTGATAAACATTTAATGAAAACAGAAAAAGCCAGGTATAAAATATCCGGAGAAAAGATTTCAGGAGATAGTATTTTAAAATAAAACGAATAAAACAAGCTTCTTTACAACTAATATAAAAAATAGTACAATAAACAGGTTAATATAAGTATATGAGAGGAATTAACATATGAAATTTTACATGCAAGTGTTGATAGCACTTGGACTAGGGTTAAAAAGGAATTGGCATATTTTTGTCGGTTTAATTTTAGGTGTTTTAGTGGGGATTTGGTTACACAATGAACCTAACTCTATTATAATGACAACATTGACTTTTATCGGACAGTTATTCATAAGATTAATCCAAATGATAGTTATACCTTTAGTAATTTCAGCAATAGTTATTGGTATAACAAGCGTTGGCGATAGCAAACAAATCGGTAAACTTGGGACAAAAATGATTTTTTATTACAGTATAATAACTGTACTAGCAGTAACAATAGGTGCAAGCTTAGCTCTATTATTTAAACCTGGTTTAGGAGCTGCGCACTATATAAACCTTGATATTGCAACTAATATCCAAGCTCAAGTAGCAACAACCATTGAAGAACAACGCGGAAATCTTCTGAATATATTCCTAGGATTTGTTCCTAAAAACCCTTTATCTGCAATAGCTAGCGGAGATATGGTTCCTATCATAGTCTTTGCTTTAATATTTTCTTTAGCTTTAGCTAAAGCCGGTGATATAAACAGGCCTTTTGTAAGCTTTTTCGAATCAATTTTTGCAGCAACAATGAAGATTACGGACTGGATTATGTGTTTTGCAGCACCTGGTGTTTTTGCACTTACTGCGGTTGCTGTTTCTTCATTTGGTGTTGATATATTTATGAGTATCTCAAAATATTTAGGAGTACTCGCACTAGGTTTTGCAATACAATTCTTTATTGTATATCCAGTCTTCCTAAAAATATTCTCAAAAGTTCCTGTTTTAATGCTTTACGCAGCAATAGCAGAAGCTATGATGGTAGCTTTTGGGACAGCAAGTTCTTCTGCTACACTACCTTTAACGATAGCTTGTTGCGAAAAAAGAGGAATTTCACACAAAGTATCTAGTTTTGTTCTTCCATTAGGAGCAACTCTTAACATGGACGGAACAGCTATGCTACAAACTATAGCAGTAATTTTCCTAACACAAGCTTACGGAGTTGAACTAACTCCATTCTTAGTAGTACAAATTGCAGTGTTAGCAATAGTTGCTTCAAGTACTTGTGCAGGAATTCCTGGAGCTGGTTTAATTACAATAGCATTAGTTCTTAACGGCATGGGACTTAGCCCAGAACAATTAGTTGCAGGATTTGCGTTCTTATTCACAATTGAAAGAATAACTGATATGATGAGAACTTTATTAAACGTAACTTCAGATGCAGTTGTTGCGGCAGCTATTGCAGATAATGAAAACGAAATAAATTATGATTTGTTAAATAATCCGGAAGAATATGGAGATATTATTAACTAATCTATCATGACAATAATGAATTTTATAAGAAAAAAGTTGGGGCTGAATTTAAAGTATGCCCCTCCTAAGTTTGTAACCCAATACTGTAAGGGGAAAGGAATCGAAATAGGCGGGGCCGCTCATCAAGATTTTAAACTAAATGCCATCAATATTGATGTAAGCGACCATTCTTCAGAAAATGATATCTATGCTAAAGAACAAATAAAGTTAGCGGGATTTATAAAAAAAGTCGACATTATTGCAGCTGGCGACAATATCCCATTAGAAGATAATTCGACAGATTTTGTTTTTTCCAGCCATGTCATAGAACACTTTTATGACCCTGTTTCTGCGATTAATGAATGGCTACGAATTGTTAAACCAAACGGTTATATAGTAATGATTGTTCCTCATAAAGAACGAACCTTTGATGCACCCAAACCCTGCACAAAAATTGAAGAATTTAAAACAAGGCACAATAATTATGATAAAAATAAAGAATATGCTGATGATCACCACAGTATATGGACTACCGAAACCTTTTTAGACTTTGCCAAGAATTTTAATTACAACGTTGTATATTATATTGATAAAGTCTACCGCTTAGAGAATAGTTTTGGAATTGTAATAAAAAAATAGTATTAAATCTTTTTATTATATAATATTTAAACAAGAGGAGGTAATATGGAAAAGAATATCGATTGGAGTAATCTTGGTTTTGGTTACATGAAAACAGATTATCGCTTTATAGCAAATTATAAAGATGGGAAATGGGATAGTGGAATTTTATCTACAGACGAAACTATTATAATGAACGAATGTGCTTGTGTACTTCAATATGCTCAAACCTGCTTCGAAGGAATGAAAGCCTATAGAACAGAACAGGGTAAAGTTGTTTGTTTCAGACCTGATTTAAATGCAAAAAGAATGGCTGATTCTTGTAAAAGATTAGAAATGCCTGTCTTTCCAGAAGACAAATTTGTTGAAGCGGTCGTAGAAACTGTAAAAAGAAATATAGATTACGTTCCTCCATATGGTTCTGGAGCAACACTATATATTAGACCGTATATGTTTGGAATAAACCCTGTAATGGGAGTTAAACCGGCAAGTGAATATCAATTTAGAATCTTTACATCTCCTGTCGGACCGTATTTTAAAGGAGGGGCAAAACCTATTACATTAAGAGTTCCTGATTTTGATAGAGCAGCTCCTTTAGGAACAGGACATGTTAAAGCCGGTTTAAATTACGCAATGAGCCTTCATGCAATAGTCGATGCTCACAATCAAGGTTACAACGAGAATATGTATTTAGATTCCGCAACAAGAACAAAGGTTGAAGAAACTGGCGGGGCTAATATTATATTTGTAACTAAAGATAATAAAGTTATTACCCCTAAATCAAATACAATATTACCATCCATAACAAGAAGATCTTTAATGTATGTTGCAGAACATTATTTAGGTCTAAAAGCAGAAGAAAGAGAAATAAAAATTGATGAAATCAAAGATTTTGCAGAATGTGCTCTATGCGGAACAGCTGCAGTACTTTCTCCTGTAGGAAAAGTTGTAGACCACGGAAAAGAAATTTTATTCCCTTCAGGAATGGAAAAAATGGGACCTATAACTCAAAAATTATATGATACCTTAACAGGAATTCAAATGGGAAGAATTGAAGCTCCTAAAGGATGGATAAAAGAAATCTGTTAAATAAAAACTATAAAAAGCGGTATTTAAAATACCGCTTTTTAATTATACATTAGGATTAAAATCTTTTTTAGCTTCACCTAAACTATATGTATTATAGATATTAGAATATAATTTAGCAGCAGCTTCTGCGTTACTCTTTTGCGTATATTTTAATAACGCATTAAACCCTTTCTTATTAATAGTCCCATCAACATTATTTATATCAGGAGAATCTGATTTACTTAACATATCAGCAGCAATTATACTTGAGCCATATTCAGCGATATCAATTTTTCCATCTTTATTAATATCCAAAGCTTCTGAAGTGAAAGTTTCATCCGGAGCAAATTTATTATCTAAATCTCTTACACTAAGATCTTCAACTTGCCCCAATTCCTCATAAGCCGCACCTAAAACCGCTTGCTTATCTATTTGTCCTTTTTGCTTTTGCGGCATATAACGATATTCAAATTCTAAAGGTGGAAGAGCACTTAAATATTCATCATTCTCTTTTAAAAATTTATCTAGCTTATCAGCATTATTTTCAGCAGCATCTTGAGATAAACCAAAATCTAAAATCGGAGCAGGGTTCATATTATCAGCAATAATCGGTTTCTCTAAGTATGTAAAATAATTTTCTACGGCATTTCTACCATACCTAACAGAAGGATTAGTAACCTTATTATCATATTTTCCTTTACTACCGTCAATTTTAGCTACACCATTACTTACTTCAAACATATAGAATTTACCTCCACACATTTATATAAAAACATTTAAGCTTTAAAATTTGCTTTTTTGTAAAAAAATATTTACAAAATCAATTTTTAAGAATAATTTTGTTATAGAATAAATCTGATGAGGAGTAATTTTTAAATGACCGAATTTCTATTTATGAATGGAGAATATGTTGACGCAAAAACAGCAACAATTCCAGTTAGAACGCATGCATTTTTATATGGCACATCTGTTTTTGAAGGTATTAGAGCTTATTATAATAAAGATGAAAACCAACTTTATGTATTTAGAGTAAAAGAACACTATGAAAGACTTTTAAGAAGTGCCAAAGTAATGTGGATGCAAAATCCATATTCACTAGAAGAATACTGTAAAATAACAAAAGAATTACTAAGAAAAAATGAATACAAAACAGATGTATATATAAGACCAACACTTTACAAATCCTCACAGAAAGTCGGTCCGACACTTACTGATAATGAAGACTCCTTTTTAATATTTACAACACCTTTGGGAGACTATTTTGATGCAGAAAGGGGATTAAAGCTTTGTGTATCAAATTGGAGAAGAACATCTGATAATGCAATTCCACCAAGAGCAAAAGTTAGCGGGGCTTATGCTAATTCTGCCTTAATAAAAACAGATGCTCACGAAGCTGGGTTTGATGATGCTGTTGTATTATCAGAATCAGGTCAAGTTACAGAAGGCTCTGCAATGAATATATTTTTAGTAATAAATGGAGTTTTAACAACCTCAAACACTACTGATGATATACTAGTCGGAGTAACTAGAAACACCGTTATAGAACTGGCAAAAGAATTAAATATACCTATTAAAGAAAGATCTATTGACCGAACAGAATTATATTTAGCAGATGAAATATTCTGTTGTGGAACAGGAGCTCAAATAGTTCCTGTAGAAAGCATTGACCACCGAATGATAGGTAATGGGAAAATCGGAAAAATTACCAAACAAATTTCTAACTTATATTTTGAAGTTGTCAGAGGTAATGTAGAAAAATTTAAAGATTGGTGCACGCCTATTTATGATTAGTTTTTTTGGAAAATGTGTAGAAAACCTTTATAGAAGTATCTGTTATTTGATAACAGGTCGATCAAGGGTTGTTCATATAATAAACCAAGCTGCTGCAATAAGTTATGATTCGTTGCTAATATCATTAGTAATAGCTTTTGTATCGGCGGCAATCATCGCCATACAAGTATCAAAACAGTTTTTAATGTCCGGAGCAGAAGCATATGTAGGAGGATCAATCGCTATCGTTATGATAAGAGAAATCGCACCTGGGTTTGTCGCATTAGCAATTGGAGCGAGAGCCGGAACTGCAATTTCTGCAGAAATTGCAAATATGCAAGTAACCTCACAAGTCGATGCTATTAAAACATTAAAAGTAGACCCTGTAGGATACTATTTTGCACCAAGACTTTTAGCTGCAGCAATTACGGTTCCAATGGTTGTTATATTGGCAGAACTTGTTGGAATCTTAGGAGGGCTCTTTGTTTCAAAAGCAACAATTAACCTTCATCCTGCAAGATATATAAACTCTGTTTGGTTATGGTTAAATGCAAGAGACATTTATATTAGTATATTTAAAGGTTTTATTTTTGGAACATTAATAGCACTCGTTTGTGCAACACAAGGTTATGAAACAAAAGGCGGAGCAAAAGATGTCGGAGAATCTACAACAAAAGCTGCTGTTTTATCTACTGTCTATATGTTAATTGCAGATTTTTTAATAAATTTAGTTTTTTATCTATAAGTATAAAGAAAGGATATGTGAAATGAAAATTCAACCAATCAACAACACGACATTTGGAACAAAAATCGATTACAACAAAACTGTAAAAGCTGGATTTGAATTAGCCCAAAAAAGTGCTAATTCACCAAGAAAAAAAGATTTAGATTTTGCCAAAACTTTTACAGATGATATCAGAACTATTTTAGAAAATAAAAACCAAGATACAGTATCTTTTAAATTACCTAAACCTTTTGGAGTTTTTACAGAAATAGTTGATGGCGAACAACAAATTATAGATATGCCTAACGAAGGCTATAAATGTACCGTTAAAGCTCACAATATTGCGTCTAAAACGGATAAAAAAGCGACAAACAAAACCATTGAAACATTAAAATCACAATTAGAAGGAACAATGGCTCTCGTGGAAGAGTTAAAAGAAAAATATAGCAAAGCTCTAATTGAAGAATTAGATAACTTAGAAAATCAGATTAAAAAATCTAATATCTAATTTGATAATACATTTTTCTCGTGATATTATTATAAAATACTAGAGTGGAGCTAAAATGGTATTAAATAATAATGAACAAAAGACGTACGAACTGGTTTCTAAATGGTTAGAGGAATACCATTTAGAAACTAATAAGTACAAAAAAACAAAAATTAAAGCTCTAATAGTTACTCAAATGTTTCCAATAATTAAGCGTATTGCTAAAACAATTGCAAGACGTTCTTATGACCCAATTGAAGATATGGTTCAAGCTGGAGCGATTGGTCTTTTAAAAGCTATCGACAGCTATTCTAAAGATATTAATAACAACTTCAAAATTTATGCAGGTTATTTAATCATTGGAGAGATGAAACACTTTCTAAGAGATAAACTTAATACGATTAGAGTTCCCAGACACATACAAGAATTATCATACCGTATTAACACGTTCACTAGAGATTTAACTCTTAATGAATTAAATGAATTAACAAATGACAATGTAGCTGCTGCTCTAAATGTTACAGCTAAAGAAGTCGACTTTGCAAAACAGGCTGACAGAAGAAAAAATACTTTATCTTTAGATGAAATTTATATGACAGATTCCGGCCATTCCAACTATGAAGAAATGATTGCCGGCATGAATTATAAAGAAGCTCTTGAGCTTGAAGATTCTAAAATAATTCTAAAGGAAGTAATTGAAAGACTACCAGAGGAATATAAAAAATTAGTTAATTTATATTATTACAATGATTTCTCTCAAAAAGAAATTAGCGAAAAACTCAATATGACTCAAATGCAAGTTTCAAGAAAATTAAAAAAAGCATTTAGCATACTTTATAAAATGATAGCAGATAATATAGAAGAGGTATAAAATGGACTTATATACCTATGGTCTATTTTGGATTTGTATAATTGGTCTTTGTATGGGAAGTTTCTTTAATGTTGTAATACTTCGTTCCTTATCAAATGAAAGTATAGTTTTCCCGCCTTCCAAATGTCCTAAATGCGGCAATCGACTAAAATGGTGGCACAATATTCCTGTTTTATCATACATTCTCCTTAAAGGAAAATGCTATTTTTGTAAAGAAAAAATTAGTATACAATACCCTATTATAGAAATAATAACAATGCTATCTTATGCTTTTACATATGTAAAATTTGGTTTTAGCATCAAAACTTTATTTATAATTATATGGTTATCCGGCTTCATTATAATGTCTACAACTGATATAAAAGAAAAAACAGTTGATTGCAATATCGCAATATTTATTGGAATAACAGGTCTTTTATATAATTTCTTAGTATCCGGTTTTAATGGACTTTTAGATTCATTTTTAGGCCTTATGCTGGGAGCTTTAATATTAGAAATTATTGCAAGAAGCGGATATCTTATAGCCAAAACACGTGCGATGGGTGAAGCTGATACCTACGTTGCAGGTGCTTTAGGAGCTGTCTTTGGTTACCAAAGCATTTTATTAGTCCTCTTATATAGTTTATTTACAGCTATGATTTTTATTATTCCCATGTTTTTATATAATCAATTTAAATCAAACAATAAAAAAACTTGTATATTATCAATACTATTTATTTTATCTATATTAATATTTACAACCCTTATTCAAAATTATTACTCAATGTTTTTTGTAATAATAAGCGGAATTTTATTATCAATTTCAATACTTAGTTCTTTAAAAACAGAACAAAATAGAAACTATCTTCCATTTGTTCCACCACTTATAATTGGAGCTTTATATTTTATTTTTTTTAATGTAAACTTCTAACTATGAGTGTATCATATCCAAATCAATATAGAAATTATTGTATCTTTGATATAAAAGAACAAAAAACTCTTCCCGAGATAAAAGCCTCTCTTGAAAATCCTAAATCAGAAGAAGACATTTTAGAAAGTTTATACACATTAAATTTAATACTTGATAAAGAAGGAGTAAATGAAAAAGGGGTAAATAAAGATGTGTTATCTATGTATCCCTTGTTATCAAAGTACAACAATACAAGCTCTCCTAATATTCAAACATTTCTAGCCGGGATTTATAGAAAAACAAAAATTCCTGACGCATTTGGCCCACTTTGTTCAATGCTTATCAGAAATTCTATAAATCCTCCCAAAGATTGCGGCTTTGATCCAAATGAAGAAATCGGCGGAGCTATTTTAGATTATTTAGCTTAAAGTACTTGACTTAAACCAAACACATATTTTCAATAGAATTTAAAGCTTTTATATTCAATGGTAACAAATCTTTTTTCTTTTCTCCTAAGACTTTTACCACAGCTCTTTCTAAAAATTCTTTTGAAACAACATCTGAAACAGATGCCAAAACTCCCAATGATACAATATTTGTAACTTTTGAAGAACCTAAATTATTTGCAAGTTCTGTCATTGGAGCAAATACATAATTTATATCACTTCTAGGACGCGAATCCGAAACAAGAGTTGAATTAGAAACAATTGTTCCACCTGACTTAACTCTATGAACAAATCTATCAAAAGATTGTTGATTTAAAACCAAAGCGAAATCTGTATCCTGTTTATGAACAGAACTGACTTCTTCATCAGAAACAACTATTTCGCAATTTACAGTTCCTCCACGCATTTCTGCTCCATAACAGGGATACCAAGTAACATTTTTACCTTGTAACATAAAAGCATTAGCTAAAACAGTTCCAGCAAGCAAAATTCCCTGACCACCAAATCCTGCAAGTATAAAATTAGTTTCCATCTTTGCTTACCTCCTTAAAAACCCCTAAAGGAAATACTGGAATCATTTCTTCTCGTACACGCTTATGAGCATCTTCCGGAGTCATATGCCAATTCGTAGGACAAGAAGATAATATTTCCACAAATCCAAATCCCAAACCATCAAGTTGAACTTGAAAAGCTTTTTTAATAGCCTGTTTTGCTTGATTAATATGTGGAATCGTATCCAAAGCAACTCTGGCAGAATAAGCCGTACCGTCACACAAAGCAATGTGTTCTGCAATTTTTATAGGATAACCATAATAATCAACATTTCTACCTGTAGGAGAAGTTGTTGTTTTTTGTCCCAACAAAGTCGTCGGTCCTAATTGACCTCCTGTCATACCATAAGTTGTATTATTTATACAAATACTTGAAATACACTCTCCTCTTAAAGCTGTATGCATTGATTCTGCTAAACCAATAGAAGCAAAATCACCATCTCCCGAATATGTAAATACAAATTTATCAGGTCTTGCTCTTTTAACCCCTGTTGCAGAAGCAAGAGCTCTTCCATGAGGAGCTTCTACACAATCTATATCAAGAAAATCATATAAAAATACAGAGCAACCTACAGAAGTTGAAGAAATTATATCCTCTCTTATCCCCAATTCATCAATAACTTCTGCCACAAGTCTTATTGCAATACCATGATCACACCCCGGACAAAAAGTATACTTAAAATCTTTTTTCATTGATTTTGGAATACTAAACACTTGCTGCATATTGTTTTCTCCCTTCAACTGTTTTCTCAACAGAAGAAACAATTTCTTCTACGCTCAACCACTCACCACAAGGTCTGTTGACTAAATCTACATTTACCTTTCCTTCCACAGCAAATTTAACATCCTTAAACATTTGCCCCATATTCATCTCAACAACAATAAAATCTTTGCCTAAAGAAGCAAGTTCATTAATTCTTTTATGAGGAAAAGGAGAAAGAGTTACCGGTCTAAACACACCAACTTTCAAACCTTTTTTTCTCAAAACATTCATTGCTGCTTTTATATTTCTTGTCATAGACCCAAATGCTGTTAATATGATATCAGCATCTTCTATATTGAATTCTTCAAAAGTTGTTTCTTTTTGAGTTATTACATCAAATTTTTTATGTAAATCATAAATATGCTGAATTTGTTTTTTTTCTTCTCTTGCAACAGAATAAATACTTCTAGCTTCTCTATTTTTCGCTCCTGTCAAAGCCCAAGATGAGACATCAACTTCGGGATAAGGATAACTGCCTAAAGAAGCCGGTTCCATCATTTGCCCTAATAAACCATCCGCTAATAATATTACAGGATTACGATATTTTTGAGCCAAATAAAAAGCTCTATAAGTTAAATCAATACACTCTTGAACGGTAGAAGGAGCTAAAACAATAATTTTATAATCACCGTTTCCGCCACCATAAACAGCTTGGTTATAATCACCTTGAGCCGGATAAATATAACCTAACCCAGGACCGGTTCTCATAACATTAACCAAAACAACAGGTAATTCGTCAGAAGCTGCATATGATAAAGCTTCTTGCATTAAAGCAACTGCACAAGAAGATGATGAAGTCATAGCCTTAACACCTGTAGAAACAGCTCCCATTACCATATTTATCGCTGCTAATTCACTTTCAGCACAAACATAACCTCTACCTAATTCCTGCATCTTTCCACTTAAATATTCTCCGATTTCTGTTTGCGGAGTAATAGGATAACCAAAATAACACTGACACCCCGCATTTACAGCAGCTTGAGCTATTGCATAATTACCTTTTATTAAAACTTTTTCTTTATCCATTATTTAAAAACCTCAATTGCTAAATCAGGACAACGCTTTGCACACATTGCACAAGCTATACATTCACCTTTTTCATCATCAAACTCAACCATATAATCTCCCAAACGATTAGTTTTAGAGCTTTTTATAATCAATCCTTTAGGACAAGTCATTGTACATATATAACAAGATTTACAACGACTATTATCAATAACTATCTTTCCCATTTCATCTCCTATTCAAATAAAAGTATAGCACTAACGAATATTTCCAACTTCTTTTGTAACGATTTGTAAATTTTGAAATTCCAAAATGTTATTAAATTTCGTTATGTGGAATTTAGTGGTTAAGAAGACAAATGCAAGGACGCATTCGTAGGATGTGATCGCCAGAAAGGAGTAAAGAATGGCACTAACAATTAACACAAACATCTCATCTCTGATTGTTCAATCAAACTTGAGCAAAGCAACAAATTCTCTTAACCAAGCAATTGAGAGAATGACAACCGGTTACAAGATTAACCACGCTTCAGACAACGCTGCTGGTTATTCAATTGCAAGAAACTGGGACACTCAATTAGGTTCTCTAGATGTTGCAGCTGACAACGCTGCTACAGGAGCTGACATGTTAACAACTTTAGAAGACACTTACGCTCTTGTTTCATCTCACCTTCAACGTGTTAGAGACTTAACAGAACAAGCTGCAAACGGAACTTACGGTTCAGATTCTTTAAAAGCTATTCAATCTGAAATTACTGCAAGACTAGAAGAAGTTGACCGTATTGCTGCTAACTGTGAATTTAACGGACTAAAAATGATGGACGGTTCTATGCAGGATATAAGCTTACAAGTAGGTCTATATGGATCTGCTGATAGCCAAATTGTACTTGATGCTAGTCTATTTGAAGCAGGTGACGTAAATTCTCTATTCGGAGAAGATATCTCAACTATCGCAGAAAAATGTGCAGGACTTGCTAAAGGCACTGATGCTTCAAGTATGCTAGATGAAATCGATAAAGTTATAAATACTATTTCAGGACGTTCAACAACTTTAGGTTCTGCTCAAAACAGAATTGAATCTGCTATAGAATCTATTGATGTTCAATCTGAAAATATTATGTCATCTTTATCAACTCTTAGAGACGCTGATATTGCTGAAGAATCTTCAAATTACATAAAAGCTCAAATTCTACAACAAGCTTCTGCTACATTACTTGCAACCGCAAACCAAACTCCAAGTATTGCATTGAACTTGTTATAATAAGAATTAGCGGGTACATTGCCCTAATAAAAAGCAAGGACTTTTTATGTCCTTGCTTTTGTGTGTCAAATCTATGTTATAATTATATTGTGAATAGCATAAAAGAGGTCTTTTTAATATGTACGAATTTCCTTTTGAATTAGATGATTTTCAAAAACAAGCTTGTAATTTTATTACTGAAGGAAAAAGTGTCGTTGTTTGTGCTCCAACCGGAGCTGGGAAAACTGTTATAGCTCAACATGCTATTCACTGTGCTTTACAAAATCACAAAAGAGTTTTTTACACAACTCCTCTTAAAGCTCTTTCCAATCAAAAATTCAATGATTTTTCCGAAAAATACGGTTCTGACAAAGTTGGACTTTTGACCGGGGACAGTTCTTTTAATAGAAATGCCCAAATTGTAGTTATGACTACTGAAGTTTTCAGAAATATGTTATACGGAACAAATTTTGGGTCAGTTACTGATAACTTAAAAGATGTCAAATATGTTATTTTAGATGAAGTTCATTATATGAATGATGAACAAAGAGGAACAGTTTGGGAAGAAAGTATTATTTATTGTCCTACTAACGTGCAATTAGTAGCACTCTCCGCTACTGTTGCTAATGCTGATAAACTCACCGAATGGATAAACACAGTTCACTCAAAAACAGAACTTGTTAACACAGACTTTCGGCCAGTTCCTTTAAGATTTTTTTATTTCGACTCTTCTCAACCAAATACTTTACTTCCATTACTAACCCCTAATGGAACATTAAATAAAAAAATCAAACCTGAAAAAAAAGAATTTAAAAAAGGGAAAGCTATTCAAAAAAGAAACACTGTTAAAGACGTCGTTAGAAATTTACACGAAAAAGATATGCTTCCTGCAATATACTTTACCTTCTCCAGAAAAAAATGCGATGAACAAATGGAAAAATGTGCTTCTTTATGCTTAGTCACAAAACAAGAACAAGAAGAAATAAAAAAAATCATAGACGAATATATAGCAGAAAATCCATATCTATATAAAAACAAACACATTGAATATCTGCTACTTGGAGTAGCCTCTCATCATGCAGGCTTATTACCGGCTTGGAAAGTGCTTGTTGAAAAATTATTCCAAAAAGGGCTGATAAAAGTTGTTTTTGCGACAGAAACTCTCGCTGCCGGAATTAACATGCCAGCTCGTTCTACAGTTATCAGTTCTATATCCAAAAGAACTGATACCGGACACAGAACTCTAACTCCAAGCGAATTTCTACAAATGTCAGGTAGAGCAGGACGTCGAGGAATGGATGAAATTGGATATGTTACAATTGTAGGAACTCCTTTCCAAACTCCGGAAGAAGTTGCAGAACTTGTGCTTAGTGACGCAAATCCTCTTGAAAGTAAATTCTCTCCTAGTTATTCAATGGTTTTAAACTTACTCCAACGATTTTCATTAGAAGAAGCCAAAGAATTAGTTTTAAAAAGCTTTGGATACTTTTCTTCCAACTCTAGAATAGAACCTTTACTTAAAATTAAAGAAATTAACCAAGAAAAAATTAATGAATGCAATAGTTTTACTTGTTTCTGTAAAAAAACAAATGAAGATTTACTGGAATATAATAAAATTCGAGAAATTTATGTACAAAACAGAAGAACCTTTAAAACCATTCAAAAACAAGAGAAGAAAAAAAATCGACCACTTTCTGATGAAGCTAAAGCTTTCGGAGAACAAACAAAAAATTTACTTCATATGATGCATTCCTATGAATGTGATACTTGTAAACTATTCAAAAAACACATGAAAATCATTGATATTCTAAATAGATATAATGCAAAACAGAAAATATTAGACAAAGAAATTGAAAAACAAAAAGATATATTTTGGAATAAATTCTTATCTCATAGAGCCGTCCTTGAAGAATATGGATATCTTAAAGATGATTATCCTACTGAAAAAGGAATAACTATCTCTCAAATCCGTTCAGAAAATGAACTTTTCTTAGCTCAAATTATTTTCTCTAACGTGTTAAGCGGCTTAACTCCTGCAGAACTAGCCAGTGTTATTTGTGCTATTACAACTGAAGATATAAGGGCTGATTTATATTCTCAACTACCGCTTTCTCCTAATGTAAGAAAAAAATTAAATAAAATAAAAGACATTAGAAGAGATTTAGACAAAAAACAAAAAACTTACGAAATTAATGACCCTATGTACATAAATGCTTATTATTCTCCACTCATAGAATTATGGGTAACCGGTTCTGAATGGGATGATATAATTGATCAAATAGATATGGGGGAAGGTGATATTGTTAGATGTTTTAAACGAGTAATAGATGTACTAAGACAATTTTGTACAATTTCTAATATCCCGGAAGATCTTGTCTTTACGGCAAGAGAAGCTATAGAGTTAATACAACGTTCACCTATTGATATTGACTAATTTTTCCTCAAAAACAATCGGCGATTTTGAACTTTTCAAAATCACCGATTTTCAAATTTTCTTAAGATTTACTCTTCCGGAATATCTATTTCCACATCATCAACATCCTCTTCTTTTTTTATTGTATCTATAACATTCTTAGCCATTTCCTTTGCAATAACTCCTCTTGTTGTTTCCGGACAATTTTGAAGAAGACTAATCGCCGTTCTTAAAGTTCCATCTAAATCGTACCATCGCCCGTGCTTTGACTCATCCATTACATCTTCTGTTGCTGATACAATATCTTCCACTGACTCATATTCAGAATTTGATATATGATGTTCCGTTATTATCTTTATCAAATTCAAAGCAACTTTTATTTGAGTCTCATCATCAGATTCTTCTAAGGTTTTCATTGCAGAAGATAAAACAGGATCTTTATCATACCAACGTCTTGTATTTGTTGTAAACTCTTCTTTCATATAAACCTCCTAAATCTGCTACAGCTCTATTATACAATATTATTTATTTTTTGTAAAATACCTAAACATTTAATTTTAATGATAAATTATACAATACGCACTTTCTTATTGATATAGGAAGAGCTCTTAATTTTATATATTCATCTAATATATCTTGTGTTTTATTAACTCTACTACTTGAACAAAGAAAACCTTTATCATGACTAATTAATTCAGAAATTACTAAATCTAAATCTTCTTCTTTTGCAAACGGTTTTTTCATCATTATATTATCCACATAATTTACATTTACTTCTGTGTAATCTTTTTCTTCTGAAACAATTCTTGTATTTTGGTACTTTCCATTTTTAAAATTATTAGTTATAGATGTTTCTTTAGATAAACTATTAATTATTCGATAAGATAACAACTTTTCATCCATAAAATTTTCTACAATTATATGCTGATTATTATCTATATATTCTACCAAATTATTTAAAATATCATAACGATATTCTTGAAAAAATCTTTCACTCAAATCTACATAAAACTTTCTCAATACAATTCTTCCGATTTCATCATATTCATACTTTACAGAAATTTCTCTATCTTTAATTATTTTAGAGATTTTCACAATTCTATTATACTTATCATACGTATATTTTATTTGATAAATGCAATTTCCTTTTTTATCATACTTTTTAGAGGATATATTTACCCCCCCTACATAATCTTCTAACTTTATTACTTTATTATCTTTATAATACCTAATTTTAGAGATTTCTCCATTTTCATAAAAAACTTGTTTTTCTAAATCACCTTCTTCTAAATAATAATTAACAGAAATAATTTCACCCAAATCATTTCTATTAACATCCACAAAAGCTCCATGCTCATCTTGAGTCGAAATCTCTAATCTATCAGAAGAACTTTGTTTTAATAAATTTTCACTGAAAGTCTCTTTGTTCAATGAATAAACTCCTATATTAAATTATTAATATTGCTCCTCTTTATATATAAAGTATATCCATTTTAAATAATTGCTTTTATTTATATATTTTTTACAAAACTACACATTTAATTTATAACCGCCACCATAAATAGTTTCGATATATTTTTTGCCATCTGATATTTTATCAATTTTACTTCTTAAATGCCTAATATGAACTCTTATTGTCTCAACGTTATCATCAGGTTCATACCCCCAAATTTCTTTTAATAATCTAGCTCCAGAAACCATATTACCGTGATTTTGGAATAAAAGATTAAATATATCAAATTCAATAGGAGTAAGTTTTTGAATTTTGTCATTTATTTGTACGCTGTATGTTTCAGGTAAAAGAGTAATTTCTTTATATGTTAATAACTCTCGAATAGCAGAAGACTTCGGAATTTGCTTTGTTCTTTTTAAGACCGCACGCACTCTCACAATCAATTCATCAATCTCAAAAGGTTTAGTTAAATAATCATCAACACCAATATTAAAACCATTGACTTTATCATTTAATTGAGAAAGAGCTGTAAGCATAATAATCGGAGTATCTGCAATTTCAGTAGCTTGACGAATTCTTTGAGCGACCGTATAACCATCAACTTCAGGCATCATAACATCTAATATTATCAAAGCCGGCATTTCTTGTTTTGCCAAGGCAAAACCTTCAATACCATTATATGCCTGTATGACTTGATATCCATTTAATTCTAAATTAACTTTTATCAATTCATTTATTGCAACATCATCATCCACTACAAGAATTTTAGTCATTTCCCAAAACTCCTTCCAATTCATTTATATTTTCATCAACTTCTAATAAAACTTCAGGAATCTCTTTTGAAGAAGTAATTCCTAATTGTTTTAATTCTTTAACTTGTTCAAACAAACCAAGTCTATTTTTATTTTTTCTTTTAAACCTGTTTATAGTAGTACCGAATTTTTTATTAATTTCATCAAAACGTTTTTGCAAGTCTACTAAATCGTCACAAAACTGCACAAAAGTTTCGTATAAATTAGTTCCTGCCTCAACAATATTATTAACACTCTCACACTGTTTTTGTTGAGCAAAAAGCTGATCTACAAGTTTTATTGTAGTTAATAAAGAAGCAGTACCTACAATAATAATTTTAGATTTATAAGCACTATTTATTAATTCCAAATCTTCATAAATTAAATTTAAAGAAGACTCTATTGGAATATACATCAAAACAAAATCAGGCTGCCATAAATTTTCAGCATTTTGATAATTTTTATTTGATAAATCTACAATTCTTTTTTTTACTTCAGCCTTGAAATCTTTAATTTTAGTTTCATCTTCTACACAATCTAAATAACTTGTTAAAGTAACCTTAGAATCAATAATAATATGCCTATCTTTTGGCAAATTAATAACAATATCCGGTCTAATTGTATGAAATTCACCATCTTTTAAATTAGAAGAAGTCGTTACGAATTGTTTTGTATAATGTATTCCCTCCTGCATTCCACAAGATTCAAGAATTGTGTCTAAAATATTTTCACCATAAGCACCTTTTACATTTTGATTTTTTGTCAAAGCTTCAGTTAAATTTTTTGCTTCTTGAGCAATTATTTTATTATTTTTTTCGAGATTTAAAATTTGTTGCTCAAGTTTAGCTGTATTTTCAACACCAGATAGATTGAATTTTTCAACTTTACTCTTAAATTCTCCAAGCTCTGTTTTAAGAGGTAAAATTTTCTCTTCCAAAGCCTCTCTATTTTGTTTTCTCAAATCTTCTTGTTCATTTTTTATAGTTTCTTGAGCTAATTGAACAAAATCACGTTTTATAATTTCTTGCAAATTTTGAGTTAACTCTATTTTTGTTTTTAACTTTGAAAAATCTTCCTTTAACCCCATTTCCCTTTTTACAAAATAGACATACATAACAAAAGCTGCAACTACAGCACCTATAACAAAAGAAATTCCCCCAACTAAAAACATTCAATCCTCCTAAAAATCAAGCTCCTTTTATTATAAAAGAAGCTTGAAAAAAAATCTATCTGCGATCACTCAATTTTGCCAGTAACCTTAAAATCTCCAAGTACAACCAAACAATTGTCACCATAAGTCCAAAAGCACCAAACCATTCCATGTCTTTTGGCAACATCATTTGAGAACCTTTTTCGATAAAATCAAAGTCTATAATCAAGTTTAAAGCCGCAACTACGCAAACAATTAAACTAATACCAATACCAATAGGAGAAGCTGAATTCAAAGCTGGTACTTGCATATTAAAAAAGCTACCTATAAAATTAATCAAATAAACAGCAGCTATAGATAATGTTGCAATAAATATTACACTTCTAAATTTATCTGTACATTTAATTACATTTGCTCTATATAAAATCAACATTGAAAACAATGCTGCAAAAGTTCCAGCTACAGCCTGAGATACAATTCCGGGATAAGAAGTTTCAAATTGAGCAGAAACACCTCCTAAAAACAAACCTTCACAAACTGCGTACACTGGTATCAAAAACTTAGTTCTTGTAAAAGATACTATTAAAGCTAAAACGAAACCAACTATAGCTCCTACAGAAGTTAACATTAAAGCTTGATCAGTGTATCCAGAAGTAAATCTTGTCCATACAAAAGCAGCTGCTGCAACCAATAAAATACCTAAAAATGCCGTTACCTGAATTGTTCCGTTTACGGTCATAGGTTCTCCTTGTAAAACTTGTTCCTGATTTACAAACTTTTCATTTAATATAGGGTTTGACATAAATCCTCCTTCTTACTTTGTATAAAGTATAACATATTTTTTTTATTTTTTTTCATGAAATTAATGTTTTTTTAATGTAATATATTCTATATGTTAAAAACTTGCCTTTTAAAATATTTCAAATATTTAAAAAGTAATAAACAAAAATTTTATCTTTACAACATTCTATCATTTTTTGTAGGTTTACTTGAATTATCAGGAGTTGCACTTGTATACCCATTTGTTCTTCAAATATTATCAAAAAATAAACTAGACAAAACCTCTATTTTAATAGGAATTTCTATTACAATTTTATTTCTGACAAAAAACTTATTCATGATTTTTTATTCATACCTTCAATCAAAATTTACTAAAAGTCTTGAAGCGGATCTAAACTTAAAATTTATGGAATATTTCTTACAAACCTCTTTCCAAAACAGTTCACAAATTCCTATTGCTAAAAAATCAAATATTTTATTTTTTCTTATACCAAATTTTATAAACAACTTTGTTCTAAGATTAATGAACCTAAGTATAAATATAATTATTTTAAGCTTTATAACTACATTTTTAGTTATAAAATTTCCACAAGCTACCCTAGTTACTATAATTTTCGCCACATTAATTTTAATTATACAAACAAGTTTATTCAATAAAAAACTAAAAAAAGTATCTGAAAAATTAAATAATTCTTCATTAAATTGCACAAATGCAACAAACGAAATTATCTTAAATTTAAAAAACATAAAAATTTCAAAAAACGAAATATACTTTTTCTCAAAATACAAAAAAGCATTATACGACTTTTTTTCCTGCATTACAAAGTCACAATTTTATAACTCTATACCGCCTTATATAACAGAACCTTGTATAATATTTTTACTATTTATCTTACTTTCAATAATCTCTATCCAAAATCTAAATAATACATCTAATTTAATAGCCTCTTTTGCTCTCATAACAGCATCAATTTTCAGATTAGCCCCAACAATTTCCAGAATTCAAACAAATATAAACGGAATAAGAACATCACTAAATATTGTAAATGAATTATTAACAACCTATGAAACTTTAAATATAAACTCAACTCCCCCATTAATAGAAACTCAATATACAAAATTTGAAAACAAAATAGAACTTAAAAACATCTTTTTTGAATACAATAAAGATAAACCAATTCTTAAAGATATAAATTTTGCAATAAATAAAAATGAGTTTATTGGTATTGTTGGCTTATCTGGAGCAGGAAAAACAACATTGACAGACATCTTATGTGGTTTACTAAAACCAACTAAAGGTGAAATTTTAATTGATAATTCAACTCTTAGAAATAAATCCTTAAAAATAGGATACATTCCACAAGAATTTAAAAATCTAAACGCTTCCATCAGAGAAAATGTAGCTTTTGGTTATGATAATATCGATGACACAAAAGTTATTGAATCATTAAAAAAAGCTCAACTATACGACTTTATCAAAAACAATTTCAAAAACGGGATATATGAAAATCCATTTATTGACAATATTGGTCTATCACAAGGCCAAAAACAAAGACTTGCAATAGCAAGAGCACTTTATACTGACCCTGATATCTTAATATTAGACGAAGCGACTTCTGCACTTGATTTAAAGACCGAGGAAGAATTTTGTTCAATATTACAAGAATTAAGAAAAAATATAACGATAATCGCAGTTGCACATAAATTAACAACTATAAGAAATGCGGATAAAATAATATTCCTAAAAGATTCTAAAATAAATGATATCGGAACCTTTAATTACCTTAAAGAAAATAATAAAGAGTTTGCCAATTTTGCAAACTCTTCTAAATCTAAATAACTCTTACTTGATCCATTAACTTTGAAATTTTTTCTTTTAATTCAGCATCAATTGGACTAATAACATATCCACCAATTTTTGAATTAATCTCTTTTTCTTCTAAAGTCTTTTCTAACAAAGCGAGCTTCCTAATTGCAATATTCATCATAACCTCCTAGATACCCCTTGATTGGTTGATACCTATTACTTAACTTACATATATATAAAGTCAATTTTTTTTTACAAATTGACTTAAATATTAAGAAATATTACAAATTACCAAACTACTTTTTCAATTAATTCAATTTCATACCCATCAGGATCTTTTATAAAAGCAATTTTAGAACCTTTACCATTTAAATCAAAAGGCTCATAAAGATATTCATATCCCAAACTATTAATTTTTGTCGTAAAATCGCTAAGCGACGCCACTTGAAAAGCAAAATGACCAAAACCCGAACCGATATCATAACCATTAACAGGGGTTTCATCATTGTAAGTAAGCTCAATTTGACAAGTCTTTTCATTGTCTTCTAAAAAATACAACCAACAATCTTCCAGACGTTTTTTTTCAACAACATTCATATCTAAAACTTTTTCATAAAAATCTAAAGATTTTTGGATATCTTTTACTCTAATCATAGTATGTAAAAATTTCATAACACCTCCTTACTTTTATTATTATATCATGTTAGAATAATTCTATGAAACATATATTTGAACAAAAAGTTTATTATTCTGATACGGATGCATATGGAGTTGTCTGGCACGGTTCATACCTAAGATGGTTAGAAATGGGTCGAGTTGAGCTATGCGAGATGTTAGGACACAATTTACTTGAATTAGAAGCAAACGATATTGTTATGCCTGTTACAAATATGAACATTCGCTACAAGGCTTCCGGTAAACTTAATGATGTTGTGATTGTAGAAACTTGGATAAAAAAATTAACGCCTGTCACAGTTGTTTTCGAACAAACAATAAAAAACAAAGAAAGCGATAAATTATTTATTCAAGCAGAATTTGAAGTTGTAGCTATTCATAACGACGGGAAAATGTACAGACGCATGCCGGATATTTTAAAAGATTCTTTTGAGAAAGTGTTGTCATGCCAAGACTAAACAAATATATAGCTTCTACTGGAATTTGTTCTCGAAGAAAAGCTGATGAAATTATTTTATCAGGCAGAGTCAGAGTGAATGAAAAAGTTATTAATGAACTGGGCTTTCACGTAAGAGAAAAAGATAAAGTTTTCATAGATAACAAGTTAGTAAAACCCCAAGAACACGTTTATTACAAATTTTATAAACCAGCCGGTTACATTACAACATCAGATGATGAAAAAGGAAGAAAAACTATTTATGACGTAATTCCACCGGAGCTTAGAGATTTAAAGCCTGTTGGAAGATTAGATAAAGATTCTACCGGACTTCTTATTCTTACAAATGATGGTGATTTCATTAATGAAATGACACATCCTTCTATTAAATTGCCAAAAGTTTACCTAGTTACTATAAACGGGAAATTTACAATCGAAAATGGAGAAAAAATGTTCAATGGAATCACTATTGAAACAGATAGTGGAGAGAAAAAAACAGCTTATGCAGAAACTCTTCCAATTGAGCTTACAAATAAATCTTCACTAATTCAAGTTACCCTATATCAAGGAATTAATAGACAAATTCGGAAAATGTTTGCTAAACTCGGATATGAAGTTATTAGTTTAAAAAGAATTCAACACGGAACTATCACTATTGAAGGCTTGAAAAAAGGGCAAGTTAAACAAATAAAGCCAAAACAAATAAAAGAAGTAAAAAATTATATAGAAAAAATAAAGAGAGAATATGCTAAAAATAGCGATAACGGGTAATATTGCATCTGGGAAATCTCAAGTTGAAAAGATTTTATCAAAACAATTTAAAGTTTTTGATACAGATAAAATAGCTCACGAAAAGCTCAGAAACTTAAAAGAATTTTATGGGTATGACGTTTTTACAAACGGAAATATCGATAGAAATAAGCTTGGAAAACTTGTTTTTAATAATCCTGATTTAAAAACAAAACTTGAAAACATAATTCATCCGCTTATAAAAGAAGAAGTATTAAAAATATTTGCAGAAAATAAAGATGAAAATATAATATTCATTTCCGTTCCACTATTATTTGAAACAGATTTTTATAAGCTATTCGACAAAATTTTATTTATAGCTTCAGATGAAAGTATAAGACTTAAAAGACTACAAAAGAGAAATAATTTATCTAAAGAGGACGCTTTATTAAGAATAAGAGCTCAAATAAGACAAGAAGAAAAAATAAAAAAATCTGATTTTGTAATAGAAAACAACACAACAATTGATAATTTAGAAAAAGAAGTTTTAATATTTATTAGAAAGCTTCATAGCCTTGTACAATTCAAATAAACTTAATAATAAAAATACCCCGAAAACTGCCAAATATGATTTTTCAGAATAAATAAGAACATTACCCACATGTTCCGGTTTAAAAAGATTTAATAAGAAACCTGTCGCCGTTCCTAAAAAACCAACCATCATAAAGAAACAAAAATTCATAATACTAACAGCAGTTCCTGAAAACATCTTTCTGTTAGTAAGATGTAAAACTGGGACCAAAATAGATGTAAGACTTGCGTTACCTGCAAGCACACAAAATATTAATGCAATAAATGATGTTCTTATATTAAAAAATAGACACACACAAATGATTAATAAACTAAAAAAAGTCACAAAAGAAGCATTTTTTAAATAGCGAACTCTATGATTATGACAAATCTTACATAATGAAGCATTTACTATATTAAAAACAGCAGCAATAACCGCCATTATTGATAAAACAATTGCTGACTTTGAAGTTGTCATACCACAAAAATCTTCCAAAAATTTTTTACCTATTATAGTTTGAATAGTATAAGATATTCCAAAATTACAACACGCAAAGCTAAATAAATTCCTGTTATGTTTCTTATGCAGAACTAAACGAAAAGGTAATGAACGCATTTTTACATTTTTATTAATTTCCGGTAAAGTAATTTTTTTAACTATAAGATAAAAAGCTAAAACAGCAACAAAGGTTACCGCAGCAATTATTAGTATAACCTCTCTCCAACTCATATATCTTAATACAAATACAAACGGAGCATTAGCAACAATTCCGCCAACATATCCTATAAATAACATAACGGAAATTGCAATTCCAAAATTTTTATCAGAAACACACTCTCTAATTTCACGAATAAGACTCAGATAAAACATACTACCACCAAGTCCCAACAATGCTCTTGCAAAATACATAATAAATATATTTGAAGTCAAAGGAAATAAAAGTGTACCAAGAGCTAAAACAATTCCTCCGGTTAACATAACCCTCATACCGCCGAATTTATCAACCATTACACCAATTATCAATTGATTAAAGGCATATATATACATAAACATTGCACCAAAGGCAGTTATATAAGGTGCAGAAAGTCTCAATTCTTGCTGTAACAAATCAAAAATTGCTCCGGGGATGGCAATTCTATGGAAATTGGCTAGAAAATAAAAAAAGGCACCTAAACAAATTAATGTAAAATTTAGCCACAAATTCTTTTTCATACAAAGTATAATCTACCGCTAACATAGCTATTAGTCAATCAAAACAATTTTTATTTACATAACTTTTTGTTAATCACTTAGCTATAAACAAAATGTCTACATTCGTAACACACAAAAAAAAAGGAATTCTACTCATTAGAATTCCTATGGTTGTTTTCTTTTTAATTTCTCTTTCTTTTTCCTCGTATTTGCTCTCGTGTTTATCTATCCAAAAATCCCCTCGCCAAAATTTAGCTTAGTCTAAATTTGACTTCACTAATCCAGTAGTGCCTCTAAAATTCTAGCATTCTTATCTGCTAAAGTATTGTTTCTAACTTGAGATCTTGTAATATAGCTTCTTAAAGCTTCTCTAATCAATTCAGAACGTGATCTGCTTTCATTTTCAGCTACTTCATCAATTTTACCTAAAAAACTTTCAGGCATTGAAATTAAAACTCTTGCCATAAAATACTCCTTTTTTACTTTATACTCTATAAAACTTTTTTATCACTTGTATATATATAAAGTATTTGTATTTTATAAAATTGCCCTTTTTAAAGCAAAATATTAAGAAATATTAAGTTTACAAATATCTTTTCTTATATATTTACCTTTAAAATTAATATTTTCAACTTCATTATACAATTTTTTTACAGCAGATGTAACAGAAGGAGCTGATGTCGAAATAAAAAGAACTTCTCCATTTGTTGCTTCAAATTCTAAATATTTATTTTTACTTATTTTAGGACTATATGCAAAAAAAGTTTCATCTTCTAATAACTCAATTCCATCAATTATATTTTCATTATTTTCCTTATTATTACAATGTATAACTAGAGTCGATGAAAATTTATCTTTTAAATTTATACTATCAACTTCATCACTAAAAACCCCAATAATACAAGATTTAAAAAGAGTGTACAAATCATCTTGAATCATCTCTAATATTGGATAAGCATCCAAGTTTTGAACAAAAGGATAATAACCCAAAACAGATATATTACCATCATTTTCCATAATACAATTTAACCCTAAAATACCTAAATAAGGACTTCCTTCAATTTCCAAAAAATCAAGAGTAGGATAAATCACACTATTCATCAAAAACTCTTCTTGTTCAAAAGAAAGCTTATAATTAGGAGAACACGCCCCCATCCCTGAAGTTAATTGGCCACCGTCACCTTCTAATTTTTGCTTATAATTTAAAGAAGAGCCGATTGGTAAAGCCTTATATCCATCTGTAATTACATAGAAAGAAAATGGTATCCCATATACATAATCTTCAATAATAATCTTTTTATTTTTATCTATATAATTAAAATCGACATAATTTTTAGCCTGTTTATAAGAATTAAAAACAACAGAACTATTAGAATCATCCGATTTAATAACAAAAGGATTTTTTAAATTTTTAATATAATCAAGAACCATATTTTGCTTTTCAAAAATACCAAAACGAGGAGTTGATATCCTTAATTTATACAAAACTTTTTTGGCATAAGCTTTATCTAAGGCTAAAATTGCAGCATCAAAATTAGGAGCAAAAATATTAAGATTATTTCTATTAAAAATCTCGACAATATCAGTTTTTAAAGTCAATTCAGAAACAGGAATTGTCATATCAATACCGGTTTCCAACACAAATTCCAAAATTTCGGAAACATTATCTTCTCTAATATCTAGGCAATTAAAAAAATCTTTTGCGAAATCAGAAGAAGGAGTCATAAAAACATCATGTTTTTTAGCTAACAAAGTTGCAAGAGCAACTGCATTAATATCATTTCCAATAATTAAAATTTTCTTCTGCATAAAAAAATTATACCATATAAAAGAAGGTTTGAACTTATTTTAGTTATTCAAACCTTCTTTTATACATTATATTGGTCAAAACCATTTGATAGTATTATCATTGAGGCGACCTTATAGTTGCTTTATTATAGTTTAAATACTATTCAAAAGCCTACCCAATATCTACGTGCGTAGCACTAGTCATCAGCATGCCCAGCTGTTCCTAATACATCTCTCATTTTATGCATAACCATTTCTTTAACAGCAGTTCTACCTGGTCCCATATATTCACGTGGGTCAAATTTTTCAGGATGTTCGATAAAGAATTCTCTAATAGTAGAAGTCATAGCCAATCTTAAATCTGTATCAATATTAATTTTAGCCACACCGTGTTTAGAAGCATAGTTAAGCATTTCTTCAGGAACACCTTGTGCATCAGGCAACTTACCGCCGAATTGATTACATTTAGCAACGAATTCTTTAGGAACAGAAGAAGAACCGTGTAATACAAGAGGGAAGTCATAACCAGCAACTTCATTAACAGCCTTCTTAATTTCAGCTAATCTTTCAAAATCTAATTTAGCTTCACCTTTAAATTTATAAGCTCCGTGAGAAGTACCGATAGCTACTGCTAAAGAATCACAACCAGTTTCTTTAACAAATCTTGCAGCTTCTTGAGGATCTGTATAAGTAGAATCTTTAGCATGAACTTTAACATCATCTTCAACACCAGCTAATTTACCTAATTCAGCTTCTACAGAAACACCTCTTGCATGAGCATAATCAACAACTTGTTTAGTTAATTTAATATTTTCTTCAAGTGGGAATCTGGAACCGTCAATCATAACAGAAGAGAAACCACCATCAATACAAGCTTTACAAATTTCAAAATCAGCACCATGATCTAAGTGTAAAGCGATAGGTACAGTAGTAGTAGCTAAAGCAGCTTCAACCAACTTAATCAGATAAGTTTGATTAGCATATTTTCTTGCACCTGCAGAAACTTGAAGAATAATAGGTGATCTTGTTTCTTCAGCAGCTTCAGCAATAGCTTGCAAAATTTCCATGTTGTTAACATTGTAAGCACCAATAGCATAACCGCCAGCCAATGCTTTTTTGAACATTTCATTTGTTCCGACTAATTTTCTTTCACTCATGTGAGTCTCCTTTTCTATACCGAGAGCTTCTTTTAGAAAAATTTAAGCCCTCTTTACTATAAAATAATATCTCTATATCCATATGATTACTACAAAAGGGGGTAAATGTAAATAGGGTTTTATTTTTCCTTAAATTAACTATTAAAATTTGTAAAAAAAGAATAAAATAGACTGGAAAAAGTCAGAAAAAATGTTAATATATGAATTGAAGGGATAATTATAATTGTTAAGCAAATGTAAATATTTTTTGTAATTTATCAAATATTTATATTGAGTTGTTTTATATTTCCTATAGTGTAAAGGTGTAGCGTGAATAAAGAAAAAAATTTAGCCAACAAAGTATATGATTTATCCAAAAAAAGCCCTGTAACATCACCGCTTTCTCAAGAGAAATTGGTATCAAAAGTTAATGCGTTAACTTTCAATAATTGTGCAAACTCTCTTAGCAATCCTAAAAATAAAGTTTTTAATAATGAGAAAAGTTTAACACTAAACTATCGGGTTGTTACTGATGAGCTTATTGAAATTTCAAATATATCATCTATTTATGATTACTATTCAAAAATATATTCATTAATCACACAAAATATAGATTCAGCATTTTTTGCAGTAGGAATCTACAAAGAGAAATCTAATTGTATAAATATACGTTTAAAAGATAAATTAGGAAATTCTTATACCTCAAAAATATTTTTAAAAGATGAAGAAAATCCAATAATACAGGCATTTAAGAATGAAGAAATCATTTTTAAAAACGATGTTGATTTTTTAAAACTTTCTTATTTCAGAAACAATTCAGTAGTAATCTTACCTTTAATCTCAGTAAACAAATGTATTGGAGTTATGTTAATAGAAGATAACTATGCAAGGCAAAACATTTCTTTATATAAATTAATAGCAAATGTAACTGCATTATATACACACAATTATGATTTACTGGAAAGAAGTGAAGGTTATGTAAATACTGACAATTTAACATTATTATATAACCACAGAGGTTTCCAGGAAATTTTAACCAATGAAATACAACGAGCAGAAACTAACAAACAGAACTTATCCGTTGTAATGATGGACATTTGTAATATAACAAAAATCAATAGAGAATTAGGACACGCAAAAGGTGATGAGGTAATAAAATTAGTAGCTGAAAAAGTTCGTCAGAACATGCGAGAAGGTGATATTGCAGGACGATATGGCGGAGATGAGATTGCAATTATTTTACCAAATACGTCTTGCGAGCAAGCCAAATACGTAGCTGAATATTTAACATACTCATTATCTTGCTGTTTTATAGATGAATTAGGTCCTGTCAAGGTTTCAGTAGGAATTTCATCATATCCGACTTGTGCGAGTGACAAAGAAAAATTATTAATACTAGCAGAACAAGCAATGTACATATCTCAGGCAAAAGGTTACAAAGACGGAATGTCAGCGATAATAAGTTCTGCAGACTTTAATTTTTGGGATGATATTGCTCTAAAATCGTATGCAGAAGTTGTAGGAAAACGTCACGCACAATTAGGAATAAATTTCGAAGAGGAATTAATCTCAAAATTCAATGCTGATCACGCAAATTCAGGCAACAGAATTTCAGAAATCGCAACATCATTAGCAGGAGCTATTGATGCAAAAGATCCTTATACAAAAGGTCATTCAACATCAGTTTCAAGATACTCTGAAGCCCTAGCAAGAGCAATAAATCTTCCGGAAAAAGAAGTTGAAAGAATAAAACTTGGGGCATTGCTTCACGATGTCGGTAAAATAGGCATACCTGAAACAGTACTAAAAAAAGAAGGACCACTTTCTGATGAAGAATGGGCAATAATGAAACAGCACCCGACTATTGGAGCTGAAAAAGTTCTTACCCCAAATCCATCACTTAGAGATTTAATTCCAATTGTAAAATATCACCACGAAAGAATTGATGGCAAAGGCTATCCGGAAGGTTTAAAGAATGGCAATATACCTCTTGCGGCAAAAATTGTAGCAATTGCCGACACATACCATGCATTAGTAAGTGATAGACCATACAGACGTGGTATGAATATAGAAAAAGCAATTTCAATACTTAAAGAAGGTGCCGGAACCCAATGGGACGCGGATTTAGTAAGAACCTTTATAAAAATAGCTCCGTCATTAGGAATTTAACTATTTTTAGCATATTTCAAGAATGTCTGCACTTTAGTTTGCATCATCTCTTCAACGATTTGCCACTTTCCGTCAGATTGCTTTTTAACAATCATATAGGTTTTTAGCTTATAATTTTCACCGCTTGGCTGTCTTAGGGAAGAAACTTTATATTTGCCATTCCCCAAATCTGTTACATTAATATTTGAGTAATTATTTTTATAATTTCTTAATTTTGCTCCGGCTTGCCCTATTTTCATTTGCTTGATATAAGTTGCAGTATCAGTATCAACGTTAACGGTAGAGCCGTCAGGTTTTACAACTTGTCTTATAATTTTAGCACTTGGTGAATACATATTCGCAACAACCGGACTATAATTATTCGCTGCATTTACATAAGAATTAAAAAAGTTCAAAGCCTCCTGCTTATTATCAGCAAACACTACTGTTGTGAAAACAAACATCACAATCAACGATAATAATATTTTTTTCATTTATAACCTCTCTATTTATATAACGACAGATAGAATATCATTGTTCATTTTAATCAAGATTAGGTAAATCGCCTTTTACTTCTGCAATTTCATCACAATCTAAATGGAAAACTTTATGTAATCCTATAACAGCTTCTTTAGCTTTATCTTCAGCAACAATACAACTTATCTTTATTTCACTTGTCGAAATCATCTTAATATTTATACCTAAATCAGCCAAAGTTTTAAACATCGTAGCAGCTATACCCGGACGGTCAATCATGCCTGCACCTACAATTGAAATTTTAGCAATTTTATCATCAACATAAACATTACTAAACTCTAACTCTTTTTTGACTCTATCTAAAATTACAAGAGCTTTATCTAAATCACCTTTATCAATCGTAAAAGCAATATCATTTGTATTCAAAGCTTTCCTAGCATAAGACTGGATAATCATATCAACAGAAATATTTTCTTTAGCTAAACCATTAAACAAAACAGCAGCCGTTCCTGGATTATCTTTTACATCACAAACCACTATTCTTAATTGCGATAAATCTGATGCAACACCAGTTACAGGTTTATGTAATTCCATTTCATTAACTCCTAATATTAAAGTTCCTAAATTTTCTAACTTAAAAGTACTTCTTACCCTAAGAGGTACCTTATATTGTTTAGCGGTTTCAACAGCTCTGGGATGAAGCACATTAGCACCAACACGTGCTAATTCAAGCATTTCTTCATAAGAAATTTCTTCTAATCTTGAAGCTGTCGGTACAACCCTTGGATCTGTTGTATAAACCCCTTCAACATCAGTATAAATATCACATCTTTTGGCTTTTAAAGCTCCTGCAAGAGCAACCGCAGAAGTATCAGATCCCCCACGACCTAAAGTAGTTATTTCCAAGTCCTCTGTTACTCCTTGAAAACCGGCTACTACAACGACTTCACCCTTATCCAGATGTCTTCTTATCTTATCAGTTTTTATATTTATAATTCTTGCTTTAGAGTGAACTTTTTCTGTCATAATACCAACTTGAATAGCATTCATACTCACAGCAGGACATCCTTGTGCTTGCAAAGCCATTGCTAATAATGCAATAGAAACTCCTTCTCCCGTAGATAAAAGCATATCCATCTCTCTTGAAGAAGGATTTTCAGAAATTTCTTTTGCCATTTTTACCAAATAATCAGTAGTATGCCCCATCGCAGAAACAACTACAACAACGTCATTTCCGCGTTTTTTTTCCTTAATAATGGCACGAGCAACATTTTTAATTTTTTCTGTATCAGCAACAGAAGTGCCCCCAAATTTTTGAACAATAATATTTTTCATTATCATTTTCCTACTTTTATCCTCAACATTATATATATAAATAAAATGTTTTACAACTATTAATTATAAAGCTTTCATTAATATAAATAGAGGAGATTTTGGGAACTATTTAAAGAAAAAATCATTAAAACCGTCTATTAATATTGACTTTATTTAAAATAAAATTAAATAAAGAATATAATAATAGGAGAAACTCCACCATGGGAATGGCAGCATCACAAGCAAGATATTTAGCACTAACAGCACGAAAAACAAATACCGAATGGGAAGGACAGCAAATAAACCAAGCAAGAACTGCCCTTGCGAATCAAAGTGCAAATTTATTTAACCAACTTCTTGCACTTGAGGTTCCAAATGCTCCCAAAACTACTGACTACACTGAAGTTCAATATTCGTACACAGACGGAGAAAATGAATCTGTAATTGATAGTTGGGAACAATTATCAAGTGCAGACCCAAACTATAATTATATTGTTAACCATTACTACTATGCAGACATATATACCGGTTCAAAGAAACTTTTAGAAAATCCGCAAGTACAAACTAAGGGAGAATTATCTATTGAAGATTTCAAAGATCAAAATCCGACAGTTACATACAATGCAAACGACAATACCTATACAATTACAACTGCTGATGGAAGTTCAAAAACATACTCTTCAATAGGAGATTATTCAAATGATAAAAAATTAGAAAACGCTCTTAGAGATTTTGAGACAGCAAAAGACATGGCTCAAGCTGATGGAGTTTTAACAACTGATGGTGTTTATGGTTACCAAGATGCAAATGGGACTTGGCATTTCTTTTTAGAGGATGAAATAGCCGAACCAAAAGATTATTCTACAGTTTATGTTCCATCATATGTAGGGAATTCAAAACTTACAGAACTTAAAGAACTGACAGATGATCAAGCTGCAGAATTAGCACAAATATTAAAAGACTGTCCGGATAGTTCCATGAAAGATTATTTGAGTTTAGACAATGATGGTAACCTTGTATACAATGGAGAAGGAATTTATAATTTTGATCTTCAAGGTAAAACTTATTTTACAACAGAAAAAGATCTTTATAACAGTATGCAAACACAATATCAATATGATAAACCTATTGATATCCAAGAAAAACTAGCCTATTACAATGCTACATATGTAAAAACAAAAATAGAAGAAACCAATCATGCTCTGCTAGAAACGGATGGAAATGGAAGGTTCACATCTGTAAAATTTGATGATGACAGTATTGTTTATTCTCTTAATGTTGAAACAGTAACAGATCAAGATGCCTACCAAGATGCAATGAACGAATATACCTATAAAAAAGAACAATACGAAAAAACAATTGCAGATATCAACGCTCAAACATCTATAATTCAACAAGAAGACAGAACTCTTGAACTTAGATTAAAACAATTAGATACAGAACAAAACGCTCTTGCAACAGAAATGGATGCCGTTAAGAAAGTTATCAAAGATAATGTTGAAAAAACATTCAAGACGTTTAGTGACTAATTCAAATTTTATTATCTTTAAACAAATCTATTATTTTCCTTTTCCCATTCAACAGAAGTCATTCTTCCATGTCCTGGATAAATTAACGTTTCAGATGGTAAAGTAAAAATTTTATTTTTTATACTATCTTCAATCTGGTCAAAATTACCGCCTTCCAGATCACATCTTCCTACAGATTCTCTAAAAATTGTATCTCCGGAAAAAAGTTTCCCATCAATCAAATAACAAACCCCACCAGGAGTATGTCCCGGGGTATGTATAACCTTTATTTCATAGTTTCCAAATTTTAAAGCATCACCATCTTCTACAAAAATATCTATTTTTGGAATAGTCATCTCAGGCATTCCAAACAGTGGTAAATACTTATTTACTTGATTAAGAATTTCCAAATCATTTTTATTCATAACAATTTGAACATCGGTATTAGGTCTAATGCCTGCAATATGATCAAAATGTCCATGTGTTAGCAAAATATATTTAAGTTGAGCTCCATTTTCATCTAATGCTTTTTTTATATCATCATCAACTGCAGAGCAATCAACAAGAACAGCCTCTTTAGCTATATCGTCTATTAACAAATAATTATTGTTATCTATAGGTGGTTCAATAAAAGTTTTTATAATCATAACTACATTGTAATAAATAAACCTACAGATTCAACTGTAGGTTTATATAAATTTATATCATTTAAAGAATTAAACAACTCTTGATAAATTACCATTCTTCTTTTCTTCTTCGAATTTAGGAGAAAGTAGTCCGGATTTATAGCCCAAATATCCTAATCCAGCTAAAGCAGCCGTCACAATTGTAACACCAGCAGCCATCTTACCTTTTCTACCACCGAAATTCATAACACTTCTTGTCTTTTCAACTATAGACCCGTTAGCATTAGGGAAATGAAGCTTTATTAATTCATTAGAAGAAATATTTTTTCCTTTATTATTGAAATGATAGTCGAAATAAAGTTGTCCTGCAGATTTGTTTGTCTTACTTAACCAACCGTTTCCAAACCAAGTTGTATCAGCTTTTATTTGGTTTGCAAGAATTGTCTCAGCATTTTTGTTATTTCTATCTGTTATTAATGCTCTTTCCAAGCACTCAGCCATTTCATCTGAAATTACAGAATCTCTTAATTTACGAAGAGCTTTTTGATATTTTTCATCACTTTCTAATGTTGTTTTTAATAGCTTATCAGGAATTTCTTCGTTTACTTGACCTTTATAACGTTTTTTAATATCACTAACAATTTTATTCTTTACATCGTTAAAAGCTTTTTTAGCATCTTCATTAGCCGCTTCTAGTGCAACTTTTTCTGACATAAAATATTCATGTTTTCCTTTATATGCATCCATTAGCTTTGTTTCAGCAGCAACTGACGGATCAAAATTCTTTTGTGCCATACCTTGAACATTTGGAACAATAGGTGTACATAGACATTTTTTAGCTTCTAAATCTGTCAACTCACAAGGTGCAAATCTTGATGGTAAAAGTGCAACATCACCAGCCATTGCAAAATCTTTACCCGGAGTCCATCCATCCATCATTAACATTTTGCCTTTTAATTCAGGCTTAGAACTGAATAATTGGAATTTTTCAACAGTTTGAGGCTCATATTGCATATCTCCGCCGAAAATAAGGATTGCATTAGGATCTTTTTTAGCATATTTTTCGAAAGAATCAATTACGGTATCCATACCTTTTTGGAAATCGCCACGTCCCCAGCTTACAATGAATTTAACATCTTCACCCTTTTTGAGTTTATTCAAATATTCATCATTAATAGAGCCATAAATTTTAGCTTTTCTACTGGAAGCACCTGTCAAAATTTGCATTCTTCCGCTATCAGCTTTTTCCCATTCATTATTTTGAGGATTAAAATATTGAGCATTTAAGTATTTTTTATCAAATCTTTCAAGCAAATTAATCTTGTTTTGTCTTTTCACTTCTCTTACTGTTTTAAGATCTGTTTTATTAGGATCAAATACTTGGAATTTTTTTACAACAGTTTCTGTTCCGTCAGCTAACTTTAATTTTACATCATCTCTATAACCCGGCTGTAAAATTTCTTTTTTAAATGGAGAAACATTTGGATCCATCAATGGGTTTGTAATACCTTTAAATCTGCCTAATTTATCTAATTCAACCAAATCTTCATACATTTTAGATACCAAATCATTTGTAATTAATGAATCGTGGTAACCTTCAGATACAGTAGACAGCATTGGAACATAGCCTTCTTTTGCATAATGAATCGCTACATTAAAAGCGTTCATTTTACTTTTGGTGTTATAAAAGCCTTTTAATACAGTCTCACATAAAAAGTCTTCTTCTCGACCAAGTTTCAAGGCTTCCATATATTCTTTGCTATTTAACAGTTTTTCTAAATCTTGTTTAGTAGCGCCTAAATTAACTATAGCTTGTCTAGCTCCCATAGGCTGGTCATATCCGGCATTCATGTTATGACCTACACCGCCTAGAAACTTATCAAGCCAGTAGCTGTCACCAGCGGCATTTTTTTGTGCGGCATAGTGCATTGTAAACATTGATTGTCCGTCAGAACATAATAAATATTTTGGATCAATATTATATTTTTCTTTCAAACCAGGAAGTAATTCAACAGTAGCCTTATCATATTTTGCGTAACCCTGACCTTGCCACCCTGATGCAAATCTTTTTTCCAAATCTGAACCTGTTGCAGTTGCATAACTAAGTCCATCAGAATATTGTTTTGGCATACTAGCCGTAGAATCTACATATGTAAAAACAAATTCCAATTTATCTTGTAATTCTTTGCTCATAGCACGTTTATTCATTGCTTTTTGCAAAGCTTCACTTTTTTGAGCTTTATACATTTTTATAGGAACATTATCCTCAAAACCCCAGTTCATATTAGAGGATTTTACTTCATCCAATAAAAATATACTATCCTTTTCTTTGTCTAACAATTTTACTATATCAGTAGAATTATCAATTTCTTTTGCCGTTATAAATGGAGTACCTTCTTTCCCTTTAAAAGGATGCCCCTCAGGTAAGTTATTAGGAATAGTTCTTACCTTTACATTTTGTGGAATAGGATGATTTACATCTCCTGTTTTAGGATCAACATTCTTTTTATATTCTACCTGTTGATTATATAAAGGAATAATTTTTACGATTTTATCTACATCTTTATCCAAAAAGTTATAGTCATTAACAACAGTACCGACACCACCGCCATTAAATCCGAACAGAGGCTCTTCTGCAACAACATGGGCAATATGTCTAGGGTTTCCTGATCTAAAAGAGATCATCGACATATTTTTAGGTACATTAATAACAGATGATTCCACACTTGTAGTTTCTCTCAAATTCTTTGCCCTTAAAGGTGCATAATTTGGATTGATTGCACTAATCTTCATAGATTACTCCTTACACACATAACTTTTCTACATATAATAAAAAACACACATAAAAAAAATTAACACCCATACATCTTTATATTAAGAAATATTAAGTAAATTTTTATTAAGCTTACAACAAATATTCTAACAATAAAAAAATTTCTTTTCAATAGACATTTAGCGAGAAGTTATTGTAAAGTTTTGTAAATATAAAAATTTAAAAATATAAATTCTTAGCAATTTTTCACAAAACAGAAACTTTATATATATAAGGTTAGAAAAAAATAGGTTAGGTAGGTATGATTAATAATATTACGTCTATGGAAACAATGCGTCCACAGATGTCGGTAGCCAAAGCCACACCATCTTTGAGTGGAATGAGCATGCCGGCAATTCTGGGATTTAAAACACCTGTTGTAGGTCAAAAAGCAACGTTGAGAACAAAAAAAATAAAACGGAGTGATAATATAGTAATCGTCGGAGAAATAGATGATGACTATGTTGACGTAGTAGAAGAAACAGTCAATGTAAAACGAGAAGTTGATTCCAATTTCTTTAGTTCGGGACAAATTATAGTACCCGTCAAGCATAAGGTAAAATACTTAAAAAATTGTTACATTATAGACTATATACAATCACCCAAGGCTCGATGTGGCTTAGGTTCCGAGGCTATAAAAAATTTAGCCGAAAAGGTTATGTTTGATCAAAAAGCCCAAGGGCGAATAGTGACTTTTTCAACGCCAATTGCTAAGGAATCATCACCGGCATTATTCTTTTATAAACTGGGATTTAGATTTACGAGTCCACTTGCAAATGAATATATGGAGGAATGTTTAAAAAATAATGTTCCGGATATACCTGCACAAACAGGTATGATGTATTTACCAAGAACC
This sequence comes from Candidatus Gastranaerophilales bacterium, assembly GCA_944325545.1. GTDB lineage: Bacteria > Cyanobacteriota > Vampirovibrionia > Gastranaerophilales > Gastranaerophilaceae > CAG-196. The sequence goes on along the minus strand of CALVAM010000003.1, from coordinate 4,740 downwards.
AGATTACATAAATTACTAAGGTATGGAGAATTATTCTAAGATGTTAGAAGCACATTATTCAACAGATACAAAAGTAAGAAAAACTCAAAACATCATAGCAGAGGCACCAATAAATATTCCCAAGCATAAGTTATTTTCTAATGAAGAGGCTGATAAAAAAATTTATGCAATAAATTATGATATTTATGAAGGAGCAAAAAAGGAGCAGAAAAAAAATGAATTTAATAAGTCTATGTATTTTAAAATTTTTGGAGGAGTTACATTGCTTACCGCAGGTATCGCTGGTATTGATAGAATAAAAAAATTCTTTAAAAAATCTTAATAAGATAAAAAAATATTTATGATAATATGATAATAGTTAAGATAACATTACCTTAACTAAGGAGTTTTATAGTAAACGAGGATATTATAATATGTGCGGAATAGTTGGTTATGTAGGAAATAAAAAAGCTGTAGACATTTTATTAGAAGGCTTAACAAGTTTAGAGTACAGAGGTTATGATTCTTCGGGAATCGCATTAAATATTGAAAACAAAGTTCAATTATTTAAAGCTGCTGGTAAGCTCCAAAATTTAAAAGATATAATAGACCAAAATTATAATGAAATATCAAAATCAACAATAGGTATCGGTCATATAAGATGGGCAACTCATGGGGCTCCAACAGTAGAGAATGCACACCCTCATTCTTGTAATTGTGGAAGAGTAGCAGTTGTACATAATGGTATTATAGAAAACTACAAAGAATTACGAGAAAAACTTGAAAAAAAAGGTTGTACATTCCGTTCCCAGACAGATACAGAAACCGTTGCACATTTAATTGCAACTAAATTTGGAGAAACACATAATTTAACAGAAGCAGTACGCCTTGCGACGAAGGAAATAGAAGGAGCATACGCTCTTTGTGTTATTCATCAAGATGTTAAAGACACAATCGTTGCAACCAGGAGAAACGCTCCTCTTGTTGTAGGGTTGGGAGAAGGCGAAAATTTTGTTGCATCAGATGTTCCTGCATTAATTCAATATACAAAAAAAGCAATGTACATAGATGACAATCAAATTGTAACATTAACTCCTAATTCAATAAAGCTTATAGATATAGATAATAATCCTTTGGAACAAAAAATTGAGACATTACCTTGGGAGCCTGTCGCATTAAGCAAAATGGGTTATAAACATTTTATGCTTAAGGAAATTCATGAACAACCTGATGTTGTAAGAAACGTTCTATCAGGGAAATTAAGAGCGATTGATGAAAATATTACATTAAATGAAGTAACGCTAGATAAAGATAAGATTAAAAACTTAACTCGAATTCAAATAGTTGCATGTGGAACCTCTTTACATGCGGCAATGGTTGGGAAATATATAATAGAAGATTTTTGTGGAATAGCAGTAGACGTAGAACCTTCAAGCGAATATATTTACAGAAAAACTATTACTGATAAGAATACTTTAGTAATAGGTGTCTCTCAATCAGGTGAAACAGCAGATACTATTACTGCAGTAAGACAAGCTAAAAACAAAGGATCACATATTTTAATTATAACAAACAGGCCGGACTCTACAATGGCAAGAGAGGCCGACAGCTTAGTACCGGTAAATGCAGGTATAGAAGTTTCAGTAGCAGCAACAAAATCTTATATGGCTCAATTAATATCTTTTTATTTAATAGCTATATATATAGCAGAAATAAAAGAAAGCATGGATACAGAAGATTTAGCAAATTTAAAACATGAGCTTATAGTATTGCCACAAAAAATAGAAAAAATATTGGCACACAAAGAAGACATTCAAAAATGTTCAAAAGCTTTTTCAAATTCCAAAGATTTTATTTTTATAGCTAGAGGAATCAACTTCCCAACGGCATTAGAAGGAGCATTAAAATTAAAAGAAATAAGTTATATAAATGCAACAGGATATACAGCAGGAGAATTAAAACATGGTCCTATTGCCATGTTAGATGAAACAATGCCGGTATTGTCAATATTAATGTCAGGAAAAGTTTACGATAAAATTTTATCAAACTCTGAAGAAGCAAAAGCTCGTAATGCAAGAATGATAGCATTAACTGATTCAAAAGACGAAAAATTAAATGAACTTTTCGATTATATAATAAGAATACCTGAAATTTCAGAAATTCTATCTCCAGCCTTAGCGATAGTGCCATTACAATTAATAGCCTATTATATAGCAGAATTTTTAGGTAAAGATGTAGATCAACCAAGGAATTTAGCGAAATCAGTAACGGTAGAATAGAATGAAAGTTATTTCAGAACTGATAAAAATAAAGAACAACCAAAACCCATCAGTAGAATATATAGAAAACGAGTTAACAAAACTCAATATAAATCCGCTCAGATGGGCAGTTGTTCATGTTGATGATAAAATGTATACAATAAGTGTTGCGAATTTAAAAGAATAGAAAGGATTTAGTATGAATTCTACAGCAATAAAACCAGATATCAAAGATATCAATCTTGCAGAACAGGGGAAAAATAATATAGAATGGGCAATGAAAGATATGCCTGTATTAAGAAAAATTAGAGAACGCTTTTTAAAAGAAAAACCATTTGCCGGTTTAAAATTATCAGCCTGCGTTCACGTAACAAAAGAGACAGCAGCATTATGTACAGTAATGAAAGATGGAGGAGCAGATGCGGTATTAATAGCATCAAATCCACTTTCAACTCAAGATGATGTCGCAGCAGCCTTAGTAAAATATTGGGACATCCCTGTTTTAGGTTATGCCGGAGAATCTGTTGAAACTTATAAAGAACACGCAAGATTAGCATTAGATCACAATCCAGATATTATAATAGATGATGGTTGTGATTTAGTAGCAACATTGCATGCAGAAAGACCGGAACTTGCATCACACGTAATAGGATCAACAGAAGAAACTACAACTGGTATTATCCGTTTACAAGCTCTAGAAAATCAAGGAGAACTCAAATTTCCAGCATTGGGTGTAAATACAAGCTTAACAAAACACTTATATGATAACCGTTACGGCACGGGCCAAAGTGCAATGGATGGAATAATGAGAGCTGCAAATATTCTTATTGCAGGAAAAACAGTTGTAATATCTGGATATGGTTGGTGCGGAAGAGGTTGTGCACTAAGAGCAAAGGCTTTAGGTGCTAATGTCATCGTATGTGAAGTTGATCCATTAAAAGCTCTAGAAGCAGCAATGGAAGGTTATAGGGTAATGCCAATTGCCGATGCAGCACTAGAAGGAGATATCTTCTTAACAGTAACAGGAGATAAACATGTTGTTGATGTTCAACATATTTTAACAATGAAAGATGGAGCTTTCTTATGTAACGCTGGGCATTTTGACCACGAAGTAAATGTTCCTGACCTAAAAGCTCATACTGTTGAAATCAAACGCATCAGACCATTCTTAGATGAATATAAATTAACCAATGGTAAATCTGTTTATGTTTTAGCAGAAGGCAGATTAGTTAATCTAGTCGCAGCAGAAGGTCATCCGGCTTCTGTTATGGATATGAGTTTTGCTAACCAAGCACTAGGTATTGAATTTATTGTAAAAAATAAAGGAAAATTAGAAAATAAACTACATACTTTACCTGAATCTGTTGATATAGAAATTGCTAAATTAAAATTAGATTCAATGGGCATAAAAATTGATACCTTAACAGCAGAACAAGAAGAATACTTAAATAGCTGGAAACTATAATATAAATAATAATTAATAAAACGACACTTCTTAATTATACAGAGGTGTCGTTTTTATATTCTTAATAGTATAATACATTTATTTTACACTAAAAACTAAAATAGTTGCTAATACGGAAAAAGCAAGCTGTAAAATTAAATAAAAAAACACTAAAAGCGAGAACCACAATTCTATTAGATTCTCGCTATTTATTAGATCTATAAGACGATATTGTTGAAACCACAGCCCAATATTTTCAGCTCTAAAGGTCTTTACGACCGTGTTCGGGATGACTCTGCCGAAGCAAAGGTGACTAAATGTCACGTTTGCTGAGAGGGGGTGGTTTACCAAGCGAGAATTCTTACAATAAAAAAAAGCGAAAATTAATCATCTGAATAATTCTCGCTTTTTATTTAAAATAGATGCTGGCAACGTGCTATCTTCCCAGGCGGTGGCCCGCCAAGTATTTTCACCTCTGTAGGTCTTTACGACCGTGTTCGGGATGACTCTGCCGAAGCAAAGGTGACTAAATGTCACGTTTGCTGAGAGGGGGTGGTTTACCAAGCGAGAATTCTTACAATAAAAAAAAGCGAAAATTAATCATCTGAATAATTCTCGCTTTTTATTTAAAATAGATGCTGGCAACGTGCTATCTTCCCAGGCGGTGGCCCGCCAAGTATTTTCACCTCTGTAGGTCTTTACGACCGTGTTCGGGATGGGAACGGGTGGTTTACCTACGATTGGTCACCAGCGAACTTTCTGTTCGCTGTCACTGATTATTCTCAGCTCCAGCTTATACGCTGAAGATTGCATAAGATATTTTCATCAATTCTTAACTATTTCTCCGTATTTAGTGCCTGGGCAATCGAAGATTGCTTCGTTCGTTTCGCTTTCGCTACACTCACAACGGCACTGATAAAATGTTTCGTCCTCAGTTCGCCGGCTCACCGCCGCCGAATTCGGACTTCACACCGTCCTACGGAATTAGAAAAAGCCCTCGTCCTATTAGTATCGCTCGGCTGAAAATGTTGCCACTCTTACACCTGCGACCTATCAACG
>CALVAM010000002.1 GCA_944325545.1 Candidatus Gastranaerophilales bacterium | reverse complement strand
TATTATTAATTTTTTTTAACTCTAAACTTAACACCCCCTCCCCTTGAGGGAGGGGGTAGGGGGTGGGGTTAAAGTTTTGTGGGGTTTCACCCAACCTACTACTAGTTATTAGTGAATAGTGAGTAGTGAATAGAAATTTATTATTAATTTTTTTTAACTCTAAACTTAACACCCCCTCCCCTTGAGGGAGGGGGTAGGGGGTGGGGTTAAAGTTTGTAGGATGTGGTAAATCTGTGATTTACCGCATCTTTTAATATATGTTAAAATACATCTATGAATTACAGAAGATTATATATTCCAAATAGTATAATTTTTATTACCATTGTTACAAGTAAAAGACGTAATATTTTGATTAAAAATATCGAATTATTAAAATTTTCTATCAAAAATGCACATAAATATTATAATTTTGAAATTTATGCAATTTGTGTAATGAAAGACCATGTACATTTACTAATAAAACCTAATAACATTAATGAGTACTCAAAAATAATTTTATTGATAAAACGAACTTTTTCTAAGAAGATTGATATTAATACTATTTTAGACTATAAACAAAGCGACAGTAATATTAAACGCAAAGAACGTGATATTTGGCAAAGACGCTTTTGGGAACATACAATTAGAAACGAAGAAGATTTATACCGTCACATAGATTACATACATTATAATCCGATGAAACATTATCAAATTACACCAAAGGATTGGAAATATTCAACATTTAACAATTTTGTTAAAAATGGATATTATGAAACAGATTGGTGTAATTTTGAAGATAAATATAAAATTGCAGATTTAGATTATGAATAATTTGATAAGTTTTGATGCGGTAAATCAGAGATTTACCACATCCTACTTGCTCCCCTTGAGGGAGGGGGTTAGGGGGTGGGGTTGTATTATTTAAAAGGTGCAAAAAATTGCACCCAATGTATTAAAATACGTCACCCTGAATTCATTTCAGGGTCTTATAAATTAGAAAATAAAACTACAATTGTATAAGATTCCGAAATAAATTCGGAATGACAAAATAAATGATTTAAAAAATGTAATATTTATAAAAATGGTGCAAAAATTGCACCATACTTACTTATTCTTTATCTATAAATTTTATTTCATATCCTAAAATTTCTGCAATCTTAAGAACTTCATTATAACTCAAAGTTCCTCTTGTCAATTTCGCCGAAAGGTTTACTAAAAAACATTTTTTACCTGTCTTTTCAGATTAAAAATTATTATATATTAATAAAATACATTAAATAATATTAATTAAACTTAGATTTTAAAATCCTAGCCGCAGAAATTAAAATATCTATGCTTGTAGAAAACGGTGGTGCATAAGTTAAATCTACATCAAGCAAATCTTCTACTCTCATACCATTTATTAAACCTACTGAAATAGTATTTACTCTTTTATCCGCATCTCCGCAACCAATTGCTTGAGCACCCAAAATTCTATGAGAGCGTCTGTCTGCGACTATTTTCAAGGTCACATTTCTTACCTCAGGCATATATCCTGCCCTATCTCTCTTTGTTATAACAACAGAAACAGTATCATAGCCTAACCTCTGAGCCATTTTCTCACTTAGCCCTGTCATAGAAATACTCAATGCGTGATATCTTAAAACAGCAGACCCTAAAATCCCTTCAAAATCTTCAACCCCGCCGCAAGCGTTAATTGCAGCAACTCGACCTTCTTTATTAGCCGTAGAACCCAATGGAACCCAAACCGGAGTATTTGATATCATATTAATTTTTTCAACACAATCACCGCAAGCATAAATATCAGGAATATTTGTTTGCATACGGCTATTTACTTTAATAGCCCCTGTAATTCCCAATTCCACACCGGCATCTTGAGCGATATTAACAACAGGTCTAACTCCTGCTGCAATTACTACCATATCAGTTTCGAAACCGATACCGTTTGTTGTTACAACACCTTTTACAAACTCATTCCCTACAAATTCTGAAATATTATCTTCATTAATTATTTTTACTAAACCTTCTGAATTTTCCAGAATAAATGTTTGGATTAAAGAAGAAATTTCTTCATCAAAAACTGATAAAATGAAAGGAGAACGTTCTATTAAAGTTACATTCTTATGATTCTTAACAAAAGCTTCTATCAGCTCAACGCTAATATATCCCCCCCCAAGAAGCGTAATATTATTAGATTTATACATAGCTTCTCTGATATTAATACCGTCTTCTAAATTTCTAAGTGTAAAAATATTTTTCAAATGATTATTTTTAATATCAGGAATAAATGGTCTTGAACCTGTCGCAATAATAAGTTTGTCATACCCTATAAATTGACAAGTTCCCAGTTTTAAATCTTTTACCAAAATTTTTTTATCTGTTGAAAGAATTTTAGTGACTTCGTTTTCCGTATGAATATTAATCCCGCTTTTTTCAAATTCCTCTTTTGTTCTAACTATTAATTTATGCCAATCTTCAAAATCTCCTGCAATATAATAAGGAAGTCCGCAAGAAGAATATGAAACGTGCGTATCCATTGTATAAATATGGATTTCCGCATCAGGAAGTAATCTTTTTGATTTTGCTGCTGCTTTTGCTCCGGCTGCAACTCCGCCGATAATTATTATCTTCATAATTGGATTATTTATAAATCCAATATTTTATACAATTAGACATTAAGATATAATTCAATTATTTTCGAATTAAAAGCGTAATATCATTAAATACGACAAAAATCATCAAAATTATTAACAATGAGAAAAATACATTTGAAATAATTTCAATAACTTTTTCATCAACCGGTTTTCCTATAATTTTTTCTATTAATAAAAACATTAAATGCCCACCATCTAATGCCGGAATAGGAAGTATATTTAATATAGCTAAGTTCATAGAAATAAGTGCCGCCAATAAAATACCTGAAGATTTACCGCTCTTTTCAATCATATCTCCACCAATTTTAGTAATAGCAACAACACCATGCATATCTTTTAAAGGAATATTTCCTGTAAACAATTGACCTAAAGAATACATCATTAAATAAGTATTTTCCCATAAATATTTACAGCTTTCCTTCGTAATAGAAGGAACTGTTTTTGTTTCAATCATAGTTTGTTTTGCACTTAAACCAATTCCAATAACCCCTTTTTCATCAGGATAAATTGGATTTAATTTAACCTCTTCACCATTTCTTTCAACAACAATATTTAAAGGATGTTCACCGTTAGAAAGAGCTTTCGCAACATCATACATTGAATATTTACCATCAGATGTATAAACCGTTTTATTTTCTAATTCCTTTTGTAAATTTTCAATCTTAGAATCAATTTTTATTCCCTCATTCTTAAAATATTTAGCTCCCTTAGCTGCATATTTATCCATTGTAATAACATCTTTTTGAGTTTCTAAAGGAAGTCTTATAGCAATCCCTGTTGGAATAATTTCATCTTTTTCCAAACCAGGATTTAATTCTTTTAATCTTTTATAATTCTCTTCAATAGTTTGTTCTTTTATAATTCCGTTATTTTTAGCACTATTTTTAACAATAGTCATAAATGAATATAAATTATTAATCTTACAACCATTAACTTCTAAAATTCTATCACCTACTTCAAGGCCTGAATTCCAAATACTAGCACTCTTTGGAGCAGTAATTCCACCTGCAAAAATTTCATAATCCCCGGAAGGCAGTTTTCCGGAAACACTTGCTACTAAAATTACTAAAGCAATTGCACAAATAACATTTGCAATAACACCGGCAGACACTACAATAGCTCTTTGCCATACCGGTTTATTAATAAATCTTTCAGGAGAATCCTTAGGTAAATCACAATCTTTATCATCATCAGGAAAAGAAACATAACCTCCTAACAACAAGGCGTGAACTAAAATCTCTACATCATTAATTTTTGTTCTAAATAATGTTGGTCCAACAGGTAAGCCAAACCCAAATTTATCAACTTTAATACCAAAAGCTCGTGCGGCTAAAAAATGCCCTACCTCATGCACTAAAATTAACAAACTTAATAATAAAATCATTATAATTATTGACATATTTAACCTCACCCCTTCTTTTTTTATAATTCTATCATAAAAAGTCAACTTATGTTATAATCAGAAAAAAGTAGGTAGACATGACTATTGCAATATATCCGGGTAGTTTTGATCCGATTACAAAAGGACATATAGATATTTTAAAAAGCGGAGCCGAAATCTTTGATAAAGTAATTATTGCGGTTTCCTATAATGTCAACAAACAAGGCTTTTTGCCTATTGAAACAAGGTTAGATTTAATAAAGAAAAGCGTTGAAAATGTTCCTAATGTAGAAGTAGATTCTTTTGAAGGACTTACGATTGAATACGCTAAAAAAAAGAATGCAAAAGTTCTGCTTAGAGGGCTTAGAACTTCTTTTGACTTTGAATATGAAATGCAATTATCTCAAACTAACCAAGCATTATACAAAGACATCAAAACCGTTTTTTTAATAACAAAACCAGAATATAACTTTATATCATCATCAGCAGTCAGAGAAATTCTTTTTAATAATGGTGAAATAGACTCATTTGTTCCAAAAGCTGTTGCAGAACATTTATATTCTATACGTTATGATACTTAGTAAGAATCTTCTTAACTTGTTGAGCCAACTCAGTTTGATTAAAATTGTCTTTTGAAATATAATAATCAATTTTATACTGCGATAATTTTTTAACAGCAGCTTCCTTAGTAATAGAACTCATAACAATAATTGGGATATCCATATACATTTCATCAGTTTTTAATTGGTCTATAAATTCATATCCGTCAATCTTTGGCATTGTAATATCTGTTATGATTAAATCATAATGATTCAACTTTAATTTTACCATAGCTTCTTCTACATCAAGAGCTGCATCTACCATATAACCTAAATTCAACAATATATTCTTAATCATAATTCTTGTAGTTACAGAATCATCAACTACAAGAATTCGCTTATATGCAAGAATATCAGACGGCAATAATGCAGGAGAATTTGCTGAAGTCATTGCCTTATTAAAATCATAATGCATGATATCTTGCATATTTAAAATTAAACACAATTCTCCTGAAGCCAAATTAGTAATACCAGAAATATTTTTTACCTTATACAATGGAGGAGATAATTTTTTCTGCAAAATATCTTGATCTCCCAATAACTTATCGACTACCAAACCTATTGTTTTTTCATCAGTTTCTATAATCAATATCGTTTCTTTTTCCCCCCTCGGGATTGGTTTTAATTTCAAAATATCACTTAAATAATATAATGGTATAATCTTACCATCGTATGCAATAGAACAATTACCATTATTTGTTTTTATTTCATTTTGTTTCTTTAAAATAAAAGTAGTTATAACTTGTATTGGAATTGCAAAAGTTTGCTCTGAAATTTTCACAAGAAATACTCTTAAAGTAGTCAATGTAACAGGAATTTCAATATGTACACAACTCCCTTTACCAAATTCTGAAATAACCTTGACCTTCCCATTAAGTTGAGAAATTTTTGTTTTTACTACATCCAAACCTATTCCTCTTCCTGAAATACTGGTTATTGAATCTCCTGTAGTAAATCCGGGCCAAAAGATAATATTCATAATAGCTTCATCTGTCATTGAATCAATATCTTCTTGAGTTAAAAAACCTCTGGAAACAGCTCTGGCTTTTATTTTCTCTAAATTAAATCCGTGACCGTCATCTACAACATCTATAATTACTTTATTATCATCCTGCTTTGCAGATAATAAAATCTTACCTACAGGACTTTTACCGTTTGCAATTCTTTCATCTTTAGTTTCAATACCATGATCTATAGCATTTCTAAGTATATGTATTAAAGGGGTCTTAATCTCCTCGATAATCTTTTTATCCGCACAAGTATCTTTACCTTCTATCTCGAAATCAATATCCTTACCTTTTTCGTTCGCAATATCTCGAACCATTCTCGAAAATGAATTAAAAACAGTAGATATAGGTAAAACACGGATATTCTTAACCATTGATTCCATTTCATCAATAATTAAACGCATTTTCATATCATCTTCTTTTGAAGAACGATACAAAGAATTTAAATCATATATAGTTCTCGAAACATTTTGTGTTATATCAGAAAGCAAAGAAAAAACTTGCTTTACAAAAGCACCAGTATATTGTTCACTGCCTCCTGCTTGTAAATATTTTCTATTATAATATCTTAAATAATTAGAAGTCTTTAATAAATCTTTTTGACAAGATTCATTTGCATTTTTTATATTATCAATTTTTTCTAAATTTTTCTCTGTCTTAATCTTAGTAATAATCAATTCACCTAACTGATTAACCAATAAATCCAATTTTTGTGCATTAACATGCAAAGTCTTTATCTCAGTTGATGAAGAAGAAGAATTCTTAGAACCAGTAACAGTTTGAGTAGATAAATTTTTAACCTCACTTACATCAGAATCCTTTTTATAATTTAATTCCAACAACTGTTTCATAATCTCTAATTGCTGAACAATTAAATCACTATCTATACTTTCACTTGGAGCAGCACAATATTCTATCGCACTTTTTAAAGTTAACATCATCTGTTCTTCCAATTGAACAGAATTTTCAAGTATAAAATCTAATATTTCTAATACTGTGTTAACAACCTCTAAAATACTTTGATCTTCTACATTTTCTTTTAACTTTATAATATCTTCTTTTATTTCATTTGTATAAACACTACTTCCTTGCAACATTGTAATCTTTTCAGCTACATCAAAAAAAGTAAACCCGGAATCCTCTGTTTCTATACAAGAAGTAGTAAATTTAGCCGCCGCAGAACTTAATTCATTTCTTAACTCTAAAATCTCACTTATCGTAAGTGTATTAGTAGCATTCATAACAAAATCTAATTTTGTAATAATATTTTCTAATGAAGTCTTTACTTCATATAAATTAGAATCCTTTACAATATCATATATTTTCTGAATCTCTTCTTTTAATATTACAATGTCCTGAGTTTCTTCTTCAGGAATAATTCCATCTATTAATTCGAAACTCTTATTAAATGAAAAATTAATAGTTTCCTGATTATCAACTAATGCTTTATCAATACCACTATCATTTTTTTCAGCAGAAATTATACTCTGAGACTTATTATTTTTATGTTCCGGAATTTCAACATCAATTATATATTCTAAATTTGATATTACAGTAGAATACTCCTCATCTATAATCTCTCTTGAATTTATAATAGACTCTTGCAGATATCTTGAAACAACCTCCAAAGTCTTTGACATTAATTTCAATATATTTAACTCTAAAGAATATTCGAGATTATTAATCGCATCAAAAATATCTTCCATTTTATGAATAATATTCTGAATATTATTAAACCCAACCATCCTGACCGCACCTTTCAAACTATGCAAATCACGATAAGTTGAGGCAATTATTTCACGATTTGAAGGATTAGTTTCTAATTCAAACAGATTAGAAAAAATACGTTCTATTATTTCTTCAGATTCTGTTTGAAATATAGACATAACTTCTTTATTATCATTTTCACTAAAAGTCAATTATTCTAGCCCTCTACTGCAGAATTTTTAATATCATTAGATAAATTAGTTAATTTATTAATCTTTGCCGTATTAGTATTCATAGACTCTAATAAAGCTTCCGCAATAGATGCATTTTCAACATCTATTGAATTCAACCTTTCTATTATCTCATTTTGCTTTTGAGCATTTTGATTAATAATTTCTAATGATTCTAAAATTTCTTTTATCAAATTTAATAAAGTTTCAGAATTAGCAGAAACAGAATTAATATCTTTAACAACTGATTCAATCTCTTTAGAACCTTCCTCTGTCGCCATAACAGTTGAATTAGTTGTATATTGAATATTACTTGTTAAAGAAGTAATTTTAGTAATAGCCTGCTTAGATTCATCCGCTAACTTTCTGATTTCACCTGCAACAACAGCGAAGCCTTTACCGTGTTCACCCGCTCTTGCAGCTTCTACAGCAGCATTCAATGCCAACATATTTGTCTGTTCTGCAATATCATCTACAACACTTATTGTGTTTCCAATTTGTTGCGAATGTTCTGATAATTCCAATATTAATTCCGCAATCATCTGAATTTTCTGTCTTAAAACTAACATTTTGTCAGCATTTGATGAAATTGCTTCGTGCTCTTTTTGAGAGAAATTTATAGACTGACTTACTTGTTTCTCAGTATTTTTCGTTGTAACTACAGAATTTTCTGAAATATTCTTTAACTTATCAATTAAGCCTGATACATTTTTTGTATTAATAGTTAAAGTTTCAAAAACTTTCTTTTGTTCAGCAAATATATTCAGAATCTCGTTTGAGCTTTCCATTAAAGACTCTAAATGTTGAGAATAAGATTTACTAATTGATTTTAAAATCCATTGCTTTGTCAAAAAATGCGTTACACCACCCAAAGATATAACTATAATTAGAAATACAAAAGTATCATATGCTTGCACATGATTTAATTTTGCAAATAATACAAACAAAATGCATGTAGCTATAAATACAACCAAATCTATAACACATTTAATATTAAACTTTTGTTTCAAACCGAAATTCCACTCGCTCAACACTTTCTCTCTCCTATAGTTTTTTTTTAGTATTTATTATATAATCATTTTATACTAAAATTTAGAAAATTGGAATATACGAATAAATGGCAATTAAAATTTTATTGGTAGAAGACAGCGAAACACAATTAAAATTTTTAAAAGAAGGGCTTATAAAAAGCGGATTCGAGGTAGAAACCGCTACAAATGGTGCTGAAGCATATAAAAAATTATTTGAATACCTACCGGATGTTGTTGTATCAGATATTTTAATGCCAATTATTGACGGATATCAACTATGCAGAATGATTAAAAATGTTGATGCTGTAAAAAAGATTCCAGTAATATTATTAACAGTTTTGGATAAAAAAATTGACAGTTTTTGGGGTAAAAAAGCCGGAGCACAACTCTTCTTATCAAAATCCATTGATATGAACGAGCTGGTTAGAAATATTAATGCAACCGTAAGACGTTACCCGGTGACGGAAGAATATAAAAATTTAATATTAGAAAAAGCTTCTACGGAAAATTCTGCTCAAACTCGTCTGAATACTATTTTAAATGATTTATTATTAAAATCTGTTTTTGCAAATGAATTCAGAAACTTAAGTGACTTTTTAAACTACGAAAGAATTTTAGTAGAAAAATTATTTTCACTTGTAAGTTCTTTCGTCGAATACAGTATTGCCGGAATATTTTTTGCATCACCTGATGATTTTGCAGAAAATATTTTATACCTTGATACCTTGGGAAGAAACTTTAACAAAAATATTTTATCAGATATTCAATATGATTTTTTCCGAAAAATGGAAGAATTCAAAAAATTTAATAATACAAAGTTCGAAGTTGTACGAATATTATTAGGTAAAGAAAACGACTATCAATTCACAGATCTAAAATCAAAAATAATTATTCCTATGGTTTTTGATAAAAAATTAATTGGAGGAATTTGTTTTTATACCAGACAAGATATGGATTACGCTTCTTTCAGGTACTTTGATATTATGATAAGCGAACTACTTGCCATTTTTAAAATGAAATATCAGTATACAGAAAAAGAATTTATGTCTGTATTAGACGGTCTCACAGGGTTATACAACAGAAGACAATTTGAAATAAGTTTAGAACAAGAATACAATCGTACAAAACGACATCCATCAGATTTTAGTTTGGCAATTCTTGATATTGACTTCTTTAAAAAAGTAAATGATACGTATGGGCATCAATATGGTGATTATGTTTTAAAAACTGTAGCTGATTTAATGAAATCCGCATTTAGAAAAACTGATTTACTATACCGTTATGGCGGAGAAGAAATGGTAATGATGATGCCTGAAACAAATATTGAAGGTGCAGTTATTCCTGTTCAAAGGCTTCGAAGAATGGTCGAAGATTATGATTTTGAATATAATGGAGTAAAATCAAAAGTTACTGTCAGTATCGGACTTACAACGAATTATCAGGAATTTAAAAACCATTCTGAGATGTTGAAGTCTGCGGATGAAGCTTTATACAGAGCCAAAGAAAGTGGACGTAATAGAGTAATACTATATGAGCAACAATAACTATATTGAACAAAAGAAAAACACTCACCTCTATTTCCAAATTGGTGAGAATAAGTATGCCATAAATTCTGATAATATATTAGAAATCATGAAATTACCTGCACTGGATTACCCGCAAAAATTACCCAACAATATTGTAGGATTATTAAAATATAATAATTTTGTAATAAATGTTATAGATATTCGATTTTACTTAAATATAGAAGTGCCCAAATACAATATTCATAATGAATTACTAATCGTAAAAACAGATGAGGTTATTTATGGAATTATTACAGATAAAGTGATTGGAATTTTACCTTTTGAGACATCACTTATGGATGCGATTCCTTTTGTAGACAATAAAATGATTATTGATTCCTTATACAAATTCAATAATGAAACAATATTTGTAATTAATATCTATGCAATTGAAAATTTATTAAAAGAACACGAGCACAAATGGGACGAAGTTGATATTTTATCTTTATTTCCTCAAGATGAACATTCAAAAAATATTATGGCTAAAAGAACATTAGCAATAATTGATAAGGCCAGCCTAAAACTAGCATCAGGAGAATTACATGTTAAGAATAAGTATATTTCTTTCAATTTAAATGATGATTATTATTGTATTGCTCTTGACTACGTAAAAGAGGTATTAAAAGACACTCCGATTACAAATGTTCCAGGAACACCGGATTTTATAGAAGGAATAATGAACCTTAGGGGAGATTATATCACTGTAATAAATTTAAAAAAATTTTTAAATTTACCTATCTCTTCTACCCAAGAGAAAAAACCTGTTGTAATAATCAAATGCAATGAATTAAAATTAGCCTTATTAATAGATAAAATTAATGAGCTTTTTGAATTTCAAGAAGACAACTTGATTGAACCAGCTGAAGGATATTTTGCTAACGAATTTATGTACAATGAGAATTTATATACAATCTTAAACATTGAAAAGATTTCCTCCGATAAAAAAATCATTGTCACAGATATGTAATTTAAATAAAGTATAGTTAAATTAAGCAAATTATGTTAAAATACAGAGTATGAAGCGGTATAAGAAGAGAACAATTGCACTAATTTTGGCATCAGTTGTCACAATAGCCGGAACATTCGGCTCAGAAAATTATAAAAATGCTATAATGGATTTGAGCTTTGGAATAAACGGCAACACAACCGATGTAACAATTGTAACTCAAAGTAATTACGAAAAAAAAATTAATCCAACTAAAATAAATTCTGATACATATATAATAATGCTTCCTGAAGTAAAAGAATCAATTGTTAAAATGCCTACATTACCCAATACAATAGATAGAATAGACATTAAAACAATGCCTTATACTAAAAACAGTACCGGATATACAAAAATTACAATAAAAACACTAAATAATACAAACATTTCGACTAAAAATTCTGTATACATTCCGAAAAAAGAAACTTCGCAATTAGAAGATAGAAATACATCAGAATATGAACAAAAATTAGAAGAAATCGAAAGACAAAAAAGAGAAGAATATTATCGTCAAAGAGAATATAACAGACAAAAACAATATGAAAACTCCAAAAACGCTCAATTTCAAACAAAAAACAATAGTCAAAAGCTTAAAAATACGGAACAATATAAACAAAATCAATTACAAAATGAATCCGTTTCTGAACAAAATAAAAACATAAACGAAAACAGTTTAATATCCAATAATAATAGTGCTTCAGAAGAAAACATTTCCGTAAACAGCGAGCTTAACTCAAAAGAAACAAATCCTAATATAAATCATACAGAGCTTTCATTCATATTATTAGGAATACTACTAGTAATAATAACAACAATATTTTTTTATGTAAAAGGCAAAAACAAAATTGCAGAAATTCTAGGTGAGCAAACTGATTTTGACATTAATGACGAGGAGCCTGTAAAAAAAGTAAAAAAAGAAAAAAAAGAAACGAATAGAAAAAAAGACATTAAAAGTGTAATTAACAAACTAGACAAAAAATATCAACAACCAATTAATAAAATAACAATTCCGGCTTCTATAGACCAGACACCAAAAGAAATAGAAGTTGTTGAAAATGATAACATTGTCGATTTAGACGAAATTCTAAATTCACAAAATCAAAATAATAGTTCTTCTTATAATACAGAAATACAAATGAATGATTCTGATAAAAAAGAGGAAACTGAAAATATTGCATTGGAAGAATTCTTAAAAGCATACACTTTTGAAGAAGATGAAAATAATGAAGAAAATAATGATGAACAAATCCTATTTAATGAAGAGATGTATAACAAATATATAACTGATGATTCACTAACTTTTTCAAACGACGATATAGCAAAAATTCAAAAACTATTAAATAGTGAAATAAATGATGATACTATAAAAAACATCAATCAATATTTAATTACCAATCCTATAGAAAAAAAATCTTCCAGAACTGAGCTGCTGGAAAATCTTGTATCAACATATACAATAAATCAAAACATTGTATTCAGCGAACAAGATATTGAAGCTTTAAATAAACTTATGAATGTAGAATTAGATAATGATTTTATCACAGATTTAAGGACTAATCCTGAACGAATAAAAATTATGCAGGAAGAAATTCAAAACCAAAAAGCTCATCCTCATAAAAAATCAGAAATTCTCACATTAAACGTAAAAGACATGTTGCCAAATTTATCAGATGCATTAAAAAAACAAGGTAACAAAGAAATCAAATCAGAATATAAGCCACAGGTTATATATTATAGTGAAGGATATGACGTTAATACAATTTCTTTAAAAGATCAATTACCGGATTTGTCAGTTGAAATAAATAATAAAGAATCCTATATATCGCGTCCTTCAGATGAAATCGAATATTCTGTATCCGGATATGATGTAGATAAACTCTCAGTATCTGATGAATTTTTAGACTTAGATGCAATGTTAAAACAGGATGAAAAGCAAAACGCAATAAAATCAACACCAATGGAAGTCGATGAAGAACAGTTATTGAAAAATATCACAAATGTAACATTTAAACCATTCTACAGTGAAAATGATAAAAATAGCAGTAACGAAGAAGCACCAAGTTTTTCGGATATACAAGCCGAATTTAAAGAGTTGGGAAATGTTGAGATTATAAAAGAGGAAAATGATTTAATAAATACAAATCCAAATGAAGAAGAAAAAGATGACTTCGAATCACTATTCAGTAATGAATATTTTGATTTAGATAAAACTACGAATACAGACTTAAATCAAGAAAATTCTGATAATAAAGCCATAAATGCTCAAGATTTATTAAATATAATAGAGCAAAAACAAGCAGAAAAACAAAAGAGAAAAGAAGAACAAAAAAATAATAAAACTAATTTAGAGAATAAATCAGAAAATAATAACGAAATTGATATTAAAGAATCTGAACCGAATACTTGCATAGTTGATAACTCGATATATGAAATTGTATCCACAACTCATTTTACAGAAAAAATGGGATGTTATCTCGCAAAGAATAATTCCGGATATTGTATCTTAGGATTCGTAGGCGAAAAATTATTTAAAATCAAATATTATGAAAAATTAAAAAGTGAAAAAATTCAAGCCCGAAAAACCGATAAAATAGATGAAGATAATTACAGATACATTGTAAGAATAGGAATTCATAAATTTATAATGAATGTTTCCAAAGATAATATGGAGTATGTAATGGATTTATGTTAAAAAGATTACTAATCTTATTTTTAATTCCATTTTTATTAACAGCTTGTAATCAAAATAATAAAGAAGAAATAACATTTTCATCTTGGGGATCTGTTACTGAAACACAAATATTAAAAAATATAATTAAAGATTTTGAAAAAGAAAATCCTACAATAAAAATCAAATTTATTCACGTTCCACAAAATTATTTCCAAAAAATCCATCTTTTATTTGCCTCAAACCAAGCTCCTGATGTAATTTTTATAAACAATTTATATTTACCTGTTTATGCTGATAAATTAGAAGATTTAAATAATATTATTAAAAAAGAAGAATATTATCCACAGAGTATAGAAGCTTTAAGTTATAATAACAAATTATTAGCCATACCCAGAGATATTTCTACATTAATATTTTACAGAAACAAAACATTAATAAAAAGAACACCGAAAAATTTAGAAGAATTAACTAAAATACTATCTTCAAGTCCTCAATATGGAATAAGTTATGAAAGAGATATGTACTATGCTTTTCCGTATATTTTAACTCTAAAAGAAAATATCTATTCCCCTAAAAAATCAATAGAATTTTATAAAAATTTAGAAGGAAACTTTGCACCAACTCCTTCAGAAATAGGGAGTTTAACATTAGCACAAATGTTTATGGAAGGTAAAATTGGTTTATATTTATCAGGACGTTGGTTATACCCTAAAATAAAAGAAAAAGCTAATTTTGACTGGGATGTTATAGTATTTCCGGGAATTGTTCCGCTTGATGCTTCAGGTTGGGCCCTTTCTAATACTTCTAAACATAAAAAAAGTGCTATTAAATTTATCCAATATTTATCTTCTTCTAAAAATCATGAATATTTTTTATCAACAGGTTTAATTGTTCCTGCAAGAATTGATGTTGCTCAAAAAATAGATAATAAAATATTTTTAGATGCAATTCAAAATTCACAAGTTTTAAAAATAGACAAAAATTATCGTAAAAAAATAGATAAAATGAACAAAGAATTGTTAAATTAATTAATTTATGCTATTCTAAGCAGAGTAATAAGGGAGTTTTTATAATGGAAAAGCGTAATGTTATTTGTATAAAATGGGGGACAAAATTTGGTCCTGAATATGTAAACAAATTATATAAAATGGTTGAAAAAAATCTAACTCTTCCACATAGATTTGTATGTTTTACCGATAATGCGGAAGGAATAATGGAAGGGGTTGAAATTCGTCCTTTACCTGAATTAAATGATGAAGGAATTCCTGATAGAATGTGGAAAAAATTAGGTTTATTTGCAAACCCTTTATCCGATTTAGAAGGTACAGCTTTATTTTTGGATTTAGATATTATTATAAGAAGTTCACTTGATCCATTCTTTGAAGTAGAAGGAAGCTTTTTAATATCTAAAGACTATGATTTTCCGCATGATATTATTGGAAATTCTTCTGTATTTAGATTTGAAGTAGGAAAACATCCTGAAATTATAGAGCATTTTTACCAAGAAGGAAAAACTATAAGAGAACGTTATAAAAATGAACAAGCATTTTTATCATATGAAATGGATAGAAAAGGTTTGTTAAAATATTGGCCAAAAAATTGGGTAGTAAGTTTTAAACGCCAATGCTTACATAAATTCCCTCTATGCTGGTTTAAAGTTCCAAGAGATCCTGAAGAAGCTAAAATTCTTATCTTCCACGGTAAACCAAATCCTGAACAAGCATATAAAGGGTATTTTGGGAAATTAGGTTTTAGATACATAAAACCTACAAAATGGCTTGATAAATATTGGGTTCAATAAAGTAAAAGAATAAAAGAAAGGGCGGTTTTGTTTCACAAAACCGCCCTCTTTTTTACTCAAATTCTTAATTAAAAAGTTTTTCAAATCTTTCCATCGCTTCTTTTGTATTTTCCTTTGAACCAAAAGAAGTTAATCTAAAATATCCTTCTCCGTTTTGTCCAAAACCGGCTCCAGGAGTTCCAACAACTTGAGCATTTTCTAGTAAATAATCAAAAAACTCCCAAGATTTCATATTATTAGGACATTTTAACCAAATATAAGGTGAGTGTTTTCCTCCGACATGCCAGATATTACATTTTTTCAATGTTTCAGAAATCAATTTTGCATTTTCTTTATAATAATTAATGTTTTGTTTAATTTCTTTTTGCCCAACTTCACTAAATACAGCTTCCGCACCACGTTGGATAATATAAGGAACACCATTAAATTTAGTAGTCTGACGACGTAACCACATTTTATTTAATTTATCTAAATTCTTAGGAACTATAGTATACCCACATCTTGTACCAGTAAATCCAGCAGTTTTAGATAATGAACAAAATTCTATAGCACAATCTTTTGCACCATCTATTTCATAAATACTTCTAGGTAAATCTTCATCAGAAATAAAACATTCATAAGCTGAATCAAATAAAATTATTGCATTATTATTTTTCGCATAATCAATCCAAACCTTTAATTGTTCTTTATTATAAACAGCTCCGGTTGGGTTATTAGGAGAACAAATATAAATTATATCAGCTTTTATGTTTTTATCAGGCATCGGTAAGAATTCATTTTCTCCATTTGCATTAGCAAAAACAACTTTTCTTCCTGCCATAACATTTGTATCAACGTAAACCGGATAAACAGGATCCGGAACAAGTACAATATTATCCTTATCAAATAAATCTAAAATATTACCCAAATCACTTTTAGCCCCATCAGAAATAAAAATTTCATCCAAGTCAAGTTCAACATGATGAGTTTTATAATATTTTTGAACAGCCTCTCTTAAAAAGTCATAGCCTTGTTCAGGACCATATCCTCTAAAAGTTTCTTGAACTCCCATTTCATCAACTGCTTTATGTAAAGCATCAACCACTACCTTGCATAAAGGTAATGTAACATCTCCAATACCAAGTCTTATAACTTTTTTATCAGGATGATTTTTTATATATTCATTAACTTTTTTAGCAATAGTTGAGAATAAATAACTTTGTTCTAAATTTTCATAATTCTTATTAATATTCATATTCCCCTCGCTTTACATTTTAAACTTGGCTAGTAAATGTTTTCTTATGTTTACCATTATACCCTTATATTTCCCCCCCCTATTGATCAGATTCTTCATGTTTACCTTTCATTAATTTTTCAAAATCGGAAGGTTTGATATTTTGAATAAAATCTTTAAACTCTTGGGCTTCTTCTTCATCTTTAGCAGTATCAGTAGAAACAGAACCGTTCATAAGAACATTTGCAGTTACATAAATTGGAGCTTCTGCTCTCATAGCAACAGCTATCGCATCAGATGGACGAGCGTCAATTTCTAACGTTTCACCATCTTTAACAAGATACAATGTTGCATAATAAGTATCTTTTTCTACATCATTAATTTCAATTTTTTCAAGTTTATAACCTGTTTTTTCTATAATATTTGTAACTAAATCGTGTGTCATCGGACGAGTAACAACAAGACCTTCAATACATCTTATAATAGCACTGGCTTCTGCTGAACCTATCCAAATAGGAAGTGCCTTTCTATTCTCCAAATCGTGTAATACAACAATAGGAGAATTTGTTCTTACATCTAATGCAATACCCATAACTTTCATTTCTATCATAATTTTGCCCTCTTGCCAGTGTTTTTACTAGCCAAATTATACCACAAAACCATTTTATATGATATAATCCACGTATGGAAATAAATGTAGTATTTAATCGAGAAATCGAAGGTTATCAGGAAATATTAGAAAGTCTTGAAAAAGCTCTAATTAATAAGAATGTCGAATTCAAATCGTTTGATATAGACAAAATGGAAAATTATGGAGATTTTGTCCTCGTAATCGGAGGAGATGGAACGATATTAAAAGCTGCAAGATTTTTTGCAAAATTTGGTATTCCGATTTTAGGAATTAATTTAGGTCGTCTTGGTTTTTTATCACAAGCCGGAATTAATGAAATAGAAACTGTTATTGATTCAATAATAGCTAAAAATTATTCTGTAGAAGAAAGATTGATGTTAATTTCAGAAAATGATTCTGCTTTGAATGATTTTGTAATAAAAGGCTGTTCTCCAAGTAGAACCTCAAAATTTTATTTAGAAATTAATCATAAATTTGTATGCGACTATATAGCAGACGGGCTTATCATTTCAACACCGACAGGCTCAACGGCTTACGGCTTATCCGCAGGAGGACCGGTTATTTATCCGACACTCGAAGCTTTGGTAATTGTACCGATTTGTCCGCATACACTTAATGCTCGTCCGCTTGTTGTTCCAACAGGAGAAGAAATTACAGTAAAAACTTCCGATAAACAACTTTCAGCTTCGCCTGATGGTGGTATAAGTAAGGAAGTAAATGAGATTACAATAAAAATTGCTCCTTATAAAGCAAAACTTGCATTTTTAAATAACGATAGCTTTTATACTGTATTAAGAAACAAGCTGCATTGGGGAATTTCTCCGACTGCTAAATAAAAAAGGCTCGGATTTTATCCGAGCCTTAGTATTAAATCTTTTTCAACTACTTAGCGATTTCTTCGAGTATTTTTTCGATTGCAGAAATTGCATCCTTATCTTCTGTACCTTTTTTCATTTCTTCTAATATTGTTTTTTTCAATTTAGCTTTATCATCGCCTTCTTTTGCAAGATTATCTACTGCTTTATTAAACTTATCAGCAAAATCTTTATCTTTTACAATTTTTTGCATATCATCTACAACTTTTTTTACATCATCACTAATTTTTTCAGCAGTTTCTGTTGTACCTTTTTTCAATGCTTCTGTAATTTTTGCACAAACCTTTTTCACATTACCAATTGAAGAGCCAAAGAAACCAGACTTTTCTTTTTCTGCAATTTTTATAGCTTCAGCACTAGCATCTTTTAACGCCTTATTTTCATTTTCTAAAGCTTTTTTAGCTGCTTCAGCAGCTTCTGCAGCAGCTTTATATCCATCAACAGCAGCAACAGCATCTTTTGCACTTTTAGCACCCCACTTGTGACCACCCCACAAAGCTAAACCTGCGATTGCTAAAGCACCTAAAGCTTTTAATCCCGCCCCACTTTTAGCAGATGCTTTTTTCTCTGCTACAGTCGGATCATATACCATAGGCATTGATGAGTAATCTGCATAATTTTGTTCTACAGCCGGATATTGTTCCATTACTTGATTATTTTGCTCAGGAATTGCTTTCATTACAACATTATTAACACCAGCTCCTTTAATTGGATCCATACACTACCTACTTTCTTTTTTAATTTTTCTACACTTACTTAATTCTATTAAAACGAAACTAATAAAAAAATTGCTTTTTTGTAAAGAAATGTAACTTCAAATAAAAAAGGATAGTTTTTTAAAAACCATCCTTTTCATTTTATATTTTAATTACTAATTATTCTCCAATACTATCTGTAGGAAGCCCTAAAGATATTCTTTTATCTTTTGGGTTAAATTTAATAATTTTAGTATTAATTTTATCCCCAGCATTTAGAATACAATTATTTTGGTTTTGATATTCAGCTAAAGCTGTTTGAGGAAGTAGAGCTTCAACTCCTCCAAGAACCTCAACAAAAGCTCCAAAAGGTTTTATTCTTGTAATAATACCTTCTTTTATATCACCTTCTTTTAATTCTTCTTCTGCTCTTATCCACGGATCAGGCTCAGTATTTTTTAAGCTTAAGCTAATACGTTGTTTATTATAATCAACATCAATAATTTCAACGTTGATTTCTTCACCAACTTTTAATAAATCAGTTGGATGTTCAACCCATTTCCAAGAGATTTGAGAAAGCGGTAATAAACAATCTACACCTCCAACGTTTACAAAAGCTCCGAAATCAGTAATTCTAACAACTTCACCTTTTACAACTTGACCAACTTCAACTTGTTCAAAAACGTTTTTACGAGTTTCTGCCATATTGGTTTCATAAACTTTTTTATTAGATAAAATCAAATTATTTTGAGCTTTATCCAATGTCAAAATTTTAACATCAATTTTATCTCCAGGATTACTGATAGTTTCTCTTGCACAAAGCTGTCCTTGCGGAATAAAACCTTGAACTCCAGAAACATCAACAATTAATCCTCCGCGAACTTGTTGAGTTACCGTAACAGAAATTGTTTCATCAGCTTCTTTTACTTTTTCTAATTCTGCCCAAGTATGAGCTAAATGAACTTTTTTGTATGAAAGTGTAAATTTTCCATTTTCATCACAATCTTGTGTAATTAAAAATTCATATTCTGTATTAGGTTCTAAAACGCTTTCCGCTTTAGCTTTCCTATCAGAAGAGACTTCATAATTTGGCAAA
Source organism: Candidatus Gastranaerophilales bacterium (assembly GCA_944325545.1). GTDB lineage: Bacteria > Cyanobacteriota > Vampirovibrionia > Gastranaerophilales > Gastranaerophilaceae > CAG-196. The sequence continues at coordinate 136,548 of CALVAM010000002.1, read as the reverse complement.
AATGCCGCACTTTTTGAGCCAATATCTACTATCGCTCCATCAGAATCAAATGCACAGATAACTCCTTTTACAATATCACCACGCTTAAATTTGTAGTCATATTTCTCTAAAAGAGCCTCAAAATCACAATCTGAATACTGTTCAATCATTCGTATTCTCCTTTTTCCAAATAAACACAGGGCTATTATATCATATTTAGCTCAATTGGGCAATAGGGATAGCTTAAATAAAGACTTTTAAAGGTTTTATAATGTTTTGATTAACTTCTGCCATTGCTATAAGCTGATTTTCATAGGTTAAAATTATTATTCCATTTTGGATATTGTATTCTATTTTCATTCCGTGAGATATCTTTTCAAATTCTTTTTGATTTAATTCTATTTTTGGATAATTTAATTTTTCTAACGGATAAATCAAATTATCACTCACATCTTTTTGAGATTTTAATTCTTCTAATTTTATAGAATTTTCTATATTAAAATCACCAGCTTTGACTCTTACAAGTTTAATTAAATGTCCAAATACTCCTAAATTTTCTCCTAAATCATTTGCAAATGAGCGAATATAAGTTCCTTTCGAACAATCAATATAAATTTCTGCTTGATTTGAATTTTTATCAAAATTTAAAAGTTTGATTTCGTTTATACAAATTTTACGAGGTTTAATTTCAACTTCTTCACCTTTTCTTGCATATTCATAAAGTTTTTTTCCATCAACTTTTATTGCAGAATAAATAGGTGGAAGTTGTTCAATTTCACCCTGAAAATTTAATAAAGCTTTTTCGATATCATCTTTTGAAATCTCTTTTGAAGAAGTTATAGTTATCTCACCTTCAATATCATAAGTAGTTGTTGCACTTCCAAATTGTATTGTTCCAATATAAGCTTTTTCATCGGCTAAATATTCAATTAATCTTGTAGCTTTTCCAATACAAATTGGCAAAACTCCTTCTGCAAAAGGGTCTAAAGTCCCAGTATGACCTATTTGTTTAATTTTAGTAATCTTTCGCAAAACAGAAACAACATCGTGAGATGTCATTCCTTTAGGCTTATAAATATTTAAAAAACCAAACATTTATTTAATTTCGCCTCTGGAAATTTTATCAATTAAATCCAGAACTTTTGAACCTTTTTCTAAGCCGTCAGAATATACAAATTTTATTTCAGGAGTTACACGAAGTCTTATCCTTTTACCAACTTCATAACGAACTTTTCCGGTATTTTTTTCAATAATTGCTTTATCTTTTTCGATTTGTTCATCAGATCCTAAAATACTATATATAACTTTAGCAAAAGAATTATCGTGAGAAACTTCAACATCAACTATGGATACAACACCTTCAAGCCCTCTAATTTCTTTTCTAATAATATCAGAGATATCACGCATTAATTCTTTTCTAACTCGTTCATTCCTTAAAGACATTGTTTTTCTCCTTGCTAAATATTTTATAATTTTATTATAACATAGAATATTATTAGTTTATTCTACTTTAGATTTAAGTTATATTTCTTGATTCTTTCAATAACTTTTTCATCTAATTCAGATTTAGTTTCATCAGGATTTAAAATATAAACCAGATCTTCCATAGTCAAAGGTTCTTGATTTATACGATATTCCTTTAACCACGATTCCATTTCTGATATATATTCATCAGCTAATCTGTTTATTTTACCGAGATTTAATTTTCTATATGCAGTTAAAGAAATTTCTTTCTGTAAAGATGAGGCAAAATAATTACGACTTTCACTTGGAAAATGCTTTACTAAATTAAAGACTTCTATAGTATCGCACAAATCTTCAAATTCCATTGCGTAAACATCTTTATTTTGAGTTGCTTCATATAAAACATCTGCTAAAGCTTGTTCTATAACTAACATTTTTAATTTATTTTCTACATTCATTGCTGGTTTGGGGACAATAACAATTTTACTATGTTCTTTTGGATTTTTTCTTTTTACTGTACAGTATTTGCTAAATTGTTCCAAAGAAAGATAATCTCCTTTAACCACCATTTTTCTAAAAGCTTTCATTAATTCTTCTTGATAACAAGTTGAATAATAAGTTGGTAAAAACGGATATTTAGAAGTATATGCAAAAGCAGAACTTTTTAATTTTTCTTCTATTTCTAAAGCATCTTGTTTTTCAAAAAGACAATAGTTAAATGTTTCTTTTAAAGAACTCGGAGCATTATTTTTTAATTTTTGATAAAAAGCTTTTTTAATTTGTGCAGGAAAAACTGATTTTTCTGAAAACAAAATTAATAAAGACTGACCATATTCTGCTAAATAATCTTTTAATTCATTATATTTAAAATTATTAATATCTGCAAGATTATTTATGACTTTTCCGGAAGATTGATTTTTCATAGAAAAATATTTATCTATAATATTCTCTATTTCTATTTCAGAAAGTTCTGTTTTATAAGTGTTATACATTTTTTCAATATTATTAGCATCGATATGTTTTTTAATTACAGGAATAACAAAATCTCTTTGTAATTTTAAAGAGCCTAATTCTATAGGATTTTGACCAATATCGAGTTTATAAAGAGCCGTTTTTACATCAGAATGCGACATCAAATAAACTTCAGGATTTTTTGTACAATTATAAAGAGTATAAGCAATTGCAGCTTCGATTGCTCGATTCATTTTTGCACCTGATTTTGGTTCGATATCAGAAATTGATTTTAAATTGTTTATGTCTTTTTGTGTTAATTCTTCTCCTTTTAAATTCTTTGTCCAAGATTTTATGTATTCTTCCGGCATATCATTTGCGATTACTTCTATAAAATCATTTAAGTAAGTTTTGGGTAAATATTTTAAACGGGATTTGATAACTCCATTAAAATAAGCATCTTTAAATTCTCTTACATATTCAGGATACTTAATATCATCTACTTTTTCCTGATTAATTACAGGTCGAGATTTTTTTAAAGCTTCCATTTCTTTAATACGTTGATTTTTATTCCTTATAATTTCTTTTTTTAATTCTTCAAACGTACCTCTTGAGATTGCATTATTTATTTTTTCTTGAGACATTTTAATCTGTTCGCCTATAAAATCAGAATATTGAGGATGATTTTGCCAAAATTCTATCATTACTTGAGATTGAAATTTACTAAATTCTACATTTGAAAAAAGCATATCTGCAGGTCTATAAATCTGATTTTTTCTCAAATGTTCAGCCAAATCTTTAATAAGTTCCCTACTATTATTCCAAGCATCAATCATAGTATAACGAAGAGGTTCTGCACCTGATTTTAGTTTTGAAATATAATCAGTTTTCTCTTCAGGAGTCATTGAAGCCCAATATTGAGTAAGCTTTTGCATCCTTTTTAAATGCAAAGTATCTTTTTCTGCTTCCGTTAAACTTGCTTCAAAAAGTTTAAGATTATTAGTTGCCCATTTTATGAATAATTCATCTTGAGAAAGTTTTGTCGAACCTACTTTTGTTTTTATTTTTTCTTGTATTGGCTTAATTTCTTCTTTATCATTTATTAAAATAGACTTCATTAAAATCTGTTTACTTTTTTCATTTTTCTTAAACGCTTTTAACATATCAATCGCAGTTGCTTGATTTGCAATCATTTCAATAATTTGTTTTCTACTTAGTGTTGACCACCAGTTTTCAAATTTTGTAACACTTTTTTTAGCTCTTGAAGTTCTTTCTTCTTCACTTAGAGAATTCCAAAATTCTATCTGTCCCCTAGAAATATTTTCACCGACTAAATCTGAATATCCTTCTCGAGTGTATCTTAATGATTGCATATATTCAAATGATGGTAATTCTATACCTAAAGCTTTTAAAGTTGAACTGTAAATATATTTACTATCTTTATTTTTAAATTTAAAATCAGCTTGAAAATCTTTATCTAAATCACTTTCTAAATCATTATTTATCTCATCTATTGTTTTTCCTTCAAGAAATATTTTCTTAACTAAATAAACTGTTAAATCACTTTTATCTTGTAAAACACCTTGTCCTGATAATTCTAAAAGTTCTAAGTTTTCTTTTACAGATTGCAAAATCCCTCTTGTAGCTTTTGTTTGAGTTGCAGGAATTAAATTTTTAAATAAATTTTCTTTGGGAAACAAATTTTTTATATCTTCAAGACTTTTTGCTAAAGTTAAATTTTGAAATGCATTTTTTTGTGCTTCAAGCGGTGAAATTGTTTTTTCACTCAAAGATTCAATATAATCTTTAACAGTGATTGGCATTCTATCTTTATTAAATTCATAAAATCTTGTTAAACCTTTATCAACTCTTGCTTCAAATACCAATTGATCATTAAATTGATTTTGTATTTCTATCGGATTAGTTATTAAATTTGTTTGAATTTTATTTTCATATTTATTTTTTTTATTTTGAGCATTAAAATACCCAAATTTTGGAGTAATAAAATCTATTTTCATAAAATTTCGGCCTTTCTTAAAGTGTGTAATAATTATAATATCCGTAAAAATTTTATTTGCTAGCTTTTGATTTATTTAAAACGACTAAAAATACTCCAGATAAAATTAAACAAACACCTGTAACAATTTTCATAGTTAATTGTTCATGAAAAATTAGTACTCCAAAGAAAATAGCCGTCAAAGGTTCTAAAGCTCCCAAAATTGCGGTCAAAGTTGAACCAATTAATTTTATTGAAATATTTATAGTTTCTAAAGATATTATTGTAGGAAAAAGTGAAAGTCCTAGAACAAGTAACCATTGTTTAGGTTCGGTTAAAATTTGGAGTTGAGTGCAAAATCTTAAATTAAAAATATACACAAGTAATCCAAAAAACATTATATAAAAACTTAATTTATAGCGATTTATATGTTGGATTATTTTTATTTTTTTAATCCCTACAATATACAGTGCATATAAAATTGCGGATAAAAATATTATACAAATACCCTTTGGATTAAGCGTTACTCCATTTTCTCCATTGTATAGTAAAGAAATTCCAAAAGTTGTTAATATAATTGAAAAGATAGTTGTTTTTGTTAATTTTTCTTTAAAAAAAATAGCCATAATAATAGCGACTAAAACAGGATATATAAAGAGAATTGTACAGGCAATACCTGCATCTATATAATTAAACGAATCAAAAAGAGTTAATGATGAAAGCGAAAACATTATTGCTAATAAACAAAGTGTCAAAGTTTCTGTTTTAGATAGTTTTAAATTGACTTTTTTCACAAATTTAATCCAAATAAAATAAATCATAATAGCAAAAGCATATCTATAAAATAAAACAGAATTAACTTTTATTCCTTGAGCATACAGAGGAAGTGCAAATAAAGGATTTGTCCCATAACTTATTGCAGCAACCATACCGTTTAATATACCTAAAGATTTTCGTTTCAAGATTTTTTCTCCAATTTGAATATTATTATAAGTAAAAGAGAGTGATTAAAAAATCACCCTCTTTTAGGAATTTGATGGCAATTAGGAATCAAAATTAATTTCCATTACATCCGAAAGCAATAGTTACATTTTCTTTTGGATTAATAGCAGAGATTTTGTAACCTTTAGCATCAACTAAATATCCGACTTCATCTCCGGTAGCTTGAGCAAGACCAATAGTACCTGAGATTGCAGTTCTAGTTAAGTCAATAGGAGCTTTAACGGTATCTTTAACCACATCACCAACACTTCTAGCAGAAGCCATAAATTGACCTTGGAAAGCTTCACCTAAAGCTATACCTGTACCAGAAGCAACGTCTTCAGCAGCGTTACCTAAAGTTGTTAACATACCGCCTGCAGTTCTACCTACGATACCTAACATTTGACCACCCCAAGTAAATGGTGCTGTAACGATTCTTGATACAATATTAGGAGTATTAGATTTATTTATTTCAGCATTTAAGATCTGTCTAGGTAATGTGGCTTTACATCCGCAGTGTTCGATTTCTGTAAATGCAAGTTTTAAAGCACCTTTTTCACATCCAGAAGGTCTTACAACTTCAACTACTTTACCGTATACATTTGAACCGCAAGGATATAATTGACCGTTAATTGTTACATCTTCTAATGTCTTAGCAGCAAATTTCTGACCAACGTGAGAAGATTTAGCACTTACTTGATCTCTAAATTCCAATTTTAAAGTAGGAATTTGAACAAGTTCTTCATTTTCTATGAAAGCTTTTTTATCAGTAGGACACATTGGACAATCATTATTTGCAGTTACAGGATTTTTATCTAAACCTGCTGATACACGAATATTTTGTAACATAGCAGCAATGTCAGCTCTTGAAGCATCTTTAAATGGTGCAATTGTATTTGGATTTGGTGAATTATTCAAAGCACCTTTATCTAATGCAATAGCTATAGGTATTTGAGCCCATTCAGGAACAGTGTTACCGTCACAGTATTTTGATAAAATTTCCTGTGCCTTACATTTATCTATTGTAGGACATTGAATAGCTTTTGATAATGCACATAAAGCTTCTACTCTTGTTACGTTATGATTAGGCATAAATTTACCGTTAGGATATCCTTTTAACAAATCTTGATGCACTGCAACAGTAATTGCATTACTTGCCCAATGATTTGTTGGAACATCAGAGAACAATTTTTCTGACGGACAAGAATACATATCTTTGTTAAATCCTTTTACTAACATAGTTGCAAATTCTGCACGAGAAATATTCTTAGATGGTTTGAATAATCTGTCAGGATAACCAACTACTACATCATTTGTAGCTAATTTATCGATTTCACAAGAAGCCCAATATCCGTTAGGAACATCAGGGAACATTTGTAAATTAGCAGCAGCACCTGTCATATTACTAAACGGTGTTAAATCAAACGGTTCAAGTGTTTTCTTAATTGCTTGAATTGAATTTGCCGTACTCATCTGAATTGGGCATCCATTACCATCCATTTTTGCTTCATCTCTTACAATAGGAGTACCGTTATGTCTTGATAAATCATTTAAACAAGGAATATTAGTTGCAGCACCTGTCATTGAACCTTCGCTTGAAACAGTTGAGCCCATTGTACTTGCTGTTAAACTATTAATCTCTCTGTTTACTGAAAACCCTTCTGCTGAATAAATTGAATCTTTTTCTGTACCTACGAAATTATTATAACCGTAAATTGCGTTAGGATAAGAATAAACTTGCTTCATATCAGCTCTGGACAAGTCTTTAACCCCTGGACATAATGCACAAGAAGGCATTGGATCCGGATCACAACTAGGAGCAGTATCACATCCACAATCAGGTGTTTTTGGTGTTTCACAAGGACATGCCGCACCTGTTACTTCCGGTATGTCATCGCAAGGACAAGCACCCTGAGTTACCACAGGACGTTGTTCACAAGGACAAGCTGCCATTACCGTATTAAAGGAACACGTTGCTATACCAACGGCAATCGCAGCTGCCACTGAAAGTTTTCTAATCGTCATTTTGACCTCCTTTTTCTGTTGGCGAACTAGATATTACGTTTGTTCAATTATTTACCCCTGTTTCTTACCTCTTTGATAGGTGGAGTAGATATGTATTGCGTAAATTCTATTTACCCCAAAACTAACTCCTAAATTATTCTATTTTTTATAAATTAAAACATTGCCAATAAAGATAATCTGACTAGGGAATAATTTTTGATATACAATGGGAAATTTGATTATTAACCCGATTTGTAACAGTTTAATTACAAATAGGCAATTTTTTTAATTTATTTGTTTTATACTTTTAGAAGTGTTTTAAAAACCGGTGTATAAATGGTAAATTCATATTATTATTCAGGAAATATATATATCCCTAGAACGGAAGAAGACAGACAAAAAGGCTTCTTAATAGGTTCTGCTGTCTATGGTGCTATTTTAGGTTCAATGCTTAAATATGCAGGAAAACCATTTGCTAATCAATTACAAAAAGAACAAGTTAATAATCATCTTTATCGAGATACATTCATAAAATCTCTTAATGTATCAGGCTTAGACAAAAAAGGTGTACAAATTATTCCTATGGAATTTAGTAAAATAATGGATGATTATGCAAGAGGTACAAATGCTTGCTATGTTCCGAGTCAAAAAATTGTTAAAATCAACACACAAAAGATTTCAATTGCAGGCTTCCACGAATTAGGACACGCAATGAACGATTTAATGGGTAAGGGCGGAAAAATCTTAAGCAAAATGAGATGGCCGGGAAGAACTATTGCAGGGATTATGTCTTATATTGCACTTTTTTCCAGATCAAAACCAAAAGATGCACCAAAAGATTTTACTGATAAAGTAAAAGATAATTGTGGAAAAATTGCATTTTTAAGTATGCTTCCGACTATTTTTGAAGAAGGGCTAGCTAGTTATAAAGGAATTAAGCTTGCCAGAAAAAGCGGGCTTAGTGAACCTTTAATTAAGAATATGAAAAAATTATACTCAAAAGCCTTATTAACATACATAACGCATGCAGTTGGTATGGGATTAGCTGTTGGAGCTTCAAGTATGATTATGGATTATTTTTCAAGACCTAAAAAAGTTAAACTCGATGATTATGGTTTATTTGGATAATATTTTATCAATTTCGTTATTATCAGCATCAAATTCTTTTAACTCAACTCTTTCACCATCTTCATATTTTGCTTCATAAATATTTTTAACTTTATAATCTGAAGTATAAACAGTTTCTTTTTGTTTAACCCCATCTTGATATTCACTTATAATACTTCCGCTATATTCAGGATTTTGAACATCAAAATACGTAAATCTCACTAAATCCTGACCATCATAATTAGCAGAAATATTCATTCTTATATTTCCTTCGGTATCATAAAAAATATGCTCTTGTCTTAACTGCGTTCCATCCTCAACTGTTTCTTTAAACATTGATATTACTTCATCTTTTGAATTAAGCATTTTATATTTTACATCTTTTTTCTGGTTCCATAATTCCGTAAAAATTACATTACCATCATTATCTTTATGCACGTGAGAAATCGGAACGCCTGTTTCTTTATCATATTCCCAAATATCAGTTTCAGATTCATTGTCTTCACTATAACTTGGTGAAAATTTTTCTATTTCCCCATTATTCAAAGATATTTCAATAAATTCAAGCCCATGTCTTGGATGCTTTGCAGAATATTCAGAGGAAATTTCTTTAATTAAATATAATTTATCTCTAGTTTTAGCAGAATAAAAAATTGCTTGGGAAGAATTTATAATATTTGAAATCTCTCTTTGGATTTTTGAAGAAGAATTTGCACTTTGAGAAATTGTTGAAAAATTAATCATGTTAGAAGAAAAATTATTATATAAATCAGCTTTCTTCACAACCTCTTTAGGAGCTTCTATAACTTCTTGTTTAGGTTTTGAGATTTCTTTTGAAATATTTTTTTCTACTTTATTTTCTTGAACTTTTTGTTCCACGCTTGGAGAATTATCTTCTGTTTTTACAACCGTTTTTTGTTTTTTATTATCCAAATATAAAAACAAGCCAAAGCCTATTAAAATAACAAAACTTACTAATAAAATTTGTTTATAATATTTCATAAAAATTCCCTCAAAAGCACATAATTATTATAATAATTTTTTTTACAATTATCAATCTTTATGTTAAAATTTATCCATATGGAAATACTGGAAAAACTCAAGGGAAAAGTTATCGTATCATCTCAAGCCATGCCGGATGAACCGTTATATAAAGAAGATTGTATGAAAGCTATGATGGCTTCTGTTGTAAATGGTGGAGCTTCCGGTTTAAGAGTTGCAGGAGCTAGGGATGTTAGAAATGCAAAAAAATTCAATATTCCTGTAATAGGGCTTACTAAACCTGAAAAATTACCTTCTAATTGGAGAGAAGTTGTATATATTACACCGACATTAAAGGAAGTTAATGAATTAATAGAAGCCGACGCAGATATTATCGCTTTTGACGGAACATCAAGAGATAGAGGCGGATGCACTTTAAAAGAAATTATTGATACAATACATAGAGCAAATAAACTTGCAATGGCTGATATTTCAACCTTAGAAGAAGGGGTTAATTGTACAAATTTAGGAGCTGATATTATTTCTACAACTCTTGCAGGTTATACTTTGGAATCTGGAGAACCTACAGAAGGACCTGACTATGAGCTTTTAAAAAAATTAGTAAAAAATATCAATAAACCTGTTATTTTAGAAGGCAGAATTTGGGAGCCTAAAGAGGTTAAAAAAGCTTTTGAATTAGGAGCTTTTTCCGTTGTAATAGGTTCAGCAATTACAAGACCGCAATTAATTACTAAAAGATTTATAGAGGGATAATTTATTTTATGAAAAAAGCATTAGCGTTTGATATTGGCGGAACTAAAATTTATAGTACTATAATTGATGAAACAGGTAAGATTGTTGGAGAAATTGATAAATTTTCTACTCCAAAAACTCTTGATGGGATAAAAGATATTCTTAAAACTCAAGTTCAAAAATATGAAAAAGAAGTAGATGTAATTGCAATAGCAACAGCCGGAGCTGTTAATAATGAAAACACAGCTGTTATTGGATCTACAGGAAATTTAGTTGAAGGATATTATACAATAGAGTTTCCAAAATTAAGTACTAAACGAGTATTTATTGAAAACGATGCAAACGCTGCAGCTTGGGCAGAATACAAAATTGGTGCATCAAGAGGGACTGATGTTTCTGTTATGTTGACTCTTGGAACAGGAGTCGGAGGAGGAATTATTATCAATAATAAACTCCTTAAGGGAAAATCAGGCGCCGCTGGAGAAATGCATTTTAAGATGTATCCTGATAAACGCAGAAAATGTACTTGCGGAAGTTATGATTGTTTTGAAATCTACGCTTCAGGTACTGCATTAAAACTAGATGCAGAAGAAGCTTTGAATGATAAAAATGTAACAACTTATGATGTAATAGATGGTGTTAAAAACGGCGATGAAAAAATGATTGAAATTTTAAATCGTTGGCAAAGAGATATAATGATTGGAATTAAAGGTTTAGCAAATCTTTTTGATCCGGATTGTGTTGTTTTATCAGGTTCTATGGCTCAATTTGTTGATGTTAAAAAAATAGAAGAAGAAGTTAATTCTGATATTGTAACTTCTCCAACTTCGATAAGATTGGCTACAGCTGGAAATTATTCCGGCATGATTGGAGCAGCTCTTTTAGCACTCGCAAAGGAAGGTGTTTAAATGGGAAAAGCTAAAAAAAGAAGTCTTAAACAAGGTATTCACAACAAATTCCAATACATGACAAGAGAATCTGCTCTTGAATCTGTCATAAAAAATATTGGACACAAAAACGAAGTTATTGATACAATTACACTTTTTGGATTTACAGCAGAAGAAATGCTTGAGGCCGGAGCCGAATACGAAGATGTTATGGCTTTTGGAGGATTAGTAAGCTAAACATTTTATTAAAATTAGCTATATGTTATAATAACTCTATGTTAAACAAAGTTAGCTCAATTTTAATTTGCTCAAGAGTATTTTCTCTTCCGATGACAATTATGTCTTGGGGAGTTGTTTTTACTTATTCTGCCTTACATTCGGGAAATATCGGATATGGAATTTTAGCTCTAGTCGGAATTGGATTAGTTCATCTTGCTACAAACATTTTAGATGATTATTTTGATTACAAATCTTTAATCAAACAAGTTGGATTTGATAAAAAAGAATACTTAAGAAATTCACAAAAAACAAAATGCAGATATTTAATTGCAGGTTTGATAAGCAAAAAAGAATTGTTATTTTTAGTATTTATTTACTTATTTATAGCAGGACTTATTGGACTTTTCCTTTACTTCAAATGCGGAATTGGCGTTTTATATTTCGGCATTATTGGTGGAATTATTTGTGTTTTATATTCTTTCATGTCAAAAATTAAACTTTCGGAATTTGCAGTTGCTTTAGCTTACGGACCTGCGTTATTTGGCGGAGTTTTTTATGTTATGACGAAAACTTTTTCTGTTGATAGTTTAATATTATCAATTCCTACTATGTTTATGACAGTAGTTCTTTTATACAGTCATACTGTTATGGATTTTGAGTTTGATTTGAATGAAGGTAAAAAAACTATCGCAAATTCATTTGATTCTCAGCTTTCTAGCCTTATAGTTTTGAAAATATTACTTGTATTAGCCTACGTTTCGCCTATTGTATTATGCATTTTTGATATTTTAGATTGGCAAGTCTTTTTATCATATCTAACAATTCCTTTAGCAATAGATTTATATAAATCAATGATAGATTTTTCTACAGATTCAAGTTCAATTCCAGAAAAAAAATGGTATCATTTCCCTATGGAGAATATGATGAATTCTCCGAGTTTTATGGTTAGAATTTATCAATCAAGAAATTTAATGATTTATTTTTCTATAGCATTAATTATTGCAATAATTCTTTCGCTTAACTAAACTTATCAAGATTATATAAAGACTCCAAAAATCCGTGCTAAACTATAATTATAGAGAGGAAGTATAATAAAGGAGGATTAATATGATACCTATTTTGGATTCAAAAAGACAATATGCAAAAATTGGAAATGAAATTGAAAAAGCAGTATGCGAAGTACTACGTTCAGGTTCTTATATTTTAGGACCAAACTGCAAAGCTTTAGAAGTAGAACTCGCAAAATATATCGGATGTAACTATACAGTTGCTTTAAACTCAGGTACAGACGCTCTTCATTTGGCTTTAAGAGCTTTGGATATAGGAAAAGGGGACGAAGTTATCACAACAGCTTTCACATTTGTAGCTACTACAGAAGCTATCGGAATTGTTGGAGCTACTCCGGTATTTGCTGATATTGATGCAGATACATTTAATATTGATCCTAAAAAAATAGAAGAACGAATTACACCAAAAACAAAGGCAATTATTCCTGTTCACTTATATGGTCAACCTTGTGATATGGATGCAATTATGGATATCGCTAAACGCCATAATTTATACGTAATTGAAGACTGCTGTCAAGCAATCGGTGCTAAATATAAAGGACAAATGGTTGGTACTTTCGGAGATATAGGATGCTACAGCTTCTATCCAACTAAAAATCTAGGTGGAATGGGTGATGGAGGTTTAATCACAGTTAATAGTGAAAACTTGAAAAATAGAATTATTGCTTTAAGAAACCATGGTGGTGCTGTTAGATACTACCACGATGAAATCGGTGTAAACTCTCGTCTTGATGAAATTCAAGCTGCTATTTTAAGAGTTAAACTAAACTATATTGATGAATGGAATAAATTAAGAAGAGAACACGCTAAAACTTATAATGAATTATTTGCAGGATGTGAAGATATAGTTACTCCTCACGAATTAGCTGATACTTATTGTGTTTACCACCAATACACAGTGAAAATCCCTAATCGTGATAATATCCATAAAATGCTTCAAGAAGCTGGAATCGGTGCTATGTTATATTATCCGGTACCTCTTCATTTACAAAAAGTTCATGCTCATCTTGGATGGACTAAGGGAATGCTTCCTAACACTGAAAAAGATACCGAATGTGTTATTTCACTTCCTATGTTCCCTGAACTTACTCTTGAAGAACAAAAGACAGTTGCTTCTACTTTGATTAACTGTATTGAAAAATCAAAAGCATTAGCATAAATTTGACATTATATTTTAAAGAAGTCGGAGTTTTTACTTCGGCTTCTTTTTTAATATGGATTTACAAAACGTTACAATTAGTGTATATTTAATATAAGAATAAAATTTTAAATAAGAGGATTTTTTATGAGCAATATTGTTATTTATTCAACAAAACCAATGCCGGAATTACAAGCTAAGCTTATGGAAATTGATGAAGTTGATGTCAGAGTTGTTTCTATTGATCAAATCAAGGATTATGCAGTTATCAATCCTTCTTTAATGATTATTGAAAATATAGACTTAGCCAAAGATGCACTTATGACAAATAAATTCCCTTGCCCTATTTTGTTTTTAGGTGAAACAAAAAGAGAGGCAACTGTAAGAGCAGAAAGTTATGATTTTATAAAAGATTTTAATAATACTGATGAATTAATTGTTCGTGTTAAAGCTTTATTAAAAACAAAAGAATTAAAAGATAAAGTAGAAAGAGTTTCTGCAACAGATGATTTAACAGGATTGCATAATAGAAAATATCTTCAAGAACGTTTAGAAGAAGAAATTTCTCGTTCAAAAAGATACGGTACTAAATTATCTTGTATTCTTTTCGACATCGATTTCTTTAAAGTTGTAAATGATATGTACGGATATGAATGGGGCGATATTCTACTTAAAAATATAGCAAACAAATTATCTGCAATGGCAAGAAAAGAAGATATTGTAACCAGATATGGTGATGAAGAGTTTTTACTTGTATTACCTAATACTTCCGAAGACAATGCTTTCTTATTCGGCGAAAGATTTAGACGAGAAATTGAAAAAATGGAATTTATTCCTCAAGGAGAAGATGAACCTCATAAAATAACTATCTCCGGAGGAATTTCTACCTATCCTTGCATGCCTGACGTTGAAGAAGATGCAAATACTGTAATCAGATATGCAGAACACGCACTTTATAACGCAAAACACAGAGGGAAAAATAAAATTATTCAATTCTCTCAAATGAATTTAGAAATGTAATTAAAAACATAGAAATAAAAAAGCTGAGATTAAATCTCAGCTTTTTTACATCTTATTATTTTCTATAACATTACACTCCACATCAATTAATTTCTAAGTTGTACCGGCATTACCAGATAAATATAATCCTCATCAGAAATCGGTGCAAACACTGTTGCAGATAATGGAGAATTTAACTTAACACTAATTTCTTCAGATTCAGCTATTTTAAGAAATTCTAAAATAAATTTATAATTAAAAGCAATAGCTAAAGGTTCTCCCATATAGTTAATATCGATTTCGTCTTGAGAATTACCTGCATCTGGAGTGTCTCCTGATAATTTTAAAGTATTATCAATAAATTCAAATTTAACTATACTATTTTTTTCATTAACCATAACCGCAACTCTTTCTAAAGCTGAAATTAAGTTATTTTTATTAACTTTAGCTTCTTTAGGGAAAGATTGTGGAATTAATTGGTTATATTTAGGGAATTGACCTAACATTAAACGAGTAACAATTTTAGTTTTATCAATTGTGATAACTATTTTTTTCATTTCCTTACAAATTCTTATATTATCTGCCTCAACAAGCAATGAAATTTTTGATAATTCAGATAAAACTTTTGATGAAATCAACATTTCAAAAGGTTTTTCAGCATCAGAAGAAGTATTTTTAACAACCTCTCTTACTCTTGCAAGTCTGTTACCATCAGTAGCAGCCATTTCTAAGATATTTTTATTAACTTCACAAACAACTCCTGATAATAAATTGTTTGTTTCATATCCTGCAGCAGCTGAAACTACTTCTCTTATTGCTTTAATAAAAGGCTTTGTTTCTATTTCCATACAATCAGTTTCTGCAATATTTTCTTCTATTTGCGGAAATTCATTTGCAGAAATCCCTATTATATCAAACTTTGAGTTTTTACAAGTTATTGTTGCAGTTGATGAATTTATTTCAAAATTCACCAGTTCATCATTTAGCCTTGATAAAATTTCACTTAACTTCTTAGCCGGTAATGTAATCTTTCCTTCTTCTTGAATATTAGCACTAATCAGCGTTATAATTGATAAATCAAAATCTGTCGCAGTAAGCTTTATTTGATTATCACTTACAGTTTCAATTAAAACATTAGCTAAAACCGGCTGTAATCCTTTAACAACCGTAGCTCTTTCAACTATCTTAATTCCATTTAACAAATCATCTTTATTTGCAACAAATTTCATTTAATACACCCCTTAATATCTCTTAGCAAGGTTATTTTAATACAAATAAAATAACAAGTAAACAAAAGATTAAATTATTATTACAAAAAAGGAAAGTCTTGCAGAATGTGCAAGACTCAAAAATATACATTTACCCCACTAATTTTATACCACACCTAAAATAGTTTGTCAAGCAAATCTATAAACCCAATAAATATAGGGGTTTGGGGATGGTAACTAATTTGCTGCCAATTTTTCTCTCACAAGAGTTTCTACCTGATTAAGAATATCAGGATTAGCAGCTAAAAATTCTTTTGCTTTATCTCTGCCTTGACCCAACTTATCATCATTGAAGCTAAACCAAGAACCTGCTTTTTTGACGATATCTAAATCAACAGCTACATCGAGAATATTTCCGATTTTACAAATACCTTTTCCAAAAATAATATCAAATTCTGCAGTTCTAAATGGAGGAGCAACTTTATTCTTTAAAATTCTAACTCTAACGTGGTTACCGATATCTTCTCCATCACCTTTAAGACCTTCAACACGTTTAATCTCTAAACGAACAGATGCGTAATATTTTAGGGCATTACCACCTGTTGTAGTTTCAGGATTACCGTACATAACACCAATTTTTTGTCTTAATTGGTTAATAAATATAACTGTAGTATTAGTTTTGCCAATAATACCTGTTAACTTTCTTAGAGCCTTAGACATTAATCTTGCTTGCAATCCCATTTGCTGATCTTCCATAGAACCTTCTATTTCAGCTTTTGGAACAAGAGCAGCGACTGAGTCCACAACAATAACATCCACAGCACCTGAGCGAACAAGTTCTTCCGTAATATCAAGAGCCTGTTCACCTGTATCAGGTTGTGAAATCAATAATTCATCAACATTTACACCAAGATTTCTTGCATATTCAGGATCAAGTGCGTGTTCAGCATCAACAAAAGCTGCAATTCCGCCACGTTTTTGGCATTCTGCTACGATATGCTGTGCTAAAGTTGTTTTTCCTGATGATTCAGGACCATAAATTTCAATAATACGACCGCGTGGTATTCCGCCTACACCAAGAGCTACATCCAATGCCAAAGCCCCTGTTGGGATAGTTTCAACACTTACTGCCGGCTTATCACCAAGCTTCATTATTGCACCTTTCCCAAAATCTTTTTCTATCTTATCTATTGCAAGTTTTAGTGCTTTACTTCTTTCTTCGCTTATATTTGTTGCTAATTCTTCTTTTGCCATACTTCTATCCTAAAATTCTGTTAAATAATTATATTATCTTCTTCTTTCTTTATATAAAATCCGCACATTAAAGGTTTAAAACTGCTTAATAGATTTTTCAATTTAAAATTTTCTTTATTTAATTCATTTACTTTATTCTTTAAATTTTCATTTTCTGTTTTGCACCTTACAAGTTCTAATACAACATCATCCATGCCTTCCAATTTTTCATCAATCAACTTGGTCATAGAAGTTGTTATATTATTTTCCATTTTGTTGAGGGTTTCTAACAAACCATTTACTACAACTTGTGAATTTGGTTTTGTCATAACGGGTAATGTTGCCTTTCTTTCGCTATTCTTATCTTCTCTCTTCTCTGTCATTTCTGCCACTATTGAGGTTTGTGCATTTTTTAATTTTTTTACTTCATCTATTGAAAAATAGATTTGTCCTCTGTTATCTTTTTTAGGAACAACAGATGTTTTTTTACATAGTTCAACTATTTCTTTATTATCTATATTTAAAAGTTTTCTAACATCATTAGGTAAAAGTACTTTATTCGGATTAGCGTTCATTTTGATAAGTTCCCCTCTTTCTATTCCCAATAGATATTCTAATCAATAAAAAAAATTATTTCTACTAATTGTAACAATAATTGAATAACACTTTACAATTTTTTTTGAAAATATTTCTTAAAATTAGTGTAAATAGTCCATTTTTTAATTATATAAATATGATATTATACCTTTATTATTAAATTTTAATAAAGGATATTTTATGCAAGTTTCAAAACGTTTAGTTATAAAAAAAGAAATTCCCATGGATAATTCTAAAGATTTAATTCTTTCTTTAGATGAAGCTATGGCTGATTATTATTGTAAGAATAATAATTTTGATAAAGGTTTGCAAATTTATAGAGAGCTTATTCCTACCATTTTTGATCAATTTGAGAAAAATCGAGTTGTCAATCAATATATAAATTATGCTATGCAATATGCTCGTAAAATGTCAAATGAAAAAAAATTCATTGAAGCAATTGAACAATACAGAGATATCATGAAGTTTTCAGGATTTCCCATTAATATTTATAAAAACATTGGTTTGTGTATGAAATCAATTGGAAATGCTGATTTAGCGATTAAATTTCTTAAACGTTTTGAAGAAATCTCACCTGACAAAGAAGATGTTTATGTTTATCTTGCAGATTTAACTTATACTGATATTAAGGATAACAAGAAAGCTATTGAATATTATGAAAAAGCTCTTATCAGAAACAAAAATAATTTCTCAATTTATAACATGTTAGGGCATTTATATTCTACTTGTTACCAAGATAAATTTAAAGATAAACAAATTGAATACTTAACAAAAGCTTATGAATTAGCTCCTAATAATAGAATTGTAGTAAAAAATTTAGCATACGTTTACGGAAAATTTGATGAAATTCAAAAAGCCGATGAATTCTACCAAAAACTTATGTATTTAAATCCTACACATTCTGATTTGCACGCATATGGAGCTTATTTAGTAAGGCACAAACGTTTTTCTGAAGGTTTTAAATTTTTACAACACAGATTCCAAAAAGAAGATTTAAAAGGTGTTTCTTTCCCTCAAATTTTCTCTAACAAGAAAAAAAGATGGAATATGAAATTAAATATTCAGGATAAGCATATTTTAGTTCATTTTGAACAGGGTTTTGGTGATTCTATTATGTTTGTTAGATTTTTGGATGAATTAAAAAAACTTTGTAAAGAAGTTTCTCTTGTTGTTCAGAGACCTTTGGTTGAATTGTTTAAGGATTCAAAATTAGGAGTTGAAATTTATACGGAGGATCAAATTCCTAATATAAATTATGATTATTACATTCCAATGATGGATTTACCTATCGTTTGCGGAACACAGTTTGATTCTATACCAAAAGCCGGCGGATATTTAAAAGTTCCTAAAACTAAGGTTAATGCTTATAAGAAAGGGCATATTAATGATAATGATAAAATTAAAATTGGTATAGCTTATGAAGGAACACTAGCTAGTAAGGAAACTGACAGAGATATCCCATTAAACTATTTATATCCGCTTATGCAATTACCTGATGTAGAAGTTTATAGTTTTCAGGTTGATGATCTTTCACGTCAAATGGATAGAATTCCTGAGGATTGTAATCTTATACGATTGGGTAAAACTTTCAAAAATTGGGAAGATACAGCTTGTGCTATGAATTGTATGGATTTAATGGTAACCACTGATAATGGGGTCATGAATTTAGCAGGAGCTTTGGGTATCAAGACTTTTGGGCTTTTCAATAGAATTGTTGAATGGCGTTGGTTTAAAACTGAAGGTGATGATATCGGGTGGTATAAAAGCATTAAACCTTTTCAAACTCCTACTGCTGGAGCGTGGGAAGTGCCTGTTGAAAAAGTTTTAAAAGAACTTGATAATATCAGATGTAAGAAAATTGCAGAAAAAATTAAAGGAAAAAAAGTTTAAATTTTTTCTAATTTTGATAAATCTATTTTTAGAGGATTTTCTTCCGGAGATAAGTTTTCTAGAGTATATGCTAGGTTTGTAATGTAGCCTTTAGATAAGCCTATTTTTCGGAATATTCCGGTATTGTATAATTCGACTAATCTATCAATATGTTTTTGGAATGTTTCGTATAGGTGTGGTTCTTTTCTCATGAGAGTTGAAATTGCAGTATGAGCTCTGGTATTATTTTTGTATTTTGATGCTAAAGCCATATTATTTAATTCATCTTCTCCGCCTTTTATTTGAGGTTTTATGTGTTCTATTGTGCCTAATGAATTAACTAATAGGTCATAACCTATTTTTTCGGATGAATTTAAGGCTTCATTAACAATAAAAGCTGATAGTGAATTTTTAGAAGTTGGAAGTTCTAATGCTGTTTTTATTATTAAATTACCTAATTTTTGATCCTCCAATTTAGAAGTTATTTTATTAAGATTATAAATAAATGACTTTCTTTTAAACGGATGTAATGTAGGAATTTTATATATTTGTGATTTTGACATGATAAATAAATTATTGAGTTCTCTATCATCTTTTAATGAAGAGCTATTCAAAACTTTCTCCATCTGTCTTAAAACTTCTGCATTATGCTTAGTCAAATCTTTCGGTTTTTTATTGGCAATTGAACGTTTTTTAGTATTTGTTTTTTCTTGTATTACGTGTTCTTTAGAGTTTATAAAATTTTCTGTCATTTTAAGCAATTTTTGCATTACTTGACGTTCTTTTCTGATATTTCTGCTTCTAATACTTTCTGAAATTCTATCAAGTTTATATTTAAACTCTTTTACACTAAACGGAACAATTACGGATTTATGCAAAATTTTGTTGTTATAAAGTTCCATTAAACTGTCAAATTCTTGTTTTAAATCTGATGGCATTTCTTTAGAATATTCAACTAATTTATCAAAAATAGGTTTCTGCTCATCCATCAAAATTTTATTATGTTTAGCAAACTGATCGTGTATAACTTGTTCCAATGTTTTTTTAGATTGCTTAGAAGCCGAATGTTCAAGAAGATTTAAGACTTGTTTTTCTATCGGAAACAATGAACTTTTATACATTTGTAAAAATTTTACTACATTTTTTATCGGAGAAGAAAATATTTTTCTTTTTAAAGCATTTTCCAATACAGAATTATCCAATAATATTACATCAGAATACAAATCCGGAAGTTTGTATTGTAATAATAATTTTAATTTTTCTTCAGGATGAGCTTTGCTTTGAAAAGTTACTGTGTCACACTTAAGACACTGCAATTGCGGACTTGTAACTAAAGGTGGCTGATATTTATTGGTAACATAACTATTTGATATTTGATTATTAAAAAATATTGGTAAAATTTTCATAGTTGCTTATTAAAAACTTCTCATAAATTTTTTTGCTAATAAAAAAGGAAAATATCATTAATAATATTTTCCTTTTTATGATTAAGCTGAAACTTTTTGTTTTATCATTTTTTTATCTTCCCAAATATCAACAAGAGTTGAACAGAAGAAGATACTTGAATAAGTACCAACAGTGATACCTAAAATCATTGCAAGTACAAAATCTCTAGTTGTAACTCCGCCTAAGAAATATAAAGCCAATAGAGTTATAAGAGTAGTTAGAGAAGTATTAATACTTCTTGCAAGAGTTTGGTTAATACTTGCATTCATAATTTCTCCAAAAGACATTTTCTTTGAATAATATTTTAAATTTTCACGAACTCTGTCAAACACAACAATTGTATCGTGAACAGAAAAACCGATTACAGTTAATAAAGCTGTTACAAACAATGCATCAATTTGCACATCATAAAACAATCCTAATATAGAAAATACTCCGAGAACAAATATTGTATCGTGAACAAGTCCCAATATTGCAGATAAAGCGTAATCAAATTGAAATCTAAATGTTAGATAAGCAATAATTCCAATAAGAGCTAAAGATAATGCAATTAGTGAATTTTTAAAAAGTTCAACCCCAAGAGTAGGTCCAACAGAGGATACTTGAACTAATTCTGCTCCATTGAAGTCTTTAGATACGATATTAGTAATATTATTTTGTGTTTCAGAACCTTCTTCAATAAATTTTGTTCTTATTGAAAGAATTGATTTTAAATCATTATTATCTTGAGAGTTAACGTGAATAATCTGCAAATATGGATTATCAATGCCGCCTTGTTCAAGATTATTTCTTACTTCACTTAATTTTTCATTAGAAATATTTTCTTTAATTCCATATTGTAATGTTGTACCACCTGTATAATCAATACCGACTTTCAATGGAGTATGAGTCGGATAAGTTATTGTTGAATAAATCATCGCTACAATCCCTGGTAATAATAAGCAAGCAGATAATGCTAGAA
The DNA here is from genome assembly GCA_944325545.1 of Candidatus Gastranaerophilales bacterium. Classification (GTDB taxonomy): domain Bacteria; phylum Cyanobacteriota; class Vampirovibrionia; order Gastranaerophilales; family Gastranaerophilaceae; genus CAG-196. Next base: position 114,708 of record CALVAM010000002.1, on the reverse strand, counting down.
ATATGAATCTATTTTTTACTATATCTAATTTTAATTTCATTTTATTATCCTCATTTAATTAGTCTAAAATTCCAAATTTAGCTTTTTCGCGTTTAGTTTCAACAGCTTGAAAACCTTCATTAATTTCATCTTTTCTAAGTCCGAAGAGTTCAGGATGTTGTAGTTTTCCTGTTCCAAAAATTAGATGCATGAAATTTTTAGTAATTGTAATAGCACTAAACATTGAAACTATAACACCTATTGCAAGAGTTAAAGCAAACCCTCTAACAATACTTGTTCCGCAGTAATAGAGGATTGTACAAGTAATAATTGTAGTCATATTAGAGTCAAAAATACTTGTAAATGCTCTATCAAAACCGGAATTAATTGCGGTAAATAATGTTCTACCTGCTCTTAATTCTTCTTTAGTTCTTTCAAAGATTAAGATATTAGCATCAACCGCCATACCGATACTAAGAATAAATCCTGCGATACCTGCTAAAGTCAATGTAATAGGAATAGCTTTAAATAAAGCAAATAACATTAATCCATATATTACCAAAGCTATATCGGCAATAACTCCAGGTGCTCTATAATAAATAGCCATAAATAGCATTACAAAACCTAACCCTATAGCACCGGCTACTTTTGATTTTGCGATACTATCCGCACCTAAAGTCGGACCAACTGTATTTTCTTCAATTATTTTAGCAGGAATTGGCAAAGCTCCGGCATTTAGCAAATCTACCATTGTCTTAGCTTCTTCGTAAACAAATCCGTTATCGCCACCTGAAATTTGAGCTCTTCCACTTGGAATAGCTTCTCTAATTACAGGTGCTGATTGTAATTCTCCGTTAAAAAATATTGCCATTGGTTGACCGACAAGTTGTTTTGTTAAATCAGCGAATTTTTTAGTTCCTTCATTATTAAATTCCAAATCAACAACCCACTGACCATTTTGAGAGTTGGTGCTTAAATTTGCTCTTGATAAATCTTTACCGGTTAAACCTGTCGCAACCCATTCAGGTTCACCATCTTTCATAACAGGTTTTCTAAAATCTAATTCTGCTGTTTCACCTAAATATGCTTTTGCTTGGTTTAAGTCTGAAACATCCGGAATTTCAACAACAAGACGTCTATCGCCTGCTCTTTGAACTACTGTTTCTGAAACACCAAGTTTATTAACACGATTTTCAATTGCAAATTGTAAGCTTGCCATCATATCCGGCGTAATCTGTGCAATTGTATCTGTTGTTTGAGCTTCAAGTACTAATCTTGAGCCTCCGACTAAATCTAAGCCTAGTTTTGTCGGTTTAACGAAAATTGTAATAATGGAAGCAATTACTATCACTACAATTGCCCAAAACATTATTAATTTGTTTTTCATTTATATACTCCTTATTATATTATCTATAATTTTAATCCAAGTCTTAAAATTTATATCTTACCCGACTGATTATATTGAATCAAGAGTAAAAATTAATTCAGCTTTTTCTGATTTTGTAAGTTCCACCAAAGGTCTTCTTACATATTCTTCTATTATTCCTCTATAAGCTAAAGCTGCTTTTACTGGAACAGGGTTTGGTGCCATAAATAATTTTTTGAAAATCGGATATAATTTTTGATGCATATTTTTTGCAGTCATAAAATCTCCGGTTTTAAAATTTCTAATCATAGATTTAATTTCTTTACCAAACAAATGCGATGCAACAGAAATTACGCCGTGAGCACCAACTGATAACATTGGAAGAGTCAAACTATCATCACCAGAATATATTGTAAAATCTTTTGGACAATTTAACTTTAATTCTGTAACCACATCCATATCACCAAAACTTTGTTTTAATGCAACTATATTTTCATATTTTCTTGCCAAATTTTTAACTGTTTCAACCGACATATTAACACCCGTTCTTGATGGTATATTATATAAAATAATTGGCAAATCTACTGCTTCTGCTATTGCGGAAAAATGTTCTATCATACCTGCTTGTGAAGGCTTATTATAATAAGGGACAACTGACAGAATCGCATCAGCTCCTTCTTTCTGAGCTAATTTTGCCATCATAACAGCAGTTTCGGTTGAATTTGAGCCTGTTCCCATAATAACTTTACCTTGATTATTAACAGCTCTTTTTACACTGCTTAAAATTTCTATTTCTTCTTCGTGTGTAAGAGTTGGGGATTCGCCGGTTGTTCCTGTTACTAATACTGCATCTGAACCTGTATGTACCAATTGATATGCAAGTGCTTCTACTTTTTCATAATCTATTTCCCTTTTTTCGTTAAATGGGGTTACCATTGCCGTTATTACTTCACCTGCATCATATCTCATAATATAACTCCTTTTTCCCGTCCTATTATACTACATAATTTCTTTAAATTCATGAACTTCTACTGTCTGATCACCATTTTGAAAAATTCCTACCTGCGAAGTCTCATATTTATGCAAAGAATTAAATTGATATCTGAAAGATGTATCAGACGACATTATAATTTTTCCGTAATAGTCCAATGACATTAACTTCTCCAATAAAGTATAATTATTATTTACTTGAACGCTTATTGCATATTCTATTGGTGCTGTTGATTTTAAAACTTTAAACATTATTTCTAATACAGAATCTATCTGGTTAAAGTCGTGAAATTCATACAAAAATCCACCATTAAATTCTTTTGGTATAACCGATAATTTTTCCATTATGTACTTATTCATTAATACATTTTGTTCACTAATATCTACATTAATTTCCTGATGCTTAAATTTTTGTTTTGCTTTAGTTTTTATTGCTATTGAAAATTTTTTTATTTGTCGTTGTTTTTTATTTATATCTTCCTGTAGAGATTTATTAAATCTATCCTCTTCAATTTTTTTACATAAAGTTTGAGTATTTATAACAATTTTTTCTAATAGAGAATTTAAAAATATTAAACCATTTATAACATAATAAATAACAGTGAAAATAATTAATGCAATGCCATATTTGAATTCAAATAAAGCTCCTAAAAGATTAATTGATCCTTTATTTATGGATTCAGACATTTTTAATACAGAATTCAATAATGGTCTTATGAAATTCAACCAAGCCCAATTTGTATTCAAAAGATGTTCCACCCATTCAAACAAAAGCATTAATATTGAAAAAATTACAAATATTTTAAAAAAATAAAGAATATTTTTTATAAATTCAAAGCTTTTGGATGTAAGTTTTTGCATCTAAATTTCTCCTAAATAAATATTATCAATAAGTCTAACATTTTCTACTCTGCAAGCTATAAGAGCTATAGAATTTTCATCTGCATTTTTGTTTTCTTCCAAAGTATTTTTATCTAAGATTTCTAAATATTCTAATTCGTGTTTATCTTTTAAATAACTATAAGCTGTTTCTTTTAAAGCTTCAATATCAGTAATTCCTTTTTTATAACAAGCTTTTATATTATTCAAAATTTGACTAAGAACAAGTGCTTCTTTTTTCCCGTTTTCACTTAAATACTTATTTCTTGAACTTAAAGCCAACCCTGATTCTTCTCTTACAATTGGACATTGAATAATTTGAACAGGAACATTTAAATCTTTAACCATTTTTTTAACTATGATTACTTGTTGAGCGTCTTTTTGTCCAAAAAAGGCACAATCCGGTTGAACTATATTGAACAATTTTAAAACAACGGTACAAACTCCGTCAAAATGCCCAATTCTTGATTTTCCGCACAATTTATTTACATAGAAAAATGGAGGACAAACATAAGTTAAATTATCATTAGAAAGTCTAATATTTTCACCATACATCTCACTTGGAGAAGGTGCAAAAACTAAATCAACTCCTTCTTTATTACATAATTCCATATCATTTTCTAACGTACGCGGATACTTATCATAATCTTCAGAAGGACCAAATTGAATAGGATTAACAAAAACTGAAACAACCACTTTATCACAAGTTTCTTTTGCCTTTTTTATTAGGCTCAAATGACCTTCATGCAAAGCACCCATTGTCGGAACAAGCCCTATTTTTAAACCATCCCATCCTTTTACTTTTTCTCTTACTTCACTAATTTTATGTACCAACATTATTCTACCCCTAATTTTATCTTTTCTTCCAAAACAAGTTCAAAAGACTCTTTATCGGAAGGAAAAATAATTTCTTTAACTTCTTTTTTATATTCTTGTAAAGCGTTAAAAGTTATTTCATTTAAATTTGTATATTTTTTCACGAATTTTGGAACAAAATCTGTAAATTTTCCTAAAATATCATCAGTCACAACAATTTGTCCCGAACAATCTTTTCCCGCACCAATTCCTATTGTTGGAATATTGAGATTATCTGTAATATATTTAGCAGCCTCTGTTGGCATAAGTTCCAATACAATTGCAAAACATCCTGCTTCTTGAAGTTTTTTAGCACTTTCTAAAATTATATCAATTTGATTACTTGTTTTTCCTTGAATTTTATGTCCGCCAATTGTATTCATAAGTTGAGGGGTAAATCCCAAATGACCTAAAACAGGAATTCCTGATTCTACGCTTCTTTTAATTAAGGCTATAATATGTTCATTACAACCTTCCATTTTAACAGCAGATGCACCGGCTTTAATCATTTTAGAAGCATTTTCTAGTCCTTGTTCGACAGAAAGATTATAACTCATAAATGGCATATCACCTATGATAAAAGAATTTCTGGCACCTCTTGCGACCGCTTTTACAAAAACTAACATTTCATCAATTGTAATATTATATGTATTTTCGTACCCTAAAGCGACCATGGCTAAAGAATCACCAACTAATATTCCATCGATATCAATTTTATCTAAAATCTGTGCAGTAGAATAATCATATGCCGTAAGCATTGCAATTTTTTCATTATTAGCTTTTAATTTTTTAAAATGATTAATTGTTTTCATATTATTTTTTTGTTGCTTTTCTATACCAGTAATAAACAGCTCTAGCTACCCTTTTAGAACAGTGTCTGACAAGACCTTCTTTACTTTCTTGAATTAATTTTTGAGATACAACTTCAATACCTATAGGAGCAATGTTTTCCATATCCAATCTTACAGGTATTGAACCACTTTTTGCATATCCTTCTGAAATATTATCAGGTAATAAATTATTCACTAAGACTGCATCAATAATTTTCTTACCTTTTGCGTGAGCAATCAAAGCATTTACGTGACTTGCTACTGAATAATCATCAGTTTCTCCCGGTTGTGTCATAATATTGCATACATAAATTTTCTTAGCGTGAGATTTCTCAATAGCTTCAACTATTCCTTCTACAAGCAAATTCGGAATAACACTTGTATATAAGCTTCCCGGTCCTAAAATTATTAAATCCGCATCCTTAATTGCTGCAATTGCTTCCGGCAAAGCATGACAAACTTCAGGATCCGTAAATAATTTTTTAATCTTCCCGTGTTGTTCCGGAATATTAGATTCACCTTTAACAATTCTTCCATCTTCAAAAATTGCAGCCAATTTCATATCATCCAATGTTGCAGGAAGAACGACACCTCTTATATTTAATACATTTGAAGATTCTTTAACCGCTCTTACCATATCACCAGTAATTGCACACAATGCAGTCAAAAACAAATTTCCAAAACTATGCCCTTCTAAACCTTCTCCATACTTAAAACGATATTGAAAAAGTTTTGTAATTAAATCTTCATCATCGGCTAATGCAGCAATACAATTTCTAATATCTCCTGGTGGAAGAATTCCCATTTCTTCTCTCAATCTTCCAGAACTTCCGCCGTCATCACCTACTGTTACAATTGCAGTAATATTGTTGGTATATTTTTTTATACCTCTTAATAACATTGATAGACCTGTTCCTCCGCCTATCGCTACTATTTTTGCACCTTTATTCAATTTTCTTCTGCGATATAATTTTTCTAAAATAGAATCATTACCTTTTTTAGAATCCATATCCATAATTGATAAAGTTGTTTTTTGCCAACCTTTGAAAAATATTATCGAACCAATCAAAATAAATAATGCTGCTAAGAAATTTGATGGCAAGATTAATGCGGCTTTTCTTATTAATTCTAGCGTTAAATATATTGGTCTTACATTTGCAAGAACCATAAAACCTAATACTATCATAATTGAGCCGATAAAAATTAAAAGAAACCAACGTTTTACTTCTAATCCTGGAATTAACCAACCCATATCTTTTGTTACTTTTACATTATTTTTTAATTTGAAAAACATAATCTAATCCACCCATCCGGAAGCTTTTGCATTAATATAATTTACTGGAGCAGGAGTTATTAAATTCCTTGCTTGTTGTATTAATTCTAAAGAATTTTTGTATTTATTAGAAAAATGTATTGTATCAACTTCAACAAAATTCATTCCGCCTAAATTATTTCTAATTTGTGAAGTATGCAATAAATGTTGAAATCTTTTTATCATTTCATAATTATTTGTATTATCAGGAATTGAATAATCAATAGATAAATCTTCTCTATAAGTTTTTTCTAAACTGATTTCTTGAGCAACTTGAATATTAACGTAATCCCCAACTTTTTGAGTCACCTCACCAGCCGGAGCATAATAAACAAGCCAATCAGAACATTTTTTAATTGCTTTTGCAATCACAGTAGAAAATGTAAAATCTTCACCTGCCATTTTATACATTGCACCGTGCGGTCTAACGTGTTCAATACCCAACCCAAAAGCTTTTGCAAAAGACATGATTGCTCCAACCTGATAGATTACTAAAGCTTCTAATTCTTCATCTTTTAATTCAACCGGACGATAGCCAAATCCTTGAATATCATTAAAACCAATATGAGCACCAATTGCGACATTTTTTTCTTTAGCCTTAAGCATTGCTTCTTTAATACTCATCGGATCTCCGGCATGAAACCCGCAAGATATATTTACAGAACTTACATAATCCAAAAGTTGATATTCTTGACTATTTTTGTATATCCCGTAAGCTTGAGCCAAATCGCAGTTAAAATCGATATTTTTTATTGATTTTCTCTCTATTGTATCCTGCATATTCAAATTCCCCTATAAATTATACATCTAAAAAAATTATAATAAACCGGTAATATTATCTCTTGTAATAACGGCATCATAATTTTTATAACCTAAAATCGCTTCAATGTTATCAGAATGAGCTCCAACTATTTTCCTACATTCTTCAGAACTATAGTTTACCATTCCTCTAGCAATTTCCACATTATTTTCATCACAAATTGAAACAACTTCTCCTTGTTTGAAATCATTTATTACATTTAAAATTCCAATCGGTAAAAGACTTGAATATTGTTCCAAAATAGCTTTTTTAGCACCTTGGTTAACGATTAATTGTCCTCTAATATTTGTTGCATAACCTATCCAACGTTTTTTATCAGAAAGATTTTCGCTTGTAGGTAAAAACATTGTTCCAATATCTTCTTTATCAAAGATTTTACTTATTACGTAAGGTATTTTCCCATTAGCAATAAGAACTTTACCGCCAAATCGTGTAACCAATTTAGCAGCTTCAAGTTTTGTTCTCATACCGCCACGACCACCTTCTGATGCGTCGGTACCTAATGCCATAATATCATCAGTAACTCCATCTACCTCCTTAATTAATTCAGCTTTTGGATCTTCTTTCGGATTGGCTGTATAAAGTCCGTTTATATCAGAAAGAAGTATTAATAAATCAGCATCTAATTCACTCGAAACCAAAGCTGATAATTTATCATTATCAGAAAAACAAGTTTTCATACCTGATAAAACAGTGTTCATTTTGATCGTTGAAACTGTATCATTTTGGTTAATAATTGGAACAACTCCAAATTCAAGTATTTTATTTAAAGTTGTTCTAAGGCTCAAATATCTGTGTCTAAGAGAAAAATCGTCTTCTGTTAAAAGAATTTGAGCGATTGGAATGTCATAAATTCCAAACCCGTTTTCATAAAAAGACATTAAACGACTTTGTCCAATAGCAGCACAAGCTTGCTTAACTCCGTCTTCTGCAGTAGATTCAAGATTCAATTTTTTCTTTCCTAACCCAACTGCCCCACTTGTTACAAGAATAACCTCTTTTCCTTGTTTAACAAGTTTTGCCATATCTTCAATGAAAGAATAAATCCTCGAAATTGCAACTTCTCCGTCTTCGTTTCGTAAAACATTTGTTCCAAGTTTTATTACAATTCTCTTAGCACTAACAAATTCTTCTCTTTCCATAAATTACATTCCCATTGCTTTTAATACGTCTTTTATTTCAGAAGATGTCTTTTTAACATCAGAATTTGAATATTTAATCGCATTATCAGGATCTTTTAATCCGTTTCCGGTTAAAATACAAACGATATCAGAACCTTCTTTAACAAGACCTTGAGAATGTGCTTGAATTAAACCTGCAACAGATGCTGCACTGGCAGGTTCACATAAAATACCTTCTGTTGATGCTAACATTTTATACGCTTCTACGATTTTTTCATCACAAACGCAGCCGATTTTTCCACAGCTTTCATCTCTGGCTGCTTCTGCTTGTTTCCAACTTGCAGGGTTTCCGATTCTTATTGCAGTTGCTAAAGTTTCAGGTTTTAAGATTCTTTCACCTCTGACGATTGCTGCAGAACCTTCTGCTTCGTAGCCCATCATTTTGGGTAATGCTTTAATAATTCCTTCTGAATGATATTCTTTATAACCTTTCCAATATGCAGTTATGTTTCCGGCATTTCCTACAGGTATAAAGTGATATTCAGGAGCTTTGCCTAATGCATCACAAATTTCAAATGCCCCTGTTTTTTGTCCTTCTATTCTATATGGGTTAACTGAATTTACTAAAGTAATAGGATGTGTTGCGGAAATCTCTCTTACGCAATCAAGTGCTTGGTCAAAATTTCCTTGAATAGCAATAATTTCTGCACCGTACATCATTGCTTGAGATAATTTCCCTAAAGCAATATACCCGTCAGGAATCAATACAAATGTTTTGATTCCTGCTTTTGCACCATATGCAGCAGCTGAAGCTGAAGTATTACCTGTTGAAGCACATATAATAGCGTTTGCTCCTGCTTCTTTTGCTTTAGTAACAGCCATTGTCATTCCACGATCTTTAAAGCTTCCTGTTGGATTGCATCCCTCAAATTTTAAATAAATATTAGCTTCAAGACCAATTTTTTTTGCTAAATTATCAGCTTTTATTAAAGGAGTATTTCCTTCGTTTAAAGTCACTATTGGCGTGTTTTCATTTACCGGCAAATATTTTTTGTATCTGTTAATAAGTCCTTGATAATACATTTTTTCCATATTAATTTACCTTTCTTTTACCCCTTTAACCCTTTACCCCTCTGCTACTCTTATTAGACTGTTTACTGTGCAATCTTTTAATTCTTCAACAACTTCTTTTATTAGTTTTTCCTGACAAGATTCTGTAATCACAATGATATCTGCATTATTATCACCGGAAACTTCTTTTTGCATTATACTTGAAAGACTTATATTTTTACTAGCACAAATTGTGCCGATTTTTGCAATAATACCTATCGCATTTGGAGCTGTTATTGAAATATAGTATTTATTAAAAGTATCATCTATTTTAACAGGATTTGCAGCTTCAGTATGATTACATCTCATCATTGGCAACATATAATCTGTTCTTCCAAATTCTGAAGCTATAGCTAAAATATCTCCTACAACAGAACTCGCGGTCGGAAATTCTCCTGCTCCCGGTCCTGATAAAACTATGTCACCAATCGGATGACCCTTTATTTTTACGGCGTTAGTTACATAATCAATATGTGCAAGCATATTATTTTTAGAAACCAACATTGGATGAACTCTTACATCTGCATTATTGGTTTCATCTATAGTTGCACTTGCTATTAATTTTATTTTGTAACCCAATTCATTCGCATTTTTCATATCTTCTCTGCGAATTTTTGTTATACCTTCTCTATATACATTTTCTAATTTTACTCTTTTTTTGAATGCTATTGTTGCAAGAGTTGTTATTTTATAAGCTGCATCAAATCCTTCAACATCGCCTGTTGGGTCAGTTTCTGCATAACCAAGTTCTTGGGATTTTTTTAATACTTCGTCATATGATGAACCGTTAACATCCATATTTGTTAAAATATAATTTGTTGTTCCATTTAATATTGCTTGTATTTTATTGATTTTATTGCCAGCAAGTATAGTTTTTACAGGCATGATAATTGGAATACCACCAGCGATTGCTGCTTCATATAAAACAACACGGTTGTATTTTTCTGCTAAATTGAATAATTCCTCACCTTTTTTAGCTAATAATTCTTTATTAGCAGTAACTATATGCTTCCCGTTTTTAATAGCTGTTTCTAAATAATCCCAAGTCGGATTTACACCGCCAATAAGTTCTACAACAACATCGATAGAAGGATCATTTACGATTTCATATGGATTATCAGTCATCATCGTTGTTGGAACATTTACTGAACGAGGTTTGTTAATATTTTTTACTGCAATTTTTACAATTTCTACATTATTGATATCTTGTAATGTTTTATAAACACCAGTACCTACTGTTCCAAGACCGATTAAACCGATTTTTAATTTTGCCATACACTTCTCCTTAAATAAAATTTATTATAACACGGAGATAAATTATTTGTTCAATTAGTGAATAGTGAGTAGTGAATAGTGAATAGAAATTTATTATTAACTTTTTCTAAACTTCTCAACTTATAAGTACGTAGGGTGCAATTTTTTGCACCTAAATCTTATATTTAGTGATTAGTGAATAGTGAATAGAAGTTTTTGTTGAGTTTCACCCAACCTACTACATTTTAATCATTTATTTTGTCATTCCGAATTTATTTCGGAATCTTACACACTTGTAGTTTTATTTTCTAATTTATAAGACCCTGAAATGAATTCAGGGTGACGTATTTTTTAAGTACGTAGGGTGCAATTTTTTGCACCTTACTTACTGTTCATCTATAAGTTGATACATGCTAATAAAAAATTCTCGCACATCTTTTAGTGGTGTGTTTTTATCTACAGTTTCACTTACTAAAATCAAATAAGATAACATATTTTTAATAATTCTAAATTTTTTATTCATAAAAAATCCTATAATTTTTACTTTGGACAAATAGGTCAATGACTTAATTTATATTATGTGGAAAAATAGGTCATATGTCAAGAATAAAAAAATTAGGACAAAATATAAAAAAATATAGAGAAGCTAAAATGTTAACTCAAGAAGTTTTAGCAGAGAAACTTGATTTCTCAAAAGAATATATTTGCAGGGTAGAGAAAGGACAAAAATATATGAGTCTTAGAAAATTATTTGAACTTGCAGATGTATTAGAAATAGAATTTTACAAATTAGCAGATTTTGAATAGAACATTGGGTTTGTTTTGTTAAAAAGCAGGTTGCAATAAATAATTTCTACTCACTATTCACTAATCACTAAATATAAGATTTAGGTGCAAATAATTGCACCCTACAATTATTGAGAAGTTGAGGAATTGAGAAAAAGTTAATAATAAATTTCTATTCACTACTCACTAATCACTATTCACTAAATATAAGATTTTGGTGCAAAAAATTGCACCCTACAAACTAATTTATAAGACCCTGAAATGAATTCAGGGTGACGTATTTATAAGTTGAGAAGTTTAGAAAAAGTTAATAATAAATTTCTACTCACTATTCACTACTCACTAGTCACTACTCACTAGTCACTACTCACTAGTCACTAATCACTAATTTAAAATGGAATCTTTTATGTTAAGATTAATTTATGATTAAAACAAGATTAAAAATTCTTGCAGGAGATACTCTAGGAGCTTTAAATTCTGCTATTGTCGCTCTTCCTCAAGCTTTAGCTTTTGGTGTTGCAACAGGACTTGGAGCTAGTGCAGGTGTTTGGGGGGCTATTATTCTTTGTTTTGTTGCAGGAATTTTAGGCGGTAAAGTTCCTCTAATTTCAGGAATTACAGGACCTGTTACTATTGTTATCGCTTCAATGATGGCTGCTTTGAACGCTAATATTTCAACAATAATTTTAGTTATCCTTATTGCTGCTATTTTACAAATTATTCTTGGAATGACATCTCTCCCATCAATTGTTAAATATGTTCCTTATCCTGTAATTTCAGGATTTATGAATGGTATTGGATTTATTATTATAATTATGCAATTAAATCCGCTAATCGGATGTCCGATTATGTCGAATACTATTTCAAGTTTGAATGCATTTTTACACAATTTTAGTTCTATTAACTATCATGCACTTTTTATTGGAGCGTTAACTCTTTTGATAGTATTTTCTATTCCAAAGAGATTTAATAAAATTATTCCATCTCAAGCAATTGCACTTATTATTTGTACAATTATTTCTATAAAAATGGGATTGAATGTTGAAAAAATTTCACAAATTTCGATTGATTTTCCACAAATTGTAATTCCTCAAATCCATTTAAAAGAATTAATTACATATTTGCATTATTCTGTAATTTTAGCGATTGTATTATCTTCTGAAAGCCTTTTAACAACGCTTGTAGCTGATTCTTTAACAAAAACCAAAACTTCTTCTAAAAGAATGTTAATTTCACAAGGTATCGGAAATATTTTTTGTGCCCTAACAGGTTCTCTTCCTGGATCTGCTGCCACTATGAGAACTGTTGCTGCGATTAATACAGGCTCTACTACTAAACTTACAACAATAATTAATCCAATTATTTTACTTTTATTGTTATTTCAATTTTCAGGATTTGTGGCTGAAATTCCTCTTGCCGTTTTAGCGGGGATTTTAATTAAAATCGGATACGATATTATTGATATGAAGCTTTTGAAAGTTATAAAATATGCTCCAAAAGATGATTTATATGTATTATCTTTGGTATTTTTATTAACCGTATTTTATAATCTTATTGTTGCAGTAGGAGCTGGAATTACTTGTGCAGCTCTACTTTATGCTAAAAGAATTGCTGATAGTGCAAAACTTGTACATAAACAAATTTATGACAAAGATATTATAAAATTAGAAAAATTATTGGATAAAGATTATAAGCATAAAATAAGAGTTGTGCATATTGACGGTCAGTTTTTCTTCGGTTCAGCTACCCAATTAATTTCACAATTTGAAGATATTTGGGGAACAAAATATCTTATTTTAGATTATTCTTCTGATAATTTACTGGATATTTCTGCAATATTTGCTTTAGAAGATATCATAATAAGATTACAGGCTCAAAAAATTAAAATTTTGCTTGTGTTAAATAATGAAGATGTTTTAAAGCAATTAAAAAATCACAACATAATTTCTCAAATTGGTGAGGATAAGGTTTTCTTAAATGAAACAGACGCAATTGATTTTGCTAAAAATTGCCTAAAAAATAAAGTTAAAAAGAAACATTTTTGGCAAAGATAGTTTTTATAAATAACATTTAGGATCTTGTCCATCAACTCCTGCATATAATTCAACATATTTTTTAGCAGGACTTGCATCAATTTTTGTAAATAAAACTTCTTCTACTTGAAAAAATCCGACATCTGCAGTCATCTCCACAACTATTTTAATAGGTCTTCTTTCTCCTCTTAGGATACGAATTCTATTAATAGCATTTGCAGAATACTTATGAATATCCCCAACTCTCGGAGTAGTATTAATAGTAAGCGGAATTCTCGCACGACCTTTTGTCATATCGCAACCGTCAGCGATAAGAATTATTCCGGCTTCGGTTGAATGAATTTTTCTTGATGACATATGACCAATTATTGATTCTATTACAATTGAGCGAATAACTACTCTTTTATGTAAATCATGCGGGAAAACATGCATTAAAGCTCTTTCAATAAGGGGTTTTGCTAAAATGACAGACATTTCTTCGTGTCCTTGTCTTCCTATCATCATTCCCAAATCGTGCATCAAACCTGCAAGAATAACAGAGCACATGCTATCTTCAAAAGTTCCTATTTCTTCTGCCTCAAGTGACATTTTTATACCGGAATCGTGAAGAATATTAAGCATTTTTATCGCATTAGCAGCAACCTGCCTCATATGAACAGGACCGTGATCATTATACCCAAGACGTTTTATTGAAACATTATTTGCATAATCTTGCATTTCTTGAAGCTCTTCATCTTCAAACAAATAATGCACAAGTTTTAGACAATTGGGGTTGTCATGTAATCTCTTAATAATTTTTGATTCTACAGATAACTCTTTGACTGATTTCATACTTTTATTATAACATATTATTTATACAAATTCTTGTTTTTGGAAAATATTTTTATGAAAAAGTTTTTATTAATCTTATTGGTCTTAATAAATATAACGGTTTTCGCTGGAGAAGAGTTATCTCCTGTATATTTAGATGATCCTATTGATACTTCGATTAAGATTCCAACTTTTGATAAAAGTAATTTTGATGAAACTAAAATCGATAAATCTAGTCAAGAAAATGTTTTTTTAGGAAATATTCAAAAGTATGGAGAATATAATCCGTATAATAAAAAGACATTTTCTTTTAATAAAGAAAAGAAATGGAAAGATTTTTATTACGGAACGAATACGGATTATACTTATAATGCTGATAGTATGAGCCATATGAATACTTTGTATACAAAGTATAAGAAAAATAAGTTTTCTTTAGGGGCGTATTATCGTTCAAATAGTTCTTTATTATCTCCGACTCCTGTTGGAAGAGGAATTTTTGCTTTCACACCTGAATATGAAATAAACCAGCATTTTTCTATTCAAAATTCTTATTCAACAAATCTTTTAGAAAACAATCAAAAAAATGAAATGAAATTGTTTTATAAGCCTTTTGAAGATGATCGAATGGATTTTAATGTTGGAACAAGTCAGATTTATTCGACAACAAATGCTCCTAAGCGTACTCAAATAAATTTTGGTACAAATTTTAGGTTTTAAATGAACTTTTTAATTTCACCATCGTTTTATGAATAAATTAAGCTAAAGAAGTGATTTCAAATTTATTTTTTTGGGCTAAAATATTTTTGCGATAGGAGAATTTTTGAAAAATTTTACTAAGAAATTAACAATTACTTTTTTAACAATGAGTCTATTATCAAATAGTCTTCTTTTTGCAATTGAAAATTCGTCTAAAGAAACCGAAGTTAAAAAGCCTAAATTTTCTTGGTTTTGGAAAAAAGATTCTAATGAAATTAAATTAAAAAAAGAAAAGAAAGAAAAAAAAGTTAAAAAAGCTCGAGTAGAAGAAATAGTCCTTCCCCCTGTCTTGGAAGGACGTCCTAAAATAGCCTACAAAGACATGCCGGTTATGTCAATTGAGGAATGTGTAGGATATGCACTTTCTCATAACCCTAATTTAGGGGTATCATTATCGAGAATAGAAGCTGCTAAATCAGGAATAGGACAAGCTCGAAGCAATTATGCTCCTCGCCTGACTGCAAAAGTAAGTTATAACCATAATGATACCGGAGGAACAGTTTATTCTTATGATAATTCCGCTGGTTTCAATGTTGGAATTTCTGAAATGATTTGGGATTTTGGAAGAACTACTGCTCAAATTAATATGGCAAAATATGATACTCAATCTGCGGAATTCGATTATGAATTTGATGTCTTAACTGTTATTTATAATGTAAAAATTAATTACTTTAAAGTTCTTTCAGCTCTGGCTAATTTAGATATTTACGAACAAAATGTTCGAATTCAAACACTTAACTATGAACGTTCTAAAGCAATGTTTGAAGAAGGCTTAAGATCAAAAATAGATGTAGTAAACGCGGAAGCCAACCTTGCAGATGCGAAAATTCAACTCGTAGAAGGGCAAAATAACTTGCAAACAGCTATTATTGCACTTAAAAATTCTATGTATTTTCAAGAAGAAAAACCTTTTATCGTAAAAAATACCGAAAATTTTGGGTTTCTGAAAGCTGATTACAGGGCAAAGGTAGAAAACCTCAATAATATTAAACAAATTTCCGAACCGGTTAAAAAAACTGCTGACGGTTTGATTTTACTTACAGCGGGAATAAAACATAAAGATATTATTCAAAACTTCGAATTTAAACCTTGGGGGATTTCAAAACAAGAAGCTGTAGATAGAGCTTTAGAACTAAGACCTGATTTAAAATCAAATAGAATGTTAGTTTCGGTACAGGAAGAATCTTTAAAAGCTATTAAAAGACAGTACGCTCCTCAAATTGATGGTAGTCTTACTTGGGGATACACAAAAAATGAAAGAAGAGACTCCAGTCCTCTGCAAGTTGGAGTTAATATCGGAATTGGTTCTTTAAATCCATATGGAATTTATTATCAAACTAAAGAAGGTGAAAGTTATTTAGACATCGCTTTAAATAATGTTAATATCGCAAAATCTGATATTTATTGGGAAGTTCAAACTAATTACGTTAATATGCGACAACTTGAAAGAAAAATTCCTCTAATGAATTCAAAAGTAAAAGCTACTTTAGAAAATTTTGAATTAGCTGATGGAAGATATAGCGTAGGACTTAATAACTATGTAGAATTACAAGATGCTTTAACTAATTATAATAACGCTCAGTTAAGTTATGTTGAAGCGGTTTTTAATTATAATGTAGCAAGAGAAACCTTATTAAAATCAATGGGGGTAAGATGAAAAAAAAGTTACTAAGCGGAGCAGGAATATTAGTAGTTTTAATAATAATTATAATATTAGTTTTCAATAAAAGTTCCGTAAAATATATAACAAAAGAGATAAAAAAAGGTACGATTACTCAATATGTAGAAGCATCAGGAACCATAAAACCAATAAATACAATTGCTGTTGGTACACAAGTTTCAGGTACTGTTGCTAAAATTTATGTTGATTATAACTCAGTTGTTAAACAGGGGGATTTACTTGCAGAACTTGATCCTAGCTTGTTCCAAGCAAATGTAGATCAATCTACCGCAAAGCTTAATAACGCTCAAGCAACTTTATCTAAGGCAAATGCTACGTTGGCTTATAAAAAGAATAATTATTCAAGGTATAAACACTTATATGAAAAACATTATGTATCAAAAGATGATGTTGAATTAGCTCAATCAAATTATTTGCAAGCTTTAGCAGAAGTAAATGCTGCAAAAGCAGAAGTCAGTGCATCTTCTGCGGCTTTAGAAAATAATTTGACGAATTTAAGATATTCTAAAATTACATCTCCTGTAGACGGTACAGTAATTTCAAGAGCGGTAGATGTAGGACAAACTGTTGCAGCAAGCTTTAATACTCCAACATTATTTGAAGTTGCAAAAGACTTAACAAAAATGCAAATAGAAACAAGTGTTTCAGAAGCTGATATCGGTAAAGTAAAAGTAGGACAAAAAGCCCATTATACACTTGACGGATACCAAGATAAAATCTTTGAAGGTGATGTAACTCAGGTGCGTTTAGCTTCTACTACTACAAATAACGTTGTAACTTATACTGTAATAATTTCAGTTGATAATTCAGAAAGATTTGTTATTCCTGGGATGAGTGCAAATGTTTCAATTATTGTTGGAGAAGCTAAAGACGTTTTATGTGTTGACAATAAAGCTTTCAAATTTACTCCGCCTGATAATACTAAAAAATATGAAACCCAAGGAGTTTGGGTACTTACAAAATCAGGCCCTCAAAGATATAATGTAAAATTAGGCTTATTTGATGATAATAAAACTCAAATAATTTCTGATGAATTAAAAGAAAATGATAAAGTTATTATTGGAGTTTCAGGTAAGAATTCCAAAAAGCCTAATAGTAATAATATGGCAAAGATGAGATTTTAATAAAAATGGCACTAATTGAAGTTAGAAACGCTATAAGAACATATCAAATGGGAGATGAAACATTTTACGCACTAAACGATGTTTCATTTTCTATTGACGAGGGTGAATTTGTAGCGATTATGGGAACTTCGGGTTCAGGAAAATCAACTTGTATGAATATGTTG
This sequence comes from Candidatus Gastranaerophilales bacterium, assembly GCA_944325545.1. GTDB lineage: Bacteria > Cyanobacteriota > Vampirovibrionia > Gastranaerophilales > Gastranaerophilaceae > CAG-196. The sequence continues at coordinate 96,838 of CALVAM010000002.1, read as the reverse complement.
GGAACGCTAGATAGACCAACTTCAGGCGAATATTATTTGGATGGAGTAGATGTTTTTTCTCTTTCAAGTGACGAATTATCTGATATTAGAAATAATAAAATCGGCTTTGTATTTCAGGGATTTAATTTGATTTCGAGGACTTCTGCAATTGATAATGTGTGTCTTCCCATGATTTATAAAGGGATTCCCGAAGCTGAAAGATACAAACGAGCAAGAGAAGCTTTAAAGATAGTAGGTTTAGAAAAAAAAGAAAACAACATGCCATCTCAAATGTCAGGAGGTCAACAGCAAAGAGTAGCCATAGCTCGAGCCATAGTTAATGATGCACCGCTTATCTTAGCAGATGAACCTACCGGAAATTTGGATACTAAAACCAGTATTGATGTGATGGAATTTTTTGTAAATTTAAATAATAAGATGGGAAAAACTGTAGTACTTGTAACACACGAACCCGATATTGCAGAATATACTAAACGGATTATAAAATTCAAAGACGGTAAAATTGTATCCGATTTGTCTAAAGAAGAATGGATGAAACATCGAACAAAGGAAACTTAGAATATGATAGATTTTAAATCAACTCTTAATATTGCTCTGAATTCTTTAAGAGTAAATAAAATGCGTTCAGCTCTGACTTCTTTAGGTATAATAATCGGGGTTTCAGCTGTAATTATTATGCTTGCAATAGGAGCAGGAGCTAATAAACAAGTTCAAGCGAATATGGAATCTATGGGGTCTAATTTATTAACAATCAGATCTGCAACGGCTAAAACAGGCGGAGTTTCTATGGGAAGCGGAACAAAACCAACTTTGAGTGTTAAAGATGCTGAAGCTATAAAAAAACAGGCAAGAGGAGTTGAAGCTGTTGCATCAATTTTGAATTCTACAAGTCAAGTGATGTACGGGAACCAAAACTGGCAGACTTCTGTTTATGGAGTGAATTCTTCTTATTTGTATATTAAAAACTATGAAATAAATTTAGGCAGAAGTTTTACAAAAGATGATGATAATAATGCTGCAAAAGTAGCATTAATCGGCTCTACTATTGAAACAGAATTATTTGGAGATATAAATCCTATTGGAAAAACTCTAAGGATTGGAAATGTTCCTTTCAAAGTTATTGGAACTTTAAAATCTAAGGGACAAATGGGACCAATGGATCAAGATGATTTGATTTTAATTCCATTATCTACGGCTCAAAGAAAAGTTTTTGGTACAGATTTCCCGGGATCTGTTAAGCAGATTATAGTTAAAGCTAAATCTCTAGAAGATTCTACGATTGCTGAACAAGATATTGAAGAAGTTTTGAGACGAAGACACGCACTGGGAAAATTACAGGAAAATGATTTTGATATAAGAAATAGTGCCGAATTCCAAGAAAAAATGAAATCGACTGTTAAAACTTTTGCAATCTTGCTTGCTTCAATTGCATCTGTTTCTCTTGTTGTCGGCGGAATTGGGATTATGAATATTATGCTTGTATCCGTTACTGAAAGAACAAAAGAAATTGGGATTAGAATGGCAATAGGAGCCAGAGCTAAAGACATCCGCTCTCAATTCTTGATTGAAGCTCTTGTTCTTTCTATGCTTGGAGGATTAATCGGTGTTGTCATAGGAATATTAATCTCTTTGATTATTGGCGGAGTGTTTCACACTGCAATTGAAATAACTCTTCCTCCGATTTTGCTTTCGTTTGGTTTTTCAGGACTTGTTGGAATTGGGTTTGGATATTATCCTGCTTATAAAGCTTCTCTTTTAAACCCTATTGATGCTTTAAGATATGAATAATTAAAATTTTATGGAACTTTTTTTTTAATCTTTCGTCTAATACCATGGAAGGCTAGAGGAGATTAAAAAGATGAGTAGAGCTTTTAATAATTTAGAGTATATTGACAATTCAGAAATGGATGCTAATTTACCTAAAACTTTTAGCACAATTGTCAATAACGATGATATTTTACAAATGTATTTGAGAGAAATCGGTAAGAAAAAAATGCTTACTAAAACGGAAGAAATGGAACTTGGAAGGAAAATTCAAGAAGGCAGTAAGAAAGAAAAAGAAGAAGCAAAAAAGGCGTTAATTCAAGCTAATCTTAGGCTTGTTGTTAGTATTGCAAAAAAATACATTGGGCAAGGCGTTTTATTTATGGATTTAGTTCAAGAAGGTTCTTTGGGGTTGATTAAAGCTGCAGAGAAGTTTGATTACAAAAAGAATTTTAAATTCTCAACTTATGCAACTTGGTGGATTAAACAAACAATAATCAGAGCGATTTCTAATCATTCCAGAACTATTAGAATTCCTGTTCATATGTTGGAAAAAATAAGAAAATACAAAAAAGCTTGTTCTATCGCAACTTTTGATACGGATATGGAAGTTGATGATGAAACTATTTCTAAAATTTCAGGACTTGATTTTAAAAAGATTAATGAGGTTAAAAGTGCTTTAAAAAAAGAACCTGTAAGCTTAGATACTTATGTAACTGATGATTTATGTATTCAAGATTATGTTGAAGACACAACATATTCTTCGCCTGAAAATAATGTTCAAAAAAAGTTAAGAGAACATGATGTGGTTAGATTATTGAAAAATTTGGATAAAAGAGAAGAAGAGATCTTAAAACGAAGATTTGGCATTGAGGATAATGAGCCAAAGACTTTGGAACAAATCGGAAATGCTTTAGGATTTTCCAAAGAAAGAATTAGACAGATAGAAAACATCGCATTGCAAAAATTGAGGAAAGTTGAGCGTATTGAGAATTTAAAAACTTATTTAGATGAAGAATAGTTTAAAATAAATGCCTCTTTTTAAAGGGGCATTTATAGTATATCCAATGGATCCACATCAATTGCAAGTTTAATATCTTTTGGAAGTGTTATCTTATTCAAGAATTTTGAAACAAAATCATGTCCTTTTTGCGATAGTTTATTTTTTATAAGTATTTGAAAACGGTATAATTTATGAATTTTTTCTATGATGCAAGGAGTTGGTCCTAAGGTTTCTAAATATTCTCCAAACCCAAATTTCTCTGTCATAGTATTAAGTCTTAAAGCTATTTCCATAGCAGATTTTTCTGCTCTGAACTGGTTTTCGGAAGATAAGATTAATCTTATTATTTGACTAAATGGCGGATAATCAAATTCTTGACGTGATTTAATTTCTGTTTCAAAAAATTTTTCATAATCTTGAGATTTTGCAGTTTGGAAGGCATAAAAATCAGGGTTATATGTTTGGAAAAGTACTTTTCCTTTAAATTCACCTCTTCCTGCTCTTCCGGCAACTTGAGTTAATAATTGAAACCCTCTTTCAGAAGCCCGATAATCAGGAATGTTAAATCCTGTGTCAGCACTCAAAACTCCTACTAAAGTTACGTTCGGATTATCCAAACCCTTAGCAATCATCTGAGTCCCAACTAAAATATCTATTTCACCTTTTTGAAACCGATTTAAAAGTTCAATATGAGCATTTTTTCTTGTTAAAATATCGCTGTCAATTCTTTCTACTCTAGCATCAGGATATAATTCTTTGATTAAAACTTCAATTTTTTGTGTTCCAACTCCGGAAGTTGAAAGAGCATCACTACCGCATTGTGGACAAAAATCAGGAAAATGCATTTCTTTATTGCAGTAATGGCATTTTAAAGTCTTTGTGCTGGCATGCCAAATCATTGGTATTGAACAATCAGAACATTCTACAACAGTTCCGCAAGCTTTACATTGTGTGTAAGTTGAATAACCACGTCTGTTCATCAACAAAATTACTTGTTGCCCTCTTTCAAGTGTTTCAGTAATTTCTATCTGCAAAGGCTTAGAAATTATACCACGATAAGACGCACGACCATATTCTTGCATATTAATAACTTGAGGTTTCGCAAGCGGAGAGTTATTGAATCGATGTTTCATTTCAAACAGATTATTGTTATTTGTAGCATAATAATAAGTTGAAACATCAGGAGTAGCAGAGCCTAAAAGCAAAGGTGCCTGATGGAATTGTGCTAAACGTCTTGCAACAACCCTTGCATCATATCTTGGTGCAGGACTTGTTTGTTTGTATGCTCCTTCATGCTCTTCATCAATAATAATAAGTCCGATATTTTGAAGCGGTGCAAAAACAGCTGAACGTGCTCCTGCCAAAATTTTTATTTCATCTCGATAAAGTCTTTGCCAAACATCGTATTTTTCGCCATCAGAAATACTGCTATGCCAAATTGCAACATCTTTTATCCCGAATTTTCTTGCTAAACGCTTTGTAAGCTGTGATGCCAATGCAATTTCCGGAGCTAAAAACAAGACATTCTTTCCTGAATCAATAACATCTTTTATAAGTCTAAAATAAACTTCCGTTTTTCCTGATGCAGTTACTCCGTGAAGTAAAATCGGGTTTTGTGATTTTAACTTTGATTTAATACCTTCATAAACTGTAATTTGTTCTCCAGAAAGTTCAAATAAAGGCTCTGTTTTAACATCTTTGAATATTGATAAAGGATTTCTATAGACATATTCCGTATCAATTTTAATACAGCCTAAATTCTCTAATTTTTTCATTGTTGAGCGAGTAGTTTTAGCCTCTTCTTCAAAATCTATTAATGATGACTTTCCTTTTTCTTTTAATAATTGCAGAATCTCTTTTTGTCTTTTAGTAAGTTTTTCATTTTCATCATTAATAAATGATACAGATTGTTCGACTTTAGCATTTTTTTCGATTAATTTCATCGGAAGAGCTGCATTTAAAACAGTTACAAAATCCGTACAATAATAATTCGCAACCCATTCAAGAAGTTTTAAATATTTTATCGAAAATAGAGGGGTTTCATCAATTATTTTGTTGATTTTTTTTACTTTAAAATCCCCCGGAAGATAATCAGAAAACCCGACAACAAAAGCGTTAATAAGTCCTTGACGTCCAAACGGAACTAATACAGCTTGTCCAATTTGGATAATTTCCTTCATCTCTTCAGGAATTAAATAACTAAAAGTCCTAACTCCTAACCCTTTAATATTGACTAATACTAACGCATATTTCATTATATTATTCCGATACTATCTTCACTCCGGAACTTGTTCCCAACCTTGTTGCCCCTGCTTCAATCATATCTAAAGCTGCTTTCTTATCACGAATTCCGCCTGATGCTTTTACTTGAAGTCCTGAATCTTTAACAGTTTCATACATAAGCCTTACATCTTCTGCTTTTGCACCGACTCCGTTTTTAACAAATCCTGTTGAAGTCTTAACAAAATCGGCTCCGCCTTTTATACAAAGCTCACATGCTTTTTTGATTTCTTCTTTGTTTAATAAATCGGTCTCTAAAATAACTTTTAAATTCTTACCCTGACAAGCAGCTTTGACTTTTGAAATCTCATCCACGATATAATCAAATTCGTTATCTTTTAACTTGCCTGAATTTAGTACCATATCAATTTCATCAGCACCATTTTTTATTGCATCAATTGTTTCCAGTACTTTATTTTCACAAGTAGTCTGTCCTAAAGGAAAACCAACTACTGTAACCACTTTTACATTAGTATCTTTTAGATACTGTTTTGCAAGAGATACATAAGAAGGATTGACACATACACCTAGAAAGTTGTATTTACGGGCTTCTTCAACCAATTTTATAATCTCGTCTTTTTTAGCATCTTGTTTTAATAAAGTGTGTTCTATATATTTATTTAATTCCATAATAACCTCTTTTCTTATCTGAATATTTCAAAAAACACTGCAGTAAAAATACCTACAATTAAACAATAATAACCGAATATTCCAAGTGAAAATTTAGATACAAATTTTAAGAAATATTTAATACAAATATAACCTACAATTCCGGAAACGATTGTTCCAACTATTATTGCAGTCCAATTATATGAAATAACTTCGTGAAAATCGAGTTTTATAAGCGGATAAACCATTGAAGCCCCAAGAATTATTGGAATACTAAGTAGGAATGAGTATCTCGCAGCAGTAGTTCTATCAAGTCCGTTTAAAAGCCCTGTTGCAATAGTTAAACCAGAACGAGAAAACCCAGGAAGTGCTGCTAATCCTTGGGCTATTGCAATTAAAATTGAGCTTTTTAATGATACTTCTTTCTTATTTACAATTTTTTTAGCCAAAGCTTCGCTTGAAAGGAGTAAAATCCCTGTAAATACAAGTAATATTCCAACAATTGCAGGTTTAAATACCAAAAATTCAGCAACTTCATTTAGAGGAAAAGCGATTAATACGGTAATTATTGTACCTAGAAAAATATATACTCCATATTTGAAATCTAATGATGAATAGTCTTTGTTTTTTAACCCAAAATATAATGCATTTAGAATCTGCATAATTTCTTTTCTAAAGAATATCAAAACAGCAATTAAAGTTCCTAAATGTAACATTATATCCAAAAAGACTTCTTGATTAGATTCTTGAACTATTTCAATACCTTTAAATACTTTATAGAAATTTGAAGTAAATACTAAATGTGCAGAACTTGAAATCGGCAAAAATTCGCTAAGCCCTTGAACTATTCCCATTAAAACTGATTGTATTAAATCCATATTCTCCCTCATTCATAAATTCTTTCTTGAATTATTATAACACGGAGCTGGCTACTATAAAATATTATTAAAAAAAGAAGAGATACGCTTATTAATAAACATACCTCTTCTTTTTTAATATAATCTATCCGTATATAATTAAGCTACTTCAATAGCGGATACAGGACAAGCATTAGCAGCTTCTTTTACACATTCTTCATTACCGACAACATTAGCTGCATTAACTTCTGCTTTATCTTCTACATGAAAAACTGCTTCGCAAATTGATTCGCAAGCACCGCATCCTACACAAGAATCATTAATTGTTACGTTCATTTTTTTCTCCTTTTTTTCTTTTAACTATATAATCGGTTGACATTGATGTCATTCCCGAGTTTGTTTTCTTTCTACCGGTCAACCTCTCCAGTATCTTCTACCAGTTGGTTTTTACTTGACCTTGAACTATATGGTCGGTTGACATTGATGTCATTTCCGAGTTTGTTTTCTTTCTACCGGTCAACCTCTCCAGTATCTTCTACCAGTTGGCTTTTACTTGACCTTGAACTATATGGTCAGCTGACATTGATGTCATTCCCGAGTTTGTTTTCTTTCTACCGGTCAACTCAATAGATTTTTCATTTTGATTATACTATCAAAACCAAAAAATTAAAATAACCAATCGTTTATTCTTTTTGAGATTGAATCAAACCCAAGTGTTACCCCCAAATCCTTTGGTTCAATATTTTTTGAATAATATAACACAGGTACTTTTTCTCTTGTATGATCAGTTCCAGCTACAGTTGGATCACAACCGTGATCTGCTGTTATTATTAACAAATCATCTTCTGTAATATTTGGTAAAATCATATCCAAATAGTCATCAATCTCTTCTATTGCTTTACCATATCCTTCGGCATTGTTTCTATGTCCGAATAACATATCTGTATCTACAAGATTTGTAAAAATAATTTCTCTACTATCATCCGTTATATTTGTGTCTTTATATTTAATACTATCCAAATCTAACTCGCCCTTAACAGCTTTAAGAGTTAATTCTAAACCTTCTTTATTAGAACCTGTGTGAATAGCATGAGTTATACCTGCTTTAGAGAAAATATCTTCGATTTTTCCGATACCAATAACTTTTGCTCCGCAATCTTTTACCTTATCTAAAATAGTTTTTCCATAAGGAGCAACAGAATAATCTCTTCTGTCTTTAGAAATTCTTGTAGGTTTTCCATCAATAACTTTATAAGGTCTTGCAATTACTCTTGATACGTTATATTTTCCTTCATCCAAAATTCTTCTTGCGATTTCGCACCATTTATATAAAGTATCTAGTGGGATTAAATCAGTATCTAAAGCTATTTGAAATACGCTATCAGCAGAAGTGTATACAATCGGATACTTAGTTTTGTGATGTTCTTCGTTTAATTCTTCAATAATAGCAGTTCCGCTTGCCGGACAATTGGCAAGAATTCCGCCACACTTAGTTTCTTCAACAAATTTATCTACTAATTCTTTTGGAAAACCATTAGGAAACGTTGCAAAAGGTTTATCTAATACTATGCCTGAAATTTCCCAATGTCCTGTAGTTGTATCTTTTCCTTTTGATTTTTCAATTAAAGTTCCATATTGTCCAATCGGAGTAGCTGTCTTTTTTATACCTTTAAAATCCTGAATATTTCCCAAACCCATCGCTTCCATTACAGGAACATCAAGACCGTTATTAAATTCACAAACATTTTTTAGTGTGTTACATTCTTTTACGTCATTAAATTCTGCATAATCGTCCATAGCTCCTATTCCCATAGAATCTATTACCATTATTATCGCTCTTTTTTTCATCCTTAGCCTCCTAAACTTTTTTAATTATAACATATTTTTATGCTATTATTAAAAAAAAGTAATACAAAATTTTAGGAGATAAATAAATGCAAGCAAGACGTGCAGCAAGAGAATTAGCATTAATACTTTTTTCGCAATTTGATAAAGAAATTACAAAATATTCAAGAAAAGATTTTGAAGATATTATGTTGAAATCCGTTAGAATTCTTTCTAACTCAGCTTCAGAAGAATTAAAACTAACAGTAGGCTCTTTAATCGATATTAAAGATATGTTGGATACTTACGAAGCAGAACACGAATCAAATCTTTCAAGACCATTGGGTGCAAAAAACCGTCCTGTAAAAATCCCTATGACTGATGAGATGATTTCAAAAGTCGATACAATGTTGGATGTTGCAGAAAAAGCAATTTTAGCTCTTGAAATAGCTGAGTTTACAACATTAGAAAACCAATCAGAAGTGAAAAACTATACAGTAGAAATTGCTGAACAGTTTAAAATAAACCACGAAAAAATTGACGGAGAAATCCAAAAATATGCAAACGGTTGGGATATCTCAAGACTTGTTAAAATTGACAAAGATATCTTAAGAATAGCAATTACAGAACTTCTTTATACAAAAGGAGCTCCTTTAAAAGTTGTTGTTGATGAAGCTGTTGAATTAGCTAAAAAATATTCAACAGAAGATTCTTCTTCCTTTGTAAACGGAATCTTAGCAAAAGTAATCGTTGAGAACGGACTTAAATAACTATTAGTGATTAGTGAAGAGTGAGTAGTGAAGAGAAGTTTATTATTAATTCTTTATAAACTTCTCAACTATATTGAAAGGAAATGAAATGTTTAATTTTTTCGATAAGTTAAAAAATACAGTTTCAAAAACTGCTCAAGCATTAGTAGGTAATGTCGTAGATACAATTTCTGAGGAAGAAGAATTTTCGGAATTTGTCCTTGAAGATATGGAAGATATCTTAATTAGTGCAGATTTAGGGGTTAATTATGCTTCTGAATTGGTTGATAAACTAAGGGGACAAAATAAAATTAAACCTTCACAAGTAAAAGAATTTTTACAAAATGAATTTTTAAATATTCTTGATAAGACAGGTTCTTGTAAACTAAATTATAAAGAAAATGAACTAAATATTTATTTTATAACCGGCGTAAATGGAGCAGGAAAAACTACTCTTATCGGAAAATTAGCCTATAAATTTAAACAAGAAGGTAAGCGAGTTTTAATCGCAGCAGGCGATACCTTTAGAGCTGCAGCAGAAGAACAAGTAGATATTTGGTCAAAACGTTCAGGAGCGGATATTGTAAGACGAGATAAAGCAGATCCTGCATCTGTAGTTTATGAAGCTATCCAAAAAGCTCGTAATGAAAAATATGATGTAATTCTTGTCGATACAGCAGGAAGGTTACAGAATAAATTTAATTTAATGGAAGAATTATCAAAAATTAAAAACGTAATCGATAAAAATGCTCCGGATGAATTAAGAGAAAGTATTTTAGTAATCGACGCAAACACAGGACAAAACGGTTTACAACAAGCAAAAGTATTTAAAGAGTGTGTTAATTTAACCTCAGTTGCATTGACTAAACTTGATGGTTCCGCAAAAGGTGCTATAGTTTTAGCGATAGCTAAAGAACTCAATCTTCCTGTCAAACTCGTTGGAGTTGGTGAAAAAATGGAAGACTTAAAAGACTTCGAATCAAAAGAATTTATTCAAGCTTTGTTTGATTAAAAAAATAGCAGGGAATAATTTTTACAAATTAGTGATTAGTGAATAGTGAGTAGTGAATAGAAGTTTTTGTTGGGCTTCACCCAACCTACCACTTTTGGTGCAAAGAATTGCACCCTACTAACTACCCTACCCTTGAGGGAGGGTCGAAATCTCTGATTTCGGGGTGGGGTTTTATTATTTACAAGGTGCAAAAAATTGCACCCTACAAACTAATTTATAAGACCCTGAAATGAATTCAGGGTGACATATTTATAAGTTTAGGAATGTATAAGAAGTTAATAAAAATTCTACTCACTATTCACTACTCACTATTCACTAGTCACTAAATATAAGATTTTGGTGCAAAAAATTGCACCCTACAATTAATGAGAAGTTTATAAGTTGAGAAGTTGAAAAAGAGTTTATAAATTTCTATTCACTACTCACTATTCACTATTCACTAATCACTATTCACTAGTAAGTAGGTTGGGTGGAACCCAACAAAACTTTTTCACTCCACCTCCTAACAGGAAAAATAAATTAAACTCAATTCTCTTGTTAAAAATTGTTACATTTTAGCAATTTTTTCACTAATTTCGTTTTTTAATAAATATATGGCTAGTGTGAATTTTAATAATGTAAATTTTTATAATACCCAAGGAGTAAAACAAGTTACCCCTCAAAATAATTCTGTTAATATTCCTGAAGAAATTAAAACTCACACTAAACCAAGTTTTAAAGCATCTGCATATGAATCAACTGTAACTGTAAGAACTTCTTTGGTTACTAAAGACGAAAAAAATAAATATGAAGATTTAATAAATGAATTAGATTTAGATCATAGAAAAAAATTAGAATTTGCTTTAAAATCAGGGTTATTATTAAAAAATAATTCAAATGATAAAAGCACTGTTTTAGATAATTTACATAAAATTTTAAAAGAAGAACGAGATCCGGGATTAGATAAAATAAATATTTTAAATGAATGTTTAGATATTTTAGCAAATCCATATGTAATAACTCAAACAGCAGAAGATATTCCTCCTGAATATCAAAGACAAGTAATAGGATTAATAACAGGACTTAGTGAAAATCCTCAAGAAATAGCAAAAGCAAAATTTGATTTAGAAAACTTACATACAGGAACGTGTCCTGCTGCAAGTATCGAATTTGATTTAGCAACAAAACATACTGCAGAATTTTTCAGAATGGTTGAGGGACTTACTTCGCCTAAAAACGAAGTTGAAAAAACAATTAAAATGGATAATCTTTCAGAAAAATCTTCTGATGCAATTTGGTTGCTTACAAAATTTAAAACTCCTCACCAAATGTTAGATTTTAATACTGCAAAAATATTATTAAAACCTGATGAGAACGCAATAATCAGAGCAAGAATTCAAAACCATCATAGAGATAAAGGTGAACGTTCTATAATTGATGTTTTAATGCAATCAATGTTAATGCAGGTAGGTTCTCAACAAACATACAATTCCCTTACAGATAAACGTGCTCCTAATGCTTGGACTCAAGAAGACGGCGGATTAATTGATTTTGAAAAAACATATGTTGAATCTGTTGTAGAAGATAAAAATACAACTTCCGTTACTTACCAAATTGTTGACGAAAACGGAAGATTAAAAGGGTATGAAAAAGATTTTTCTACCATAAAGAAAGACTTATTAGATACTTTAAAGATGGGACATAATATAATTATTGGCTACACTTGGCCTGATCCTGATAACGAAAACAGATTAGCAGGACATGAAATTACTATTGTAGGTTACAAAGTAAATCCTAATGGAGAAGGTATTTTTATTTGTCAAGATTCTGATGATGATGTCGCAGCACCAATTGAAATGAGCGAAAAATATTTACTTCCTAAAATCCATCACGCAGGACTTCCGGAAGAAATTGCTTCCCAAAATAATCAATATGAAGATAGTTGGAAAATTGGTTTAGATGAATTCCAAAATAATCAACAAACTAAACTTTCAGCTTAAATAATTTTTTTGCATTATTAAAAAGAATATTTTCCAATAAATTTTTATCATTATAATTATTCAAAATTATTTGTTTAAAATTAGATAATCTATCTTGATAATAATTTTTATTTTGATTAATTTCTCCTACAGGAGTATCTGTTGCCCACAAGATTCTATTTGTAAAATCACCTCTACTTGTATTTTTTAAACTATCAATCAATAATATTATTTCATCTAACTCTAACCAAGAAGTATCAACATATAATTTCGCTTTATTATTTTCAATTGAATCAACCATGAGTTTAATTGCTTCCGATTTGGAATTTATATCCCCCATAGATAAATGACCTAAAATAATCGGAACATTTGGAAATTGCTGAGCCTTTTCATAAATTAACTTAGGAGAAGCATATTTTGAATTTATATTATCTGAATGAAACAAACAAGGTTTATTATACTTTCGAGCAAGTTCTAAATATTTATCATATTTATCCGAATTTGCAGGTAATTTTGTAAATTCCGGATGAAATTTTAGCCCAATAAATTCCGGATTTTCTTTAATTAATTTTTCTACTATTTCACAACTGCTTGTTCTTTCAACTTGGCAAATAAGCAAAGGTTTTATTTTACTATACTTTTTAGAAGCTTCTAACATTTCTAAATTAGCGTCTAATTCATTTTTTTGAGTATACCAATCAATACCTGCAAGATTAGAACAAATTAAAAAATCAGCATTATTATCCACAATATTTAAAAGCATTTCAGGCGAGAAATCTCCCCAAAAAGCCTTTCCAACATGCGTATGAGCATCAATTATCATTCCCGTTCCCTCTATTTTTTAAAATAAACAGCTTTGCATTTTTTAGGTTCAAAACTTAAATTAAGCTCAACTGGTTTCAAACCAATTTCTTGAACTATTTCTTTTGCATAATATGAAGAAGAAAGAAAATAATAATTACCTCGCGGAAGTAATAAAATTTGTTCTGCACATTTTTCTATATTATTTTTCAAACAATTCGCATTTAATACCATTACATCATCGTACTCGCCTAAATACAATTTATATTCTGCGTTCATATTATCTAAAAGAATAACATCATTTTGTTTTTTATTTTCTAACACGTAGTTAACAACATCTCTTGCATAAGTATAGTAATATTCCCTTGCATCAGGAAAATAATTAAATATAGATATAGCAAATATAAATACTATAATTAGCTTCAAAATATTTCCCCAAATTTTATCCAAAGATACAATTGTTATAAATAACAACGGAAGTAAAAATAATATAAGTCTGCAACAGAACGGATATTTATGAAATATTGATGCAAATAATGTTAAAATTATAGGTAATACAAATAATATTTTTTCATAAAAATGATGATCTTTAGAAATTACATATTTTACTTCTGCAATAAAACAAATTAATCCTGCAACTAATGTCGGATACTTAGACATTGTAAACAAATCACCCAACCTATATAATATCCTTGTAGGATGTTTAAATTCAAAAAATGAATATGCCATGCTCCAATATTCATCCATTCCGGAATAATTAATTTTAAACACAGATTTTAAACTAATAAAATAATAGACAAGACAACTAAATATAAAAGGAATTATTAACGTTACAAATTTTTTTCTACTACTCCACAATAATCCAAATAGTCCTGATATAATTATAAAAAATGATGAATACGAAAACCAGGGTGCTAAAGCAATAATCAAAGAATAATACCATTTATTTTGATTCAAAAGTAATATCTTATAAAAAATAATTAATAACACGATTGCAACAAGTAATTCTAGAGAATATTGTTTATATTGAACAGAATATAATACCGCTGCAGGATTTAATGCCAGAAAAAATAAACCTGTTAATATTGCATTTTGATTATTTTTAAAAACTATTTTTAGAAGACTATAAAAAGCAAAAATTGACAAAACTCCCGATATAAACGGTAAAAATCTTAATATTAAATCTCTTATAAAAAAATTTTCTATCGGAAATATATTTACTAAAAACTTAGAAATAATAGTAAATGCAGGAGGCGAAGCCTGTAAAAGTTTCAAGCCTCCTAATAAATCTATATAAGAACCTTGTACTACATTTATAGCCAAACTTGCTTCATCTAACCATAAAGAAGAATTTTTTATATAAAAAAATAAACGAACTAAAATTCCTATTACAAAAATTAATACTAATATTGGTTTATAAAACTTTTCAGTTATTACATTTAATGATGCCACGATTTATTGCCTCAATAATTTTTTTTACTTTTATGATTTTAATGTCTTTAAACTCTTCTTGAACATCATTAGCTTCAGGAATAATAATTTTCTTAAATCCCAATTTTTGAGCTTCATTAATTCTTTTTTCAATATGATTAACCGCTCTAATTTCTCCTGATAAACCAATCTCACCAATTATTGCGGTATGTGAATCAAAAACGACATCCCTTACACAAGTAACAATTGCAAGAGCAATTCCCAAATCCGCGGCAGGTTCATTTACATCAATCCCACCAATTACATTGACATACACGTCCTGTTTAGACAAATTTAATCCAATTCTTTTTTCTAAAACAGCAAGAATTTGTAAAACCCTACCCGTATCAACTCCATTTGCCACCCTTCTTGGTGCAGGATAAGGAGTTGTTCCCACTAAAGCCTGAATTTCCACAAGCAGCGGACGAGTGCCTTCACTTGTTACAATAATTGTACTTCCGGGTGTTTGGGTTTGATTGTATTCTTTTAAAAACAATTCACTTGGATTAATAACTTCACTTAAACCGTTAGAATTCATTTCAAAAATCCCGACTTCTGAAGTATTTCCAAAACGGTTTTTTATTGAACGCAAAATTCTATATGTTTTATACTTATCACCCTCAAATTGTATTACAGTATCCACCATATGCTCTAAAACTTTAGGTCCCGCAATATTTCCCTCTTTAGTGACATGACCTATCACAATAATTGATACGTTTTGAGATTTAGCAATTTGCATAAGTGAATTTGTACATTCTCTTATTTGAGAAACACTCCCAGCACTACTTTGGATTTGAGAAGTATAAACTGCCTGAATACTATCTATAATAACTAAATCAGGCTTCAAATCTTCTATATGCTTTTTTATAAGCTCTAAATTCGTTTGGGGGTAAATGTATAAACTATCGGACTTAACGCCAAGTCTTTCTGCTCTTAGCTTAATCTGACTTGCAGACTCTTCTGCCGAAACATAAAAAACTTTTTTATTATTTTTACATAATTCTCCGGAAGTTTGAAGCAAAATAGTAGATTTCCCAATTCCAGGATCACCTGCTATTAAAACTAAAGAACCTAAAACAATTCCACCACCTAAAACTCTATCAAATTCAGAAATATTCGTACTCATCCTAATTTCTGAATTCATTTCAATCTCATTAAGTTTCATCGGAGGTAAAGTTTCTAAAACTCCGCTAAAAACTTCATCCTTTTTAGCAGGAGTATTTATCTCTTCAACAAAAGATGCCCAACTGCCACATTCAGGACATTTTCCTAAATAACCTGCTGTTTCATATCCACAATTTTGACAAACATATTTTGATTTAAGTTTAGCCATAATTATTGATTAATATTCATAGGGATAATTAATTTTTGTCCAATAGATAAAGCATTAGGATTTGCCATTTTATTAGCTTCTTGAATAGCATTTACTTTATTCATATCAAAAGAACCATAAAATCTTATTACGATACTTTCTAAAGTATCACCTTCTTTAACTTCATATTCTTCATTAGTAACAACAGGTGCAGCTACTTTTTTAGAAGAAGCACTGTCAGCAGGAATAAATGAAAATTTTCCTGTTCCTACAGAAACCTTTTTAACAGGTGCCACAACATCTTCTTTAGGAGTTGATACATTAATCAATAAACTAACAAAAGTTGTAATAACAAGAGTAATAATAACTCCAATAACTAAACCTGTAACAAAATAAACTTGAGGAGCTTTTTCACTCTTTTGAGATTTTATACCAAAAGATTGCCAAAGAGCATCCAGTTCACGATTTTTGTTTTGAACTCTATAAAAATCTTCATCCATGTGGGTTTTATTATAGCGATTAAGTGCTTCCATCATGGCAACTTTTTCTCTGGTAATATTTGATCTTCTAAGTGTTGTGCTTTTCATAAATCCTCACCATTTTATTCTAATGTAAAATTACCATAAAATCGGATTTATCGCAAATTTGTTACATGAAATATTAAGATTTATTAATCGAAAAATAAACTTCTTTCAAACGTTTTTTACTTATATGCGTATAAAGCTGTGTAGTTGAAACATCACTATGACCTAACAATTCTTGCACTACTCTTAAGTCAGCACCGTTTTCCAGAAGATGAGTAGCAAAACTATGACGTAATGTATGTGGGGAAATATTTTTGTGAATAATTTTACCTTGAGCATGAATAAAATTATAAACATCTTGTCTTGTTATAAATCTTCCATTTTCTAAAATAAGTAAACTTTTACTTTCAATATTAAATTTTTTTATAACAAGTTCTCGATAAGGCAAATATGTTTTAATAATATTTTTTGCAGTTTCACCTATCGGAATAATTCTTTCCTTAGAACCTTTTCCAAAACAACGAACATATTTTGAATTCAAATCTATATCATTAATTTTCAAATTAACAAGTTCTGAAACCCTTAAACCGCAGCTATATAAAAGTTCCATAATCACATGCTCTATTGGAGTAAGATTGTTATGAAGCATTTCTTCAATTTCTTTTAAAGAAACAACTTTTGGCAATCTTTGAGGGGTTTTGGGTTGTTCTAAAGTTGATGCAGGATTTTTTTCAATTATTCCAACTGATGTTGCCCATTTAAAAAATCCTCTTAGAGTTGCCACTTTTCTTATAACACTTGTGGGTGCTAATTTTTTTTCTCTTAAGTTTCTAACATAGCTTCCAATAAAATTTCTATCTATATTTTTAATATCATCCACTCCAAATGAAAAATCAGACAAATCTCTTCTATAGGCATCTATTGTATTTTGAGAAAGCCCTTTTTCAAGCTCAAGATATTCAAGATATTGAGCAATTACTTGAAACATTTTATACCTATAATTTTAAATAAAGTTCACGAATTAAGTAATCTTCCAAAGATTTCATATCAGAAGTAGTTGAAGACGGATCATTGATTATTATGCAAAATGCATATTTATTATTGTTCTTTGTAGTCAAAAATCCTGCAATAGAACTTATATCTGCTAGAGTTCCGGTTTTTGCTTTCAAATTATCTTTTATCGGAAGCATTCTATGTGTCAAAGTTCCTTCTCCAGGGCTAGGAAGTTTTGATAAAACTGAATTATCTTTATTTTTTATTAAAAACTCAGTCATAAAATCAGTTGTTATAAGATTATTTTTAGAAACACCACTTCCATCAACTATTTTTAATCTGGAATTATCTAATCCCATTTTTTCACAATAAGAATTAAAAACTTTTATCCCGTTTATATCAGTTCCTTTATCTTCGTATTTTTTTCCGCCTGCCAATTTTACAGTTGTTTCTGCAACTAAATTATTACTATTTTTCAAAACATCATCTATAGCTTGAGAAATCGGATGAGTAATTTTTTCTAACTCCACATCACTTGATAATTTTTTATCTACTATAAAATTTTGTTTTAAATATATTTTTTTCTCAGCTAAAGTATTCATTAATTTAATATCAAAATATCTTTTTAAGTTATTAGTCGGAACATAAACAGTAACAGGTTTATTAACAGTTCCATTTAAAGCTAGTGCATTATTTGATATTGAATTATCTCTTGTTACTTTTACATCGTTTTTATCTGAAGTAATTACATTATTTAAAAACACTAAAGGATATCTGCTTGGATTAATAATTGTAGCTAATTCTCCTTTATTAGTAGGCATAATTGTAAGTTTAATAAGATTTCTATCTAAATTATATGAATTAAATCTTGGCATTAAGATATTCATATCATCATCCCATTGCCAGCCTTCACCCCAATCTTTTTTTTCTAAAATACTATCATCAATTAAAACTTTTTTAGTATCCAATGTAAGTTTACTTGCTAATTTACTTAAATCAGAAGTTGTTAAATAAGGATCAGCCCCCAATTTGAATAAAAAAGTATTATCATCTCTTTTATAAATTTCTGTAGAGAATTCATAATCTTCACCCAAGACTTCAACAGCAGGAGGTAAAGTTAAAATTTTCTGGATAGAAGCAGGATGCATAAGAATTTTTTCATTTAATTGATAAACAACTTTGCCTGTATTTAAATCTTTGATTGAAACTGAAATTGAATTCTTTTCAACCCCTGATTCATTAATTATTGAATTAAAATCTCGTTTTGTACTTTTTGCATCAGCAAAATTAAAACAAGAAAACAAGATTAACAATAAAACTATTAAAATTTTTTTCATTTAATAATAACCTCATACGAGTCTTTAATATCTTTTAAAACAGTACATTTATCCCTGAAATCATACATTTTTTCTAAATCAATTTCAGCATAAATTCCGCCTTCTAACTCATTTATTTCATCTAAAATTTTACCTTCATAATCAATAATCATAGAATGTCCGAGATTTTCAGAACCGTCATTAAGAAGTCCGGTTTGAGTTAAAGCCACAAAATAAGACTGATTTTCAACAGCTCTTGCAGTTGTAAGACTATCCCAATGAATTTTTCTACTCTTGGGCCAAGCTGCCATATCAACTAAAATATCAGCACCTGCTTTTCTATATGCACGATAAATTTCAGGAAAACGAATATCATAACATATTGAAATCCCTATTCTAACGCCTTCTATTTCTGCAATTACAGGATTAGTTCCTTTTTCGATATATTCACCTTCATTATCTCCATAATATGAAAATAAATGATTTTTATCATAAGTACAAATTAATTCCCCACATCTATTAATTACAGGACAAGTATTAAAATACTTATCTCCTTTTTTTTGAATAAAGCTTCCGCCAATAATATTAACATTATATTCTTTAGCGATTTCTTGAAGCATTTTAACAGAATCGGAATTTTTTATATCTTCAGCATTTTGATGAAACTTCGGACAATACCATCCTGTTGTCCAAACTTCCGGCAAAAATACAAAATCCAAAGGCTCATATTTATTTAAATTTGCCACTAACAAATTTTTAACGCTTTCAATGTTAAGTTTTAAATCCCCAATAGCAGATTCCATTTGAATAGCAAGGAGTTTTAATTTTGTTTTCTTTTCCATATTCCGAATTTGTATACCTCATCAAACGCTTTAGGAGCCTCTTTTTCGAGGTTTTCTAAACTTTTTTGTAATTCTAATCTTGCTTGTTCCTCTGCAAGCGCATCACCGTCTTGAGGAACATAAATAGGCTCTCCATAAAGATTTATTAAATTTGTACTAAAAATGGGACATCTCATTTCATCCCAAGATGGGAACTTTGCAAAAGTAGGATTTTTAGAATACCAATATACAGGAACAATAGGAACTCCTGCCATTTTTGCGATTTTTATCACACCGTCTTTAACTACTCTTGCAGGTCCTTTAGGTCCATCAACCATCATTGCACAATTTTCACCATTCTTTAATATAGAAATCATCTGCATTGTAGCTTCTACTGCACCTTTTTTACCCTTAGAACCTCTAACGGTTTTGAAGCCCCAACGTTCTACAACATCTGCAATAATTTCACCATCGCGAGAACGACTTACTAGAACATGTAATTTTGAACGATGACGTATTCCATGAATACAAAACTGATGAGCATGCCACATTGCATATATACAAGGCATTTTATCAGGATTATTTACTTCTAATATTCTTGTAAAAAGCTCTTGAAATTTTAATACTCTGAAAACAAGATGCGAAACTTTGTTAGTATTTTTACCATCTAAAATTCTTACCATAGCTCTAATTATACTATAAAACTCAAAGAATGTGATATACTTATTATAAAATTATGGAGTTTTAAGATGAAAAAAATTTTATCTACTATTTTATTTTTACTAGTTTGTCCTTTTGTTTCAGCTAATTATAATGACATTTATATTGCAGATATAAAATATGATTGGATAGACAAATCAATTGTTGAAAAAGAAGCCATAATTAATGAAGTTAAAGATATAATATTTGAAAACCCTGTTGTAAAACAAGAAGATTTTAAATCTCAGTTCAAAGATAAATTGAAAGATAAAGAAAGAATTGAACATTATCTTGCAGCATCTGCAGGATATAAAGAATACGGAGATTATAATATTTCGGCTTTTTATTATAAAAGAATGAAAAATATTTATATGTATGCTCTTCAGGATAAAAAAGATGTTTCAAAAGCTTATTATTATGATGCTTTAGGAAACTTAAAATACGTTGATTTTATCTATGGTGAATATCCTGACTATCCTTATTATTCTATCCAATACAGAATCTCAGGAACTCCTGTGAGTGCAATCTATTTTGTATCAAAAGATTGTCAGTATTTATTCACACCGGATGGAGAATTTGAAGGGGTTTGGTACAAGCATAATTTGTATAACGAAAAATCAAAAATAATTCTAAAGCGTACGACATATTAATTTTAGTGATGAGTGAGGTGTGAGGTGTGAGTAGAATTTTATTATTAGCTCCACCTCAATTTTTCCTCCCATACAATACTCGCCCCTTGAGGGAGGGGATGAAATTGAAATATCCCCCAAAAACACGTAGTAAGTCCGTAGGGTGCAATTTTTTGCACCAAAAGCTTATATTTAGAATAGTAGGATGGAGCTTGCTCCAGCAGTGAAGCGTGAGGCGTTAAGAGTGAGGAGTGCATTTTAAATTAGTACGTAGGGGGCAATTTTTTGCACCAAAAGCTTATATTTAGTGAATAGTGAGTAGTGAATAGAATTTTTGTTAACTTCTTATACATTCCTAAACTTATTAAATTCTCCTCTTTTAAATCCACCCCACCCCCTAACCCCCTCCCTCAAGGGGAGGGGAAACTAAAACTCCTTCTAAACTCCTCAACATAATTTCTTAAAAACTCCTAAACTTATAAACATCTCCACTTATGAATTATCACCCTTCCTAACCTTCTCTCATAAATGGAAGGAAATTTTACTTATAAACTTTTTCAGATATAATAAAAACGAGGTAAAAATGAGTATCGAACTTGATGTAGCAAAAAAATTATTTGAAAAAAATTTAACAATAGCAACAACAGAATCTTGCACTGGCGGACTTTTAAGCTCAAAACTTACAGATATAAGCGGAAGCTCTGAATTTGTACATCTTAATTTAATTACCTATTCTAATGAAGCAAAACATAAAATGCTTGGAGTTAGATTAGAAACACTAGAAAATTTTGGAGCAGTAAGTGAAGAATGTTCTTATGAAATGGCAAAAGGATTATATGAATTAACTCATGCTGATATTTGTGTTTCAACAACAGGTATTGCAGGACCAACAGGAGGTACTAAAGAAAAACCCGTCGGACTTATGTTTTCAACTATCTATACAAAAAATAAAGTTTTAACTTATAAAGTTTTATTACCGTCTGAAACGCCAAGAATAAAAATGAAAGAAGAATTTGTAAAAGCTGTTTTACAAAAAGTTTACTCATTTTTAGATTTAATATAAAATAAATTTATGGGGTATTGTGTAAAAAGATTTATTTATGCTTGCATTTTATTTATGCTTGCACTTCCTGTATTTTCTTCGGAGTTTGATTATAACAAATATCGAGGGACTCAAGATTTACAGGTAAGTTTTTCTGATTATATGACATCTCTTCAAAATAAAATTCAAAGAAGTTGGGATCCGCCTGATTTTGTAGAGGATGGTCACGCTACTGTTATGTTTAAAGTAAGCAGATTTGGACATCTTCTAGACGCTCAAATTATAGAAAGCTCTAATAATCCTGTATTTGATGAAGCAACTTTAGAAGCTTTAAAGAAAGCTGCTCCGTTTGATAAATTCCCTGCAAACACTTCTAAAGAAAGCCTTACTATTAAATATACTTTTAACACAACTATCGTAAAAACTGATACAATGCGTCGTTATGTTGAAAATGCAGATAGCTTTATAAATGTAAATAATCAAATGGCATTAGATTACATTAATAAAGCAATTGATGAAGTCGAAGGAGACATCAATTCATATTATTTATACGGGAAACGAAGTAAAATCAAACGAGCTCTTGGTGACGAAAAAGGAGCTGAAGAGGATTTAATTGAATCAAAAAGATTAAAAGCTAAATATGATCAAAGAAGAATAAATTCATCAAAACTTATTGCAGAGATGGAAAATTCACCGTTTTCATATTTTTATTTAGCTCATTCATATGAAATCGCAGGAGATTATGAACACGCTCTTCAAGCTATTGATAAAGCGATAAGTTTAACTGAATTAAATAACAATTACAAGCGTTATCGAGCTGAATTAGAACAGAAAAGCAAATTATAGTTTATAATAAAATTAAAAATTTCTAAAAAAATGTTTTAAGATATTGAGCTGTATACGAATTTTTATTATCAATAATTTCTCTAGGAGTGCCGCAAGCAACAACTTCTCCACCTGCATTACCGCCTTCCGGACCAAGATCAATAATATAATCTGCAATTTTAATTAAATCCAAATTATGTTCGATTATTAAAATAGTATTTCCATTATCAGCAAGTTTTTGAATAATTTTTATTAATTTATCTAAATCATACCAATGGAGTCCTACGGAAGGTTCGTCAAGAAGATACAAAGTCTTTCCGGTAGCTCTTTTATTTAACTCAGCCGCTAATTTAATTCTTTGTGCTTCACCACCTGATAAAGTTGTTGCACTCTGACCTAATTTGATATAATCAAGACCTACATCATTTAAAGTTTTGAGCTTATTTGCTATTTGAGGAATGTTTTCAAAAAACTCATACGCTTCTTTAACACTCATTTCTAATACATCAGAAATAGTTTTTCCTTTATATTTAACTTCTAATGTTTCATTATTATATCTTTTACCTTTACAAACATCACATTTGACATACACATCAGATAAGAAGTTCATTTCAATTTTTAAAACCCCATCACCACTACAAGCTTCGCAACGTCCGCCTTTTACATTAAAACTAAATCTGCCAGGTTTATATCCTCGCATTTTAGCTTCGTTAGTTTTTGCAAAAAGCTCTCTTATCGGAGTGAATACATCTGTATAAGTTGCAGGATTAGAACGTGGAGTTCTTCCTATTGGAGATTGATCAATATCAATAATTTTATCTAAGTGTTCAAATCCTAAAATCTCATCTACTCCTTGAGGTTTCGGTTTGTTCTTTCTTAATTTATGCAGTGCATACTCATAAATCAGATCTTGCATTAATGTTGATTTTCCGGAGCCTGAGACACCAGTTAGAACAACAATTTTACCTAATGGAATATCTAAATCTATATTTTTTAAGTTATTCAAATGAGCATTTCTTATTTGTAAAAATTCCCCATTTCCTTCTCTTATTTTTTTAGGTAAAGGAATATGATATTCTCCACTTAAATATTTACCGGTGATAGAATCTTCAGCTTTAATAATATCCTCAACAGTTCCTTGAGCAATAATATTTCCACCATTTATTCCTGCTTTAGGACCAATATCAACGATATAATCAGCGTTTCGAATTGTATCTTCATCATGTTCTACTACAATTAAGGAATTCCCCATATTTCTTAATTTAAGTAAAGTTTTTATCAAACGTTCATTATCTCTTTGGTGCAGCCCAATTGAAGGCTCATCTAAAACATATAAAACTCCTGAAAGTCCGCTTCCGATTTGTGTTGCAAGTCTTATTCTTTGTGCTTCACCTCCTGATAATGTACCTGAAGTTCTTGCAAGTGTTAAGTAATTTAGTCCTACATCACATAAAAACTTTAATCTTGCCCTAATTTCATCTAAAATCTGTTTTCCGATTTTCATTTGGAAATCAGAAAGAGTTAAATACAAATCAGTTATAAATTCTAATTCTTTATCAATCGGCATTAAACAAAATTCATGAATATTTTTTCCATTAATCCTAACAGCTAGAGGAAAAGGTTTAAGTCTAGCACCGCCGCATTTTTCACAAGGCGTTGTTACCATGTATTTTTCTATTTCAGCTTTCCAATACTCGCTATCTACATTGTAGTGTTTCATTAAAAACGGAATGACACCAATAAACTTCTGCATTGTTGTGCGATATCTTTTGGATCCGAATTCACGAATTCGCATAGGAATTCTATCATCTGAACCATATAAAATAATTTGCTGATGTTCTTTAGGCATATCCTTAAACGGAATATCAAAATCCATTTTATATTCCATTTTTACTGCATTTAAAACATCTTCATAATATCCGGTAGAAGACTTACTCCAGGGGTAAATACAACCTTCATTAACAGACTTTTCTCTATCAGGGACTACTAAATCAGGATCAATTTTAAAATCTACTCCAATTCCTCCGCATTTTTCACAAGCACCATAAGGAGCATTGAATGAAAATATACGAGGAGTTAATTCTTCAAAGCTTAAATTACAGTCAGGACAAGCAAGTTTTTCGCTATAAATTAATTCTTCTTTCCCGATAACATCAATGTTTATGACTCCATCAGCTTTTTTTAGAGCAATTTGCACACTATCAGCGATTCTTGATTTGGCTTCCGGCTTGACTACAACTCTATCTACCACAACAGAAATTGTATGAGCTTTAGTTTTAGCCAGTTTTATTTCATCCTCATCAAGATTATAAATTTCACCATCAACTTTAACCCTCACAAAGCCTTCTTGTCTTAATTCTTCAAATAAAGATTGAAACTCGCCTTTTTTACCTTTAGCAAGCGGAGCAAGGATTTGAATTTTTGTTCCCGTTTCTAATTTTAAAATATTGTTTACAATTTCATCAATTGTTTGTGGTTTTATAGGTTTTCCGCATTTAGGACAATATGGAGTTCCAATTCTTGCATATAAAAGTCTTAAATAATCATAGATTTCCGTAACAGTTCCGACAGTTGAGCGTGGATTGTTACTTGTTGATTTTTGGTCAATTGAAATCGCAGGCGTAAGTCCATCAATATAATCTACATCCGGTTTATCCATCTGACCCAAAAACTGACGAGCATATGTAGAAAGACTTTCTATATAACGTCTTTGACCTTCCGCAAAAATAGTATCAAAAGCAAGCGAACTTTTTCCTGAACCGGAAACTCCTGTAAATACAACTAATTCATTTCTTGGAATTTCTAAAGATACATTTTTTAAATTATGTTCTCTCGCACCCTTAATTGTAATTTTATCTGACATAATCAAATTATATCACGTGAAATCTTTTAAAACTAATATCAATTTTTTATTTTGATAAATGAATTAATTATATTTTTTTTTAAATATTAGATATTTAGTTAATATCTTTATAAGTATTTTTTATAAAAAATCTATTATGCAAAAATTTGTAAAAAATACTTTTTTAACTTATATATCAAATAACATAAAAACAGAAGTTATTATTAATCCTCTAAGAGTTTTTGATTTGAATAATTATAAGATTTCTACAGGAAAAATTGTATATTTATGTGAAAGAGAATTACGAGTTAAAGACAATTTTGCATTACAACTTGCACTGGAAAAATCTAAAGAATTGAATTTCCCACTACAAATTATTCATCCTAAAATATTTTATAAATATTTGCCTAAACAAAATTTTATCGAAAAACAAATTGAAAATACCAAAAAAGACTTTATTAATAATAATTTAGATTTTGAAGTTTTATCCGATAATGAAAATATTTTAGATTATTTAAAAAAATTAAATACATCTATTTTAATTATTGATTTTAATCCTATATTAAATAGAAAATGGCTTAAAAATACAAACTTTAAAATTTACGAAATTGACAGTCATAATATTATTCCTGCAAGATTTATTTCAGACAAACAAGAATACGGAGCAGTAACTTTAAGGAGAAAAATCTATAATAATATATATTCTTTTTTAACAGAATATCCTAAAAATTTTTCAGCAAAAACCGAAGCTGAAAATGTTTTACAAGATTTTATAAAAAATAAACTTCCATATTATTCTGAATTAAAAAATAATCCGACTAAAAATGTTTTATCGAATTTATCAAAATATTTAAATCTTGGATTTATTTCTTCTCAAAGAGTTGCTCTAGAGGTCATAAAATCAAATGTAAGTGAAGGTAATAAAGAAACTTTTCTTGAAGAATTAATAATTAGAAAAGAATTAGCTGATAATTTTTGTTTGTATTGCAAAAATTTTAAATCACTTAAATGTATTCCAAATTGGGCAAAAGTTTCTTTAGAAATACACAAAAATGATTTAAGAAATTATATTTATACTGAAAAAGAATTAGAAAATTCTAAAACTCATGATAAATTGTGGAATGCAACACAAATTCAACTAAAAACAGAAGGTGTAATTCATGGATATTTGAGAATGTACTGGGCAAAAAAAATTTTAGAATGGTCACCAACTCCTCAAGAAGCTTTAAAAACAGCAATTTATTTGAATGATAAATATGCATATGATTCTCCTTCATCTAATGGTTATGTAGGAATACTTTGGGCAATAGGCGGTTTACACGATAGAGCTTTTAAAGATTTTATCGTTACAGGGAAAACCAGAAGAATGACTTTTAATTCTTTAAGCAAAAAATTTGATATTTATTCTTATATTAATACATATATTCATTAAAATTTTTATTTAATTTTTATGCTAAAATTCTTGTATGAAAATTTTAATAAAAATATTTTTTATTATTATATTCTCAATAATTGCATTAACTAACACTGTTAATGCCAAAGAATTTTGTTCAATAAATTCTATAACAAATATAGAAGATGAATTCCACTGTGATATTATTTCAACCGTTGATACAAAAAGTTTTTTTGTAGTTTCAAATACCAATAATGATAATAATGGAACTTTTGGTAATCTTGAGATAAAAACATTTAACTTTTTTGATTTAGATTATAAATTTACAGAAAAAAAATATATAAATAATAATATAAATACACTTGCCTTTCTATTTAAAACGGAAGTATATCCAAATGCACCATAATAGTAAAATAATAATTCAAAATTAGAAATTATTAAAAAAAGAAAGGAAAGATTATGGAATTAATTCACAGTTTTGTGTCAGCACATAATGTGTTGATTTCGGCAGGAATTCTAATTCTCGCTTATATCTTCATAGCGACAGAAAAAATTCCTAAAGTTACAATTGCTCTTTTAGGAGCTGGTATTACGATATTACTGGGTTTGGTAAGTCAAGCTAAAAGTATTGATGGAGTATTAAATCCACATTATTTTATTAATTTTGTAGATTTTAATGTAATTTTCTTATTAGTGTCAATGATGATAATAGTAAGCATTACAACAAGAAGCGGAGTTTTTAACTATATAGCAAATGCTCTTTTAAAAATGACCAAAGGTCATCCTATCGCAATATTAATAGCCTTAGGCTTATTTACAGCTATAACAAGTGCATTTTTGGATAACGTAACAACTGTAATTCTAATTATGCCTGTTACATTCTTTATTGCAAGACAATTAGAAATAGATCCGATTCCTTATTTGTTAACTGAAATATTTGCATCTAATATCGGTGGAACAGCTACATTAATAGGTGATCCTCCAAACATTATTATTGGAAGTGCAGCAGGATTTTCATTTATGGATTTCATAAATAGTTTAACTCCTGTAATTGCTGTTATATTATTAGTAACATTAGGTTTATTGGCATTAGTATTCAAGAAGAAATTACACGCAACTCCTGAAAAAATGCAAGAAGTTGCTAATATTGATAATTCAAAAACAATTACTGACAAAAACTTAATGATAAGATCAATGATTGTGTTAGCTTTAGTAATTTTAGGCTTTGTAACACACGATATGACACATATAGAAACCTGTGTAGCAGCAATGTTAGGAGCAAGTTTCTTATTATTATTTGAAAAACCAACTGATATCTTAAGAGATGTTGAATGGAATACAATATTTTTCTTTATTGGTTTATTTATTATAATCGGTGGTGTAGAAGCATCAGGCGGTATAAAATTAATGGCAGAATGGATATTGAAAGTTACTCAAGGTTCTCAAGAAGCTGCTTCAATGCTTATTTTATGGGCATCAGGTGTAATTTCAGGTATTATTGATAATATTCCATACACAGCAACAATGTCACCTATGCTTGTAGAAATTCAAAAAACTATGGGAGCTGAATATACAACTCCTCTATGGTGGTGTCTATCATTAGGTGCTTGTCTTGGTGGTAATATGACTATGATTGGTGCTGCTGCAAACGTTATTGTTTCTGAAAATGCTGCAAAAGAAGGACATCCTATGTTCTTTATGAGATTTATGAAATATGGTGTTGCAGTTGTATTTGTCTCACTTTTGATAAGCTCTGTTTATATAAACTTCAGATTTATGTAATTAGTGACAAAATAGATAAAAAGGTCGATTTTGAAATAATTCGAAATCGACCTTTTTTAAAAGTTAATTTTTAATTCAATACACTATCCGAGAATTAAATCACCATTCTTTTTAATATGTTCAATTAATCCGCCATCCTCTAATAACTTTATCATAACATCAGGTAATGGTTCTATAGCAATAATTGTTCCTTTTGTAATATTTTTTAAAGTACCTGCTTTTATATCCAAATCTAATTCATCTCCGGCATCAATACCATCAGTATCACATTCAATTGCCAGTAGACCGATATTTATAGCATTTCTGTAAAAAATTCTAGCAAAAGATTTAGCAATTACTGCTCCCACCCCTGCAATTTTAATAATTTGAGGAGCATGTTCTCTTGAAGATCCAAGCCCAAAATTATTTCCTGCAACAACAAAATCGCCTTTTGACATATTTTTTGCAAAATTTTCATCAGCATCTTCTAAAACGTGTTTTGCAAATTCATTTAAATCAGAACGCAAATGGAATAATCTTCCCGGTGCAATGTGATCTGTTGAAATGTTATCTCCGAATTTAAAAGCTTTTCCCTTCACAATTTACCTCACAATCTTTTTAATCTATATTACAACAATTTTTAATTGAGTTCAATAAATTTTAAGTTATAATCGATATATGGGTTATGATATTGAAACGTTACAAAATTTATTAAAAAATGATCCTTCAAATTTTCAAGCAAGAAGAGAACTTTCTATTTTACTAGTAAATCAAGGGTTTAATGAAGAAGCGGAAGGGAATTTGAAATATTTAATAAAATATTTTCCTGAAGATGCAGAACTTTATTATAATCTCGGAATTGTATATGAAAAATTAAAACAATTTTCTGATGCGAGAAAAATGTATGAAAAAGCAATAGAACTTTCACCACAGGAAGATTTTTACTATAATTTGGGAGAAGTTTTAGTTGAACTAAATGAATGGGATGAAGCAATTTCTGTTTTTAAAAAAGTTCTTGAAACAGATAATAAAGATGGTAATTGTTATTTTAATATAGGACTTTGTTATTTTAAAAAAGAAGAAAAACACTTAGCAATGGATAATTTCCAAAAAGCAGTTGAATTAAATCCTAATGATGTTTTTGCATATTTTTATTTAGGCTATATTTATCAAGAAGACGGATTAACTAATTTTGCTATTCAAAGTTATAATAAGGTTTTAGAAATATCTCCGGATTATAGTTGGGCATATTTTAATTTAGGAGCAATTGCTTTTAAATCAGGAAATCTGGATGAAGCAAAAAATTATTTATTAAAAACTATTCAATATAATTCCAATGATATTCAAGCTTATGAGCTTTTAACAAAAATATGTTTGAAAGAAAATGATATCGAAGAAATTTTAGAAATTTTGCATACACAGCTTGAAAAGGAAGCAAATGGAGATTTATATTATTGTCTTGCAAGAGTTTATAAATTTATCGGACAAATGGATGAATATTATAAAAATTTAAATTTGGCCTTAAATAATCCATATACACTAACTTTTCCTAAAAAAATTATTAAAGAAGAAATAAAATATATAGAATCAAAATTGGGAAAAGAAACATTGCTTCCTCAAAATCAAATTGAAGAGTATCAGACAGAAAATCTTGATGATAAGGAAAGTCAAGAAGATACATTGGAAGAAGACAATATTGAAGATAATGAAAATAGTGAAGAAGAAATTAATGATGAATTTGAAGAAGTTTCAGAAGATGAACTAGAAGAAGATAATCAAATTCAAGAAGAAGAAGATGATGATTTGGAAGAGTAATTAGGGTATGTTATCAAAGATATTTATCAAAAATTATATATTAATAGATGAATTAGATTTAGAATTTTCTGAGGGTTTAAATATAATTACCGGAGAAACAGGTGCAGGAAAAAGTATTTTAATAAATGCTATCGATATAGCTTTTGGTGCAAAAGTTTCTAAAGAAGTTATAAAAAACGGTAAAGACAAGGCCATAATTGAATTAACAATAATTAATAAAAAACAAGATTTATCGAAATTATTTGAAGAAAACGGAATAGATAATTCAGGTGAAGAAATAATTTTATCCAGAGAAATAACTCTAACAGCTTCTCGTTCTAGAATAAACGGATGTTTAGTCAATCAGGAGTTTATGAAAAATTTTAGAGAATTATTTTTGGATATTCATTCTCAACATCAAACTTATTCATTTTTACAACCTAAATACCATATAACATTATTGGATTCATATACAAAAAATACTTGCGGAGCAAAGCTTGATAGATATAGAGAAGAATTTATAAACTACAAAAATATGTTATCTAAATTAGAAGAATTAAAAAATTCTGCTAATAAAACAGAAGAACAAATTGATTTTTTAAGGTTTCAAGTAAATGAGATTGAAGAAGCTCAAATAACATCAATTACTGAAGATGAAGAATTAACAAATGAATTAAATATTTTAGAAAATGTAGAGAAATTAAAAGACCTAACAGGTTCATCGTATTGGTCAATTTCAGGTGATGATGGAGCAATATTAGATGGTTTAATTCAAATAAAAACAAATTTATCAAAAGCCTGTATGATGGATAATTCTTTGGAAGAATCAGAAAGCGAATTGATTGATTTGATAGAAAGATTGAAAGTTTTAGGCTCAACTTTAAGGAATTATTCAAGTTCGTTGGATAACGACGAGGAAAAAATTAATTCAATTCAAGAACGTTTATTTTTGTTGGATAAATTGAAACGAAAATATGGTGGAAGTTTAGAGCATGTTATTTCTCAAGGTGAAAATTTAAGAAAAGAATTGGAAGGTATAGAATTTTCAACTCAAAACATAGAAGAATTAGAACAAGATATACAAATTAAGAAGAATGAATTACAAAAATTGGCAGAAGAAATTTCATTAGAGCGAAAAAATTATGCAAACGTATTATCTTCATTAATTGTAGAGAAATTGGAAAAATTGGAACTTCCAAAAGTAAAATTTGCTATAGATTTTGAGAAAACTGATTTAACATCAAATGGGATTGATAAAGTCGAATTCTTAATTTCAACAAACATTTCCGAAGATTTAAAACCGTTAGCTAAAGTAGCTTCAGGTGGAGAAATTTCAAGAGTAATGCTTGCGATAAAAACAATATTTGCTCAAAGTGATAATATTGATACGGTTATTTTTGATGAAATAGATACTGGAATTTCGGGAAAAACATCTCAATCAGTGGCAGATGAGGTAAAAGAGTTATCAAAATACATGCAAATAATTATGATAACCCATCAAGCAATAATAGCTTCAAAATCAGATAAGCATATTTATGTAAAGAAAACTCAAGAAAATTCAACAAATGTAAACATTTCAATATTAGATGGCGAAGCAAAATTAAAAGCTATTGCGGAACTTGCAGGCGGCGAAGTGACCGAAGAATCCTTAAAATTTGCTCAAACCCTTATTTCTTGAAAAAACTAAAATCATCATTGATGAAATTGAATAAATTCATATGTGATTGTTTAAGTTTTGCTTGAAATTTATGTTTAATAGCAATTCTTTGCGGGTTTGTAGTGTTACTCTTTGATAAATTATTTTTAGCTCTGGCATTTTGGGATAAAAAAGCGATATTATTACTAATCATAAAAATACCTTTCGGACAGTGTATATTTCCTCCCCCTGATTTCAGGGTGTCTTTTTATTATAATTAAAAAATTTTATTTGCCAAGTAAAATTTTAAAAATAAGCCAGGAGGCTTAAATAATGGTATTTTTAGAAGAGTTGCGAGAAAAAATCATTTATG
The DNA here is from genome assembly GCA_944325545.1 of Candidatus Gastranaerophilales bacterium. Taxonomy (GTDB): domain Bacteria; phylum Cyanobacteriota; class Vampirovibrionia; order Gastranaerophilales; family Gastranaerophilaceae; genus CAG-196. The sequence continues at coordinate 64,551 of CALVAM010000002.1, read as the reverse complement.
TTAGTATCAAAATAAGAATAGATAAGTATTAGATATGAATTTTAAGGAGTCGGTATGATATCAGTAAACGATTTGAAAAACGGTTTAACATTAGAATTAGATAATGGTTTATGGACTGTTGTAGAATTCTTACACGTAAAACCCGGAAAAGGTGCAGCGTTTGTAAGAACTAAATTAAAAAATGTTGAATCAGGAAACGTAATAGAAAAAACATTTAGAGCAGGTGAAAAAGTTGCAAAAGCTATGCTAGATCGTAGAGAAATGCAATATTTATATAAAGAAGGTAAAGATTACGTTATGATGGATAACGAATCATATGAACAATTACAATTAAACGAATCTCAAGTAGGCGATGGTGTTAAGTATTTAAAAGAAAATATGATAGTTCAAGTATTAATGCATGACAAGAGAATCATTGGTGTAGATATTCCAGCACACGTAGAATTAGAAGTAGTAGATACTCCACCATCAGAAAAGGGAAATACTGCACAAGGCGGAACAAAACCTGCAACATTGGAAACAGGTGCGGTGGTACAAGTTCCATTCTTTGTTTCAAATGGTGATGTAATTAGGGTTGATACCAGAAGTAACGAATACTTAGATCGTGTATAAGAGTTTATAAAAGAAAAAATGTGTAATGTTCTATTAAAGTCATTACACATTTATTCACTATTAGCTCTAGTAAAAGGAGAACATAAATGAAATTTGAATCAGATTATATAGAAAAATTAGCAAAAATAATTGCAGATAACGGTTTAACAGAAATTTCTTTAGAAGATGGCGAACAAGCTATAACAATAAGAAAAGATTTACCTGAAGTAAATATGGTATCAGCACCTGTAGCACAACCGGTAATGTCTGCTCCACAAACTTCAGCAGCTCCAGCTTCGCAAACAGCAGCAACAAAAGAGCCTGAAGTAAAAGGAAAAGCAATTACATCTCCAATGGTAGGAACTTTCTATGCTGCATCATCACCTGATGCTGCACCTTTTGTTGAAGTAGGTTCTACTATTGCAGCAGGGGATGTTGTATGTATTATTGAAGCAATGAAGTTAATGAATGAAATCAAATCAGAACAAGCTGGTAAAGTTGTTCAAATTTGCGTTAAAAACGGTGACCCAATAGAGTTTGGTCAAGTTTTAATGTATGTAGAATAATTAGTGAATAGTGATTGGTGAATAGTGAATAGTGAACATTTACTATTTACTGATTATAAGGAATAGGAATATGTTTAAAAGAGTATTGGTAGCAAATAGAGGCGAAATCGCAGTAAGAGTAATAAGAGCTTGTAGAGAGTTAGGGATTCCTACAGTAGCAATATATTCACAAGCAGATGCAAAATCTTTGCACGTAAGATTAGCAACAGATGCATATTGTATAGGGCCTGCACCAAGCTCACAAAGTTATTTAAGCATTCCTGCAATTATCTCAACTGCATTAATGACAGGTTGCGATGCAATTCACCCGGGATATGGTTTTATGTCAGAAAGAGCAGATTTTGTTGATATCTGTACAGAACACGGTATCAAATTCATTGGGCCTTCAGCAGAATCAATGCGAAAAATGGGTGACAAAGCTACTGCAAGAAAAACAATGATAGAAAACAATGTTCCTGTAACTCCGGGAACAGGTTTGTTGGAAAGCGTTGAACAAGCTAGAGAATTTGCTCATAAAGCAGGTTATCCAATAATTCTTAAAGCTACAGCAGGTGGTGGCGGAAAAGGCATGAGAATTGTAAGAAATGATGATGAATTAGAGTCTAATATGAACTTATGTCAGCAGGAAGCCGAAAAATTCTTTGGAAATCCGGGAGTTTATGCAGAAAAGTTCTTAGAAAACCCTAGACATATAGAAGTTCAGATTTTAGGGGATTCTTTTGGAAATGTTATTCACTTAGGAGAAAGAGATTGTTCTATTCAACGTCGTCATCAAAAATTATTAGAAGAAGCTCCATCTCCTGCAATTGATGAAAAAACAAGAAAAGAAATGGGTGCAGCAGCTGTAAGAGCTGCAAAAGCAATTAAGTATGAAGGAGCCGGAACTTGTGAATTCTTACTTGATCATGACGGAAAATGGTATTTTATGGAAATGAATACAAGAGTTCAAGTTGAACATTGTGTTACGGAGATGATTTCTCAAATTGATATTGTAAGAGAACAAATTCTTGTTGCTTCCGGACAAAAATTAGGTTACACCCAAGATGATGTTTTATTAAGAGGCCATGCTATAGAATGTAGAATAAATGCTGAAGATCCTGATAATGATTTTATGCCTTGCCCTGGGAAAATTGACGGATATTTTGCTCCCGGAGGTTTTGGTATAAGAGTTGATTCTCACGTGTACCCTGGATATTCAATTCCGCCTTATTATGATTCTATGATTGGTAAATTGATTTGTTGGGGAGAAAATAGAAACGAAGCTAGACGTAGAATGTATCAAGCTTTAAAAGAGTATGTTGTTACGGGTATTAAAACAACAATACCTTTCCACCAAGAAATCGTTGAGGATGAAGTATTTATGAGTGGAAAATTTAATACCGGATTTATTGAAGATTATTATAAAAGAAAGAATAAAAACTAATTTTTTAATAATTAAGTAAAAATCTAAAGGTAGTAACATTGTTAATGTTGCTACCTTTTAGCATAATAATATTTTTAGGTTTGTAAATATTTGTAACAAAACCTAGAGAAATCCTAAAGTTTTCATTAAATATGTCGATATAAAATTTGTAAGCAAAAGCAAATAAAAATAGAAAAGATAACCCGAGAATTTTTAGGAAAGGATTAAAAAATATGCGTATCGAAAATGAAATGTTATCAAGATTTAATCAAACAGAAAATCTAAAAATGAACAATATTAATATGTCATTATCAGAAGAATTGGACTTCTTCTTTGACAATGTATTAGACACCGTCGTCGATTATTTCAAAGAGGAAGTCGCTGTAAAATCTTAATTGCTGAAATTACGAAAAGTAATAAGCAATAAACTATTTACCCTACACTTTACTTTAAATATTATAGCTGCATAAAATGCAGCTTTTTTATTGTATAATTTCTATAAAGAATAGAGGAATAAATATGACAATAAAATCTTGGACGGAATATTTTTTAGATATGGCAAAGACTTGTTCATCAAGATCTAATTGTTTACGAGCACAAGTTGGAGCAGTTATTGTAGGTCAGGATAAAAAAATTAAGGCTACCGGTTACAATGGAACTCCTTCCGGCGTTGAATCTTGTTATGAAAGAGGGGAGTGCTACAGAATAAAAAATAATATTCCATCAGGTACTTGTTATGAAACTTGCCGTTCAATCCACGCGGAACAAAATGCTATAATTCAGGCAGGACAAGATCGTTCTATGGGTGCTACTATGTATATTTATGGGCATAATTTTATATGTATTTTATGTAAAAGATTTATAGTACAAGCCGGTATTACTGATGTATATTTAAAAAAAGATGACAATTCACCTGTTCTTCATGTGTCAGTAGAAGATATTAAAAGAGAATTAGAACATCCTGAACCTGTAAAATTATGATAAAGTTACTTATCACATTATGAATTAAGTAGTTTTAATTTACCATCCCAAGCCATTTACCCCTGTACCAAAAGTGAAATAGCCATTGCGAGAGCCGTACTCTCCAGGATTTGTAATAGGTATACCATAATCAACAGAAATCGGTCCAACTCCAGGAACATAAACTTTTAAACCAATACCTGCTGTAATCGCACTATTGGGTCTATCGTATAATACGCTCGAAATTGTAGGATCAAATACCTTTCCTGCATCAACAAAAAAAGTCAGTCTTATTTTCTTAAAGAAATCCCATTTTACTCTGTCGGAGAACGGAAGAGGCGTTGCAAGTTCAGCAGAACCCATTAAAAACGCATCCCCAGTTCCTACCCCGCTCATTCTAAAACCTCTTATTGTATAAGGTCCGCCTAAACGAAACGCCATAACTTCCGGCATATCATCACCGTGAACTTTAACTCCTCCTCGAGCAGTTAAAGAAAAAGATGATTTACTTCTTACTGGAAAATATTTAGTTACTCCACCGGCTAATCTTCCGTTTGTATTTTTAAAATCAGTCAAACTTATAGCTTCTATAAATTTAGCATTAGCTATAATACCGTTTCGCGGATCATCTTCTGAATCAAGAGTTGAATATTTTACGCCCGGAGCAAGATTAATGAAAAACCCACCGGTTAATTGTTTAGCTCTTTGTGCAATATCTAAATTATTTTTAGCATACAATGCTGAGATTTTATTAAAATCACCTTCACTTAAACTAATATGTTCAATTCCAGCAGTAAAATTAGTAGTTAAATTATCATAACCACGAACTTTATGCTCTACTCCTGCACTCATTCCAAATCTGCGTTCTATTGCTAATGGAATTTGCCAGCTCCCTAAATCTCTATAATAAAGCTTACTCATCAAAGAATTATCAGCATTCAGAAAATGCGGTTCAAAAAAGCTTAATTCTAACTGATAATTCATTCTATTTTTTATAGAAGCATCACTTAATAAAATCCCTGAACCTAAAATGCCTGAAAGAGTAAGCCTTTGTCCTCTTCCTAAGAAATTGTTTTCATTATAACTAATAGAACCAAATGCTCCAAGAGCGTTATCTATTCCTCCTCCTACAGCCAAACTGTTAGAAGAGTCTTCTTTCACCACTACTTTAACATTATACTCGCCTTCTACTGTATCACTCGGATAAATTTCCCGATTTACTTCCTTAAATATTTTAGTAGAATAAACTCTTGCAAGGTCTTCTTTTAAATAATTTTCATTATAAACAGTACCGGGTTGAGTCATTATGTTTCTTTCGATTACATAATCTTTTGTTTTTTCATTACCTTCGATAAATATTTTATCAATAATTCCTTCATTTATACTTAAAGTTAAAGCCCCATCAGGGTCATCAACTACAGAACTTACTCCTGCTAAAATGTATCCCTTTGAATGATAATAATCTGTCAGTTTTTCTATTGAATTATTAATTTCATAAATATTTTGTGGCAAACCCTTTAAAGGTATTACAAAAGGCATTAATTCCATTGAAGAAATTACAGTATTTCCAACTATGGAAACATCACTTACCAATAGATTTTCTTTTAAAACAAATTTTAATTCAATAGTACCATCTTCATTTTCATTAGGTTCTATAGTCATCTGTTCAGTAAAATAACCTGTTGCATACAATCTTTGTAAATCCTGTTGTAAAAGTGTTTCATTAAATAATGAACCTTCCTGAGTTTTAATTTTTGAATAAATAAAGCTTGGCTGAATAACCCTCAAACCTTCAACTGATATTCTATTTATAATTTTTCCTTCTAAATTAACTTTATCATCGGAATTTATTTCAGCAGAATAAACCTCATCTGCGTCTTGAATAGGAGAAACTTCCTCATTCACAGGAGGTGTAAAAAAGTCATTAACAGGAATAATATTTTGATTATTCTCAGGCTGGGGTTTTGCAATTTCATTAATAGGAGGTGAATTTGCTTGAGGCGGGGCATTTGAATCAAAATTATCAGGTGTATCGTCAATCGTTGAGGAGAAATAATCTGATTCATCAAAATCTCCATAATAAGGGGCAGATGTTTGTATTTTTAATGTAGGTTTGTCTAATTTAGAAGTATCCAAATACAAAGGATTTATTAGTTTTATCGGCTTTGTATTTGCAAGTTCAAAATATGAAAAATCAGCTTCATTAGCATTTGCAGGGAAACTAAACAAAATTAAAGACAATATTAGTATTGTCTTTAATTTTTGTATAAAATATTCTCTCTTCTTATTATTAATTTCCATACTCCAAATTTTTAAAATCTAAATATCAGCTTCTGTTAGAGATAAGACAGCTTGGTAAAAACCTTTTGGATCATTTGAAGCAAAAGAATTTTTAAGCACATTAGACCCAACATTTACCGTAATAAAAGTTGTTCCATTATTAACATATACTTCATATTTATTTTTAGAATTTATATATTTATGTTCTGCACCCAAAATAGAATTAACTGGATAAGCCACAATTCCCGGACTATCTTTTGGTAAAGCTCCCATTTTACAATTAGCTAAAGCTTGTGATTTAGGAGTTTTAGCAAGGTTTGCAAATGCTATATAAACTCTTCCACCTTGTTCAAACATTGCTTCTTCATAACCGTTATCCGTAACTGTATTTGCTTTTAAATAAAGTGTTTTTGTATTTCTACTGTTTGTAATTACTTTAAATTTACTTGAAAGAGGTGCATATAAATTTCCTGTTCTATCAGTGATATTAGCAACTAAAACAGGACTGGTTACAGATTGAATTTGCACGTATGATGGTACTGTTACACTAAAATCCATACTTGCAGTATTATCTGCAAATGAGATTAAAGTATTGAAAAAAAGCAACAGTATCCCCAGAACAAATTTTTTCACAGACGATATTTCCCTACATCTTTAGATTTATCAAAAAAATTGACAAATCCAACTCCTCACCTGTCTATAATATAATACTTTCGCTTTTTTCTCTATTTTGTAAATTTTCTTAATATTTTTAAAGCTAAGATGTACATTTAATCCTAATCTTTTTCTATCTTTATTTTATACCCTAGCATTTCAACAATAGTTTTTACTTCATCATATCTAAAAGAACTTAAAAATATTTTATTATTTATACTACTTTGAGTATATTTTTTACCAGTTTTTTCAGTAAGCATATCAGCTAAACGTTTTGCAGTTAAACCCTCTCTTGCAATTATTACTTTTATTTGTTCTTTTGAATTCATATATTTCCTTTTAAATCTATATTAACAGTTTAAAAGATTAATAAAAAAAATAAAAGTCTTATAATTGAAAAATCTCCAAATAAAATATAAAATTATTCAATAAATTTTTTACCATCTTCGATTAGGTCTACTACCTCCAAATCCACCGGTTGAACCACCTTGAGTTCTGCCCCCACTAGTCGAAGAATTACTAGAATTTCCTCCAAATGGATTTCTATTATTAGAATTATTACTATTATTTGAAGATGGATTATTAAATATGTCATTATTTGACCCTGAACCAGGTGCACTTGGTCTATTAACTGTTCCACCTTGATTAGAAGTCCAATTATTATTTGTTGAATTATTAGAGTTATTATCTTTGAAAGGATCTGTTTTGTCTTCAACTATTTTGTCGGGACGTTCACCAAAATCTGTATCAAGCACACTACTTGTATGATCACTACTGTCAAAAGGTCCGTGATTTACATCAATACTATCATCTTTGTCTTCTTTTATATTTTCTTTTATTTTATCTAATTCTTTATCAAATTCTTCTTGTTTAGATAATTGATTATTTAACATACGATACACATCTTCTGACATATAATGTCCACGTTTATATTCTATCATTCCTTCTCCACCTCTTGTAGGACCTTCCTGTCTTTCACCAGTTGAATTAGTATATAAAATTTTATTTATACAATACACTCCTTCACTTGGCAAAAAACTAGCCGAATTTTCAGGATCTTTCCACCATTCATATCCTGTTTTATCAAATTCTTCCCAAGTATCTATTCCAGAACTACTTATATTCAAGTCTCTGTCGAATTTTTTTGCCGTTGGCCCAATACCCACAGTACTAGAAGAAGAAACTTCATTAAAGAAAGAACTCCAATCACCTGTTTCAATAGCTTTATTTATGGAATCATAAATATTTGATATCTCGAAATCATTATTAAACGTATAAACTTCACCACCACTTGCTGACCAATCCGAAATTAAGCTATCAGTGTTAATTATACCTGTAGAAGGATTAATATAATCATTTACGTTGATACCAACTCCAGGATAATATCCTGATGGATATTGAGGTATATCACCAACTCCTTGATTATTACTATTATTATCACTACTATTATTTATTAAACCATCATTAGAAGAACCTGTAGAAGTTTTCTTATCATCTAAAACTGTAGTTTTTACTTTTACAACAATTTCACCATCTTCATTAATTGTACATTCAACATCTATTTTTATATTAGCATCTTCACCAAAGATTTTTTGAGCTTCTTTTATTGCTTCTTCTGTATAATAATCTATAGTTTTATCAATCAAAGAATGTATAACTTCTTCCTTAGTTGTACTATCTGTAATTGTTATACCACTATCTTCGCCCGGAATAGTAGGTGTAGAAGGATTAACAAGATCACCTACATTTATACCTGTATTTATATCAGTCGTAATTCCATCACCAGGAGATGGTTTTGAACTGGTATCATCGTCCGGTAAAGTTGTTTCATTAGAACTATTTCCCGGATTTGAAGTATTATTACCTGTAGTAGTATTTGTAGTATTTCCATTATTATTTACGTTAGAATTTCCTGGGTTTGAAGTATTGTTTGTATTATTCCAAGAATCATCCTTATCAGAATTATCAATATCTGGGAAGTTATTTACATCATTCCAAGGATTATTATTTGTAGGGTTATCGACATTTGGATATTTATTTATATCATTTCTAGAATCTTCAAATGGATTAGAACCAGATGGAGATTCCGGTTTATCTATTTCGACTGGAGAAGTAATTTCTTCCTTAGGATTTGAATTACTTGGATCTGTTGTTGTATTCCCTGATGTTGTTCCATTATTAGTATTTCCTGATGTTGTTTGATTTTCATTATTGTCTTGACGAACTCTAACATCAGAATCAAGTTTTCGTGTGTTTTCAATTATTTTATCCATTTCTTCTTTTACTGATTTGAACTTTCTTTTCTTAAATATTTTTTTAGCATTATTGTTAGAATCTCCTAAAGATTTATATGTATAATATTCTGCAAAAAATTCTCTATTATTTTTGAATGCGTAATAATCTGTTTTTTTACTTGAATCTTTTAATTCATTAAATGCATCACTTATTTTTGTTGATGAAATTTGTTCTTTCGAAATAGAATACGCTCCATTTGGTATATAATCTACCGCATGTCCCAATTCATGCAATAATACCGCAGGTTCTATTTTTTCTATATTATTACAATCTATTGTTATTGCATTTGTTGCTAAATTATAGGTTCCAGCAGTAACTTTACCAGGAGCATTAGTCGAAAGTTCTGCTTTACTAAATAATTGTATCATACATTCTTCTTTTGCAAGATCTTGAATATTTGCTTCCGGAAGATTTCTTATTACATTCATTAACTCTTCTATTTTATTTTTAGGTATTTTGGGTCCAATTTTAATCTTTACTTGAGAAGTTTCTCCATCTGGTGTCGTAATTTTAAGTATTGCACCGTTCATTCCTTCATTTGGTTTTGTTAATGTAAGAGTTTTTCCTGATGTACGGATTCTTTCATAAGTATAATCAATTAATTTAAAACTACTTCCTCCCGGAGTTTTTGCAGGATATTCTGTAACTATTGGAGGATCTGTTGGTTTGGCTTCTTTTATAGGATCTGTAACTGATGCTCTTGATAATCTGGAAACAGTTTGAGTATTACTTTCTACAGAACTTTCTGTTGCTAAAATTGTTTCACAAAGTACAGAATTAATTTCTGCTTCGAAATCTTCTGTTAATTTTACAATATCACACTTTTCAGTATTTGAATCTATTGTTTTTTCTATTGTATTATCTAATGCTTTTTCAAATACTTCTTTATATGGAGATGTATTAAAATCTAACCCCAAAGTGGCTTGGTAATATGATATTGTATCACCTAATATTACTGATGTTTTATTTTTTATTTCTGATGGAGTACCACTTATATTTAATAATTCTTGATTTACTCTATCTTGTATATTCTTTTCTGCATTTTTATAATTATCAGCATCTAAATTATTTAATACGTCATTATAAATATTTTCATAACTTGTTTCTAGAATTGCATTAGGTAAGTCGCAACTTGCTAAGAATTTTAATTCTTCTTTGTTTTCTTTTAATTCTGTCCTTTTATTTTCTATATTTGTATTTGTGTCTAGATTATAAATCGGAACTTTTACTACAACTTCTTTTGTTTCTGTATATTGAAGCTTATTTTGAGAAATATTACTAAAATTTGTTAAAAAAGTATTACAAAGTGCTTGTAAATTATATGTCCCTTGTTTTCTTAATCCAAAAAGTCCACTTTTCAAAGCTACAAAACCATCTGTATTAGAACTTGGCTTAAAACGACTTTTCTTCTTTTGATTATCTGAAAACTCATCAATTGTTCTTTGTATAGCTTGATTTATTAAATCTTCTACTTTAGAAGCATCAAATTGGTTTCCCATTTGTTTTTTTATTTGATTTCTTAATTCTTCTGCTAATTTATTTAAATCTTGTTTTGCTAAACTTTTTGCTCTTGAAAATGCTGTATTATATGAAAGTGTTTTTGATGTAGTTCTAACCGTATTTTGACGATAATCAACTGCTAAAGAACTATTAGAAATAATAGCATCGATATTAATATTAACGTTTTTTGTTTCTGTCTGAGTCTGAGTTACATATTCATATTTTATTTCTGAGTTATCTTTTTCTATAAAAATATTTTTATTTGCTAATAAGGAATCTATATTTATTGCAATACTTTCAGGAAGTTGTTTTATTTCAGTGTTATCAGAAATAACTTTACCAACAACTTGGTCTGCTTTTTCTATTACTTTTTTATTTATTTCCCTATTTGGTATACCACCATACAAATTAGAATTTCTTGCATTGGAAAATAAATTTCTATTTAAAAAAAACATAGTAACTCCTTATCACATATAACTTGTTTTTTATATACGGATTTTTTTTTTTTAACTTTAGGATTTGTTAAGAATTTGTAATAAAAATTTACAAATGTTTATATTTTTATTATTTCTTATATAAAACTGAATCATTTAGATGAAATTTATAAAAAACCCTACTCTAAAAAAATGATTTTATTCAAAAATTTATTGAAGTTTTACCCCAAATTGTTACAATCAAAGTGTTCGAACTAATTAAGAAAGATATTTTTTCATGAAAAAAATAGTATTAGCAATATTTTTTGCTTTTTTGATGGTTACATCAGTTGATGCGTCTATGATAATTATTGATTATCAAGGCGATACAATAGTGACATCAAATAATATTGAGCGAAATTTAATTGTTAATAGTGATGATGGCGGAGATTATAATATTTCTGTCCGCCCTCTTCAAGAATCTATCACAAATTCCGATGGGACAGTTTCTATACCTTTACAATATTTGTATATAAATAACACTAAAGAGGATGTTTATTTAAAATACAACGAGTATTCGAATATTTTTCAAGGGCTTAATATGGGTGGTACAGCAAAAAATATGACTGCTAAAATTAAGGGTTATGGAATTGTTCCATCAGGAGTGTATAATATTTTATTTGAAATTCAGGCAACAGATTCAGAAACCAATGATATTGTTTCTATGACAACGTTTAATCTTCAATTTGTAGTTCCTGTTGTACATGAGTTAAATACTTATTCAGAAGTTCCGAGGATAAATGTATCGGGAGCTGATGTTTTCAGTAAAAATAAAAAAATCTCTACAGAATCTGCTCCTATGATATATATTCGTTCCAATACTGATTGGATATTATCAATTGATACAACTGATTTTAATGAAGCACAGGGAAATTATTATGTAAGAACAGTATCAGGTTCTTCCGGAGTAACAAACAGGCTTCAAGAAAGAGCCTTAATAATACCTGGTAAAGAAATTATTTTAGCAAGAGGAAAAGCTCCTGCTGTTAATGAATTTGTATCAGTAGAGTTTTCTATTGAAAATCCTGATGGGAAAATCATACCTGCGGGGAATTATCAAAACAGAGTTAAATATATTTTAAGAGAGGGGGAAGTGTAGTTTTGAAAAAGAAAATTATAGGATTAATTTTATCATTATTAATAGGAATACCGACATTTGCATCTATTACTGTATCACCTACAAGAATAGAAATTAATGCAAATAAAATAAAAAATAATTATGCAACAACGGCAATAGAAATAAAAGGCGGAAATGAGCCAATGCGTTTTAGGGCTTATCCTGGGTATTTTACTATTTCGGAAAAAAGTGAAATGGTAATGAAAGATTCTTCCAATGATCCGCACGATATTTCAAGTAAAATAAGATTTGTACCGTCAGAATTTACAATTCCTGCCGGAAAATCACAAAAAGTTCGTGTAAATATTGCAAATATTAAATCTTTACCTGATGGTGAATCAAGAGCTGTTTTGTATTTAGAAGATGTTAACGCAAAGGAGCTTAGTGTTCCGTATTCAGGAAATGGCGGAATTGGTGCTCAATTAATATTAAAAACCAGAGTTGGTGTTCCTGTTTATGTTGATAAAGGAAACTTTAAAAAACAAGCTGATATTGAATATTTTAATATCGTAAGAGAAAAAGATGGTTTATATACTGATATGAAAGTATTATCAACAGGTAACAGCAAAGTTCGTTATAATGGAACTTTTCAAATCATAAACGGGAAAAAATTACTTGATGAATACCCGCTTGATGGAAAAGTTGTTGGTAATAACAATTTTTATATAGCAAAACAAAAGATTGAAACAGATAAAATCAAAGAAGCAGGAGAATACACAATTAGAGTAATTCTTTCATACTTCGATGAAAACGGTAACAGAAAAAATATAAAAAAAGACGCAATCTTAAAGATTAGTGAAAAAATTTAACAAAAGAAAGGAAGGTACCCCACAATGAAATTTTCAAAAATTTTACCAATTGCCTTAGCATTTACACTTTTCACATCTGCCGGTGTTTACGCAGCAGGAGGTGCTGATGCTCAAGATAGCAGTACTGCTAAATATGAATTAACTTTAGCAGATTATCTAAGAATTGCAACAGAAACAGAACCAACTCCATCTACTGTAAGTTACGGTACTGAATACTCTTCTGCAACTATAGATAATGCTATGACAGGTGTGTTTAAAGTTATTTCAAATAATAGAGAACAAATTTTCTACCTATCAGGTAAATGTCCAACAGATGGTGGAACAACAGATTGTATTTATGGAGCAGATCCTGATTGCAAAAATTTAAAAATTGTTTTAACAAAAACAGATGTTCCACCTGCTGCAACTGCTGTAACTAATATTACAAGTGGTTCTCCTACAACAGGGGAAAATCCTGATGCTATTGGATTTACTTTAACAATTACCCCTGCTCGTGAAGACGGACCTGATGAAAACCTAACAGCTACTTGGGATACAAGTAGAATTAAATATACTATGAATAATGGTATTGAAACTTTTACTTGTACAGTAAACGGTTCTAATGAACCTAATACTTTTTCTACTCACGATACAGACGGTACTTATCAAGCAACTTTAACTATGTCTGAAGCTGCTCTTTAATTAAGGATAATTTTTTGAAAAATAATTTCTTAAAATCATTAATATTAATAACAACTGTACTAATTAGTACAGTACAAACATATGGCTATGCAGAAGTTGAACAATCCGTAACAACGGATGTTCAACCTTCTGTTGCTATTTCTAAATTAGCTTCTCAAGAAGCAGGAACTATTGATCCTACTACTGGAGCAAGCTCCGGATTAAATGCGTCTTTTAAATTACAAACCAACGGCAATGATGAAAATTATGATTTTGTTGTAAGTGCAAAAATTAATACTATTGATGGTGAAGTTTCTGCATATGGTCAAAACGGGTGTTTACTTTTTGGAAATACAATTGCTCTTCCAACAAGTTCTGCAATAGAAAATGCTAAAATGGGTAATAAGAAAAATCCTAATGTGATTGCTTACCCTTTAAATATGAGTATTACATCTCCTATGAGTGTTGAGTTTGGAAATTCTCCGATTTACGGTGATTCTTGGATTGTTAAAGTTAATTCAGGTACAGAAGGTACACTTACTCAATCTATAGGACAAGCTCCTGTGAATAATACTTATTCAATAGGAGAAGATGAAGCCGGTACGTACTCCGCGACAGTTACGTTTACCGCTATTAGTAAATAAAAGAAAGAATGTGAGGTGTGTGAGAGAAAAATATTTTAATCGTAGTAAATGTTAAATAGAAGTAGAAAAAAGATACAATAGGGACAAAAATCTAAAATTTACAAAGGGCAAGGATTAAGCCCAAATTATGTGGAACTAAATATGTTAATTAAAGAATAAAAACTTTAATTACACAGTATGTGAATGTTAAATAGAATAAAAAGAATAATAATTATATTAGCAATGGTTTGCACGTATTTTTGTCCGTCAGTTCTAGCTAATGATTCAACAATTTCATATATAACTATTAATAATAAAGTTTATGAAGATGTAGAGCTTATGATAACTGACGGGGCAGAAATACTTGTGCCTTTTAAGCAACTTGCTGATTTATTTGATATTCACTATACTGCTGATAGAGTAAATAAAGTTATTAATTTTACTACTTATGATGGTTTAAACGGGGTTATTAATAACAAAGGTGTATTTATTAATGACCAAATAACACAAAAACGAATTCCTATATTTTTAAATCAGGGAATTATGGATAATGTTTTTAATGAAGCATTTATCCAAGCTTCTACCGCTGAAAAAATTATGGGAATAAAACTTACTACTGATTATTCTTCTCTTACTATAAGTGCTGAAGTAGGTCGTGATGTTCACGTTTTACATACAAGTACTAACGCAATAAATGATGATAAATCTCCAAAAGCTCATCCTGATGTTGTTACTCCGAAAAAGAACGGTATTATTTCTTTAAACACTATCGGGCTTCATAACAACATGATAAATGATAATATGTCCACAAAAGGGGTTAATTATCATAATATAAACGATACTATTTCAGGAAATACTGCAATCAGTATCGGTGGTAATGCTTTTGGCGGGAAATATCGTGCTGAAGCTAACATGTTCCATTATCGTCAAGAAGCTTTTATGTTTGGCGGTTTAACTGCTACTTATATGAACAGTATTAAAGATAAAGAAACAGGTAAAGATAAATATTATTATGAATTAGGTCGTGTAAAAGGCAGAAGTGACGTTGACGCTCAAATTGGTACTAATATTTTTGGGGCTCAAATTTGGAATTATGATTATGACAGAACTCCTGCTTATAAATTAAGCGGTTATGTTAAACCTACTAGTATTGTAAGAGTTTCTATTAACGGTGCTGAACCCGTTCCTTTAAATACTTATGCAGGTTATTGGTCACTTTCTGAAATGAATTTGCCATCTAAAATTCAATCAGTTAAAGTGGAAGAAGTTAATGAAGACGGATCTGTAGAATTAGTTCAAGAAGAAAAATATTCACTATACGGTGATAAACCTTTTGAAAAAGAACAAAGAGCAAGTGCTTACGCCGGCGTTTGGGGATATCAAAATCGTTTATTTAGAGATGGTTCTAATATTTACAGAGGTAACAACAAAAAGGTTACTGCGGGGATTGATTATCAATATGGTATTAAAGATAATTTAACTTTTGAATCTCGCCTAACCGGTGATAAAATTTATGAAAAAAACGGCTCAAGCGTTTTTTATACTATTCCTACAAACGATGCTTTATTAGTCACAGGTACTCAAAAAAATGTTAACTATTTAGAAGGAGCTACTTCTCTTAATAGTATAGAATATGTAAGTAAAACTGATCCTAATCTAAAATTAAGAGGAACAGCAGGTGTTTCTGTTGCTAATGATGTTAGAGAAGAAGCAACCCATGCCGGTTATATTGTAAAAGGTACAGGTGAATATTCTAAAGATTTAACAAAATACAAATGGAAATTTTTAAAACCTAAAAATGCTAACGGAAGGATTGAACTTTATAATACTTCTCCTGATTTCTACATAGCAAGCACAGATGCGACTTCTAAAAATGATAGAACAGGTGGTAGAGTTCAAGCAGGAGTTAGTTTTAATTCTACCAATGTTTCAGGCGGATATAATAAATATTATTCTAATATGAACCACAGATACCACGGCGGAACTATTGCTTTTGATGAAGCTAATATTAACGCTAGTACAAAAATTCCTAAAGTAGCTAATGTTAGATTTAATTCTTTCTACAGACACGGTGAAAATGATATTGGAAGAAACAAAAACTATTACTATGATTTTAATGTTTCAAGAGATATAAAAAAATGGGCAAAAGTTGAAGTCGGAAGAAGAGAAAGTGTTTATGATACAAGATATGACGAACCTTCTACTATAAATAGAAATTATAATTCAAAATACGCTGATACTTATGCAATGTTACATATGCCAATTCCTAACAACAAAGGTAAAATAACTTTTGGTCACAGTTTTGTAGATTATGAAGCTTCCGGATACAAAAATGATTATAATATGTTTCGTTTTGGATATACTTTCCCTACTTGGAAAAGAATTACTCTTGGATTAGGTTGGGGCTTTAGATACTACGGACAAGGCGGAAACGATTTTAACGTTAACTTAGGTTATCGTGCTAAATCAGGGCAAATGATTACTTTAGGTTATCAGTATTCCAAAAACGGAGGATATTTTATTGATAACATGTTTATGCCTACAACCAGCAGACATTCTGTTAACTTTATCTTTAATGATGCTTTCCAATTGTTCTCTCACGGTCTGAAATCTATTGGGGATGAAAATGAAGATAAAGGTATTTTTGAAGCTATTGTATTTATTGATACTAATAAAAACGGAAAATATGATAAGAATATCGATATCCCTATGAAAGATATTCCTCTAATTACAAGTTGGTCTAGTGATTTAGAATATACAAATAAATCTGGTCGAGTTGCTTCTGCAACTTTAACAAGCGGTGTTTATCAAGTCGGACTAGATATGAATTCACTTCCTATTACAGTTTCTCCTATGACTAATGATTTAATTTCTAAAACTATTAAAATTGACAAAGGTTTAACAACAAAACTTGAATTACCTTTAGCAAGTACTGTAGGATCTGTTTCAGGTGTTCTAAAAATTTCTGATGATTTCGAACGTGATTTGAAAATTACTGATTTTGTTGTTGTTATTCTTGATGATAAAGGTGAAGAAATTAACTATTCTACTGTTAATGAAACAGGACAATTCTACATTTCAGGACTTGCTCCTGGTAAATATAAACTTAAACTGGATGAAAAATTCATAGACGCTTATGCTTTGGAAAAACTTCCGGAAAAAAGTGAAATTGATGTTTATATCCCATTCGATTATTTCAATCCTACGGATGTAAAAAATCAAAATTTAGAGTATAAAACTTTATCTCTATAAACAAAGTTCTATTTAACATAAAAACACATATGTGTAACAGCTGTCTTAAACGACAGCTTTTTTTTATATCTCTACTTACAAAAAAACAAATACTATGATTCACTTTCAGCAGGAAGTTGATTTTTTGGTATGTATTCTTCAATCTCTTCTTCCACAGGTTTAATAGGTAATCTAAACCCAAAAGTAGAACCTTCACCCTCTTTAGAATTTACAAAAACTTGACCGTGATGAAGCTTTTCCACTGTAACTTTTACTAAATGAAGCCCTAAGCCTGTTCCTTTTACCGTATGAGTAGCATTTTCACATCTGTAAAATCTATCAAAAACTTTTTTCAAATCCTTCTCAGGAATACCAGGACCTTGATCCTCTACACTTACTTCTACATACTCACCATCTCTTGATTGTTCAACTCTTATTTTTATACGCTTTCCATCAGGTGAATATTTTATTGCATTTGATAATATATTCATAAAAGCTCGTGATATACTATCAACATTTACATATATCTGCGGTAAATCAGGTTCTCGCATTATAGATATTGTTAAATCGTGTTCTTTTGCCAATACTTGTACTTGATTTACTGCATCTTCTACTATTTCTATAATATCCTGTTTTGTTTTTTCTAACCTTACATTTTGAGCTTCGTATCTTGAAAAATCTAATATATCATTTACCATTCTGTTTAATCTTATTATTTCTTGATTCATAACACCTATGAATTCTCTTTGAGTATTAAAATCAAAATCATTCCCAAAATTATACAAAGTATCAATATAACTTCTTAAAACAGTAACAGGAGTTCTAAGCTCGTGAGAAACATTAGAAATAAAATTAGAACGTAATTGGTCCATCTCAACATCTTTAGTTACATCAATTAAAACAATAATATACCCAACATAAGAATTAGAACGAGTAAACATCGGAGATATTAAACATTTTAATACCCTTTGATCAATCGTTATATTAAAAGGAACAGGTAATCCTTCATCATCTAGAGGAGTATCCTTAAATTCAGTAATTTTATCTGCAAAACAAAATTCTCCACTAGAATCACAAAACTGTTGAATTTGAGTATTAACAATATCCTCTTCTTCAACTTCCAAAAGTCGTTTTGCATAATTATTAACCATAATAACCTTATCATGGTTATCACAAACCACAACTCCATTTACAATACTCATTAAAACAGATTCAAGTTTGTTTCTTTCAAAAGTCAAACTCTCAATTGTTTGCTCGTTATATCTGCTTAACCTTTCAGACATATCATTAAATGCTGAATATAATTCTTTTACCTCATTATCAACATCTTTATCATTAATCATATAACCGAATTCGCCGGTTGAAATCTTCTTAACACCTTGATGTAATTTTCTTAATTGCTTTGTTATTATAGAAGAATTCATATAAATAATGCCTACAATTACAAGCCAAGCAAGTAAAAATACAGTAGCTAAAGATAACTTTGATGTAGATGAAACTCTATCTATAATACTTCCGCTTAAACCAACTTCTACAGAACCAACAACAGCACTTGTTCCCATATTTTTTACAACCATTGGAGAACTTACTGTTATTCTTGCTTTTTCTGCCTGATCAGGATAATCATCCTTACTTGTATATATTACTTTTGACTTATTATCCTTAAATATGATAAACGATATATCATCATTACTTTTTAAAACTGATATACAATTAGATCTAAGTGCATCATATTTTGCAAGTTCGGGAACTTCTTTTGTTATCTCTACTCCCTCTATTGCAAGAGTTTTTGATAAAACTTGTGCAAAATTTTTATAAGCACTATTCATATTCTGACTTATACTATATGTAGCAAATCCTGCAGCCAAAAAGATAAATGCAGTACTAACACTTAATCCTGCCAAGATTAAACGTGTTTGTGCTGTCATTCCCTTCTTTTTTTTCTTCACTAATTGCTCTGTTTCTACAGTATTCGCCATAATGAAATTATATCATGTAAACTTTTTTTAAACAATGTAAACTGAATAAAGTTTATAGGATGAAAAATTAGAAGTTGAGAAGAAGTTAATAAATTTCTATTCACTATCGACTACTCACTATTCACTAAATAAAATATTTTGATGCAAAAAATTACACCCTACAAACTTATAGTTTTTAACCCCACCCCCTCACCCCCTCCCTCAAGGGGAGGGGAGAAGAAAAGAAGTTAAAAAATTGAAAAGAAATTAATAATAAATTTCTATTCACTAATCACTATTCACTAATCACTATTTCTATTTAGTCAATATAGAAATAGTAGGTTGGGTGAAACCCAACAAAAAACTAAATATAATATTTGGTGCAAAAAATTGCACCCTACAAACTATTAATTTTATAATATCAATCTTTTTGTATTTTTATAAGTTTGTCTAAATTTATGTTTAACGCTTCACAGATTTGAATAACTACTATAATAGTAGGGTTAGATTTTTGATTTTCTATTAAATTAAGATATTTAGTAGTAATTCCAGCTTTTTCAGCTAATTCTTGTTGGCTTAGTCTGTTTCTATGTCTTTCTATTCTTATAGTTTCTGCTACTTGTCTTATAATTTCGTTTTTATCCATAGATAAAATAATAATTTATTTGTTCATTAAAATATATCCATGATATTATATAAATTAAGAAATATATTACATATTTAAAGTTATTTAGTATATAAAAGGAGATATTTATGGAAAATAAAATAGCAGATTTAAGATTAGGTTTAAAAGAAATAAGAAGTTGTATTTATATTTTGCAAAAAGCAATAGAAAATGAAAATGAAGAAATTTTTTTGTTTGATATTAGTAATTATTTAGAAGTAGCATTGAATAAATTAGATAAAATAATAGAAAATTTTAGTGAGTAGTTAGATAGAAGGAGTTTAGAATAAATCAGTATTCACTACTCACTATTCACTAAATATAATATTTGGTGCAAAAAATTGCACCCTACAAACTTATAGTTTTTAACCCCACCCCCTCACCCCCTCCCTCAAGGGGAGGGGAGAAGAAAAGAAGTTAAAAAATTGAAAAGAAATTAATAATAAATTTCTATTCACTAATCACTACTCACTATTCACTAAATATAATATTTGGTGCAAAAAATTGCACCCTACAAACTACTCACTATTCACTATTTCTATTTAGTCAATGTAGAAATAAATCTAATAGAATCATCTGCTAATTCTTTAAAGAAATCTCTTGCGATTTTTGATAATGGACGATTATCTATTTTATCGAAAATTGCATAAATTGGATCGCCACCATTATTAAATCTCATTTGTCTATCTTGTTTGTTTAAATAATATTTATGAAAATTTTCCGGAATTTCTATTGTTCCTACCGGTTTTTTATTTCTTTCAATTGCATCATAGGTTATTGTCATTTTACTTACTCTCTCTTTAAATATCTCTTACATATATATAAAGTATATGCAAATCTAAAAATTGCCTTTTTTATATTAAAATATTAAGAAATATTAAGTTCTTTAAAAAATTTCTTTAATAATTTTTCAAAACTTAATTTTTTTTGAACAATAACACACCCTGGATCTATTAAATACAACTTACCGTCTTTTGTCTTTCCAAATTGATCTTCTCTTATTCTTGCTTCTACTTCTTCATTATTTTCTTTAAAATACAAATAATCCCTAAAAACATACCCTTTTTTTTCTATATCATTTACAAAATTTCTCAATTCTTCTTGAGTTATATTATTATGCGTAGTTTTTTCTTCAATATAATAATGAGTCCGAGAAGATTTACCCTGTTTTTCTATCGGTAAATCGAAAAAATCAGGTTGTCTTTTATCAGGAAAATGTTCTCCATTCGTCAGTTTCAAAATTTTACCATTATCCAGTTCAAAAACCAAAGCAAAAGCTCCTAAACCAATTAATTTATTTACTTTTAAATTCCTTAAAAAGTCATCAGACGCTACATCAACAGCCATTTCTTTTAATTCTTCTCTTGTATGCATTTGAGACAATAACGCTTGTGAAATTTTATTATCTAAAGAATTTACCAAAGATTTTATAGCTTTAGAAGGACTTAATAAAGTATTATATTCTACACCTTTTAAAAATCCTTCTTTACTGAATTTAGCAAATTTAATATCACTTAAATTTCTCTCAAAACTATCTGTTATTTTTTCTGCTGTAGTAAAAATTTTATTATTTATTTTATTACTTTTAAAATTTATTTTAGAATTAATATTAACAATTTTATCAATTTTCATAGTATTTATATAAAAAGCATAAAAATAAAATTTGATAAAATTACTAATCTAAATTATTAACAAAATCATCAACAGAAAACTCTTTACCCGTTAATTTTTTTAAGAGTTCATATTCATCATATTTAGCACCATATGAAAAAATGTTTTTATCCATAAATTTTGCAGAATTTTTATTTTCTGTCAAATTTCCTAATTCAGAAGTCAAATAATTATAAATTTGAGCTTTCATAATATTAGCTCTAAAATAATTTTGATAATAAGCCGGATGAGAAAGATAATGTGGTATAGTTGCCCATTCATTATTTTTTTCTACATCTCTATTCAAATATTTTTTAGTCAAATTTTTCCACAACAAAGACAAATCTTGATCAGGATTTTTATACATTTCTCGTTCAAATTCTATTATTAATAAACTTTTAGAAACAAATGATGCTTCATCTTCTTTGTGAGTAGACTTAAATTTTTCTAACAAATCTTTAGGAACAATATCAGATAAAACATCTTCTTTTTTAATAATATCACCCATCATCATAGCAATAGCTTCTGTAAAAGCAGATGAAGCAGGTGCTTTATCTAAAAAAGTTAATTTCTCTGAAATTCCTAAATCATAAATGCAATGACCTAATTCGTGATTTAGGGTATCTAAACTTGATACATTGTTTGTTAGATTAGCCAAAATTCTGGAATCTTTTCCGGCTTGTACTCCAAAACAAAATCCGTGTGTATTTTTACCTTTTCTTGGATATAAATCCAAGACTAATTTACCTTTTGATTGCATTTTATCTATATCATAACCCATTTTTTTATACAAATTTTTGGATATTGATACTATATCATTTTTTTCTAATATATTATTTACTTCTTTTTCAGGATCAGAATCCAATAATAAACCATAATGATAAACTTCTAATCTATCTATATTAAAAAATTTTTTTAAATCTTCCTCTCTTTTTTCTTGAATATTTTTTATTTTTTCATCTGATTTTGAATAAACATCATCTATCAATTTATTCAAAAATTCTAAATCTACATCATAATCTTCTTTTAATTTATAATCAAAATAATTATCATAACCTTTTTTCTTAGCATAATTATTTCTCATTTTAACAAATTCAACCAAATCACCAGCAATTATATCACCGCCCTTTAGTTTTGCTTCATAAGCTTTTTTTCTTATTTCAGGATTAGTTTCTGTTTGCATTATTTTAAAGATTTCAGTTTTAGAAACTTCTTTACCGTCAATCATTGGAATATAAGAATTATATTTTTGAGCAATTTCGTTTTCTTTTTGTCTTAAAATTTTTACATCTTCACCTGTATTAAGTTCATCATCAAACTCTTTTAACAAATCTTTCAGTTGTTTTTGTTCTCTTTTAGAAAGTTTTGTTTTATCAACTTCCAAAAATTTGTCATATGTTTCTTTATCTTTAAAAAGTTTAGAATAATTTTCCTGAGCAATTTCATATTTTTCCATATTTTCAGAATTAGAATTTGTATAAAAATCCCAAGCAGTTTTTTCTGTATTTATAGCATTTATTTCTAAATTTTTAGAAAAATCATCTCTTAATTTTTCAAAATATTTATTCAAAATTGCACCTCTTCCTAATAAATTTATTAATGATGTTAAACTACTTATTACTGTTGTAAATATAGAAATATTCTTTATTTCTGCTAAATTTGGTTTTGGTATTATTTTTTTTATGTTTAATAAATTACTATTAAAATTTATAAAATTATTATTAGTTAAAAAATTTTTTTTATTTATAAAAGTTTGATTATTATTGTTATCTTTTTGTTGTTTAAAATAAATATATTTTTTGGTTGGATTTATATAATTTATTTTCATATATATATTTTAAAACATAAAAATTTTTTTTGTTTATTTTCTATATTAATTATTATTATTTATTAATTAATATATATAAAATAATAATCATAATAATAAGCTCAAATTATTTGTTCAAAACTATCTGAAAAGCTTATAAATATTGAGTTTTTCATGTTCAAAAATATGTAGAAAACTTGTAGAAAACTTTCAAGTTTTGAACATCTTTGAACATAAAATTTATAAATAAACAAATAATATAAAAATAACTGTAGAAACATGTAGAAAACTCCCAAGTTTTGAACATAGTTTTCTACATTTTTTTTCAAGTTATGAACAAGTTTTGAACATAAAGAAGTCGAAAAAATTTAATATTATTTTTCCGACTTTTTTATCAATGTTTTATCAATAATTTTATTTAATTTATTTTATTAAAATTTAAAAAGATTTTTTAATTCTTCTGTCGTAGTTTTTAGTTGTTCTTTAGAAACATTCCATTGCTCTTTAGAATTATTAATAACTTCATTAACACTTTTTACTGTATTATCTAAATCGGTACTGACAGAAGTTTTTATATCGTTAAAAGTTTCTTTAACAGTTTTAGTTTCAATAGCAGAAGTATCAACTTCAGTAAGCCATTTAAAAGATTTTATAGCATTAGTTTTACCTAAAGTTCCGTTTATTGTAACTTTAAAATCTTTATAGCTTGTACTTCCTGTAGATAAATTAGGAATAGCAGCTATATTTTCTGTTTTAGGGTTTTGAGTCATAGCTTTAACAATATTTGAAGTTAAGTTTCCGAATTTTGGAATATAACTTAAAAGTTTACTGGTAGAAAGTTCTCCGATAGGTCCTAATTTAGCAACTATTTGTCCATCAAGTCTACCTAAAACATTTATATTGGAATAACCGTTTAGAAGATTGTATTTTCCACTTATAAAATACGCAAGAGAAGGACCTGAACTCTTTATTTCTTCAATATTTGCATATCCGTTTAAAAATGATAGTTTACCGTTTAAATAACTAAATTTTGCAGTATCAGTAAACCAAGTTGCACTTGTTATTGTTGCAACTGTCGTTTTTAAAATGGTGTTACTAATAATATTAGATGCTTGTAAATAATTTTCTAATCTACCGATTGTTCCAAATGAACCGTTTTTTATGTTAAAAAGAATATTTCCTTTCATAGATTTCATCATCTCATCATAATCAGCAACTTTTAAATTTAAATCAGCATCAAAATCCAAAGTTCCATCTAATGCTTTTTTTATTCCTGTAGCACCAAATGTTGCTTTTTCTGCGTTCATTCCGCTTCCTGTAAATTTTATATCAGTATTTGCATTTGTTAAATTATAAATAATATCTCCACTGATTTTTCCACCAAAAGAATCTCCTTTTAAATTTTTTAAATAAAAATTTTCACCTTTCATTGAGAAATTTGTTACAATATTTTCCGCTTCAATTCCACCTGAGGTGAATTTTTCTACTGTAGCGTTACCGTTTAATATTTGACCGTTTAAGTTAATACTCATATTTTTTATTGAAACAGGGATTTCAGGAATGTTTAATACAGGAATTTCTATATGACCTTTTAATAAAGGATTTATCATTTTTCCTGTTATTGCAATATTTCCTGTAAAATCCATTTTTGATTTATCAAACATCGGAATTATTATTGAAGATTTTTCTCTTGTGAAATAATTAAGGTTTAATGTTTGTTTCTTGTTATTGATTTCACCTTTAAGATTAGATTTTATATCCCCTTCTGTTATGAAATCTAAGCTCATTTTTTCTTGTAAATAATCTTTTATTTTTCCTGATAATATTAAATTAATTTTTTCAATACTAAAAGGAGTGTTAGTTATTTCTATTTCATTTTGGTTAATATTTGCCAAAATATTTGGAACAGAAACTTTAGCCGCAGGATTATTTATTTTTATATTAGAGCTTTTAGCATTGCCTATAAAATTAGTTCCTTCTGTTGTTATATTAACTTCTGTTTTAGGTGCTAAAATTTGAGTATTAGAAGGTGTATTTTTTATATTAATATCTTCAACATAAACTTTAATAACAGGATTTATTTTGTTTAAAGTTCCTGTTATATCAACAAACATTGAAATTAATCCTGAATTAATGTTGTTATCTTTCATTAAACTTGCTTGACCAAAAGCTACTAATAAACCTTTTAAATTAAGTTTATCAGCAGTTAAATGTATGTCACATTCAGAATTTTCTTTTATTGTTCCATATATTTTTAAAGGTTGATTTAATACTGAAAATCCAAGATTTTCAATATTTATATTATTATTTGCTAATTTAACATCAGCATTAATATTATCAACTCCGATTTTATACAAACCATAATATAATTTTGCAGAAGGTATTTTTAAATAACCGTTTGACTTAACGGTTTTCATATTAGATTTTATATTAAAATTTGCATCTATTTTACCGTTTGCAGTTAGTGTTTGTAAATCTTTTATATCAAAGATTAATGCGATATCTTTTATTATTTTTAATAGATTTGAGAGTTCTAAATTAGATTTTAAGTTCATATCAATATTAGGATTTTTGCCTAAATCTAATTTTCCGTTAATTTTAGAAACTTCATTTTTTTGGGTGTAAATTTCTGAATTTATATCAATAAAATTACCGTTAATTTTTAAATTTATATTACTTGGAGGTAAGTTTGATACAGATAAATTATTTACTGAAATATTGCCTTTAGAATTATTTAGTTCTGTAGTTAAATTAGCCTCTATATTTGCAGTTACATTGTTGTAATATAATCCTTCTAATATTTTTATTATGTTAATTGTTTTAAATTCTTCTTTTTTATTTTGTTCTTCATTTATTTGTGGATTAAAAATTAAATCATTTAATTCAATTTGAGGCATTATTTTGTTTACAATTTCAATATTGTATTTAAATTGTTCTTTATCTTTTAATTTAATACTACCGATAGATTTTATTTTTACTTTTTTATTTAAGATAAAATCACTTATTTTATTTTCTTTACCGCTAATTACATAGTTGTTGTTACCATCAGTTAAAGTAATATTATATTCATCTAAAGAAATATTAGGTAAATGATTAGAAAGTTTAAATCCTAGAGGAAGCTCATTAATAGTATTTTGAGATTGTTCAGAATTTTTATTTTCTTCTTTTTGTTCAGGTAAGTATTTTAATAAATCTAATTCTCCATTTTTATCAAATAAAAGATAAGCATTAAATTTTTTAAGTTGAATAGCGTCAAGTTCAATTTTTCTAGCTAGAATTGGGATTAATGAAAGTTTAATTTTAAAATCATCAGCTTGAATAATTTGTTCATTATTTGGAGTTAGTAATTCAAAATTTATTATATTTAAACCAACAGTTAATTTAGGAGTAGTAATTAATTTTACTTCACCTATTTTAGAATCTAATCCCAAATTTTTATGAATTTCATTAATAATTTGCGGGCTGTATCCGTTAATTATCGGGTTTAATAGCAATGGAATAAGTAAAAACATTATGTATAAAAATACAAAAATACTAGCAATAATAATTCCTAATTTTTTAAAATTAAATTTTTTCATATAAAATTCTCCTAAATATTTTTCTAATTATAAACGAAATTATAAAAATCAAAATCACCAAAATGGATTATACAAAATATAAATCCTTAATATAACGGGGTTTTAAGAGTTAAATGTATATTTTTGTAACAAAGTTATAAAAAAGTCTAAAGTTTGGGAGAAAAAAACCGTAAACACTAATATCCAAAGAATAAAAAATAAGATTGATTAGGAGTTTGTGTCGTGAAAAAAGTAGTATTAGTGTTATTTGCGTTTATATTTTTAACATTGAACCAAGCATTTGCATATAGAGCATCAAGTTTTTCAAGTGATGCAAAAATCATTGCAGCAATTCAATTGTTAGAAAAATCAGGTGACACTGATGTATTAAGAAATCTTCAAAGATACGGCATGAGAGTTAAATTTAATGATTTAACAATGGTAATGAATGGAAGTAATGCTTTTGCAGTAAGTACTTATAATGATTTTGGAACAAAAGTTATAATGATAAATTCAAAATATAAAAATGCACCGGTTGAACAAATAGCTTGTTTAATAGCACACGAAAGCTACCATACAGGTTATAGTGCAGATTTAGAAGAAGAAACAACAGCTACAGAAAAAGAAGCTGCTTGTTGGAAAAGATTAAAATCAAGTACCAGAATATATCCTGATAACAGATTAACAAGAAGATTGGATAAACTTGCAGGTTTATATACCGCATCAAGCCAAGATAATAATTTAGTAGAACAAAAAATTGCTAACAACGGTTTTTACAGAGCTCAATTAGGTTTAAATTAATTGTCATTCTCAATAATTAAGTTCATAAATTCAATGTCGTCATAGTCAATATAAGCAGTTTGCATTAAGTTTCTACCGGTTTTGATAGTAATTTCATTAACTT
Organism: Candidatus Gastranaerophilales bacterium; assembly: GCA_944325545.1. Taxonomy (GTDB): domain Bacteria; phylum Cyanobacteriota; class Vampirovibrionia; order Gastranaerophilales; family Gastranaerophilaceae; genus CAG-196. Next base: position 36,850 of record CALVAM010000002.1, on the reverse strand, counting down.
GTCCTTTTTTCACTAAACTGGCTGGAAGCTTAATTTTTTGTCCGTCACCATTAAGTTGAATTTCGGAAACTTTATTTCCGTTAAAATAAACTTCCGGAGGTGATGCAAACGCATTTGTAATTTTATTTTGTCCCATAGAACGAGCCATAGCGGTATCAATACCTATAATTGAGCCTATAACAAGATAAATAGGTTTAGAAATATTGATGTTTTTAAGAGTAAATCTTTTAGTATAAAAAGGTCCTATAGCTTGCATTCTGAATTCTCCTGCATTAGCGGATAAATCAGAATAGCTGTTATCACCTAAATGATACATATTAGAATCAATAGCAATATCAGAAGCATTCGATTTTTCAATACCAACAACAATAGGAGCAGATAGTGTCTGATCATTAATTGTCATTGTGAAAGGTTTGTAATTTTTTTTCTGTACAGACATAATACTAGGTCCGTTAATAGAAGTATCTAATTCAAAAAAACCGTCTTTGTCTGTTCTTGTAGAATAATTTTGTTTAGGAAGAATAATATCAGCTCCTCCAACTCCTTCACCGGTATTTTTATCTATAATTCTACTTGAATTCCCTGCACCTTGTTCTGACACTCCACCTTGAAATGTTGCGGCAAGTGTCGGGTTTATTAGAAATAGTATTAAAATTAGTATTGAAATGATATTTTTCATATGTTTATTATTGGATTTTCTTTTAAGAATAAAAATTAGTCTTTTGTACATTATTTAAGGATTATTTTTTAAAAGTAAAAATAATCATTGAAATAAATTTGTTTTTTTGCTTTAATGAAAGCGTTCATTGTTTTTAGAAAATTGATAATTGAATATGCCGATGTGATGCCCAAGCGGGTAGGTTTGAAATAATCTTCGCAAAGTGGTAAACACGTGGTAATATTAAAGAAGTGAGGGATTTGGTAAAAAATCTAGCGAAATAAAGATATAGACCAATTCCATCACAAACAAGATTTTAGAAAATTGATAATTGAATATGCCGATGTGATGCCCAAGCGGGTAGGTTTGAAATAATCTTCGCAAAGTGGTAAACACGTGGTAATATTAAAGAAGTGAGGGATTTGGTAAAAAATCTAGTGAAATAAAGATATAGACCAATTCCATCATAAACAAGATTTTAGAAAATTGATAATTGAATATGCCGATGTGATGGAATTGGTAGACGTGCCAGACTCAAAATCTGGTGTAGGCAACTACGTGCCGGTTCGACCCCGGCCATCGGCATTTTTTTAAGAGATATAAATATGCAAGTTAATAGAATAAATTATCCCGTGGGCAGTTTTTGTGCTGTGCAACAAAAAAGTAGTTTAGTTAAAAAAAATAAAGTAAATCCTGTGAATGAAAGTTTAGTAACTGCAGGTTCTTGGTTTGGTTTTGGTGTAGCTTTAGATTTGGTATCAAGAAAATGCCAATTCTCTAAATCTCCATTTAAGAATTCTTTAGCTATTAATAGTATTTTAGGAGCTGGTGCAGGTATTTATACAGGTTTGAGAGCTACTAATAAAGATAAATAGAGAGTAGGTTTGGTGAAACCCAACAAAAACTAATTTATAAAAATTAAATTTTCAATCATCAAAACCCCACCCCCTCACCCCCTCCCTCAAGGGGAGGGGATGGTAGAAGATAAGTAGGAATAAGTTTATAAGTTGAGAAGGAGTTAATAATATTTGTCATTCCGAATTTATTTCGGAATCTTACACGCTTGTAGTTTGACTTTCTAATTTATAAGACCCTGAAATGAATTCAGGGTGACGTATTTATAAGTTTAAGAGTGTATAAGAAGTTAATAATAAATTTCGATTCACTACTCACTATTCACTAATCACTAGTTTTTCGTTTATAAGTTGAAAAGTTGAAAAAGAAGTTAAATAAATTTCTATTCACTAATCACTATTCACTATTCACTATTTCTATTTAGTCAATGTAGAAATAGTAGGTTTGGTGAAACCCAACAAAAAACTAATTTACAAAAATTGAATTTTCAATCATCAAGACCCCACCCCCTCACCCCCTCCCTCAAGGGGAGGGGATGGTAGAAGATAAGTAGGAATAAGTTTATAAGTTGAGAAGGAGTTAATAATATTTGTCATTCCGAATTTATTTCGGAATCTTACACACTTGTAGTTTTATTTTCTAATTTATAAGACCCTGAAATGAATTCAGGGTGACGTATTTATAAGTTTAAGAGTGTATAAGAAGTTAATAATAAATTTCGATTCACTACTCACTATTCACTAATCACTAGTTTTTCGTTTATAAGTTGAAAAGTTGAAAAAGAAGTTAAATAAATTTCTATTCACTACTCACTATTCACTCCTCACTAATAAAAAATAAAGGTTCGGCGAGAGCATCCCCGAACCACAGAGTCGTAATACTGAAAAAATATAGTTACTTGTTATTTTTGTAATATTCTCTAATTCTAACTTTTGGAACAACTGACATTCCGGGAATTATTGAATATTCGCTAGGATCAATTTTTTCTGTAAATACAATTTTTACAGGAATTCTTTGAACGATTTTTACAAAAGATCCAACAGCGTTTTCCGGAGGGAATAAGCTTGCTTTAGCTCCGGAACTTCTTTGAATACTATCGATTTTTCCTTTAAAAACTTTATCAGGATAAGTATCAATTTTGATATCAACATCCATGCCTTTTTTCATTTTAGTAAGTTGTGTTTCTTTATAATTAGCAACTACCCAAACATCGTGAGGAACTATAACAAATAAAGGAGAACCAGGTTGAACCATCATACCAACTTCTACTTTTTTGTTAGAAACAGTACCATCAATTGGAGCTTTTATATCAGTGTATTCTAAAGCTAATTCAGCAGCTTTCTTTTGAGCTTTTAAAACATTTAAATCCGCATCTGCAACTTTTGCACTTTTTTCGGGATTTTTTGAAAAAATTGACTGTTCTGCAGTAGTTTGTTTAGCTTGAATACTTTCTAAATTAGTTCTAGCTCTATCAAGAGTCTGTTTAGAAACAGCTCCTGCTGCATAAAGATTTTCATATCTTTCAACATCCTTTTTAGCAAGTTCTATTTCAGAATTTGCCGCATTTAAATTGGCATGAGCATTTTCTTGGTTTAATAAAGCTCTTTCATAAGCAGCAGTAGCTTGGTCCAATTTTACTTCATAATCAATTTTATCAATAACCGCAACAACTTGACCAGCCTTTACAGGTTGGTTATCTTCTACTAATACTTTTACTATTTGTCCTGATACTTTTGGCGATACTGAAACTGTAGTGGTTTCTACGTAAGCATCATCAGTAGATTGATAACCTAAAGCATCGTAAATAAAATATCCACCTATTATTGCACCTATTATTGCTAAAAAACTAAAAATGTATCTTTTTTTTACAGGTAATTTTTTTGTATGTAATTCCTCTTCAATTTTATTTTCTTCACTCATTTTTTCACCTATATCTGTATTTCTAACGTATCATTTAAAAATTCTCTTAACTCTCTTAATAAATCACTCACTCTTGCAAGGTCACTATTATTAATTTTATCCATAACAACTTGCATGTGTGGTCTTAATTTTTCAGATACTTCCTCAACTCTATCTTTTCCTAAATCTGTTATTTCTGCTATTTTTACAGGACGATTATTTTTTATAGCTAATTTTCTTTTTACATAACCTCGTTTTTCCAAACTATCAAGAATCTTACCCGTATTTGCTCTGTCTTTTAAAATTAATTTTGCCAAATCTCGTTGACAAATTTCCGGTTTACAAATCAATGTATCAAGTACAGAATACTCTTCTACTGTTAAACCTACATTATATTTTTCAAAAACTTGTTGTCCCATTAATTTACAATATTTTGCGGTAAGCTCTATTTGATAAAAAATAGTATCCGTAAAATGTCTTTTCACTTGATTAAATCCTTTATTTAAAGTATGTTGTAATTACTACATGTTGCAAATGCAACACAATTATGTTATCATTACTCTCAGAAAAAATCAAGTACTCGGAGAAAAGATTATGAAAAAGCTTTTAATAGTTACATTAATGCTATCATTTATAACAAGTAATGCAGGTATTGCATTTAGCGCAGAGAAAACTGTTTTAAGTGCAGGTGCAGAACAAAATGTAGATAAAAACAGTAAAAAAACTAAAGAAAAATCAAATAAAATTCAACCCCAAAAGAATAAATATGAATATATAAATTTAGCATGGTGGGGACAATTTAATGATGAATATTTGAATAATTATATTATTAAAGCTGTTGAAAATAATAAAGATTTAAAGATGGCTACATTAACAATTGATGAATATTATCAAAATGTAGTAATGCAAAGAGCAAATGAATTACCAACATTACAGGCAGGATTTTTCCCAGGGTATGGTAAGTTTATCGGACCATCTTCAGGAGGTTTTGGTTTACCGATTATAGCTAATTATGAGCTTGATTTATTTGGTAAAAATCATAATAAAACTACAGCAGTTAGAAAATTATATGAAGCATCGATTTTAGATGAACAAGCTGCTTATATTTCAATAGCCTCTGCAATAGGAAGTGTTTATGTAAATATTGTAAAACTTGATGCAATGATTGACATTCAAGAAGATATCGTAAAATTAAGAAAAGAAATCTTTGAAATAATGTCAGTAAGCAACGCAGAAGGTGTAGTATCAACATCTGATTTGGTAAAAGCAAATAAGGCATATATTTCAGGCGTTGCAGATTTAACAGATTTGAAAAAAGAAAGAACAAAACTTCTTCATCAACTTGCAGTATTAACAGGTGATAGCCCTAATAATATTGAAGAATATAAAAGATGCGATTATAAAACACTTGCATTTTCAGGCGTCATTCCTGAAACTATAAGTTCAGATGTTATAATGAAACGTCCTGATTATATGAAAGCAGAAAAAATGCTAGAAAAAGCAGGAATTGATGTTAAGGTTGCAAGAAAAGAAATGTTGCCGACATTGAGTTTGGGAGGCGGAGTTTTATTTAATACAAAACATTTAGAAAGTTTATTTACCACATCAAATATGATTTGGGGATTTGGTGGATCAATTATGCAGCCTTTATTTATGGGCGGAAAAATTAAAGCTAATTTAAAAGCTAAAAAAATTGCATATGAAAAAAGTTTGAAAAACTATGAAAAAACTAATTTAACATCAATGCAAGAAGTTAATGATTCTTTAGTTTCTATAAATATGGATAAAGAAAAATTAGCAAAACAAAAGAAAATTCAAGAATTAGAAAAGAAAGATTTTGAGCTTTCACAACATAAATATAATGAAGGTGTAATTGCAAAATTAGATTTAAATCAAATGGAAGAAAATTTACTTAGTGTTAATAAAATGGTATATTCAAGTGAATTTGATTGTATGATAGATTACATAAGTTTTTATAAAGCAATTGCCGCTCAAAAAGTTTAATTAGAGTAAAACCAAAAGCACAGGATTTTTATCTTGTGCTTTAATTTTTAAAACTCCCTCTTCTGAAGTATTTTCATCAAAAAAATGACTAAAATACTTGAAAATTTAGTAAAAAAACACTATGATAGCAATATTATGGAACAATTTGTAATAAATTTTGATGAAATTAGAGCTTTATTAGAAGAAAAACAATATACAGCTGAAGATATAGAAGAACTTGAAAAAGCATTTGAATTTGCTAAAAAGCTTCATAGCGGACAATATCGAGTTTCAGAAGAACCTTATATAATTCATCCGATGGAAGTTGTAAAGATTTTGATTGGTCTAAGAGCTGATAAACATACTTTAATGGCAGGTTTTTTACATGATATTTTAGAAGATACTGAAACAAAGCCTGAAGAAATAAAAGAATTGTTTGGTGAAGATGTATTAAATTTAGTTCAAGGTGTAACAAAGCTTGGGAAATTACAATTTAAATCAACTGAAGAACGTCAAGCAGAAAATTTTCGCAGAATGTTTATTGCAATGGCAAGTGATGTAAGAATTATTCTCTTAAAACTGGCAGATAGACTTCATAATATGCGAACACTTAATTATATGACTCCGGCTAAGCAGCACAAAATAGCTCAAGAAACATTAGATATCTTTGCCCCTCTTGCTAACAGATTAGGTGTTGGTAAAATTAAAGCTGAATTAGAAGATTTATCACTCAAATACTTACATCCTGATAAATATTATGAAATAGCACAACTTGTTTCTCAAAAAAAAGCAGAAAGAGAAATGACGGTTAAACTTTTGATAGATAAAATTTCAAAAGACGTTAAAGCAAGTGGAATAAATGCTCAAATTACAGGAAGGGCAAAACACTATTATAGTATTTATAATAAAATGCAGCGATTGAATGTCGCATTTCACGATTTATACGATATAACTGCAGTACGTGTAATAGTTGACACAGAAAAAGAATGTTATGAAGTTTTAGGTCTAATTCATTCTCAATTCAAACCAATTCCCGGAAGGTTTAAAGACTATATTGCAATGCCTAAGGGAAATATGTATCAATCACTTCACACTTCAGTAATTGGTCCGAGACAAAAACCTTTGGAAGTTCAGATCAGAACTTGGGAAATGCACGAAATTGCTGAATATGGTATTGCCGCACACTGGAGATATAAAGAAAAAGGCTCTAAAAAAGCAGATTCTGCAAGTGATATTAAATTTTCTTGGATGAGAAAATTAGTAGAATATAATAAAGACACAAAAGATGCAGAAGATTATGTAAATTCAGTTAAATTAGATTTATTCTCTGATCAGGTTTTTGCCTTTACTCCTGGAGGAGATGTAATAGATTTACCGCAAGGAGCTACTCCTGTTGATTTTGCTTATAGAATTCACTCAGATGTTGGTCATAAAACTATCGGAGCTTTAATTAACGGTCGTATCGCTCAATTGGATACCAAGCTTAAAAATGGTGATATTGTTGAAATTATGACTTCTAAAGTCGCAGCTCCTCGTCTTGATTGGCTTAATTTTGTTGTAACAAAACAAGCTGCATCCAGAATTCGTCAATGGTATAAGAAAAATAAACGAGAAGATCACATTGAAATCGGTAAAGCTAATCTTGAAAAAGAACTTACAAAAACTGTCTTTGACGAATTTGTTAAAAACGGAGAGTTTGATAAAGTTGCTAAACAAATGAATTATGTAAGTGCAGATGATTTGTTTGCAGCTTTAGGTTACGGAGAAACTACTATTAATAAGATTGTAAATAAACTTAAAAAACCTCCAAAAGCTGAAAATCCGGATGCACAACATTTACACAAACCCCGAAAAGCTTCTGAAAAAGACATTGTAGGCTTAGAAGGTCTTTTATATTCTTTTGCAAGATGTTGTTCTCCTATCCCTGGAGAACCTATTGTAGGAGTGGTTACTCGTTCAAAAGGTGTAACAATTCATAGATTGGATTGTAAAACCTTAGAAAATATTCCTGTTGAAAGATTAATGGATATTCATTGGTCAGGAAATAACATCAATAAAACTTATAGTACTACAATCAGAATTGAAACCGCTGAAAAAATGGGATTATTAAAAGATGTAATTGGTGTTGTTTCAGATAACGGAACTAATATTATTTCAGCAAATGTTAAATCAAAAGGTAAAGTCGGAATTATTGAACTTGGAATAGAATTAGATAATATTTATACACTAAGAAAAGTTATGAATGCACTTCAATCCATGCCTGATGTATTTAGTGTAAAAAGAATTCAAACATCTTATACAAAAACTCCGCAGCAGTATACGAAGAAAATTTCTAAGCCGAAGAAAAATAAAAAATCTCACTAATGATTATTTTTCTTGCAATAATTCATTAATTCAACTATTAAATTTAAATCATATCGCTTTAATAATTCTTTTTCATTAGCAGTTAATTCTTTTGCGTCAGCTACAGAAAGAAGTTTATGCATATTATATGGATTATTAATTGCGTGCTGATATGCTTCTTGTGTATATTTATTCAAAGCTTTATGTAAAGCTTTTTCTTCTTCTTTTTCTTTAGCTGTCATTTTGTCCGGATTTTTCTTTGCTAAAGGTTTTAAATACTCAGAAATTAATTCATATTTTTTATCAATTACTTTATTATTTTTTACTTTATAATATAAATTTTCAGGATCTTTAACTGTAAACATACCTCTAGTCATAATTTGTACTTCTGAAAAATTTCCATCCGGATGCTTAACCGTAATATGTAAGCCTGAATAACCCGCAATACTATCAACATCTTTCCATAAAGTTTTAGTCGGATTCAAAAATTTTTCAATATTATTTTTAAGTTTAGTTAAGCCATTTTGAGGTAATGAATCAAAAGATTTAATAACTTTTCCTCTTTTTATTACCGGAGGCATTCTCAAATATTCAACTTCAACAATATTTGCTTTACTATGTTTCATCATTTCAGAAAAATTTTTAACAAAATTATTAAAACCCTTCGAATCTTCTAAAACAAAACAAATTCCTGAAATATCACGCATATTGTCTAAAATAGCATTTTTCGTATACCAACCTCTTGAAATAGCTTTTTGACCGATTGAAAATTCTGTTTTTACTCTTTCGTGCAATGTTATAGACTTTTTTTCTTTATCAGTTGAGAGATCATTTTTAAAATAATTCTTTATATCAGCAACAAATTTTTTATGAGTAGGAGAAACTTTCCTTCTGATTCTTTTTTCTAAATCTGTAGTTATTAAATCCTTTAAATCACCGGCAGTTTTTTTTGTTTGCTTTGAAACTTCTTCCGCTACAGTTTTCTTAACTCCTTTAAAGCTAACTGTATCAGCTACTAATGGATTTTTTAATTTAAGCCCAAAGTTTGTTGTAATATTATTAGACTTATTATCATTTGAATTTATAAAAACTTTATTAAAATTTGAAATTGCTAAAATATTCATATAAAAACGACACCTTTCATCTTATCACTAGTTTGATAAGTATCCTAAATAAATAAAATTGCGTAATTGTAAATTATTGTAAATCTAAATTTTTACTGTTTCTGAAATTGAATTTTCGATTTTATTTTCAAACCCTGTATATTCACAGATTTGTCTAGCCCATTCTCTTATAATTTCATCTTCAGGCAAGGTATAAGGTATAGGTTTCCCAATAGTTACAGTAATATGTTTTTCAAAAAGTTTTTTAGCATAACCGTCAAACCCTTTAATTCCAACCGGAACAATATCTGCTTGGAATTTTTTAGCAAACATAATAAAACCTTTATGAACATTTTCAATCACAGGTTCTTTGATAATTTTGCCTTGTGGGAAAATTCCAAGTGACCAAGATGTATTAAAAACAGATTTTACAGTTTTAAAAGTAGCTATTTCTGGTTTTTCACGATTAACAGCAAAAGCTCCTAAAGTATGAACTAAAAACCTTAGTAGTCTATCTTTGTCATTAAATAATTCTTGTTTTGCCATATAAGCAATAGTTTTCCATGCAGCAAGTGCAATTATTGGAGGATCAATATAAGAAACGTGATTTCCTGCATAAATTATGCGAGATGTTTTCGGAAGATTTTCTCTTCCATTAATTTTTATATTGTACATTAATTTTGTTATAGGAAAAACTACAAACATAACAAAAAACATATAAAATATTGTTCTAAAAATATTATAGTCTTTTTCAGTTCTTCGATTATAATTTTTTTCTTTTCTCATTAAATCTTTTCCAACCTTAACTTTAATTTACACTTGTACTTTATCTTTAATATATTTAAATCCTGTTAAATTTTCTATAGCTTTTCCCCATTTAGAAACCATATCTTCAACATTATCAGAATAAGGTATAACTTCTCCAATTTTAACAATAATTTTTCCGGTAAAAGGAAACCTTTTAACTTCATTAGTTCCGATAATTCCAATTGGTAAAATTCCGCATTTTGTACTTTTTGCTAAAGAAGCAAAACCTTTAGTGATATTTGAAATTTCGCCAGGTTCTTGTCTTGTGCCTTGCGGAAAAATCCCTAAAACCCAACCGGTTTGTTTTAAGTTTTTAACAGTTTTAATAGTGGAAACACCTAATTTTTCTCTATCTACTGCAAAAGCCCCAAGCCAATTAAGCCACCATCTTAAAAAAATGTTTTCAAAAAGCTCTTTTTTTGCCATATATGCAACACCTTTATTCATAATTCCGCATACAAGCGGAGGATCAAGTGTTGATAAATGATTGGCTGCAATTATAAAATCATTGTCAGACGGAATATTCTCTTTACCTTGAACCTCTAATCTGTAGACCAATTTAAAACGTATCATATAAAAAATATGTGTTACAAGAAAAAGAAATAATCTTCTCCATTTATTATAAAATTTCACATCCCTTAATGCATAATTATTATTTTTTTTAGTGTCACAAGACATATTATGAAGTCCTCTCAATATAACACCATTATACTATAAACATTTTAAACAAAATAGTTAAAAAAGGCTATTTACTATTTATCTTTAGAATTATTTTGTTTTTCTTTATCATTATCTTTTGAGGTATTATCTTTAGAATCATCTTCATCATCATTTTTTTCTTCAACTACAATATCTTTGATATCTTTTTTATGTTTTCTTGAATTTATAACAGAAGCGACATTTGTCATAGCAAGAGAGTTTAACGTAGCTCTTAATAAAGCACTTCTGTCAACAAATTCTTGGTTATAAAGATTTTCCCCTTCTTCTTCACCCTCAATAGGAGGAAGGTACATTGCTTCAGAGCCGTATTTATCTTGGCTCATTTTTGCAGCAGTACCTGATGGATCACCACTTTTAAAATTAAAAGCGCCACCTATACCATAAAAACCTGCTGATCTGTTATCTACCACTATTTAGACCTCATGTTAAGGATTGTTTTACACTACACATTATAAATATCCTCACAGTGTAATATAACCTCTAAAAGTATTATTTGCTATTTTGTGACAAAATTGTTACATTTTATTCCGTGGTCTATAAATTTTAAATTTTTAATTATTTGATAATCATTATTAAAAGGAATTTCTTTAATATTATCTAATACAAAGTAAGTAGAACCGGAACCTGACATTATTGAATTTGGAATGACTTTTTTTATATTTTGTAATTCTTGATAATCTTCAAAAATCGCATATTCTAAATCATTGTATAGAAATTCAGAAATATCTTCATTTTTCTTCAAAGCTTTTAACATTTTTTCAGTCATATTATATTTTGGTTTAAATTCTTTATTAGCATATTTGGTATAAGCTTCTTTTGCTGAAATTCCTAAATATTTAGGTTTAATCAAAGTTAAATTTTTTTCATTAATAAAAGGAATCTTTTCAATAACTTCACCTCTGGAAGTTGCAAGAATTGTTCCGCCTTGTAAACATACATTCAAATCTGAACCCAGCTTGGCACAGAGTTTATGTAAATCTTTTTCTTTTAGTGGTCTGTTAAATAATTCATTAAGTCCCCAAATTGTACCTGCTGCATCAGTGCTACCGCCAGCTAGACCTGCTGCTATCGGGATATTTTTTTCTATATAAATTTTTATTTCTGCAGTTCGATTGATCGTTTCTAAAAACAATTTTGACGCTTTATACACTAAATTGTTTTCATTATAAGGAATTTCATCAGTATTACCATCTAGCATTATCGACGTTTTATTCGCATCTTCAATTTCAATATCAAGATAATCATACAAACTAATCATTTGCATAATACTTTTGATATTATGGAATCCGTCTTCTCTTTTATTAACAATTTCAAGAGTTAAATTTATTTTTGCCGGACATTCTACACTAATTTTTTTCATACAAAAATTATACTATAGAAAAACATAACAAATTTAACTTCACAAAAAACAAAAAATATAGTAACATAATTAACAAGAAACACTAAAGAAGAGAGAGGTTGTAATGAATAAAAAAGGATTTACGTTAGCAGAAATTTTAATATCTTTAGCAATAATTGGTATTGTTGCAGCATTTGGATTTCCTGCTATAAATTCTATGAGACCGAATAAAAATAAAGTTATGTATTTAAAAGTTTATGATGAATTAAGAAATGAAATTGCATCGTTAACGGCAGATTCTTCTTTATTTCCGGCATGTAAAGATGATGGTGGAGATGGGGTAGAATGCGGCTCGCATCCGTTATTGAATACTATGAAGCCTGTGAATAAAAAATTCAGCGGTTCTAATTTTGAAGGTAATAAGAAGTTATGTAATTTGGTTGCATATTATTTAAATGTAGATGATGCTAATTGTAGCGATAGTACTTATTCTTTCAATTCCGGAAGTTTTAATGCTGATTTTAATAGTAAAAAATCTTTTACTACACAAAATGGTATACAGTGGTGGATAATTCCTCAAGTAAATAGTGCATCGGACGGGACAGCTTCATATCAAACGGACATTTATGTAGATGTAGATCCTTCAAGAGATTCTTCAAATTGTATATATGATAAAGATAGTTGTAAAAATCCGGATAGGTTCAAATTTATGGTAGCAGCTGATGGTTCAGTAATTACTGCTGATCCGATGGGTGAAATGTATCTTAAAACTCGAAAATCTTATCTTAAAGCTAAAAATCAAAATATTGATAATGACGTAATTTTGACTGAATTGAGTTCTGATTTGAAAACTTTTGAATATGAACCTTGTGTTGGTCAATTGGCAGAGAGTGGTACAGGCGATGACGATTCATATACTCCATATCAAGGCATATGTCCGTCAATACCTTCACATACTTCATTTGGAGAACCTGATTCATATAATGATGATAATTCTATATCTTATTTAAGATATGTATATGAAATGTTAAGTAATGCTTTTGATATGGCTGTTGAAAAATATGGTGATCCTACAAATTGGGGTTTAGTTGATGTTTCTTCTTATGCTTCAGAAAATGATTACATTGGTTCTAGGAATTTTTATAACGCAATGAAAGATGGTATCGATGTCGCGAAAGACTGTAATAGAGGAACAGGGTGCTTTGCTCCAAGTTATAAATTTTTATCAGGTTCTGGTTCCTATTATCGTGATAGTGAAAGACATATTTATAAAGTTTTGACAAAAGAAGGCATATCAATTTCGTGGCATGGTTATTCATCTGATTGTACTTTTACTGGTTCAACTTATGGCTATTTGCCTAGTCTACGTTATTGTGGGCGTATTGATGTTGATATTGATGGGCCAGATAAGGGACCTTCTTTAGCAGGTAAGGATTATTTTGAGTTTATGGTTACTTTAAATGGGGTTTTACCACAAGGGTATCCAGAGTCATATTCATTGGATCCAATGACAAAATGTGAATATAATGGTGCTTGGTGTGCAGGAATTGCTTTAAGGAACTGTGATCGTTCTTATTTGAATTAATATAATATTTTGTGTTAACGATGAAGAGTTGTCATGCTCTTCATCGTTTTATATTTGTAATATGATTTTAATTGTTAATTTTAATAATATGTGTATGGTATAATTTAGCTATGAGAAGATTGAAGATTTTTGCAGCTTTATTTGTTTTTATATTTATTTTAGCAGGATTATTTGTAAGTATTTATTTATTTGTAATTCCTAAATTGGTTTCTAATGAACATATAATTGATTTTATAGAAGATAATGTAGAAAAGTCTTTAAATATTGATTTGGATATTGAAAATCCAAGGCTTAGTACATCATTAAAACCTATAATAGTTTTCAGAGTTGATGAAATTTCAATAGAGAAAGATGATGTTGATATTTTTGAACTTAAAAATTTTGATTCTCAGATTTCTTTTAATAATCTTTTTAAAAAAAGCATTAAAATTGATAGAGTTTTAGCGGATGAAATTTTTGTTGACAGTTATAAATTACTTTCCGTTTTACCAAAACAAGAACAAAAGAAAGAAACAAAGACTCCGGATTTTAATATTGATTTTTATTCTACAATTTTAGGAGTAAAAAAATGTCTTATAACTTATGATTCTCCTGAAATTCTTATAAAATTTGATTCTAAAAATATGCTTTTAGACAGATCTAAAGTTAAAAAATATCTTCATTTTGATTTCGATTTTGAGATGAAAAAAGGTCAAGATAGAATTTTAGTATCTGCTAATGACAAGAATAAAATTTACATGGGAAATGGTGAATTACATATAGATAAATTCCCTATAGAAATAGATCGTTCAAAGGTTGTAATTGATGCATTTGCAGCAAGAAAAAAAGGGTTCGAGCTTAATATTTCTTCCAGAAACTTTAATGCAAGAGATATTTATAATATTGCATCATCTAATATAATTATTCCTAATGGGAAAGAGTTGCTCGCTCCAATTTGTGATGTAAAAGGCAGTGTCGATTTTAATTTAAATCTTACTAAAAACAATATTCGTGGTGATATTAATGTTAATGAATCAGAATTTAAAATAAAAGATTTATTAAAACTTCCGGTAAAAATTACTCAAGGAATTGTAGAGATTGGAAATAAAGATATTACAATGAAAGATTTTAAAGGATATTACAACAATAAAAAAGAAAACAGCATTGTAATGTCAGGTGATATCAAAGATTATTGGAAAACTTGCGATACTAAAATTGTATCTGATATTTTCGTAAATAATGATTTTTTTGCTAATTATGTTTCGAAAATGCTTAATGCTCCGATTGGTCTGGTAGGTGATGCCGGTTCAAGATTAACTTTAACATCCAAAAACGGTTCTTGCGATGTTGTTTGGTATTTTCTTTTAAAAGAAAATGAAGGTTTTATGCTTGGCAATGAATCAATGGTTTTAAAACAATATCAAACACTGTTCAAAGTTGATTTAAGTGTTATTAAAAATATTTTAAAAATAAATACGATTGACTATTATATAACTAATGAATTAAAAAAAGGAATGACGCCCGTTTTAGCAATAAACGGTAATATTGACATGGCTGATAATATGAAATTATTAGATTTAAATTTAAACATTCCTCGTCCACTGCCTAGTGAATTTCTAAATTTCTTAGCGTGTCAAAAAATATTCAGAAAAGGAACGATTTCAGGAAATCTTAGTATAGATAATAATGGAGAATTTCCTAAAATGGCTGGAGTAATTTCTTTAGATAAAGTATTTATTCCGGCTCAAAGACTATTTATCAAATCTGCTAAAATTGGTGCAAAAGATGATAAATTAGGGGCTATTGCAACTGGAAGATATAAGAGAACAAAATACGATTTTAATGGTTATATAGTTAATGATTTAAGACTTCCTATAATTGTAAAAAGTGTAAATTTAAAAGTTGATAATGTAGATGTTGAGAGAATGCTTTTATCTAATAGTTTTAATCAACATACAACAGAACCTGCAAAAGAAGTTTTGGCAGATACAAGTTCAACAGAAGAGATTTCAGAAGATTCTTTAAGCAATGATAATACTCCAACATTTACAAAAGGATTAATAATCGTTGAAAAATGTGCGTTAAAACTAGAAAAAGGTAAATATAAAACTGTTGATTTTGGTAATATAAATGCGAATTTAACTCTTGATAAAGATGGGGTATTAAATGTTCAATCAAATAGATTTGATATAGCAAAAGGTATTTCATCTTTGAAGGTTAATGCTGATTTAATTAAACAAAAATATTATCTTCGTCTTGGTATAAAAAATGTTGATTCAGATATTATGGCAACAGCAATTTTGGGATTACCAAGAGAAATTTCAGGAAAAGCGAGCGGACTTATTGAGCTTAATTCTGATGCAAGTTTGAAACTTAATGGTAACATAAAATTTGCGATTAAAAACGGTACAATAGAAAAAGTAGGCTATGTTCAATATTTACTTAATTTTGCATCAATATTCAGAAATCCATTAGCAATGATTTCTCCTGCAACATTCAGTGATTTAGTAACAATTCCTGACGGTAGTTTTGATAAGATTTCCGGAGATTTGATTATAAAAGATAACATCGTAAAATTAATTAAAATTAAATCTTCTGCAGATTTACTAAGTTCATTCATTATTGGTCGTTATGATTTAATGACAAATGATGCATCATTAAGAATTTATACAAAAATGTCTAATAAAGGAGAAGGATTTGCAGGATTTTTAAGGAATTTTTCATTAAACAGCTTGGCTAATCGTATTTCTGATAGTGGAAGAAATGATGCTAATTATTATGCTTCTGAAATTTCACAAATCCCTGATATCAATGCCGAAGAAAAGGATTGTCAAATTTTCCTTACTAAAGTGGAAGGAGATGTTATTAATTTTAATTTCTTATCATCTTTAAAAAGAATAAAATAACTTGATAATTAATCAGAGTAGATGAAATTTTCCTCTCCGTTTTCTTCAAGAATTAAAGCACAAAGCTTTGCATGGGGATATTTTCCGCATCCTAAATCTATACAAATTTTATCTTCTTGAACTAAAGGCTCATCAAATTCGGTATGTCCAAAAATTATTTTTTGAGGAAGGTTATGTTTTGAATAAATAAACTTTCCTCTTATATAAACTAAATCAGTTTCATCTTGATCTTCGAGCGAATAGTTAGGATTTATTCCTGCATGAACAAACAAATATTTTTCTGTTAGATAATAAAATTTTAGACTTCTAAAAAAATCTCCATGAATTCTAAAAATATTATTAAAGCTTCCGTAACTTCTAATTGTTGCAGGTCCGCCATAATTATCAAATAAGTATTTGTAGTAATCATCAGACGGAGAATGTAATAAAGCATATTCATGAGAGCCGATAAGATAGATACATTTATTGTAATTAGATTGTTCAATAATTCTATCAACAACGCCTTTTGAATCAGGTCCTCGGTCAATATAATCCCCCATAAATACAAAAATATCATCAGGTTTAGTCTTTATTTTTGATAAAACACTTTCAAGTTTTTCCAATTCTCCGTGAATATCAGTGATTGCTATATATCTCGACATAAATAAAATCCTTTTTATAAAATTATACCCTAAATTTTGATATAATTTTACAAAATTCTAGTAGCAAAAATTATTTTTATAGTTTTTAAACAGAGTATGAGAATAGAAAAAATAAATATTAATTTAAACAATCCTAAAATAAATACAAATTTTAAATCCACTTATCCGCTTGTTCATTGGGTTGCAGAGGCAAATGGAAGTTACGCTCCTGTGAGTAATTTAGAACTTGTAAAAAAATTGCAGGGAAAATTGGTTCGTATGTTAAATAAACCTTTAAAAGATAGTAAAAAACCAATTAATCCTGTAGAACAAAATTTAAGAGCATATATTGGTAGTAGTGATGTTGATTATAGAAATTTAGCGAAAGTGAGATCTTTTTATAATCGTTTTTTAAGCAGTGTTGAAAAATATTCTCCTGTATCGTATATAATTTCAGGAAAAGATGTAGATATATTTGAAGATTATTTAGCAAAATCTATAGGAAAAGCAAAACACAATGCAAAAGAGTTATTAAATAATCCGTATTCACCTGAAACAGTAGATGCAATAAGGCTGTATAATAATAAAGGTTTGAGTTATGTAAATAACAAAAATAATAGAATAAAAGATGAAAATGGCATGGGTTATATATTACATACAAAATTTGAAATAATAAGGAATAAATTGGGCAAGATAAAAGATTATCGTTTTATAGATGCAAGATTTTTACCTGAGCAAGGTCCTAAAAATCCATTAGAGCGATTATATAAATAGATATCTTGACAATAAAAACTTAGCATGTATCATAATAATATACTGAGCGGGGGTAATTCAGTGGTAGAATGCCTCCTTGCCAAGGAGGATGTCGCGAGTTCGAGCCTCGTCTCCCGCTCCATTTAAACAATAAATATGAGAACATAAAGTAACTAAGCGTTAAGCTTAGTTTTTTTATTAAAAATGAGGAGTCGTATTAATGAAAATTATTTTGAATACAAATTCACAAGGTAGTGCAATTAACAGACAATACAAAAATTATAAAGTCGATAGAAATAGAAAAGGTTTATGTATTGGAACTTACATTACGACAGGGATATTGTCTGCAGTTCAAAAAAATCCTATAGGGCTTGTTGGTAGTGGCTTTTTAAGTTGTGCATATATTAAAGAAGCTTATGATATTTTAAAAAAGATGCAAAAACTTAATCCTGAATATAAAAAAATTATTAAACGAGCTAAACAAATATATTCAAAATAAATAAAAAGCTCCGAAATTTTCGGAGCTTTCTAAATCTCTGTTAATCAGAAAACTATCTTAATTTTACAGTAACTGATTTAGCTTTTTGAGTATATTCTAATTTATCTTCTCTTGATAACCAGCCTAATCCCATTTCTGCAAAGTTTTCATTTAAACTTAAATCTTTTTTCATTTTGTTGATAGAAACTTCACCTTTGTTAGAAAGGTAGTTGTAAATTTGTCCAGCTGATTCAATAATTTGTTCTTGGATTCCTTTTCTTTCTTCTTTAATTTTTGCCATTTTAAAAATCTCCTTCTTAAATAGTGTAACCGTAATAACTTACCCACTCATTGTATTAAAAATTTTTTGATTTTGCAATAGGTTAAACCCCTGTTTATGATAAAATAGTACATAAGGAGTATGTTATTAAATTTTATTAAAGTCGATTTTCGTACTAAAGTATTAGTCGATAAATATTTAGATTTAATTTCTCAAGGGGTAAAACCTTCAGAAATACTTGTTCTTGTCCAAAATTCAACTTTAAAACAACAATTCACAAACCAAATTCTGGAAAAAATAAATTCTCCTGCAATTGAAAGATTAAATATACATTCTTTTTTTTCAATAGTATACAATACCTTAATTGATAACTGGTGTTTTGTTGAAAATTTAATTCCCGGAGATAAAACATTTATATTACCAAATCTTGTTGGGCTAGAGATTTCACAACTTTTATTAAAAGATATTTTAAAAAAAATAGAAGTTAGGGGTTATAATTCTAAAAAATCTTTACTTCATCAAATTTTTAGAAGATATTCACTAATTGTTCAAAACCATCTAACAAATGATGAAGTAAAAGAACGTTCTCAAATTTTAAAAGAATCTTTCGCTGATGATGCTGAACTTATTATAAAAAAGCTTCTTTCCTCTACTCTTAAAAACAGAAGTTTAGATTATTTAAGACAAACTCTTATTTTTAATCATATTTATACTAATACAGATTATTTTAAAAACATAAAATATCTTTTAGTAGATGACGCTGATGAAATGACACCGGTTTGTTTTGATTTTATAACTTATTTAAAACCTCAATTAAAAGATTGGATAATTTGTTTTGACTCACTTGGTTCAAGTCGTTGTGGATACTTAAGTGCAGACACTTCTATTGAATATAAATTATCAAAATTATTTAACGAAAATCCTATTAATGATTATCAAAAATTATTTCCTGAATTGAAAGATGAAGAAAATAAATTTACTCAAGGAGATATAATATTTTCTAATATTTTAGAAGATAAACAAGAAAGATTAGAAAATTTTACATTAATTTCTTTGTCGAAACGTGCAGAAATACTTGATTATACGATTGAAAAAATACAAAATTTGTTAAAAAAAAATATTAAGCCAAAAGATATTACAATAATTACTCCGCTGCAAGATAACATGCTTAGATTTACTTTAGAAGAAAATCTAAAAAAATCATGCAATCTTTTATTTCTTTCCGGAAGTGAAAAATTAATTGATAATCCGCTTGTCAGAGCAAGTTTAAATATTTTAAAACTTATGCATAATATTATCATTTCTGATTTTGATTTACGAGTTATTTTATCAGATTATGTTGGAATTCCTTTAAAATATTGTAATAAGATTTTATCAGGATATGAAAAATCAAAAATATTACCCGAAATAGAGTTAGAGTTTTATAATGAAAATTACCAAGATTTTTTAACTGTATTTAAAGATATAAAAAATAAAGATTTAAAACTTTCACAAATTATATATGAAATGTTTTATCGAGTTGTTAAATATGTAGATGAAACTAAAATAAATAAGTTTAATTTTTTTATAAAACAATTAAAAGATTTTGAAAAAGTTTTAGGAGCAGAAAATGTAAAAAATAGAGTAGAAGAAATAATTACTCAAATAGAAAATTCAATTATTGCAGAAAATCCAAGTTCAACATTAGAAATAAACGACAATGATTTAATAGTAGCAACACCTCAAAAAATTATAGATAATAAAATTCAAACAAAATATCAATTTTGGCTAGATGTATCTCATTCTGACTGGGTAAAAAATGATACAGGACCTTTATACAATGCTTGGGTATTTCAAGCTGACTGGTCTAAAGATGAGTATACAATAGAGGATGATATCTTTTTATCAAAACAAAAAATTGCAAGAATTTTAAGAAAACTTTTACTTTTATCATCAGAACATATTTGGGCATGCTCAAGTCTTTTTGATCCTTCAGGAGTTGAAAATTTAGGGGGAATAGAATCTTATCTTAAAGGCGGAGAAGATAATTTTGATACGGTAGAAAATAAAGCTTTTAAAATAACTCCAAGAGAAGACCAAAAACCTGTTCTGGATTACAAAAAAGGTTCTATGGCAATTTCTGCAGTTCCAGGGGCAGGAAAAACAACTATTTTATTAGCTTTAATTATAAAACTAATTGAAAGAGGAGTTATTCCAACCAATATTTTTGTTTTAACATACATGGATTCTGCTGCAAGAAATTTTAGAGAACGAATAAAAAATATGTGTCCGAACTCTACCCTGCTTCCTAACATTAGTACAATTCACGGACTTGCTTTAAAAATTTTGAAAGAAAATTCTAATTTTGAACGCCTCAATCTTCCGTCAGATTTTGATATTTGTGATGATACTCAAAGAATTAGAATTATAAAAAGTATTAGCGGTAAAAGTACAAAGACAGAAGTAGAAGAATTTGATAGAGCAATCTCAGTTTTAAAACTTCAAGAAGGTGATATTGAAAAAACTTCTTCTGATAAAAAAATTGAAAAATTTAAATCTTTTTATAAGGAATATCAAGCACAATTAAAAGAAGCAAATTTAATTGATTATGATGATATTCTGATAATGTCAGTAAAATTGTTAGAAAATAATCCTGACATTTTAGAATACTATCAAAAAATTTGTGAATACATAATAGAAGATGAAGCTCAAGATTCATCAGGAGTACAACAAAGACTAATAGGACTTTTAAGCGGTAAACATAAAAATTTAATCCGCTGTGGTGATATTAATCAAGCGATTACAACGACTTTTTCTAATGCAGATGTTGAAGGTTTTAGGAATTTTATCCAAACTGCTGATACTACTGTTGAAATGAATCATTCTCAAAGATGTACTCAAGCGGTTATGGATTTAGCGAACAAACTCGTTGATTTTGGAAACACAATTTTACCGAAAGCTTTTTTTACAAGCTATATGAAAGGAGTTGAAGGGAAAAATCCAATTAGTGAGAATGCAATTTTCTCAAATGTTTTTGAAAACACTTTTGCAGAAAAGAATTTCATCTTAAAAGAAATCAAAAATATTCTTACCAAAGATAAAAATGCTACAATCGGGATTTTATTAAGAAATAATTATCAAGTAAATTCTTGGGCAGAATTTATTAATAATGCTGGGTTAAAAAGTATTACAAGAAGTGAATCTTTAGGACAAAAGGGAGTATTTAATACAATATTTTCAATCTTTAAATTTATTCAAAACCCGTTTGATAATGAAATAGTTGTATCGACTTACGAAACTCTTGCCGATTTAGGTTTTTATAAACCCAGATTACAATTAGAAATTCGAGCATCAGAAATTCCTTTTGTTGAAAAAAATGGAGATGATATTGAATCAAATGATTTAGCTCAATTCCTTTGGGATATGCAATATTGGCTAAATTCTTCAACTTTACCACTTGAGGAATTAGTAATAAGAATAGGACTTTTTTATTATACAAGTGATATTGAAAAATCAAATGTGTATCTTATTGCAACTTTAGTAAAAAGATTAAATTCTACAGGAAAATTTGATTTAACATTGCAAAGACTAGAAGAACTTGCTAAAAAGCCGACATTAAGCGGATTTAAATTCTTTTCCGAAGAAGAAGATAAAGATGCTATGAAGGGTAAAGTTCAAATAATGACATTGCATAAATCAAAAGGTGATGAATTTGATTATGTATTTCTTCCTGAAATGGCAGAAAAAAATCTTTCAATAGATGTTAATCAAGCAAAACTTAAAGCTTCATCATTATTTATGGAAGAAGTAAAATCATTTAATCCAACATATAAAAGAAAATCTGAAATGGAGTTAAAAGAATTTAATTCAGAAGAGAGTTTAAGATTATTATATGTAGCGATTACCCGAGCCCAAAGAAAACTCTATATTACAACATCCTCAAAATCAAAAGGCTGGGGAAATAAAGAAACAGAGCAAGAACCAAGTATAATTTTTAATAATATAATTTAAAAAATAAAAAAGAATAAAGCAGTTCATAAGCCGTGTTCTGTTCAGGAAAAAATTCCTTGATAATCATCTATCTGGTATTAGAATTACTCCTAATCTCAAGCGATTTTTCCAAGCTCGGCGGACACCTCAAACGCTTGCATCAATCTTGCATCCGACCGGGGGTTGCCTAGCCGATACCTTCCGATATCGCTGGTGAAGCTCTTAACTCACCGTTGCACCATCGCCTGTGATTTTACAATCCATCGGCAGTCTCTGCGATTAGCCTTAATTCCGCCTGTGCAATCATAGATTGCTACACTTCATTCGCTTACGCTCATTTCGTAACGGCGGAATCGTAGTATTTCGTGCGTTGCTTGTTTGCTGTTGCAACCACGCAACGGCACTCATACCGGCTTCGCATCCATTTCTGTGGTCCTATCCGCCAGCTCACGCTGCCCGGAGTTTCTCCGGCGGTCTGTCCTTGGATGCACGGACTTTCCTCACCTTTTATTAGGCGCGATTATCCGACTGCTTTATTCGTATTTATTATAACATAATGAGTTCAAACTTTCATTTAAAAAATCAAGAAAATATTCATATTCTATTTTAAATTCTTCTTCTTGCAAAAGTATCCGTCCTATTATCACGTTCGCGAAAGCGATAATAAAATATTACACTTAAAATTTAAATATGCAAGATAAAAAAGAAATAACAAAAAAGAAAAAAATTATTCTCACAGCTTTAGCAAAAACTATAAAAGAATTAAGAGGCAAACAAAGTCAATTTAAATTTTGTAGTGAAAATGATGTTCCTATTGATATTATAAGCAAAAGTGAAAGAGGACTAAAAGACCCTCAACTTACAACTATTTTTAAACTTGCAGAAGCTTTTTCTCTATCGCCGGAAGAATTTGTTGCAAAAATTGCATCTAAACTTCCTGAAAATTTTTATTTAATAGAAAAATAAATTTACCCCTTAACAGCACCGTCATTTTCGCCCGAGATAAAATATCTTTGCATAGCAAGAAAGAAAATAATAATCGGTATTGTAGAAATAATAGAACCTGCAGCTATAAACCTCCAATTAGAAGAAAACATCCCTTGAAGATTATTTATCCCAACAGGAAGTGTATACATACTATCTTTTGTAAGCATAATACTTGGCCATAAAAACTCACCCCAAGAACCGATAAAAGTAAATACTGCCAAAACTGCTAAAGTTGGTTTTACCATTGGAATAACAACTTTCACAAACATTTGAAACACGTTACAACCATCAACAATTGCAGCTTCTTCAACTTCTCTTGGCACTTTTAAAAAAGCTTGCCGCATAAGAAAAATACCAAAAGCACTTACAGCAAATGGCATAACAAGTCCTATGTATCCCATAAAATTATTTACGCTATCGATTAAATGTAATTTTAAAGTAATAATATAAACAGGTAACATTATAGCTTGGAATGGAATCATAATCGTTGCAAGTATTGAGAAAAATATAATCTTTTTACCTCTAAAATTCATTCTGGCAAGCGGATAAGCAGCAAGTGAAGATAAAATCAAATTCAAAATAACGGTAAGAGCTGCAACAATAACACTATTCCAAAAATATCCCATAAAATTAACTCTATGCCAAACATCTACATAATTGGCAAAAGTAAAATCCGAAGGTATTAATTGCGGAGGATAAGCAAAAATATCTTCATTTAATCCTTTAAGTGAAGTTGAAGTTAACCATATAAATGGAAAAATTGATAACAAAGATACAAAAATTAAAACCGAATGAATGGTCAATTTTGATAAGATTTTTTTTAACATAGCTCATCTTTCACTTAACATTTATCACATAAAAGTGTAACATAAAATGTTACATTTAGTCTGAAATGTAACGATTTTGAAATAACTTGACATGTTTTTGATACAATAAAAGATGCGAAAAATATTAGACACATTAGTCGAGAAATTGAGGAAGAAAAAGATTATGAAGAGATTTTTGATTATGTTATTTACAATGCTAATGACTCTTAGTTCAGTACAAGCAATGAATGTTGATGCATTTATGGACAAACATATTGCACCTGTATCTGACGCAGTCGCGAGTTTAATATTTTTCCCTATAAAAATATGTGGTTCGGAAGTCCCACTTATCATATTTTGGGTATTAATTGCCGGAATATTTTTTACGGTCTATTTTAGAGGAATGGCAATTTGGGGCTTCAAGCACGCAATTGATACCGTTTCAAAACCAACAGAAGAACATCATCAAGGTTTCGGAGAAGTATCATCTTTCCAAGCTTTAGCAACAGCGCTTTCAGGAACTATTGGTATCGGAAGTATTGCTGGTGTTGCCATTTCTATTTCAATCGGTGGTCCTGGGGCTGCTTTTTGGATTTTCGTTGGAGCATTGCTTGGAATGTCTATTAAATTTATGGAAGCTACTTTAGCTGTTAAATATAGAAAGTTTAATTTAGACGGATCTGTTTCCGGCGGACCTATGCATTACATCGCTCACGGTCTTACAAGAAAAAAATTACGCTGGTTAGGACAACCTTTATCTGTTTTATATGCAATACTCTGTATTGGTGGTGGTATTACAGGTGGTAATATGATTCAAATTAATCAAACTGCTCACCAAATGGTATTTATAACAGGTGGAACTCATAGTTTCTTACACGGACACACTTGGTTAATCGGACTTGTTGTTGCAATTTTAATCGGAATGGTTGTTGTTGGTGGTATCAAAAGTATAGCTAAAGTTACTACAATATTAACTCCTACAATGTGTATTTTATATATTGTGTCAGGATTGATTGTTATATTTGCTAACATAGTCAATATCCCACACGCAATTATGTTAATACTAAAAGAAGCATTCCATCCGACTGCTGTTTTAGGCGGAGTTTTTGGAACAATTATTATTGGCTTAAGACGTTCTGTTCAATCTAATGAAGCCGGCACAGGTGCTGCTGCTATTGTTTATGCTACTGCTCAAACTAAAGAGCCTGTTTCTCAAGGTTTTGTTGCTTTATTAGAAACATTTTTAACAGGTGTTCTTTGCTTATTTACTTCTTTTGCTATCGTATTTTCTGGGGCTTGCACTCACGCCGCTAAAGAAATCTCCGGAATTGAATTAGCTTCAAATGCTTTCCAATCAGTTATTCCGTTCTTCCCAATTATTCTTTCAATAATTGCGGTTATGTTTGCTCTATCAACTTTAATTTCTTGGGCTTATTACGGACAAAAAGCTTGGACTTTCTTATTTGGTGAAGGCAAAAAAAGAGTTCTTGCTTTCAATTTGATTTACTGCTTATTTATCATCATAGGTTCTGCCATGAATGTTAAATCTGTTATTGATATCACAGATGCTATGATGATTGCTCTATGTGTTCCTAATATTATTGTTCTTTATGTTTTAGCTCCTGAAATCAAAAGAGATTTAAAAGCATATTTAGAAAAAAATAATATGAACTTTATGAGATTTTAAAAAATAATAAAAATTTTTCAAATAAAAAACAACGATTTTTTAAATCGTTGTTTTTTTGTATATCTAAATAATTAAATTTAAATTAAGTATTATGTAAAACAATTTCACCTGTTTCAAGAGTCGGTTTAACATCAATAACTCTTTGATTAGAACTACCAACCCAATGAATTTTAGGATCAAGTAATTCTTCTACAAATTTACCTTCCGCAATAACATCAATATCTGCAATATCAGGAATATCACAAATTTCTTCCCATAAAAAACCTGTATAAAGCCAAATAGTTTTATTAGGTAATTCTTTTCTGATTTTTTTAGCTAATCTAAAAACTTCATCTCTGTTAAACGGATGTAGAGGATCCCCTCCTGAGAAAGTAATACCTGCAACATGAGGTTTATCAAGAGCTTCAAACAATTCTTTCTCTGCAGCTTCATCAAATAATAAACCACCTGTTACATCCCAAGTAATAGGATTTTGACATCCGTGACAATGGTGAGTACAACCTGCAGTCCATAATACAACCCTTAAACCATCTCCATTTAACATATCATCTTTTGTAATATTGTGATAATTCATTTTCTTTTCTATCCCCTTTTAGTCCATGATACCACTTCAAACAAAATTGTGCATGCTCTTTACAAAATTAAAAATTTGACATAATAAAACATATTTTATAATATATAAATTTACTTTTTCCAATAAGTTTTAAAATTTTTTATTTGAGAAATTGTATCTGTATAATTATCACTAAAACATATACATCTATCATCAATGTATAAATAAGCAGGTTCTTTTATATTAGTTATATCTACAACAAAATCATTTAAATTATTATCAATTAACCATTTTGCTGTTAATAATTTATTTCTTGTTGTAAAAATTTTAATATTAAATTCTAATGATAAATTTTGTAAAAATTCATATGCTCCATGCTTTATTTCAGGAATTATTTTTTCATTAAAATGTCCATCATAATTATTTAAAACTCCATCTAAATCAATTAAAATAGTTTTTTTATAATTACCCATATTGTTCTCCTATAGACTACATACTTTTATTAAACTATATCAGAAAATAATAAGTATGACAAATGAGACTACAAAACTTATTAAACTCGGCAAAAATATTCAAAAAGCAAGAAAACTCAAAAATTTATCACAAAATGAACTTGCAGAAATGTTAAATATATCTCGAGAACATTTAGCCAAATTAGAAACAGCAAAAAGAAGAATAAGCTTAAAATTATTATTTAATCTTTGTGATATTTTAGAAGTAACAGAACAAGAATTATTTAATTTTACTAATCTTACAAAATAACATCCCCAGTACAAATTTTTAAAACAACAAACACATTTGAAAATTTTTAACAGAATAAGTCCTGCAATTAAGCAGGACTTATTTTATATTAATCTTTATTACATAGATTTTCTATCTGCCAACTCTTCCATTTTAGCGTCATTCAAACGAGTATCACCTTTAACTCTTGAATAAGACAGATAACCATTCATTCTATCAATTTTAGTTAAATTTCTGCTTCCGCATTTAGGGCATACATCCATATTTAATTCTTCGTGACCGCAATCATCACAATATGAAAGAGATAAGTTAACACCTTCATAAAATCCCATATCCATTGCTCTGTGAACTAAAGTTTCTACAGCTTCAGTATTATAATCAAGCGGATATTTTACATACTGGATTTTACCACCGTTTAATAAATCCCAAAAACGTTTTTCTAAATCTTGTTTTTGAATAGGACTTATATCTTCACTAACGTGACAATGGAAACTGTTTGATACATAACCTCTATCTGAAACATTAGCTACAACACCAAATTTCTTACGGAATTGTTTTACTTGTAATCCGCAAAGATTTTCAGCAGGAGTTCCGTAAAGGGCATATAAATAACCGTCTTGTTCTTTAAATTCATTAACCTTTTTATTAATATATTCCATAACTTCAATAGCAAAAGCTCCATCTTCTACTAAAGATTTTCCGTTATGTAATTCTTGTAACTCATTCAAAGCTGTTATACCAAATGAAGCAGTTGCAGATTTCAATAAAGGTTTAATTTTATCATGAATTCCTAAATGACCGCCTAAGAATCCGCCTTCACAATAAGCAAGAGGGTTTACAGAAGCTTTCATTTCTCCCAAATAATCATACGTTCTTATATGAAGTTTTCTTATTAACTCTAAATAATAATCCAATACTTCATAGAAATCTTTGCTTTCTTTTTTAGCTTTTGCATAAATCATTGGTAAGTGTAAGCTTATTGCACCAATATTAAAACGACCTACAAAGATTGGAGAATCATTTTCATCAGCAGGTTTCATACCGCCTCTTTCAAACCAAGGGGATAGAAATGCTCTGCATCCCATCGGAGAAACTACTTTACCATATTTTTTATACATAGAAGCTACATAACCTTCGCCTGATAAAGACAACCAATCAGGATACATAGCTTTTTTAGAACATTCTATACCTACTTTGAATAAATCTTCATTAACTTTGCCTTCTCCGTGCAAATTTTCATCATATAAGAAAACTATTTTAGGGAATAAAACAGGTTTTTTACATTCTTTCTTTCCTTGTCCCTTCATTCTTATAGTCAACATTGCTTTTGTTGCCATTTTTTCGTATTCGCCGGTTCCCAAACCTGCAGAAACTGTAATAAATGGATAATCACCTCTTGAAGAAGCTACAGTATTAAATTTATATTCCCAACCTTGGAAACCTTGTTCAAAATCTTTTTGTAAATCTTTTAAAGCTTCTTCTCTAGCCTTTTCAAAAGACAAGCCTAAGCACAAATATTTATTATATTGTCTTTCATAAGTTTTTTCCGCATACGGTGCCAAAATTTTATCAACTTCAGCAACCGTAAAACCGCCATATTGTTGACTAGCTGCAGCCATAACAATATCACCGATTACATCAAATGCTACATCAAGAGATTTTGGTTCATTATACCAAAGGTTGCCCATTTCGAAACCACCTTTTAAAACTGAAGCTACATCAAATAAGCAACAATTCATTGTATCTCTTCTGGCTGACATATCGTGAATATAAATATATCCGTCTCTTATCGCCTGTAATTCATCAACTGTTAAGAAGAATTTTTTATACAATTCTTTATTTAACTCGTTAAATATTAAAGATCTTTTTGTTGAAACTAAAGTTGAATCTGCATTAGAGTTTTCTTTATCTCCAATGTACATGATTTTCTGACTTTCTTGATATACTTTATCGAGCATATGTACAAAGTCTTGTTTATAATTTCTATAATTTCTATAACTTTGTGCAACATTCGGGTTGATATGTTCTAATGCACCTTCCACAATATTATGCATTTCTGCTATGGTTACTTCAGATTTATTCATTCTTAATATATTGTTATCTACAAAATCACATATCTGTTTTAATTCCACATCAGATAATTCTACTAACATTCTTGTTGCAGATTTTTTTACAGCATTTATAATCTTGCTGTTATCAAATTCTTCTTTTGTTCCGTCCTTTTTAACAACTAAAACGTTATTCATCTTTATAGGAGTAACTTTTTGTTCTGATTGTATATTAATTTTTGATATTGGCGATGAAATATAATCATTATTTACAGCTGCGTTTCCTTTTATTACATCTGTAACTACTTTGTTTGAGGTAAATTCTACTATATTTCTTTCCTTATTTAAACTGTTTTGCATTGCGATCTATCTAACCTCCTAATTTACGACAAAATAAGCTATCTTACTTCTTTTTGCTTATTTCTATTTAGAGAATAACATCCTCTTCCCAAAATCTAATCCTTTATTTAAATGATAATTCAAATAAGCTTTCTAATCAAATATTTCACAAAATTTCATATTTCCTATGATTCAATAAAATTAATGGTTTTACATTTCTCAACAATATTAATTTTGTTACAGTTTTCGCATGAAAAGTATATACTTTTCTTGACAAAATCTCAAACCCTTATTAATTGTCAAACACACACTTTAGTGATAAATATATTTAAAATTTTTTGGCATGCCATTTTAGATTAGTGATTAGTGAGTAGTTTGTAGGGTGCAATTATTTGCACCTTTTAAATAATACAACCCCACCCCGAAATCAGAGATTTCGACCCTGTCTTGGATTATTCGGGGTGTCGGAAAGATCACAGCTTTCCTCCACTTTACGGGCTAGTCTGCTTTGCAGCCGTCGCCCTACCGAAAATCCGCTCCCTCAAGGGGCGGGTAGGAAGTAGGGTGCAATTCTTTGCACCTTTTAAATAATACAACCCCACCCCCTAACCCCCTCCCTCAGGGGGAGGGGATGAAATTGAAATATCCCCCAAAAACACGTAGGGTGCAATTTTTTGCATCTAAATCTTATATTTAGTGAATAGTGATTAGTGAATAGAATTTTTATTAACTTTTTATACACTCCTAACTTATAAATACGTCACCCTGAATTCATTTCAGGGTCTTATAAATTAGAAAATAAAACTACAAGTGTGTAAGATTCCGAAATAAATTCGGAATGACAAATATTATTAACTCCTTCTCAACTTATTAACTTCTTATACACTTTAAATGTAACACCAAGCCTAAAGATGCTGAAACGAGATTCTGCATGACACTGCAAGTAGGGGGGATTGATATTTTAAGAATTTTATTGAATTGTTATAGATTTTCTTTTATATTCAAATATTTTTTCCCAAGTTTTTTATTAGAAATATCTATGACTTTTTTTGCTAATTCCACATACACATTTCTTGAAAAGTGATTTATACAAGTTGTGTAATCTTCATCGCTTTTAATAAAATCAGTTAATTCGATTATTTCAATATCATTTTTTGACGCAAATTTTCTTACTTCTGTATTTAAAATCTTATGACGTTCTGCCATATTTTCATAGCCATCAAGAATTTTATTTGTAGGAATTTCACTACCTAGAATAAGGACTAATTTACAGTTTGAGTTCAAATTATTTTTAATATATTCAAGATTATTTAAAACAATTTTTACAGGAGGATTGCCGCCAAAAGTATACTCTTTTTTGAATTCTTTTAGCATATTAAGATTTTGTTCTTTTGCCCAATCTGGTAGTTTTTTCAGAATCTTATCCCAATTATTTTCATCTGTAATATCGCAGTCAGCATAACCGAAAAATGCATAACTTAAATCTTTTTTATTGTAATAAATTCCGCTATGTGTTGTAGTAAGAAGGCTTAAAAATATAAGATTATATTTTGGATCAAAAAGTTTAGTTTTAAACTCATCTTTATTCGGGAAAGGAAATTTCATTGAAAGCTCTTGTAGTTTTTCGCTTGAAAATCTATGTGTTTGCTCAATAAAAGCGGTATGAGTATGAGCTAAAATATAGATTAAATCTTTATTCCAATAAGGAAATTCTGTATCAATATTACAATCAGATTCAATATAGCTAAGAGTTGAATATAAATCACAAGGACCTTTGAATAAAATATTAATATTATTGTTTGTAGAAGTATGTTTTTTTTGAACTTCCAAATTATCCACAACTTCTATCCAATCAACATCATAATTCAAATTCGAAGCAACTTCGCCCTGAATATCTAGTTTTGGTTTTTGAAGATATGAATAAATAAATTGTTCAATTCCCATATTCATAATTCTGCAAGAGAATAAAAAATGAATTAATTTATTTTCTTTTTTATCAAGTGAGAAAAATCCGCAAATTCCATAATTACCATATTTATCTTCTGCAATAATATAAGCTGAATAATTATTTTTTATTGTGTTTTCAATATCATCATCTCTAAATTTAGTAAAATTTAGCTGATTAGTCCTTGATATAAGCTTTTTTATACGTTCTATATTTTCAGTACAATCGGTTTTTATACAAATTTTAATTTTACTATCTTTTAAAAATTTTTCATTTGAACTTTCAGATTTTGCAACAAATTTTTTTTCTAGAATTTTATATTGTTTAAGTCTTATGCGTTTCAAATCATAATCATTTACAAGATATAATTCTTCTGAAATCTTTTTAATTTGATCAGGTCTTGCAGTCATTATTTTAGGAGAGTAGAATTTTACTTCATTAATATTAAGTTCATTATCATCAATAAAAAGAACATTTTCTTCTCTTAAATTCATATTTTTAATAATTTCTTGAACTCTTTCTCCTTTAGGAGCCCAATTGATTGATGGAAATACGAAATAATCCCAAAATTCCTGATAGCCAAAGTTTAGAAAAGTTTCTTTGACTTTATTAAAATCGTTTTTTGAACAAATAGAGTTCATAATCCCTTTAGTCGTAAATTCTCTTATAAGATTTAACACTAAAGGCTTGAATTCAATTTTAGATTCACTAATTGTTCCATTCCAAATAGTTTCGTCTAAGTCCCAGATAACAAGCTTTATATTGAAAATGTCGTAATCTTTTCTCATTTATTTTAATTAGTAGTGAGTGTACATACAGAGCTATCTTGTAAATATTTTCCCCAAACTTTAACAACAGGATTATTTTTAACAGCTTCATAACTTGAAGTATCAATTTCTTGAGGAGAATACATTTGAACAGTGTTGTACGCTTTCATCACATTAACAATTTCATTAATTTGAGATTTATTGAATTTACAAACCATACAAGAATCTGTTCCAGAAAAATTTACTTTTTCTTTGTAAACACATCTATCATTTTCCCAACCTAATATTTGTTTATGAGAATTAACATTCATCTCCTCTGTATTGATATTTCCGGTTTCAGAATAAGAAGAACAATTTTTTAGAGCATTAATAAATTTAACATCATCTGCAAAAGAAATTAAAGTTGTACTTATAAGTATAAATAAAGTTATTAAAAATATATTTTTCATAATTATTTATTCAACGCAGCTTTAAGTCTTGCAAGCGAACGAGCTAAAGCAGCTTGAGCACGTTCAGCGTTAACTTTTGCACTCGCATCTGCTAAACGAGCTTCTGCACGACGTTTTGCTTCGCTTGCTCTTGTAACATCAATTTCGCAACCATCTTCACAAACATCTGTGAGAATTGTTGCAACATTATCTTTGAATTGAAAAATTCCACCCATTGTTGCGAAATATTTATTTTTACCATTAATTATAGCTTTAGTAACTCCAATATCCAAAGCTGTAGTTATAGGAATGTGATCTTTTAAAATACCCATTTGACCGCTTTTAGTTTGGATAACAAGCTCATCTACTTCGCCTTCAAATACTATTCTTTCATGTGTAATTATTTTTAACTTCATAATCAAACTCCAAATGAGCTGAATATTAAAAAGTGAATAGTGTCCGAAATTTTCGATTCACTATTCACTAATTTCTATTCACTATTGTAATGTTTTAGCTTTTTCTATAGCTTCTTCTATAGTTCCTACCATATAGAAAGCTTGTTCCGGTAAATCATCATGCTTACCTTCGATGATTTCTTTGAAACCTCTTATAGTATCTTCTAACTTAACATATTTTCCAGGGATACCAGAGAATTGTTCAGCTACAAAGAATGGTTGAGATAAGAATCTTTGGATTTTTCTTGCTCTGTTTACAGTTTCTTTATCCTCGTCAGATAATTCATCCATACCTAAAATTGCGATAATATCTTGTAATTCTTTGTATTTTTGTAAGATTTCCAATACTTTTCTTGTAACTTCATAATGTTCTTCACCAATAATATTAGGATCAAGAACACGAGAGTTAGAAGCAAGCGGATCAACTGCCGGATAAATACCCAAAGATGCAATTTGTCTGGAAAGTACAGTAGACGCATCTAAGTGAGAGAATGTCGTCGCAGGAGCAGGGTCAGTCAAGTCATCAGCAGGAACATAAATTGCTTGTACTGATGTGATTGATCCGTCCTTAGTTGATGTAATTCTTTCTTGTAATTCACCCATTTCAGTAGCTAATGTAGGCTGATAACCTACTGCAGAAGGCATACGTCCTAATAGAGCTGATACTTCTGAACCTGCTTGAGTAAATCTGAATATATTATCGATGAATAATAATACGTCTTGTTTAGAAAAATCTCTAAAATATTCAGCAGCGGTAAGAGCTGAAAGCCCAACTCTCATTCTTGCTCCAGGTGGTTCGTTCATTTGACCGTAAATCAGTGCAACTTTATCGATTACTCCTGATTCTTTCATTTCGTTCCAAAGGTCATTACCTTCACGAGTTCTTTCTCCAACACCACCAAATACTGAAACTCCGGAGTGCTCTGATGCAATGTTATGGATTAATTCCATAATCAAAACTGTTTTACCAACACCTGCACCACCAAATAGACCGATTTTACCACCTTTTTGATATGGTTGAATTAAATCGATTGCCTTAATACCTGTTTCCAAAATTTCTATATTTGTATTTTGATCAACCAAACTAGGTGATTCTCTATGAATTGGTAAATAATCATTTGTTTCAATCGGTCCCATTTTATCTACAGGCTCTCCAATAACATTTAAAATTCTTCCTAAAATAGGCTTGCCTACAGGAACTTTAATCGGCTCTCCAGTATTTATAACTTTCATTCCTCTTTTAAGACCGTCAGTTGATGACATTGCTACTGTTCTTACTCTATTAGAACCCAACATTTGTTGAACTTCTGCTACCGTACAAGAACCATCTTCATTATATATTTTTAACGCTGTATATATTTCAGGTAATTCACCTTGTGCAAATTCAACGTCAATTACAGGCCCGATTATCTGGGTAATTAATCCCTCATTCTTATTTAAAGTTTCCATAGATTTTACCTCTTCTCTCTTATGAAAAAATTATATAACATAAAATTAAATATCACAAGGAACTTTATTTTTCTTTAATAAATCAATAATCGGCTCTAAAAATTTTTCCTCATCTTCATATTGCGTCTTAAGTGAATAATATGCAATTTCTACAAGTTCTTTACAAATCCCTAAAATAGTATTTTTTCGTAATTTCGCACCAGTTGCATATCTGGAAACATTATATCTTAATTCATTTATTTCATTAAATGAATACTTAGAAAGCATATCCTCTACTTCTTCTAAAGCTGATTTTGAATACATAATTCCTTTATATAAAGCAGGAATTGAATATTCTAGACCTCCACCTACACAATCGTGATTTCTTATCTCTATAAAATTTCGAAGTCTTACTTCAGGAAAATATAAATTAGAATGTAACTGCCAATCTTCTATTGTTGCGTTAAATCCTTCAAAACCTTTTTTCATAAATTGTTTAAAAGTTATTCTTCCGTTTAAATTGACTGTACGATCTTCTCTATTTATAAAAATCATAGGAGTTTCAAGAAGATTATCAACATAATCTTTAAAACACATTCCATCTTGAAAATTTGTAGCAAAACCACATCTTTCATTATCAGTATTAAGCCAAGCTAAAGCTCTAAAAGATTTATACCCCGTATCAACCCCGCCTCTGTATTTTGAATTAGCATACATAGCTGTAGCAAAAGGCATCATTAAATTTGCAACACGAAACTTCCTCATTGCATCTTCTTCTGAAGAGAAATCTATTCCGACTTGTATTCCTGCAGTTTCTCTCATCATTACATCTGATAAAATTCCCCAAAGATAATTCGCCATTAATTTATATCTTCTCTTTGGTAAAAGTCTAATATGTTTGTAAGTTGTAGTTGGAGAAACGCCTCTATTAATAAGTTTTATCCCAAACTCTTCCAAAATAGGGTTTAATATATTATCAATCTCTTCTATTCGTTTTTTTAAATCTCTAATAAGTTCTTTAGGTTCAATACTTAACTCTATTTGACAACCAGGTTCCAGTGTAATTGTATCGTGAAGTTTTTTTAAACCAATAATATTTGTTTCATCTAAAATATAATCCCAATTATCAATTTTAGCAAATTCTCGCAAAACCTCGCAAACACCATATTCTCCATAATATGACGCAACTTGATTTGTAAATTTATTCATAGGAATTCTTTCATATTCCATTCCTATTTTTTTGCTTGTTTTACATCCCAAAATAAATTCTTCTAACAGTTGGTTGTATTCTAATTTTTCTTCCGCTTTTGATTCACAATAGTTCACGATACTCTCCTTTTTGAAATTATATATTAAACAGATTTTTATTACTATTTAAATATAAGTTAGAAAAAGAATTTTAACATTTGCCTGTTTGTATTATTATAAATACCATGGTGGATTATTTACAACGGGCAAAATTTTTTAGAACAAAAAAAAGATTAGGTCAGAATTTTTTGATAAATCCTGATGTGATTGCTGATATCATTGATTATGCAGGAATTACAAAAGACGATGTTGTTTTAGAAATAGGCCCTGGAGTCGGTTTTGTCACTGAACAATTGGTTAAGCATGCTAAAAAAGTCATTGCAGTTGAGCTGGATGAAGAAGCAATAAAAGAATTAGAAAAACTCGAATGTAATAATCTTCAAATAATTCATAACGATATTTTAAAAACAGACATTTCTGAATTAACTGATGAAAATGTTAAAGTTGTAGCAAATATTCCATATTATATAACTTCCCCAATTATTGCTCATCTTTTAGGTGAAATCGATGATTTAAATAACAAAAATAGAAACAAAATTGTCGATATAATTTTGATGGTACAAGAAGAAGTTGCAAAAAGAATTGTTGCAACAGAAAAAAGTTCATCAAAACAATATGGATTATTAACAATACTTTCTCAATTTTGGGCGGATTGTGAGATTATAAGACTTGTTGGAAGAAAATCTTTTTATCCAGCTCCAAAAGTTAACTCTGCATTAGTTTCATTAAAAGTCAGAAAAGAACCTTTTCTTAAAATGGAAGATTATACATTTTTTAGAAGAGTTGTAAAGGCGGCTTTTTCTCAACGCAGAAAAACTTTGAAAAATTGTTTGATATCTTCAGGTTTTGATAAACAAAAAGTAACAGATGCTATTTCAAAATTAGGATTAGACGAAAATATTAGGGGAGAAAAGCTCTCAATTGAGCAATTTGGAGAGCTTGCTAAAGTTTTATATTAGTTTTTTGTTGGGTTTCACCCAACCTACTCTCTTATACTTAGTGAGTAGTTTGTAGGGTGCAATTTTTTGCACCAAAATCTTATATTTAGTGAATAGTGAGTAGTGAATAGTGAGTAGAATTT
>CALVAM010000001.1 GCA_944325545.1 Candidatus Gastranaerophilales bacterium | reverse complement strand
GTGTTTCTCATCTCACCCCTTTAAACAAAAAAGACCTCCAATAGGAAATCTCTTAAAGTGGTGGGCAGGGGTGGATTCGAACCACCGTACACTCTCGTGAACAGATTTACAGTCTGTCGCCTTTAGCCACTCGGCCACCTACCCATATTAAATTTTCATTAAAATTTGCCTTTGACGGGATTTGAACCCGTGGCCTCTCCCTTACCAAGGGAGTGCGCTACCCCTGCGCCACAAAGGCTTAATGCAGCCAAGGGCCTTAATTAAAAAAAGCCGGTAATAGGAATCGAACCTACAACCTACGGTTTACAAAACCGTTGCTCTACCGTTGAGCTATACCGGCGTCAAGTTCTATATTATATAAAACATTTTTTATTGTCAATATGATTTTTTGACTTTTTTTGAGTTCTCATTATAAAAATATTAAATCTACTTTAAACGGATGATTTTATAATTATTTTCTAAAGTAGTTATATTATTTATCCGTTGACTCTAAAAAGTGAGGTACAACTATGCAAATCAATGGTGGTGTAAGATTTTGTGAACAAGGAATGAAAGCTTCTATTAGAGCTATGCACGTTCAAAGTGAAATTCTCGGAATGATTAATGAAAATGTGGCTGGTTTTGATAAAGTAGGGTATCAAAGGCGAGAACCGGTGGTCTCTTCTTTTACTGAGTATATAGGCGTGCATGGACTTTCTCAAACTGTTGATGATAAAGTCGGACGTATTATGGTTTCTAAAAATCCTTTAGATATTTCGATGGCGAATAAAGGTTATTTTCAAATTCAAACTCCGCAAGGTGTTCAGCTTACAAGAGATGGGCGTTTTAAGCTTGATAAACTAGGAAATTTGTTAAATTTGGAAGATAATCCTGTTTTATCGGATTCAGGTATGCCAATTAAGTTGCCTGTTGTACCTGATAATCCGGCTCAGGTTGTTGTGAATTCTAAGGGTAAAATTTCTGTTTTTGATAAAAATTCTGAAAAACTTGTTGATGCCGGATATTTAGGAATAGTTGATGCTAACGGTATGGCGGTTATTTCTCCTGATGTTAAGCAAGGGTATAATGAGTATTCAAATGTTACTTTGCAGAATGAGTTTTTAGCAGTTAAACCCGTTGTTAGAAATTTTGAAGCAAACAGGCAAATTTTTCTTATTGAAAGTGCTAATTTGCAAAAAGTCATAAGTCAGTTAGGTTCGGTATCATAGGAGGTTCTTATGTATAATATGCAAGCTGTGGTTAGAAAAAGTATTAATAATGCGACTATGCAGTTTGAAAAACTCGGTTATGTTGCTAATAACCTTGCTAATTATAATACTGCCGCATATAAAACCTCTCGTTTTGAACAAATTTTAAGAGAAGATGGCTATGTCGACGGTGCTATAAGAACTAATGCTTTAAAAGGTTCTATTAGAACTTCTACTAATCCTTATGATATTGCGATTGATGGAGAAGGTTATATACCTGTTGTGTCTCCAGAAGGTGAAATTCAATACACACGTGATGGTGCTTTGAAAAGGGGAGAAAATGGATATTTAATGACTGTTGATGATTGGATGGTCGGTGACGGTATTAAAATTCCTGCTAATTCTTATAAATTTGAAATTAAACCAAATGGTGATGTTATAAATTATGATGATTCAGGATCTCTTCCTGAAAAAATTGGTACAATTCCGATTGTTCAGTTTGATTGTCCGGAAGCTTTAGAGCAAGGTCATAATAATAAAATGGTTTATAACGACGAGTCGGGTGCTCCAAAAATTATTAAAGAAGGTAATATTAAACAATATGCAACAGAAGTTTCAAATACAAATATTTATGATGAATTAAATGATTTGATGAGATTAAATACTTCTATGATTGCGAGTATGAATTTGATGAAAGTAGCTGATGATATGTACAATAAAGCTATTAATATAAGAGAATAGGATGAATAAGTTATGACTTTTACAAGTATTGACTCAATGAGCAAAACTAATTTAATGTTAGATTTGATTTCTCAAAGGCAAAGAGCTTTGGGCTCCAATGTTGCAAACGTTGATACTCCAGGTTATGTAAGAAGAGATATTGATTTTTCTCAGTATTTAGGTTCTATGAATAGTCCTCTGGAAACTAAACTCTCTACTAAACTAGGACCTTCTGGAGTTATTGAAGATAGAAGAAAACAAGATGTTGATATTGCTGAAGAATTAACTGAAATGCAAAAGAATTCTATTCTTTATACTATGGCGACGAGAAGAATGTCAAATATTATAACTGAAATGAAAACTGTTATTAATGTCGGAAAATAATTAGTTAAATACTTCGAAAGCGAGGTTTATTATGAGTATAATGGAATCTATAAATATCGGATCAAATGCTTTAAAAGCACATGGCTTGAGGTTAGATATTCACGCAAAGAATATTGCAAATGTGGATACTCCTAATTATGTAAGAAAGATTCCAGTGCTTAATGCAACAGAAGATATTTCATTTCATGGTTTGATGAATGTCATGAAAAACGATGTTTTTGGAACAGGAACTTTACCATATCTTCAAGGTGGAGTGACTTTTAACGGATGCGTCGAAGATCCGACTGTTGGTGAAAGAATTTATTCTCCCGGACATCCTGATGCTGATGCTAATGGATATATCAGAGCATCAAACGTTAATGCAATGGTCGATATGGCGGATGCTATTATGGCACAAAGGGCGTATGAAGCTAACTTGGCTTTGGTTAATATCTCTAAAGCAATGGCTTCTAAAGCTACTGAAATTGGTAGATAAGTTTAGTTTGAGGTATAATTATTTTGGTATTTAACAAGGGAGAATAATTTTATGTATATTCCATACCAAAATTTAGCTGAAATTATTTCTCACTTTGTACCAATAAATTATAAAAAAAAGTTGCTAGATTTTGCTTATGATTTAAAAATTAAGCAAAATCTATCTTTTATAAATAAAAACGTTGATAGAGTAAAAAAAAGATTATCTAAAAAAATCAAAACTAAAAAATTAAATGTCGCTTTTTATGTATATGATGAAACTAAATGGAAATGCCAAAGTGTATATGATTTGATGGAGAGCAGTGAATATTTTATTCCATATATTTTTGTAACAAAAAATGCTGCTCCTAGAAATAATTGTAATTATCAAACTGATGAAGATTTAAAAAAAGTATATGATTTTTTTAAAAATAAATCTATGCGAGTAAAATACGCTTATAATATAGATAAACAAAAATACATAGCGTTTGAAAAGATGAATCCAAGACCTGATATTATAATATATCAGCATCCGTGGTATGTTGAAACTTCCCAGGGCCCTGTTGTTTGTTCTAAATTCGCTTTGACTTACTATATTCCTTATTATATTTCGGATACAGATGAATGGTTTGAGTATGATTTAAGATTTCATAAATATATTTATAAATATTTTGTACCTAATGAAATGGTAAAAAATAATTATGCAAAAAAAATGTCTAATAAAGGTAAAAACCTAGTTATTACCGGACATCCACAATTAGATTATTTTTATTTAAATAAAAATAACAACAACGATTCAAAGAAAATAATAATATATGCTCCGCATTGGACGGTTTGTGGAGAAAATATAAGATATTCAACGTTTGATTGGTCTGGAAAAGAAATTCTAGAATTTGCAAAATCTCATGATGAATTTAATTGGGTGATGAAACCGCATCCGTTACTTTATAATTTTCTGTACCAATCCGGGTATATGTCGAAAGATGAAACTGATAAATATTTTGAGGAATGGAAAAATATTGGGCAAATTTTTGATTCCGGTGATTATTTAGATTTATTTAATCAATCTTCGCTTATGATAACGGATTCCGGCTCATTTTTAATAGAATATCTTTTAACAGGAAATCCTTGTATTCATTTAGTTTCTGACAAATTTACAGGAAATGAAATCGCAAAAGAAATTTGTTCAAGATACTATAACGCTTTTAATAAGGATGAAATGTTTTCTTTCTTTAATGATATTATTCTAAAAAATAATGATTATAAAAAAAATGATAGAGAATTACTTATAAATAAATTAAATTTAAAAAATAATTATGCTGCACAAAATATTATTGACGAAATAATTAAGGATTTATGATAAAATAAAGGTATGAAAAAGAAACTATTAATGGTTTTAGGACCAACAGAAATAGAAAAAGATATTCTAAAAGAGGGTGCTAATTCTCAAGAATATATGCGAACTCAAGATTATACCGAAAAATGGTTTCGAATTTTTGAAAATCTTAAATACGCTTTTCAAACAAAAAATCTTGTTGTAGTTTATGCGACTTCCGGCACCGGGGCTATGGAAGCTGCTGTTACTAATTTTTTATCTTCAGATGATAAAGTTTTGTATATTAACGGAGGGTCTTTTGGTAAAAGATGGGGGGATATTTGTAAAAAGCATAATATCGAAACTTTTGAAATTCCTGTTGAGTTTGGTAAAAGTCCCAATATAGATGACGTAAAGAAATATCTGGAACAAAATTCGGACGTAAAAGCTTTGTTTGCAACTTTAAATGAAACTTCATCTGGAGCTTTAACAGATATAAAAGCTATTGGAGAACTTTTAAAAAATTATCCTGATATTTTATTTATAGTTGATTGTATAAGTGGATTATTATCAGAAGAATTTTTACAAGATGCTTGGGGAGTTGATGTTGCTGTTTCGGCTTCTCAAAAAGCTTTTGCTCTGCCTCCAGGGTTAAGCTTTTTATCAGCTAGTAAAAAAGCCTTAGATAGAGCAGAAAAATCAAATTTAAGAAATTTTTATTTTGATATTTTTGATTATGTGAATAATGCAAATAGAGGGCAAACTCCTTTTACTCCGGCTGTGGGGATTGTAAATCAATTGGATAAAAGATTACAAAAAATAAAAAATGAAGGTTTAGAAAATTTTAGAAACAGATATAAAAAAAATACATTATATTTAAGAGAAGGTTTAAAAAATTTAGGTTTTAATGTTCTTGCAGAAAGTCCTGCTAATTGTGTTACAGCCGTTTATACGAAGGATTTAGATGCTTATAAAATAGTACAAATAATGCGAGAAAAATATAATATTGAAATAGCTCCTTCCGGAGGAGAGTTAAAACATAAGTTATTTAGAATTGGTAATTTCGGGAATATCCAAATAAAAAATATAAAATTTTTCTTAAAATGCTTAAACAAAGTTTTAAAGGATTTATAATGCAGAGTCGTATTTATAAAGATAGAATTGATATAAATAATAATGATACTAAAAAATTTTGGTATAATAGAGGGGAGAAGTTAATTAATCTTACATCTGTTTTATTGGGTGCAGATAAAGATTCTCAAGCTCAAATAGATAGAAATAATAAAGAAAAAGAAATTTTAATTTCTTTAATAAATAATAAAAAAAATTTAAAAGTTTTAGATATTGGTTGTGGAATAGGACGTTGGGCTGATAATTTAATTAATTATATTGATTCATACATTGGAATTGATTACTCAAAAGGTTTTATCGAATACGCAAAAGAAAAATATAATATTAATCCCAAAATAAAATTTTATGAAATGTCATTATTAGAGATTAGTGAAGAATTATTATCTCAAAAATTTGATTTAATTATATGTACAGGGGTTTTAATGTACGTTAATGATAATAATTTATTAAAAATATTCGAAAATATAAAAAAAATGTTAGGAGAATATTTATATATCCAAGAATCTATTAGTATAATGGATAAAAGACTTACATTAAATAATTTTGAGTCTGATGCATTGAAAGCTAATTATAGTGCAATATATAGAATGTCGTCAGAATATGAAATATATTTCAAAAGATTCAATTTAGAAATAATTAATACAAATTTACTTTTAGATGATAAAATAGGAGCAAGACAAGAAACTAATGCCAGATATTGGTTATTGAAGGGGTAAATCTAAGGGGTAAATCTAGGGGGTAAATTAAACCGTAACTTTGTGAGGTAAATTATGATAGGAAATAAAACTGTAGTTTATACATCAGGGACATTTGATATGTTACATATTAATCACTTGAAAATGATAGAATATGCTCGAGCATTAGGTGATATTTTAATTGTTGGAGTTAATACAGATGAGCTTGTAAATGAATATAAGTCTGAACCTGTTATTCCTTTTGAAGAACGTATAGCTTTAATGAAGGCTATAAAATACCCAGATATAGTTATTCCGCAACACAGTTTGGACCATAGAGATAAGGTTAAAAAACTTAAATTTGATGTTTTTGTTGTCGGTGATGATTGGGCTGGAAAATACGATTATTTAGAAGAATTAGGAGTAACTGTAGTTTATTTTCCTTATGGTAGAAGTTGTAGTTCTACAAGTCTTAAGGAAAAAATTTATAATAATTATAAGGAATTAATTAATAAAACGGATAACCATTTACCACAAGATATCGAAATGGGGAAAAAATAAATGTTTAAAATATTATATAAGTTTATTTATAATTTATTTCCATATAAAATAGAAGGCGAAAATAATAAAATTTTTATTGTTTTAAAAGGTAAGAAAAAAAGATTAAAACGAAAATTAGATGGTTTAAATATAATAATTAATGGTAAAAATATTTATTTAGAATTAGAGTTACCTTTAAATTTTAAAAATACAACTATTCATCTAGAAGGTGAAAATGCCGTTTTTATTATGAAACATTCTGATACAATTGTAAATAATGCAAGTTTTTATAT
Source organism: Candidatus Gastranaerophilales bacterium (assembly GCA_944325545.1). GTDB lineage: Bacteria > Cyanobacteriota > Vampirovibrionia > Gastranaerophilales > Gastranaerophilaceae > CAG-196. The sequence goes on along the minus strand of CALVAM010000001.1, from coordinate 165,339 downwards.
TGGAAGTTGGGGTAGATGTTTTATTGATGAGAATATAAGACTAAATCAACCTAATTTTAAAGTTATTGTAAATAATAATGAGCGTTATAAACCTCATAAGTTAGTTATTGGTAAAAATGTACAAATTGGAAGAGATATATCAATAAGAACTTCAGATGGACATTCTATATTCAATGAAGGTGATATTTTACCATATAATGAACCTCAAGATGTTTTAATTGGTGATAATGTATGGATTGCTCAAAGAGTTACGATATTAAAAGGTAGTAAAATTTCTTCAAATTCTGTAATAGGGGCCTGTACTCTTGTAAATAAAGAGTTTAATGAAACAGGTGTTATTATCGCAGGAAATCCTGCTAAAATTGTAAAACGTAATATACATTGGAATCGAGTTCCTTATGGAATGATAAAAAATCAATACAAAGGGGTTTATAATTTTGAAAATAATTTTAAAACAATGGTATTAAAAAAAATACGAAAAAGGTTTTTAACATTTATATTTCAATTTTATTTTTAAGTCAGGTGCAATATTGAAGGTATTGGGGAATTCCATATAGTTTGGATATTGAACTTTAATGTAACCATCAGGGTCATTAGGTGCATAGAACTCATAATTTTCAAATTTTATTTTTTGTCTAGGGAAAATCATATTATAGGTCATTGGTCCAGTTGGGTTAACTATATAACTTCCTAAACTATCAAAACCATAATAGATATATTGACTTTTGGTTGTAACATTAGAACTTGTTTTAATTTCATTATTAAGAAAATCAATAATTTTTGTATATTTGTCTAATTTATTAATTTGATTTTTAATCTTAGACATATGTGATTTATGTTTTTCTAGTGAATAGTTTTCTTTATAGTACTCATGTGGGAAAATATCAATTACAACAGAGTTACTTAAAGACGTTCCTTTATATATTTGTATATATTTTGGACCAATAAAATAAATTATTTGATTATTACTTTCTTTTAATGCTTGGTTTATGATATCTCTCTGGTTATTTAATGATAATGTCATTTGAGATATATCAATTTCTTTGTAATTATTTCTTAATATGGATTTTAAATTTTCATAGTCATTTCGCATCATTCCAACATCAAAATCATCATCCCAAGGAACAAAACCTTTATGTCTTACTGCTCCAATTAAAGTTCCTGAAGTAATAAAATATTCAAGATTATTTGCATCAAAGAAGTCAGTCATTACTTTACAAAATTCAACACAATTAAGTTGAAAATTTCTTAAAATTTTATTTTGACAAGGTTTTATATTTTTAATGTCTATAATATCTAATAATAAGTCCTTATTTAATTTAAATTTTTTATATAAATTTTTATAAATATCTTCTTCCTTCGTTAGAAAACGACGTTTTAGTTTTTTTAATAAAATTTGTTTATCTTTATTTTGATTATTTTTAGGTGATATTTTATTACGATATTCAATGTGCGATTTTAATTCAATTTTTTTAGGCATATTCATGTAATCTGATCCATAATTAATTGATAAAAATTTTTCTGGATTATTAGGAATAAAGCACTTTATATTTTCAAAGTTTACTTGTTTTAATGGGAATATATCATTAACTTTATATGCTTCTTTGTATGTTAAAAAAGTGAAATCATAATTATCAAAGCCATAATATATCTTGTTAGATTTTTGTATAGTATATTTTAATCTTTCTTCTTTTAAGTAATTATTCAATTTATAAAAGTTGTTAATATCTTGTTTTTTCTTTTTGATATTTAAAATATTTTTTTTAAAATCTTCATCTGAAAAATTGTCAGGGTAATAATCAAAAGGATGTATGTCTAAAGTTTTTAAATTTTTCATGGTAGAACCTTGTAAAATTTGTAAATGTGTTGGAAATAGTGCAAAAGCGATTTTATTAGGATTCTTTTTTATATACGTCTCTATAATACTATTTCTATTATTTGAATTATATGAAATTTCTTTTACTGAGATTTCGTTATATTTTTCTTTTAAAATTTTTTGAAGTTTTTCAAAGTCATCTCTCATCATTCCAATATCAAAGTCATCATCCCAAGGAATGAACATATTGTTACGGTAAGCACCCAAAAGAGTTCCGCTTATCAAAAAATATGAAATATTCAATTCTTCAAATTTTGTGAACCATTCTTTAACAAATCCTATAAGTTGTAATTGATATTCTCTAAGTTTTCCTTTTATAGGTTTAAGAGTTGTAGTATCAGCAATATCACTTAAAAAATTATAAGTGATATGAGCATCTTTATATAGTTGTTTATATTTCTCTTTTTTAGAAATAAATCTATTTTGTATTTTTTTTAATATGACTGATTTATCCATTTATTTTCCTAATAAAATTTTTAAAATAATAAATAATGTAGGTTCTATTATTGATTTTACTGGCTTATCTTCATTAATAGTATTAATTAATAGTTGATATTGTAGATAATCACACAAACTTACGTCATCGTATAATGCAACTAGTATAATATCGAAATTAAATTCTTTTAGTTCTTCTGGGGTTAAAGCTAAATAGATTGAGGGATTATTTTCTTTAGAAGTTTCAAACTTTTTATCACTAATTCCAACGATATTTAATTTAGACAAGTCAAAATTATTTTGTAAAATTTGGTAATATTCTCCTGCTCCATAGATTACAATTTTTTTGTTTCTATATTTTTTTGCTAATTTATCTATCTGTTTTTGAGCATTTACTTTTTTAAAATATGATAAAATATCCAATATAAACCTCTTTCTTTTTTGAAAATTACTTTAATTTTATATTAAATATCAAAAATATGCAATTTACTTATTTTTTTATATAATAATGAAAGAGGGGTTTAGAGATGAATTTGTTGGAATATTTAAAAAGGAAAAATTTTTCTAAACATTTGATGAAATTAAAAAAGCAGTTAAATAATAAGTCCGTAATAATTTATGGTGCCGGCAAGCTTTTTAAAGTTATCATGGATAATTATGATTTGTCAGATTTAAATATTATCGGAGTCTGCGATAAAAGTTTCTCTACAGCTGATGAATCAACTCAAATATTTGGTTATTCGAAAATTGCATTGCATAATTTGAATTTATATGATTATGATTATATATTAGTTGCAACTCAAAATTTTATTCAAATAAAAAATGATTTATCTTCAAGAGTTAATGTTTGTAAGTTAATACCTATTGTAAACTCTTTTGTTTGGTTCAATATTGTAAAAAGTGCTAATTTAAATGAACGTTATATTACAATATTTGGTAAAACTTTTACAGTGCCAGTTTTACCTTCTGAAAAAGTGTTAGTTTATTTGAATCGAATAAATCCTGAAAATAATAATAAATTATTTTCTCCTAAAAATTTATATACTCAAATGGCAAATATTGCAGCTGAATCTTCTGCTAGATACGTTATGAAGAATATGTTTACCTTATCTGCATTTGAAAATAGAATGCAACTATTATCTTTTGCATTATCTCAGGTGAAAGTAGATGGAAAATATCTTGAATTTGGAGTTTATAAAGGTGTTTCAATTAATCATATTGCCGAAAAGAAATCTAATGAAACTATATATGGGTTTGATAGTTTTGAAGGTTTACCGGAAAGTTGGACTTCAAATCATCCTAAAGGGCATTTTAAGATAAATAAGTTGCCTAAAGTAAGAACAAATGTTCAATTAATTAAAGGTTGGTTTGCTGATACAATTCCTTCTTTTATTCAAGAAAATAAAGATTTTAAAATTGCATTTATACATTCTGACAGTGATTTATATTCTTCTACAAAAACTATGTTTGATTTATTAAAAAATCATATTCAATCCGGTACTGTAATAGTTTTTGATGAATATTTCAATTATCCAAATTGGGAAGAAGGTGAATTTAAGGCTTTTCAAGAATTTGTTAAAAATAATAATATACAATATAGATATTTAGCTTATACTTATAAAGCAACCCAAGTTGCTGTACAAATCCTGTAGGAATTATAAATGAAAGATTATTTATTAAAATATAACTTTAAGAGAAGATTAGATTATTTAAAAAGAAAATTTCAAAATAAAACCATTCTTATATATGGAACAGGAAAATTATTTAAAACAATAATTGATAATTATGACTTAAGAAGTTTGAATATAATAGGAGTAACTGATATCAAATATCTTCCTGAAGATGAAGGAAAGTTAGATTTTGGTTATAAAATTATTCCATATAATAAATTTAATTTACTTAATGTTGATTGTATATTAATAGCAACTCAAAATTATTTTTCTTTAGAAATTAAACTAAATAGGGTTACCTCAGTAAAATATATAGAACCATTAGTAAAAGTTTCGATTATAGATAAAATTTTATATAGATTAAAACAATTAAGCATTGTTAAGAAGTTTTTAAATTCAAAAACCAATACATTTGTTTTAATAAAATCAAATGGGAAGAGAATATATAATCCTAAAATAAAAAATTTAGAAGTCAAATTTTTGGGTAAAAATAATTATATTGAAATACAAGAACCTTTTTATGCTCTTAAAAGTGTTTATATAAGATGTGGAAATAATTGTCATGTTAGTATTGGTAAAAATAATGAATACTATCAAGCAAGAATTCTAATGGGTTCAGATAATTCATTAGAAATAGGACCTAACACCACAATAGAAGAAGCTCGAATTTTACAAAGAAATAGTTTTAATAATAAAATTAAAATAGGTGCAGATTGTCAGATAAGTTATGAAATTATTATAAGAACAACAGATGGTCATGTTATTTATGATACAACTACAAAAAATATTAAAAATTATCCACAAGATATAGTAATTGGTAATCACGTATGGTTTGGAGCAAGAACGATGATACTAAAAGGAAGTAAAATCCCTTCAAACAGTATGATTGGAGCCTGTTCTTTAGTTAATAAAGAATTTACAGAAGAAAATACTGTAATAGCCGGAAGTCCAGCAAAAATTATTAAAAGTGGAATTAATTGGGATAGAAGAGGTGCGAATGATTTTAATTACTAAATTATTCGCGTAAAATTTTCTATTTTTAAATAAATTTTACATAATTAATATTTCCTCTTGAATTTTATTTTTGTTAGCAATATAACGGTATTTGGAAAAATAGTATAAAGTAGTTTTGGGAATGTAAATAGTTATGAAAATTTATTTTTTATCAATGATTCTACTACTTTTGGGTGCATTACTCTCAATTGTAGTAAAGGACAGAGCGAAATTTAAAGTATGCTCTATTTTCACATTTATTTCTACAGTAATGCTATGGATTCCTTCACTAACGGTTTTGTTAACAGGAAGTCCTATAAGTAAATCAATTTATATGTCTCCAATTTTTGGTGATGTAAGTTTTGTTGTTGATCCTTTATCAGCATTTTTCATGTTGGTAATATCTACAATGAGTTTTTTAGGAACAGTTTACGCAAATGGATACATGAAACCTTATTTTGAAAAAGGCATGAACATTTCTTCTCATTGTTTCTTTTTAATGATGTTAGTTATGTCAATGATATTGGTTGTAACGGTTCAGAATGCTTTATTTTTCTTAATTGTTTGGGAACTAATGTCACTTTCATCATTCTTTCTTGTTATTTTTGAAGGTGAGAAGAAAGAAGTTTTATCTGCAGGTATTAAATATTTAGTTTATATGCATTTATCTGTGATTTTTATAATTGCAGCTTTTGTTATGCTAAATATTCAAGCTGACAGTTTGACTTTTAGCGATTTTGCAAATGTTTTACAAGGAAATCAGCAGTTTGCGAATATAGTATTTTTCTTAGCTTTTTTAGGTTTTGGAATAAAAGCCGGGTTTGTACCGTTTCATAATTGGTTGCCTGATGCACACCCTGCGGCTCCAAGCCATGTTTCAGGGATTATGTCAGGGGTTATGATTAAAACAGGTATTTATGGTATTTTAAGGGTGATTACTTTGATGGGTACTCCTTCAAAATATGTTGCTTATACCGTATTTATCGTAGCATTGGTTACGGCAATGTATGGTATATTATATGCTTTAGCTCAAAGAGATTTGAAAAAGTTATTAGCATATTCAAGTATTGAAAATATAGGTATTATTGGTTTAGGTATCGGTTTAGGTTTGATTGGTTTAACTTATAATCAACCTCTTGTTGCAATGCTTGGTTTTGTCGGTGGTATTTTGCATATCTTAAACCACTCTATATTTAAGGAATTAATGTTTTTTGGAGCAGGTTCTGTTTATAACAAAACTCATACCAGAGATATAGAAGTTTTGGGCGGATTAATTAAAAAAATGCCAAAAACAGCTTCTTTATTTATAATAGGAGCTGTTGCAATTTGTGGATTGCCTCCTTTTAACGGTTTTGTTAGTGAATTTCTCATTTACTTTGGTATGTTAAAGGGAACTATTGGTGGTAATACAGCTTTATTTATTACATTAGTTTTGGCTATTGCAGGTCTTGCAATGGTTGGTACTATGGCAATGCTTTGTTTTACAAAAGCTGCAAGTATTACATTCTTAGGTCAGCCTAGAGATGAAGTTGTTTATAATAAGGTTGATGGAGATGTTGCTAAATGTATGTGGATTCCAATGTCAATATTAGCATTATTTGCTCTTGTTATTGGTTTGATGCCTCAATTCTTTGTTGCATTGTTGCTTGGTCCTGTAAGTATGTTTATTAATGCTCCTTGTTTTATGTTACCGATAGCTGTTATTAATATGATGCAAATTTTAGCAATTTGTTTCTTTATTTTAACGGTATTAATAGTTGTTATGTTCTGTATTAAGATTTTTGCAAGAAAGAAAGTTGAAGAACATACAACTTGGGGCTGCGGATATAACAGGGGTCATTCTCATGTTCAATATACCGGAGCATCTTATGTAAGTTTGTTCTTATCAACTTTGAAACCTTTGTTCAAAAGAGTCACTCATATTAAGAAACCTAAGGATTTATTCCCTAGAGAAGCTCATTACGAACAAAATATTGAGGATATAGAAGAAGCTTATATTGTTAAACCTATATTAAAGTGGGATGAAAGATTTTTATCAAAATTTGAAAGAATTCAAAGTGGTAATATTCAACAATACATTTTGTACGGTTTAATCTTCCTTGTTTTAGCAATAATTGGAATGATATATTTTGGATAGGAGTGAAAGATGATTACATTATTATTTAATATATTAATTTTATTATTTGCTCCATTCTTAATGATTGGCGTTATAAAAAAGACAAAAGCTTTTTTTGCTGGTCGTAAAGGGGTTAGTATATTCCAACCGCTTTGGGATTTTATAAGACTAATGAAAAAAGATTTTGTAATAAGTAATACTACATCTTGGGTATTTAAGTTTGCCCCTACGGTAGGTTTTGCAACAACAATATTTGCTGCTTTATTTGTTCCTATGGCAGGTGGAATGTCTATTATTAATGTTCCTTGTGCTTTTATTATATTTGCTTATTCATTAAGTTTGGGTAAATTCTTTGCATTGCTTTCTGCAATGGATACCGGAAGCAGTTTTGAAGGTATGGGTGCTGCTAGGGAAGCTTGTTTTTCTACTATAGTAGAACCTGCTTTCTTTATAGCTATGGCATCTGTAGTTGCTTTAACCGGACATTTTTCTTTTGGAAATTTGAGATTGATTTTAGAAAATGCAGGTGTATATGGAATTATGATAATTGCACTTTTGGCAGTTACTTTATTCATTATGTTATTAATTGAATGTTGTCGAGTTCCAGTTGATGATCCTACTACTCACTTAGAATTAACTATGATTCACGAAGTTATGATTTTAGATAATTCAGGCATGGATTTAGGTTTGATCACTTGGGCATCTGCTATAAAGATGTTGTTGTTTCAAGCATTGATTGCAAATCTTGTTATCCCAGCTTCTTTAGTTGGTTGGCAGGCTATATTGGCATTTCTAGCTGTTATTTTCGTTTTGTCAATTATAGTTGGAATTGTTGAATCTTCAATGGCAAGATTTAGAATGACACACGTGTTTGAATTTATTTTTGTTATGACTTTGACAGCTCTGTTAATTCTTGCATTAGTTACGTATAGAGTTTACGGGGGGTAAATTTAGTTAAGTATTTTAAGGTAATGTAAAAGGTAAATAAGAGGTAAATATAGATATTATGGAAAACATATTTATAATTTTATTAGGCTTATCTATGATATACATTGCAGCAACCAGCCGTTTATTAGCTCATGTTAATATGTTAGTTGCTCAAGGCTGGTTATTGTTTTTTGTGTGTCTTACAGGATTTGCTAAAGAACCTTGGTTTAATATTGGAATGATATCAAATTCTGATGCTATTATGGCTAATATGCCTCACATTTTAGGATTTTTGTTTGTAATGGTTGAAACTTTGATCGTTAAAGCCGTTGTTATTCCTATATTTTTGAAGAAGGTTTTGAAAAAAACGCATGCTCACAGGGATACAGATGCGAATATTCCGCATTTTTATTCATTATTTATTTCAAGTATGATTCTATTTGCAGGATTTATGTTAGCTAATATTCATGCAACTGAATTTAGACTTGTGTCTCCTGTGTATTTTGGGGTTTCAATTGCTATTATAATAACAAGTCTTTGGCTCATTACAATTAAACATACGGTTTTATCAAATGTTATTAGTTTTATAACAATGGAAAATGGTATATTTTTGTTGTCTTTATCAGTTGCAAAAGAAATGCCTATTATTGTAAATATGGGTGTTCTTTTAGATATCTTTATCGCAGTATTTATTTTAGGAATGTTGGTTAAAGAAATTAATAATGAGTTTGAAGATTTAGAAGTTTCACAATTATCAGATTTAAAGGACTATGAATACAATGATTAATTTAATTTTATTATTTCCGCTTTTAGCGTGTTTGATATTATTTATATTTAAAAATAGAGCTTTAAATAATTGGATGGTAAATTTATATGCAATTATTCATTTTGTTGTTTCTTTAGCTTTATGTTTAAATATTGATTTTCTCCCACAGTGGGCTGCTAGTAAATTTTTTGCAGTAGATGCTACTAACAGAATATTTTTGATGGTTATGTCAATAGTATTTTTAGCAGTTGCGATTTATAATAATGGATATTTAAGAGATGAAAGTTCTCTTACAAGAAAACTAAGACATTATACTTATATGTTATTGTTTTTTGTTTTTTCTATGACTGGTGCTATTTTAAGTACTAATTTAGGTGTCTCTTGGGTATTTATTGAAGGTACAACTTTAGCAAGTGCGTATTTGATATATTTTCATAAAACAAAGCATTCAATTGAAGCTGCTTGGAAGTATGTTTTTATATGTTCAATTGGTATTGCTTTAGCTTTTGTTGGAATTATTTTATTAACAGTATCAACAGGAAATTTGAATTCATTGTTCTATACTGATTTATATAATAATGCAGTTTTATTTAATCCTTTCTGGTTAAAATTATCTTTTGTATTTATTTTATTTGGTATAGGTACAAAAATGGGTTTAGCTCCTGTTCATTTTTGGTTACCGGATGCTCACGCTGAAGCACCTTCTCCAATATCTGCTTTGCTTTCAGCAACTCTTTTAAATTCTGCATTTTTAGTTATTTTAAATATGTTTAGAGTTATGGTTTTATCAGGTTGTGATAGTTATGCAAGAATCATGTTATTTACAATGGGATTTTTATCTTTGTTTATAACAGCTGTATTTGTTTATCATATTAATAATTATAAAAGAATGCTTGCTTATTCTTCTATTGAAAATATGGGTATTTTAGCAATTGGTACTGCTTTGGGTGGTATTGGTATGCTGGCTGCTATGATACATTTGATTGGTCATTCATTAATAAAAGCTTCATTTTTCTTAACTTCAGGAAATGTACTAGAATTGTACGGTACTAAAAAAATTAAATCTGTAACAGGTTTATTAAAGAAAGATAGAATGACAGGTTGGTTATGGATTGCTTCTTTTTTGGGAATTGTTGCATTTCCGCCTTCAGTTTTATTTATCAGTGAATTTTTAATGGTTAAGACTATGTTTTTAAAAGGACATTTCTTAATGTGCGTAGTTTTCTTGTTACTTTTAACAATTGTGTTATATGGTTTAGGAAAAGCTGTTATTAAAATGTCGTTCACTGATAATAAAGATGAAGTTGAAAAAGTTGAAAAACTTAGTTGGACAATGTATTTACCACAAATTACTATGCTTATTATAGCTTTTGTAATAGGTATTTATATGCCAAAAGATATTGTTGTTTCAATTTTAGCGGCAGTTGCTGGTTTTTAGTTTTAAAATTAAGAGGTTAAAAGTTAATTATGAATTGGATAATTACAGAAAATAATAAAAAGATTAATGCTTTAGATATTCCAACGATTTCTATTGAAGATATTAAAGCTGATCTTGAAAAAATGAAAATGCGTGTTGTTGGATTTTTTGGAAAAAAAGAATTTGATAACATAAGATTGTATATTGTTATGGCTGATGATAAAGTTGGAAAATTATATGTAACGTCATCTTTATTTTATCCAAATATGAAATCTTATGAATCATTTACTCAAAAATTTCCGGCTTTTCACATTTTTGAACGTGAATTTTATGAAGAATTTGGTATAGAACCTTTAAATCATCCTTGGTTAAAACCTGTAAGAAATAATCAAGATAAATATCCTTTCTTTGAGATGAAAGGTGAGGATGTTCACCAAGTTGCAGTCGGGCCTATTCACGCTGGAGTTATAGAACCCGGTCATTTTAGGTTTATGTGCCAAGGTGAAAAAGTCTATGATTTAGAAATCATGTTGGGTTATCAACATAGAGGTGTTGAAGAATTATTTTTAAATAGCAAAAGATATAATAATAGATTAGCTGAATCCGTTTGTGGCGATTCTGTTATTGCTTATAATTTAGCTTATTCTCAAGCTATGGAAGAATTATCAAATTCTGCTGTTTCTTCAAAAGCTCAAATTATAAGAAGAGTTGCTTTGGAAATGGAAAGAATTGCTATTCATATTGGTGATTTAGGTGCTATTTCAGGTGATATAGCATATTTAATGGGTGCTTCTATTTTTGGTATTACAAGAACTCTTGTGATTAATACAATGCTTGAAATCTCTGGTAGCCGTTTTGGTAGGGGGTTAATCAATGTTGGAGGTGTTAACTTTGACATTGATGATAAGATGGCTGAAAAGATTTTAAATATGTTAGAAGGGGTTGAAAAAACTGTTGACAGAACTTCTAAAGTTATGTTAAGTAAACCTTCTTGTATTTCAAGAATGGAAAGAACCGGTGTCGTAAGTACTGAAACAGCAAAATCTCTTGGAGCAGTTGGTATGGCAGCACGTTCTTCCGGGGTTGATATAGACACGAGATTTGATTTTAATGATAAATGGTATACTTCACTGGAAGTAAGATCTCCATTTAAGGCAACAGGAGATGTTCATTCAAGGTTTAGATTAAGATACAAAGAGATTAAGCAATCAATGCAAATAGTAAGAAAATTATTAGCTAAGCTTAAAGAATATAAATCTGAACCTATAAAAGTGACTCCAAATACTGAATTAGCTTCAAATTCAATGGTTATATCCATGACAGAAGCTTGGAGAGGTGAAGTTGTTCATATAGCTTTAACAGGAGCTAATGGTGAATTATTACGTTATAAAATGAAAGATCCATCTTTTAATAACTGGTATATGCTTGCAATGGCGGTTAGAAATAATGGAGTTTCAGATTTCCCATTATGTAATAAAAGTTTTAATTTGTCATATTGTGGAAATGATTTATAGGAGGGGATGAGTTGAGAAGTTTAGTAGTATATAAGAAATTAAATTTATGTGCTTAACTATCTTCTCGGCGGCTCAGCTTATCGTTTTTTTAATTAATTAAGTAAATAGAGGAAAATAAAATGTTTGATACGTTAAAATTAAAATATTTTCAAGGAAAACAGTATATTCCGGATATCCCAAACGCTCCAATGCGTAGTCAGTTTAGAGGTTTTCCAATTTTAAAATCTTGTGACGGTTGTAAGATTGATGAATCAATATGCCCTACAGGAGCTTTAAAAGCAAATCCTTTATCTATAGATATGGGAAAATGCACTTTATGCGGCGAATGTCAGTGTGAAGCTATAAAATTCAGTAATTATTATAAATTATCTTCTACTGATAGAAATAAGTTAATTGTTACGGAAAATATGACTCCGGATGAGTTTGAAAAGATTGCAATAGAAGCTAGAAAAGAAATTCATAGAGTATTTTCTAAGTCTTTAAAATTAAGACAAGTGTCTGCAGCAGGATGTAATGGTTGTGAAATGGAATTAAATGCTTGTTCAAATTGTAACTTTGATATGGGCAGATTTGGAATTGATTTTGTTGCATCTCCTAGACATGCTGATGGTATTGTAATTACTGGACCAATATCAGAAAATATGGCTTGGGCTTTGGAAGATTGCTATAAGCATACACCTGATCCCAAAATTGTAATTTTAGCGGGTGCTTGTGCAATTTCCGGCGGAGTTTTTCAAAATTCTTCTAAACTTAATAGAGAATTTTTAGAAAAATATCCAATTGACTTATATATCCCAGGATGTCCTGTTCATCCATTGACATTTATTAATGGAGTTTTAGATTTTATTTCTAAAAAATAAAAAGAAGCGGTTTTAAAACCGCTTCTTTTTTATAATAAACCAAAATAAATTTTATTTAGTTCTGCAACTGTCATTGCACCAATTCTTTCATTTTCTATTTGAGTTTTTTGAACATCGTCTGTTGATTTTATAGGCTGTATTTGTAATTGTTGTTTTGTATCTTCTTCCTGTTTTTCGTTAATTTTTTGAACGAGTTCAAGTTTTGCTTTTTCAAGTTTGGATTTATCAGCAGATTTGTTCCCACTGGGAGTGATTCCCAATTGGCGTAATTCATTTAATATTTGCATATATTCGTAATCATTAAAATTACCAGCTCCTCCAATTGCCTGAATCAATTGATAAACTCCTTTCTAATTTTGTATCTTCCACAGATTAAATTTGATTTAACAATAATTGGTTTATATCTTTACAAAATTTAACAAATGAGTTAAAATGGAACAATAGAATTAATATTTTGTTACAAATTAGCAAATAAATTTGTTCTAGGGTTTTGAATAAAATATAATATATAATATAAAGTCGTATAATAACCCAATAATACAAAAAGAATTAGGAATTTGGATAAAATGAAAAAAAACTTAAGTTACTTATTAGCATTGTTTTGTTTATTGTCAATGACAAAGGCATATGCTGATGTATTTCCAATGCAAGCTGAAATGGGTGGATATAACCCTGGGGCATATAATACTACAGAATTACAGAATATTAATCATTATGAGATTGATAAGAGTTATATTCAGTCTTTTGACACAGTTACAAAAGATGAACAGATTTATGATGCTTCAATTGAAGAAAATGAAGCAAGAGAAGGTATGTTATATAATCCGCACTTCTTACTACAAAAGATTAATTTTGAAGGTAATACTAAAATTCCCACCGAAGAATTGGAAAAATTAGGTTTAGAAGTAATTGGCGAAGATATTTTCTTTGATGAATTGTTAGAGGTTTGTTCAAAGGTAACAAATTATTATCGTTCAAAAGGTTATTTGACATCATATGCAACAGTCCCTCCGCAAAGAATTGTTGATGGTGTTGCGACTATAAAGATTGTTGAAAGTAAAGTTGGTGAATTAAATATCGAAGGTGAGAAATGGACTCGTGAATGGTATTTAAGACACATAATAATGGGTAAAGCAGGGCTTAGAGAAGGTGATGTGTTTAATGCTAAAAACCTTCAAAGAGCTATGAAAGAAATTAATAGAGAAGATTATGTTCAAGTTCAGACAGAAGTTGAACGTCAGCAGGAAGGTGATGAAAATACTGCAATCACTTTGAATGTAAGAGATAGATTCCCTGTAAATCTAAATTTCAGTTATGATGATTACGGTCGTTCTTATACCGGGGCTCAAAGAGTTTCTTTCTTGGTAGGAATGGACAATTTAACAGGTTTAGGTGATAAGATCTATGGTGGCACAATACTTTCATCAGGTTCTACCGGTTGGATGGCGGGGTATTCTTTACCGGTTTCTTCTTATGGTACAAGATTATCGTTTGATTTTTCAGATTCACATGTTCGTTTAGGTGGACCATATAAATCTTTGAATGTTAAAGGTAATGCCCAAAGCTATTTCTTTAAATTAACTCAGCCAATTATCCAAAATGCAAAGACTGATTTAATATTTTATACAGGTTATGACTATGTAAATGCTAATACATCAGCTACAATTGCAGGTAATCCGTTAAGATTATCTAATTATAACTTGAATGTATGGCGTTCCGGTTTATATGGTATGACTGATGATAATTACGGCCGTTGGATTGGAAATTTAGGCGTTGACTTTGGTATGGGCGGTGATGGTCATGGTGCTATCCAAGATACTACATTCTTTAAAGTTACTGCTGGTGCTACTCGTGTTCAAAGATTGTTTGGTAGAGGAACTGGTATTGTAAGAGTTGGTGGTCAATATTCTCCTAACAAATTATTTGCAGCTGAACAAATGCAAATGGGTGGTCCTTATACTTTAAGAGGTTACCAACCGGCTGAATTAATCGGTGACTATGGTGTTACTGGTACTGTTGAATATAGATTCCCTATTCCATTCTTAGATAGAATTTTACCTAAGGTTGATGAAAGATTGAGATTAGCTATTTTCTATGATTGGGGCTGGTTAGGTGAAAACGGAAATATATATAATTATCCTCAAACATTCTTACATTCTGTAGGTTTTGGAACTTACATCAACTTTACAGAATGGTTAACTGGACAAATAGGTGTTGGTTTCCCTCTAGGTCGTTCATATGATGAAAATACTGCAAGATTCTACTTTAGTGTAAACTCTGATTTAGACAGATTAATACCTTTAAGAAATCCTCAAAAATTATAGTTTAGAAAATATATGATAAAAAAAGCGACTTCAAGAAAGTCGCTTTTTTACTTATTTATGAAATATTATTTTTTTATTCTTGCAAGTAGATCTTTTGCGTAATCCATTTTTAATATTAAATTAAGACTTGCATAAATACCGAGTGTTAAAATCATTATTAAAATAATTTTTATAATTTCAAATAAATATTTAGGAAGAGGTATATTATTTATCTCTATACATATAAACCAACAAATAATAAAAGTTGTTAATCCTGCAAAAATCATTTTACCAAAATTTTTGAATAAACTAATATAATCAAGTTTAATTTTCTTATGTATAAACAAGCCTAAAAAAGTAGCATTAAATAGTGTTACAAATGATGTAGAAAGAGTAATTCCGGCAATTCCCATGTCAAGTTTTAATATTAAAAGCCAATTCAAAATCGCTTTAAGGGCAATTGATGACATTGCAATAATAAATGGGGTTTTAGAATCATTAAATGCATAATAAACTCTTGTTATAGAATCTCTAAATACATAAGGTAAAATTGAAAAAGATAAATAGCAAAGGGCCTCTGAAACCATAATAACAGCATTTTCATTAAAAGCACCTCTTTCAAATATTAAAGAAATTCCGTCTTTAGCTAAAAGAAGAATTAATATAATCATTGGAACTGCAGCGAAAAATAAAACGCCGACACCTTTATTAAAATAAGTTTTTATCGAATCATAATTTTTTTCACCTGCAAGTCTTGAAAAAATTGGAAATAGTGGGACTAAAAATGCCGTTACAAGAATTCCAACAGGGAATTGAAATATTCTGTTAGCAAAAACAACGGAAGTCCACGCTCCTTCTTTTAGGGTTGAAGCAAAAAACATATCAATATAAATACTTATTTGACCGATTGTAGAACTTAAAATTGCTGGGAAAAGTAATTCTGATATATTTTTAAAATATTCATTATTTTTTATATCCAAATTTGGCTTAATTCGATAGCCAAGTTGTCTTATTTTAGGAAATTGTACTATTAATTGACATACAGCACCAATTGTTGTTGCTAAAGCTAAAATTGTACCTTTATTATCATTATGGAATATCGAAATAATTAATACTACAACAATACTTAATATCATAGGAGAAAGATTTGGAAGTATGTATTGTTTATGGCAAATTAAAAGCCCATAATATATACCAATAATTCCTCCGATTAATATTATTGGTGACATTATTTTAAAGTGAGCCGCCGCTAAAGTTACTAATTCCGGAGTTCCGGCTGAAATAATCAATCCCATTATTTTATCCGCAAATAGAAATCCTAAAATTGAACAAAGTCCAAAGAATAAAAATGATATTGTTAAAAAGGTATTATACAATTTATTAACAACTTCATCCGGCTTAGAATCAAAATCAGGAATAAGCTTTGAAAATACTGCCACAGTGGCACTATGGAAAGGTCCTCCAACTCCACCAAGTATTATAATTGCAAGAGATGGTATTTGCAGAGCATAAAAATAAGCATCCGAAATCATTGTTGCACCATAAAAATTAGCTACAACCATATCTCTAACAAATCCCATAAATTTACTTGCAATAGTAACAAGTGCTATTAACCAAGCTGCTTTTAAAACGCTAGGAGTTTCATCTTTATTAATTTTCTGTTCCATATTTTTCTACCAATTCAACATATAACGTTACTGATCTTCCTAATGTTGGAGGGTAAAAAACAATTGTATTGGCTCCATCTTCAATATATCTTGAAATGTCGATTTTGTAATCTTTTTGGAAAATTGTCTTCGTTACCGGAAATTCCATTTGCTTACCGTTAATATTTACCAATATTTTTGCAGCATTGGAATTTGTGATAACTAATTGTGCTCGTCCAACCGGAGCCCAAAATGTTTGTTTTATTTCCTCTCCGCATATAGTAATAGGCATTGTGCCTAAATTAATTCCTGAATAATAGTGTCTTAAAATATTGTAATATGGTTGTTTAAGTTTTGCAGCCATATATCCAGCACCGTATTGGCTCATTCCAACACCGTGTCCAAAACCTCCGCCATAAAATTTTATTTCATTTATATTTCCATAATTATCTAATGAATTTTCGATAATTATATTAGCACTGGGTAATGATATTCCATCTTTTTGAAAAACTCTTCTAATGACTAATTCTTTTGCTATTCTATAGCATCCTTTTGTTGTCATTAATTCAAGTTCAATAACTTTACCAGATGCTCCTCTTTTCATAACCTTAATGTCTTTTATATTTCCAAGTTCATCTCCCTCTTTAAAGGCCGGATGGACAAATCCTGTTTTTGATTGAGCAATAAGAGTCTTTTTTAAAATTTCTTCTAATTCTTTATTAGTCCAAGTTTTTTCCCATCTGTAATATGGTGATTCAATGTCAAAAGAAGGAACTTTATTCTTATAAAAAGATGCGGCTTTTTCTTCTTCTTCTAAGCTTTCAAAATCTGATTTATCTGGAACTGCTACTAAATAAGGTTTATTTATAGACGGAAACATTTTAGTAGTAGGGTCAGAAAATGCATAAGCATAGCTTTCTGTATAGCCTCCCGCTGTTGAACTATATAAAGCTAAAATAGGTTCATTATTATATAAGGCTACAATGCCATCTGTTTCCATAACTGCTTGAGTTGATAAGTCAGTTTCTGTATTAACTCCATAATAAACTTGACTTGCGACACTGTCTACTACTTGAAATTCTTTGTATGCTTGGGTTCTTGGTGTTAAAACATAATTTCTGGCAGCGACTGCTTGTGCTTTTAATGCTTCCAAACCAAATCTTACAGGCATTTCGTTAGGAACTACGCCTTTTAAATATTCTTGTACTTCTACTAAATTTACTAAATAAAAACCTGTCCTATCTTGTTTTTGAACAAATTCGAATGCTCCATGATATTGAGCTTGTAAACCTTTTCTTTTTAAATCTTTTACTCCTAATACTCCCTGAGGGCATACAATCACGAAGTCTCTTATAATCCAAGATTTGTTGTTATATGTAATTTCTAATCCAGAGACATTATTACGAATAACAAGCTCCATATTTGCAGGAATATTGAAAATAGATTTTCTTGTTTCTTTGTCGCAGATTTGACATTCCGCAGTCCCATATACTGTAATTTCTTGTTTTAATATATTTTGAAATTTATTGTCTGTAATCCCTACTCTTATTATTTCTCCGGCAAAAACCTTAATAATACTGTTACTAAATATGACAAAAGACAGTAGTATTAAGATAAATGTTTTTATTTTAATTCCCAAGTCGTACCTTCCTTAGAGTCTTTTAATACTATTCCAACTTTATCTAAAGCTATTCTTATATTGTCTGCTGTTTCCCAATTTTTATTTTCTCTGGCAATCTTTCTATCTTCAATAATTTCCTGCATTGATGAATAAGTCTTACCTAACTCCTTATTGATCTCTTGTAATTTATCTTTAATTTCTTCTTCTGATAAAGAGGATTTTTCAAAAGTAAAACCAAGAGTTGAGCCTAATTTTTCTAAAAGAGTATAAGCATAAGGAACATCTTTATTAGCTTTATTTGTTAAATCAAATAAAATTGCTAAAGCTTTTGATGTATTTAAATCATCATCCATTGCTTCAACAAAAGCTTTATATTCATCTAATTTAGTTAAATCAATATTATTATCAATAACAGTTTTTTTAGCGTTAAGCATTCTTTTTACGCCATTAGAGGCCGCTTGTAAAGCTTCATCTGAAAATTCTACCGGCATTCGGTAATGATTTGTTAATATAAAGAATCTTATCGTGTTTGCATCATATCTTTT
The DNA here is from genome assembly GCA_944325545.1 of Candidatus Gastranaerophilales bacterium. Taxonomy (GTDB): domain Bacteria; phylum Cyanobacteriota; class Vampirovibrionia; order Gastranaerophilales; family Gastranaerophilaceae; genus CAG-196. Next base: position 146,650 of record CALVAM010000001.1, on the reverse strand, counting down.
TAAAATATCGTCAATTGTTAAAAAGTTTCCTAATGATTTAGACATTTTTTCTTTATTAATGGTAACAAATCCGTTATGAAGCCAATAATTAACAAATTTACAACCGTTAGCACATTCAGATTGTGCTATTTCATTTTCATGATGTGGAAAAATTAAATCAGCACCACCAGCGTGAATATCAATAGTTTTACCTAAATATTTTCTACTCATAGCAGAACATTCAATGTGCCATCCTGGGCGTCCTACGCCCCAAGGTGAATTATATCCGAATTTTTCATCTTTTTTCCACAAAGCAAAATCAAGCGGATCTTCTTTTTGTTCTCCTATTTCTATTCTTGCTCCACTTTCAAGCTGATCTATCGGTTGTTTTGATAAATATCCGTATTTAGGGAAATTTTTTACTCTAAAATATACATCACCATTTGCTTCATACGCATATCCGTTTTTTATTAAATCTTTGACTATAGAAATCATTTCTCCTAATGTTTTGGTTGCAAAAGGTTCTATATCTGGTTTTAAATTATTCAAAGCTTTCATGCTTTCACTAAATTTTTTATACCAATATTGAGAAACTTCTTCAGGAGTTTTTCCTTCTTTTTCAGCTTTTTTTAAGATTTTATCATCTACATCCGTTACATTTCTACAATATGTTACATCAAAACCTTTAAATTTTAAGTATCTGTATAAAACATCCCAAGTTATATAGCATCTTGCGTGCCCAAGATGTGCATTATCATATACAGTTGGTCCGCAAACATACATTTTTACTTTGTTTTCTTCAATAGGTTTAAATTCTTCGATTTGATTTGTGTAAGAATTATGTAACTTCATAAATAATAGCTCCTTAAAAACTTTATAAGTTACATAAATTTTATAACAAAGAAAAATGATTGTCTATTTGTTAGCTGTACCATTTAAAGCTTTTTCATGAGCTTTTCTGGTGTTATGGTATGTAAGCATTGGAATAAATATACCAAGGAGTATTGGAGATATTAAGAATGTTGAAACTGCTCCAGGAATTGAATTTAGACCTCTTGCAAATTGTGCAATCTTATTATTTTTAATATTTCCGGATCCTTGCATAACTTTTGATATTATTTCGTTTTTTGCTTTAGAATCTTGTATATCAAGATTTTTAAATACATCCAAAATCTTTTGATTTTTTTCTTTTTTAGAAAGGTTTTTTATAGAATCTAATGTGAATGTTTTGTCATTAAATATTAAATTGTGATTATCAGATTGAGAAATAATTTTTTCTAAATCTCCACCTTTATTGTTAACAAAATTAGCAAAATTCATTAATTTGTCCTTAGAATTTATATTTCCGTATATAGCATCTAAATCAGCAATAGATAAAACATCTAAATTACTGTATGGATTTATTACATCTAGAGCCTTTTGTAAGAAATTTTTACCTGCAGAAGCTCTATTTGTTAGTATAAATCCTACTTTGTTTTCATAAGTGCTTACCATTAATTTTGTTAAAAGCGGAACCGCAAATACTACTGATAAAGAAGATATTGTATCTCTTAATAAAATTTCATTTATTTCTGTCATATCACGTTTACCGTTTTCATCTTTAGGAGCTCTATCCCAAGCTCTCTTACCTCTTGGTAAAAGAAGTCCAAATAATGATAAACAAGCAAAAGTTGATTTTGTAAAATTATACCCAGCATATTCAAAAAGTTCTTGTATTTTTTCAGGTACTTTTTTCGTAAGAAACTTTCCGAATCCTGAAAAACCATTTTTGCCATTAATATTTTTACCTTTAAAATTCGGATTTTGTCCTTTCTTAGAATCTTCCTGTGCTTTTTTATTTTTTGCGTGTTGTAAAGCTGCGGCTCCTGGAGAAACATCGCTTCTTGCATAAAGTTTTGGAAGTACTGATAATCCGCCTAAGGTCAAAACTATGTTAGAAATATTTGTTAGCAAACGTTTTGTTGCAAAATTGTTTTTTATATTTTCTGCCGCATTTGCATCTATCATATTTCTTTTTTCATTATTAATAATGGCATCATGAGCGTAATCACTTAAAGCTTCAAAAGCTTCTGCTGTATGAAAATATTTTTTCGTTCCTTCTTCTCCAACAGAAACCTTATTTATGTTATAAAGTTCTGAAGAATTTTCTAGTAATTTTTGATTAAATATTTCTACAATTTTAGCTTTCGCAACTTTTTTTGTATCTTTATTGCTTGATTCCAATTTTTCTAATTCTGATAAGATTTCTTTTATTGTGTTTTCTGAATTTTTATCATTTGGAACAGTATTTTTATAAATTTTTTCTACACTATATTTATAAAATTCTTCTTTAAATTTTTTTGCATCTTTTTGAATTTCTTTGTTGAAAGAAGATTCTTTTACCATATTTTTTAAATCGTCACCAAAACGTTTAATCAAACGAGTGTTAGTATTTGTTGATTTACAGAATTTTCTTGTTATCCATAATACAAATGGAGCTACTCCTATTATATAAGGACCGGTTAAACCTTCTCTTAAAAATACTTCCGAACCTTCCTGCATATTCAAGTGACCGGTAATTTCTTTATCTCTGTTAAAACCGGTTATGGTTCTAGGAAGCGTCATTCCTAAACCATCTTGGATTAAAAACGATAAGAAATAACCCTTATTTTCAATCCCTTGCATAAGGGTTCCGATGCCTGCTAACATTGCTCCGGATTTAAAATTGACTTTTTTTTGATTGTCTTGTTTAGTTTGTTTTGCACATTCCCCAGTTGCTCTTTGAGCATTGATAGCAGCTATTTTCAATACAACACCTCATTTTCGACTTAGTGTAACTTAAACACTATTATAAAAGTGTTATTTAATCGATACAATAGCGAGTATATACGATTTTAAGAAAAATTTACAATAGGTGGGGGTAAATATATTGTGCTTGTAGGTAGGACTACAAGTTTGGTGACAACAAATGGGGGTAAATATATTGTGCTTGTAGGTAGGACCACAAGTTTGGCGACAACAAATGGGGGTAAATATATTGTGCTTGTAGGTAGGACCACAAGTTTGGCGACAACAAATGGGGGAAGATATATTGTGCTTGGAAATAAAATTACCCCCTTTATCCCTTTATCCCTTTACCCCTTTACCCCTTTACCCCTTTTCAGGTCCTTCACAGACAATATATTCTTTTTCTATTCCTTGAGAGTCTAATATAAAATCACAAAGTTCTCTTACGGCACCCTTTCCGCCACCAAATTGAGATTTGAAATTGCATACTTCTTGTACTTCTTTAACTGCATCAGCCGGACAACAAGCAAGACCTACTTTTTCAAGGATACAAATATCAGGTAAATCATCCCCCATATAAGAAACATTTTCATAGTCTAAATTATACTTTTCCATTAATTCTTCTAATGCGGGTAATTTGAATTTTCTACCTTGATATAATTCTGTAAAATTAAGGTTTTTAGCTCTATGTTGAACTGTTCCGTTATTTCTGGCGGTTATTATAGCTGTAATAAAACCTGATTTATTCATTCTAACTACACCATGCCCGTCTTTGGCATTAAATGTTTTGTATTCGACTCCATTTTCGTCGTAAGTAATACTACCGTCTGTCATTACTCCATCTACGTCGAAAACAAGCATTTTTATTTTTTTTGCAGCAATTTCAACTGATTCTTTTTGCATATAATCTCTCCTTTATCTAAATTAATTATACTTCAAATGGAGGATTTTTTTACTTGTTTGTTAAGAAATTTGAAATACAGTCGTTTTACTTAATGTTAAGGAAATATACATGTTACAACTATTACCCAAGAATGATACATTAATCCCAAATACTAGCAATCCTACGGAAACGATTGAGTTTATTTCAGGATATATCGAAAGATATCAATGTGAAAATATGAGTGTTGATATTTCTTTTATGAATATTTTAGATGCTTGTCATGTTTCTACGATGTGTGCAACAAAGCATTATATAAAGTATCCTAATGGAAAAATAAATTGGATAATTTCGTCTAATCTAATAAAAGAGTTTAATAAAGATTTAGATTTAGGTAATTGTAATTATATATTATAGGACTTCAATAGCTGCTTTTACATCGTTACAATCTAGATTTTGTAATGCAATATCTTTGTGTTTGTTTGTTAAAATCCCTTTTTCTTTAAGTTTAGTTAATACTTTAAGTTTTAATGTTGGATTTTTGCTATCAAGTAAAACTTCTAATTCTTCAATTTCATTTACATAGTCAACTGCAAAAAGTACAAAATCGCTTTCTTCATAAAGTTCTTCATATAAAAAGCTTGTTAATTTTTGTGTATTAACCCCTTTTAATAAATCATTAATAGCAAGAATTTCTTCTTTTGTATTTTTGTCACAATCAAACAAGTATTCTTCGTTTGAAGTAAGTTCTTCAAATTTATCTTTTGCGATTCTTAATAATAAAGCTGAACTCCCGGTTAGTTTTTTTAGATATAATTCTTCAAATATATTATATAAATTATATTCTAATACTGCTGAAGCTGGAATAATTTCAGGTATTGCATTTACGATATTACAAAGAACAAGTATTGCATTGTCAAAATTTGTTTCTAAAAGTTCATTTAAGTCTATCAAATAAGGTATTTCTGATGCTATATTTTCTGAAAGTGAAGAGTTTTTCATCACTTCTATAATTTGATTTAAAGAATCTTTTGCTTGGTATGTGACGAGAAATTTTATTGCATTATACTGTTCAAATTCGTCCTTAGAGTTTAATTTGCACAAAGCTTCTTTTTTAGAAATTTCATCATTTAATCTGGATAAAAGTTCTATTGAATTAATACTAAGCGGTTCAAATTTAGAGTTAGCGGTCTGCCTAAATAGTGGTATCATTTCTTGAATGAATTTGGGAGGTATGAATGAAAAATATTTTGCGATATAAGCTTTTTTAGCTTCGGAATCATCTAAAAATAGTTCTTTCATTATAGGGATCAGATCTTCTTTTCCGTATTCATAAAGACATTCTGCAATAACGTTTTCATATGAGCTTGAATAACATTTTAAAAATGCTAATAAATTTTGGTAGTTGTCAGCATTACAAGCTGATTTTATTCTTCTGGATACATTATCTTTGATGAAATCGAATAAAAAATCATCTTGTTTTACAAGTTTAGAGAATAAATCTATATCAGCATTATCAACTAAAGATTTTGCTACAGGCTCATACTCACTAGGATTTTTACCTGTGAGTTTTTTTATTAAATCCATAATTATTAATCCAAATAAAATACAGTTACGACTTTATGATTTTCTTCTGCGTATTCTACTGCAGTATGAAGAGTTTTACTTGTGTGAGAAAGAAAACATATTAACTGGTTGCAATCATCAATAATTTCTCTGTTACATACTCTTGAAGCATCTGCAAGAGTCATCATAGCTCTATCAGAATGTTCAACAATATTTGGAACGCCTATTAATTGGTCTTGAACATCAGAAGGTTGTTGTCCAATTGTTTGAGGCAAAATAACTTTCAATTTATCAGGATTAGATTTCATTGCACCTCTAATGGCTGCTGCATTAGTTCCGCAAGAACCTCCTGAAGTTATAATCGTATTTCCTTGTCTTACAAGTGCAGTTGTAAGAGTTTCAATCATTTGTTGGTGCGTAATAGCAAGATTTCGGGAACCGATTATTGCAATTCTTTTGGCGGGTTGTTTTATGGTTGCTAATTCCATTGCTAATTCATCAACTGTATCCGGAGTATTGTCAGCTGTGTCCATGTCTCCTATTGGAACCATAATTGAAGGTTGTTTTTCATCTTCAATAGAATTTAAAACGTCATTCATTTTACCACCTTTATCTATCTTTGTATTACGCTGGTTATAAAACCTATTTTCTTTTGAATTGAAAAAATATTTTTTTCTTAGTATGCTGAAACATAATATCACAAAAAGGGGAATTTGGGAATAGGGGAATGGAAAATATTTTAGAAAACCTTAATAAAGAACAGCTTGAAGCTGCTAAAACGACAGAAGGTGCATTGTTAATACTTGCAGGTGCGGGTAGTGGAAAGACGAAAGTTTTAACGTCCAGAATCGCATATATGATTAAAAATGGTGCGATTGCAGGAAAGATTTTGGCGGTTACGTTTACGAATAAAGCAGCAAAGGAGATGAAGGAAAGGCTTGCTTCTATTCTTGGGGAAAATATTGTTAAATATATGTGGGTTGGTACCTTTCATAGTATTTGCGGTAGAATTTTACGACAGGATATTGAAAATTATTCATTTCAATCAGGGAAAAAACTGGATAAGAATTTTACAATATATGACGAAACTGATGCATTAGCGGTTATTAAGCAGGCTGTTAAGAAATTGAACTTAGATGATAAAATTTATCAGCCTAAGCTTATTAAAGCGGTTATTTCCAATGCTAAAAACAAGATGCAAGATGCTTATACTTTTGCGACTTTTGCACGAGATTTTAAATCTCAAAAAATAGCTCAGGTTTTTGAATTGTACGAAAATACGCTTAATAACAATAATGCAATTGATTTTGATGATATGTTGATGCTTTGTGTTAAATTGTTGGAGCAAAATCCTGAAGTTAGAAAAAAATACTACGATAAATTTCAACATATTTTAGTAGATGAGTATCAAGATACAAACCAAGCTCAATATCAGTTGGTGAAAGCTTTATACACAAATTTAGATTCATATATTCCTGAATCTCGTTCTTTATGTGTTGTAGGCGATGTTGATCAATCCATTTACAGTTGGCGTGGTGCGGATTTTAGAATAATTATGAATTTCCAAAATGATTTTCCTAATGCTAAATTGGTAAAACTTGAGCAAAATTATCGTTCGACTGCAAATATTTTGAATGCTGCTAATGCAATTATTGAGAATAATGAAGAGCGTGTAGATAAAGTTCTTTATTCTCAAAAAGGAGATGGAGAAAAAATTTCTTTATACGAAGCTCAAGATGAAGCAGATGAAGCAAATTATATTGTTAAATCAATAAAAGATACTTCAGATAATTATAATCAATTTGCAGTTTTATATAGAACAAACGCTCAATCACGTGCTTTAGAAGAAGCTCTTATTGCGGCTGGAATTCCTTATAGAATTTATGGTGGTTTAAAATTCTATGATAGAAAGGAAATTAAAGATGCTATTGCATACTTAAAACTTATTTATAATAATGCTGACTCGCAATCTTTAAGAAGGATAATTAATGTTCCGAAAAGAGCTATTGGTGAAACAACTTTAAAACATTTACAAGAATATGCAGATAATAATGATATAAGTTTGTTTTCAGCAATTTTAGATGTTGATAATATCGAAGCTATAAAATCAGGTACTGCTACAAAGTTAAAAGATTTTGCAACATTACTTGCTAAATTAAAAGAAGCTCAAAGTAGATATTCTCTTCCTGAATTTCTAAGTCTTGTTTTAGAGAAAACGGGTTATTTAAGGGAATTACAAGCCTCCGGCACTGATGAAGATGAAACGAGAATAGAAAATTTACAGGAACTTGTAAACGTTGCAAACGAATTTGAGCCTGAAGAAATTGATAATACATTAGGTGAATTTTTATCTCAAGTTTCTTTGGTTTCAGATATAGATGGTATGGATGAAATTGCTAATAATGTTACATTAATGACTTTACACGCTTCAAAAGGCTTAGAATTTCCAATTGTATTTTTGGCAGGTTGTGATGAGGGAATTTTCCCCTCTGCAAGATGTTCTAATAGTCTTTCAGAATTGGAAGAAGAAAGACGTTTGATGTATGTTGGAGTTACTCGTGCGGAAACCAAATTGTATTTAACAACTGCAAAAAGACGTCAAATGTGGGGTGAGTACAAATATTATTCACCAAGTCGCTTTTTAGAAGAAATTCCATCTAAATTAATTGACCAAGAGGAATCTGCATTTTCAGAATTCTCATCTTCAAATAGCAGAGGAACTTTTGCAAATGCTGTTAAGAAAGTTAAAAATGAAGGTGGGTATGGCTCAATTTCAAAAGCTTCTTTTAATTCAGATGGGTATGTAAAACCTACTTCAGGTTTTGGTGCAAATTTCGTTGCACCAAATTCAAAAAATACTACAACTACAACCAATTCCTTCGGGAAAAATTTTGTTGCACCAAATTCTAATAAGACAACAAATATAGTAAAAAGAACTCCTAGTAGAGTTATTATTAATAAAAATCCGATTAATAAAGAAAAGGAAGATGCTAAAATAAAAGCATTTTTTGAAGATAATATAATGAAACGAAAACTCGAAGAAAGAAAACGTGAAGAAGCAAAAATTGCTGAGGAAAAGAAGTTAGAGGAAGATGCTAAAAATAATGTAACTCAATATTTCTTTAATGTCGGAGAGCGGGTTTTTCATGAAAAATTAGGTATAGGGCATATTGCCGATGTTATTCAAATAGGTGATAGTACAATGTATACAATTGATTTTGGTAAATTGGGTAAAAAAGCCATGGATGCAACGTATGCAAGATTGAAGAAACTCTAAAAAAAGCTGTCATTATGTGACAGCTTTTTTTCTACAAAATTTCCATTACTGGGTCTGAAATTTTTACTTCAGGAATTTCTTTTAAATTCGGTAACTCAATTTGTTTTTGAGCATTATTTATGTTGGTTTCGTTTTTAGGCATTGGTGCCTTTGCTTGTTTAATTTTTGCAATTGCAGGATCAGGATTTGCTTTTTGTCTATTGTATTCAGACATTATTTGATTAACGAATCTTTTGGTTTCTCCGTAAGGAGGAATTGTTCCTCCGAATTTTTTTACATTTCCTGGACCCGCATTATAAGCTGCAAGTGCCAATTCTGTAGAACCAAACATTTTATACATCATTTTGTAATATGTTAGTCCTGCTTTAATATTTTCGCTTAAGTAATAAGGATTAAAGCCCAATCTGTTTGCTGTGGAAGGTAACAGTTGGAATACTCCGACAGCACCATAAGGACTTTTTAATTCGTGTCTAAAGCCGGATTCTTTCTTTGCAATGCTTAAAGCTAAAGCCGGATCTACATTCATTTCTAAAGAATGTTTAACAATTGTTTCTTTGATTACATTTTCCGGTGTTTGTGCAGCTTGAACCCTAACGCATAACAAAACTAGCAATGCAATAGTTGTTAAGACTGTTTTTCTAATCATTGAAATCCTCTTATATTATTGTAAATTGGATTCTGTATGTTACTGTAAAAATCCTCCCTACGGTTTCGCTATGTTCTCGATCTGTTCTTAACAGGACCTCTTTCCTAAATTTATTAAATACCAACTGTCTATTAATAAACTTGTTAGGCGACTATTCCTGTCATTCCCATCACTCCGGATTGGATAAATAACTATACAGAATGTATGTCTCTTGTATTTTAGTATAAACAAATTGAAATTTCAACCCTTTAGATTTAAATCTCTTTTAAATAGCCATATTGGGCTATTTTATAAGTTGGAATTTTCTATTTAGGAGTTGACGTTTGTTTTCTATAAAATCAAGTTCTGAACTAAACAGTTTAATTTTTTTGTCTATATTCATTAAGTTAATTATTATAAATATATTTATAGGTATGTTGAATAAATTAATATTTTTATTATTCATAATACTTTCAAAAAATTTAATATTACAATTTTGAACAAAACTTAGATTAATACCGATCTTAAAATTTTTGTATTCTTTTATTTCAGTAATTAGTCTTTTTATTTCTCTTTCATCTAACACTGGAGATAGTGGAGTAATTATGCAAGTGTTATTAAAAACTTTAATTTCCATACTACTAGTTTAACTAACAGCATGGAAATTTATAATTACCAAAAATTATGAAAAACCTCTAACTTTAGATTGAATCCTTATTGAGGTTTTGGCGGAAGACTTGATGTTACGAAATGTAACGATTTTTATATAAAGTCTTATTAAACTGTCGATATGTGGAATGTATTTAGTATATAATAATCACTAAGGAATGTGACGTCGCATGGTACAAGCCAATCAAACAGAGCTTTTAGGAAATAAGAGCTTTTTAACCGTCGGGGTTGAAAGGCCTGAAAGTCTTATGCCCGTAGGGGGGGGTAAGACTCGCTTGTAGTCTGCATTTTAGACGAGAATATTTGGGCTTAGACGAAGCTTTTTTGTTTCTTCTTCTAACAGGAGAGGGCCAGGGTGAGGTGTCAAGCCGGGTAGAGAAGTTTAAAAGTTTAGAAGAAGTTAAAACGAACCCTTCACTCTTCACGCCTCACTCTTCACGCCATTGTCTAGAAGTTTATAAGTTTAGTAGTTTAGGAGAAGTTGATGTTGTTGAAAAGTTGAAGAGTGGAAAAGTTGAAAAGAATTTAAAAATTTATTCAGCATTCCCCGAAGCGAACAATTGTCTGTATATAGAGCCCCTCGCCCCTTGCGGGAGAGGGCAGGATTTTGAGTTTAGTGAACTCAAAAATCCGGGAGAGGGGTCTTTACCCGGCGTTCATAATCAACACGTTTTACAATTTCTTAAAACGCACCCTTCACTCCTCACTCCTCACGCTTCACTAAAATTCATATTCCCTCTCCTGCGGGGAGGGTTAGGGAGGGGGTTAATCCATGGTTAACATAAACACGAACCTCTCATCCTTGCTTGTGCAAACAAACCTTTCAAACTCGACGAATGCTCTCAACACAGCAATCGAGCGTATGACAACGGGCTTTAAGATAAACCATGCTAAGGATAACGCTGCAAACTATTCAATCTCGACAAACTTGAGCAGCCAATTGTCATCATATGGTGTAGCTCAAGACAATGTTTCAATGGGTTTGGATATGCTTACGACCGCAATGGACAGCTTGAGCCTTTTGTCTTCTCACGTATCGAGAATAAGAGACCTTACCGAACAAGCCGCAAACGGGACTTACGGCCAGCAATCCTTGAGTGCTATACAATCAGAAGTCACCGCAAGATTGAATGAATGCTCAAGAATTGTTTCTACAACCGAATATAATGGCATAAAACTGTTTGGTGAGGGTAATTCATCCTCTGCAAGCGGCGGGGAATTCATCCAAGAAATTGACGTTTTAACAGAGGAAGAAGCTCTTGCTCAAGGTTATACAGTAATAAAGACGGCAGATGAGCTTCAGGCAATGAAAGATGACTTGGATGGCAAGTATATTTTGATGAATGACATTGACCTCTCAGGCTACGATTGGACTCCGATAGGAACTGTTGATTTTGATACTGGTGATCTATCCCAAGCTTTTACCGGCGAATTTAACGGTAACGGATATGTAGTCCGAAATCTAACGATTAATAAACCGACGGAGGATGTGGCAGGTTTATTTGGTGCAGTTAATGGGGGAACAATAGAGAATGTTGGTTTGGAGAATATAAATGTGGCAGGTGGTGCCACTGCAGGTGCGCTTGCTGGAGCAGTGCAGGGAAAAATAACTAATTGTTTTGTTAACGAAGCTTCTATATCTGGAACCTACTATGTAGGCGGGCTAGTAGGATATGTAGTGTATGGTGATATAACTTCTTGTTATGTAGATTCCGGATTAGTAGTTGGGTCCGGAAATAGGGGCAGCATGGCTTGTGGCGGCTTGATAGGATATTATTTAGTAGATGCCGGAGTGGGGAAGCTAGAGAATTGTTTTTCAAGCGGCAGTGTTAATAGTAATTCTGTTTGTGGCGGTCTAGTTGGAGCCTTTACTGCAAACGGTAATACTAATGTAAAAATAATAAATTGTTATACAAGCAGTGAGGTTCAGACAAGCGGTACGAATCTTATTAGTGGTGCATTTATAGGGGGAACTGCTGTTAACTTGACAGTACAATCATCCGGCTACTATAGTTCTGTGAACCCGGGTCTGGCCGCTGTGGGATTAGATGACAGTACCGGTTCTGATTTTAGTGGTTTAACAGATGGAGTTACACCTCCAGAGAATTTATTGTCTATGTTTAATCCGAATGCTGGCAATAATACCCCGTCAGTGAATACATCAATCACCTTCCAAGCCGGAATCCATTCTGATGAGGGCTCTCAGATTACCTTAAATTTAGGGTTCTCGTTTGGATTGACTGTCGATGTTTCATCCTCAACCGCATCCAGAAATTCACTATCTGCGATAGATGAAGTTTTAGCAAACATTAGCGCCAAGCAGACAGAGTATGGTGCAGCATATAACCGTTTAGAATCAGCGCTTGAGTCAATCGGCGTAAGTATTGAAAACTTGACCTCAGCGCGTTCAACAATTCGTGACGCAGATATAGCAGAAGAGTCAAGCGAGTATATAAAAATGCAGATTTTGCAGCAGGCTTCTGCAACTCTTCTTGCGACTGCTAACCAAACACCAGCTATAGCTTTACAACTGTTGTAGTCTAGTGAAGCGTGAGGCGTGAGGAGTGAGGAGTACATATTAAAAAGAACACTTCTCGCTTACAATATTCTGTCATCCTGAAAGCATAGAAAATCGCTTGTTACGAAGTGGCTTGGAATAAATTCTTATCCCTTCGATTTTCGAGCTGTTCAGGATCTTACCAGTCATGAGTGAGACTTATTGCCGGTAAGACCCTGAAATAAATTCAGGGTGACAGAAGGACAAAAACGTAAGGCGTGAAGTGAGTATTTTCCTCCCTTGTGCGGGAGGTTAGGTGGGTGCTGGTTTGGTGAATAGTGAGTAGTGAATAGATTTTATATTCTCTTCAACTCTTCAACCTTTATCCTTTTCAACTACTCCACACCTCGCACAACAAGCACCTCTTTCGTGCACCTCCCACATTCTTCCGTAAGGGGCGAGTCTAACAAAAGAGATCCTGAAGGGACGAGGCTGGGGCGTAAGTATTTAGTCTATAAAAATTGTCTGCTCTCTATCAGGGCCTACGCTTATTATGCCGATAGGTGCGCCTATTAAGTCCTCAACCTTTGAAATAAACTTTTTAGCATTCTCCGGTAAATCGTCATATTTTCTTATTCCGCTTAATGATGTTCTCCAACCCGGCATTGTCTCATAAATCGGCTCTAGGTATTTGTGGATAAAGACATCTGTCGGGTAGGTTGTATAAACTTTGTCATTTCTGCAGTCTTTGTATGCTGTACAGATTTTTATTTCATCAAATGTATCAAAAACATCAAGTTTTGTAAGAGCTACTTTTGTAATTCCTCCTACAAGAACAGCATATTTCATAATTACAGAGTCAAACCAGCCGCAACGTCTAGGTCGTCCTGTGGTTACACCATACTCGTGACCTATATCTTGTATTTTTTTACCGACTTCGTCTGTTAATTCTGTTACAAAAGGGCCTTCTCCAACTCTTGTTATATAAGCTTTTGATACCCCAACAACTTCTTGAATTATTGTTGGGCCATATCCGCTTCCTACAGCAGCCCCTCCGCCAATCGGATTGGAACTTGTAACAAATGGGTATGTTCCGTAATCAATGTCTAACATTACCCCTTGAGCTCCTTCAAAAAGGATGGTTCTGTCTTTGTACCTGTTTAGTAAGTCTTGCCAGTCAAAACAAACGTAAGGTTTAAATAGTTCCGCATATTTCTCGCATAATGATATTATGCAATTTTTTGAATATTCATCTATTTTATATACATTTTTTAAGGTTTTATTCTTTACGGGAAGAATAATATCAAGTTTTTCATTAAGAGCTTCATAAGAATATAAATCTTGGATTTTTAGTCCTATTCTTGCTATTTTATCAGTGTAGGTAGGACCAATACCTCTTTTTGTTGTCCCAATTTTTCCTTTACCGGAGTTAGCTTCACTATATCCATCTATTTCTATATGGTATGGAAGTGTTATAGAGGCCAAAGGTGATATTTTTAGGTTTTTGAAATCAACGCCCTCTGATTTTAATTCATTTAATTCTTTTTCAAAAGACTCCGGATGAATGACTGTTCCGGCACCTATAAAGCATATTTTTTTATCATATAGAATTCCTGAAGGTATTATATGAAATTTGTATGTCTTGCCATTTGTAACAACAGTATGTCCGGCATTACACCCACCTTGGTACCGTATAATTAAATCTGCTTTTTCAGAAAGTAAATCTGTTATCTTAGCTTTTCCTTCATCTCCCCATTGTGCACCTATAACTACTGTATTTTTCATCTATTTTCTCCAACTAAATTTTAAAAGCCGGTTTTATATACCGGCTTTATTCTTAACTTTTATTGTGCTTGTTGTTGCTGTTGTTTAGCTCTAGCTTGTTGTTTAGCTTGAACATCCAACATAGAATTGTGTGCCATCATATAAACAGAGCATATTTTGTAATTTTTTAAGTACCAAGCACAATTTTCTTGCATACATACAATTTCTACTTGAGATCCTACACTCATTAACGGACATAATGGTATAGACTTTTCTTGATCACGAGGTGTCATTATATTTCTCCTATATTAGTTATTTTGCCATTTTTAATAAGTTACAATCTTCGCTTCGTTTACGTTCTTGGTCTTTGTATATTTTAGTTCTATTAATAACTTCATCAAAATCAATTTCGTGAGCATTAAAATCAGGACCATCAACGCAAGCAAACTTAGTTTCTCCACCCACTGTAACTCTGCAAGCTCCGCACATACCTGTTCCATCAACCATAATTGGATTCATACTTGCTTCTGTGTAGATATTCTTGCCTCTTGTCATTTCTGCTACGGCTCTCATCATTGGCATAGGTCCAACTGCAATTGCATAATCTATTTTTTCTGAATTCATCAGTCTGTCAAGTACTCCTGTCACAAAACCTTTTTCGCCAAGAGTACCGTCGTCTGTTGTAATAAATAATTCTGTGCAAGCATCTTTCATCTTGTCCTGCCAGAAGATTAATTCTTTTGTTCTTGCACCCATTATCATGTAAACTTTATTTCCGGCTTCTTTAAATGCTTTTGCTATTAAGTAACAAGGAGCAGCTCCATAACCACCCGCTAAACAAACAACCGTTCCATATTTTTTTATTTCTGTAGGTTTTCCAAGCGGGCCGACTAAATCTACTAACTCATCGCCAATATTAAGTTCAGCTAATTTTTTTGTAGAATATCCGACTGCCATAAATACAAGTGTTAATGCTCCTGTCGATTTATCTACGTCCGCAATAGTTAGAGGAACTCTTTCTCCGTTTTCCTCTGCTCTGAATATAATAAATTGTCCGGCCTGTGCATTCCTTACAACATAAGGTGCATCAATAGTAATCTCATATTGATTTGGACAAAGTTCTTTTTTTGATAGTATTTTATAACCCATTTTACTATGCTCCTCTTTAACTCTTTATATAGTAGCATAAATATATTTATTGGTAAATGGGGTTTTATCTTTTAAAGCAAAAAAAAACCTTTCTTTTTAGAAAGGTTCGGAATTTTGTTTTACTTAATTCCTCATGTGTAGAAGGTTAGTGTGTAGGTTGTATGAAAGGTTTGTGTTATGTGTCTATTTAATGTTTGCTTAACGCTTACATATATATAAAGTATTTATCAAATAAATAATTTCACAATATACTATATATTGTTACAAATGTTTACAAACCCTTTTTTGTTGGTAAAAAAGTGCTTTTTAATAGTGTTTAAAAACAATAAAAAGAGGCGATATTATAAGTACGTTGTTTTTTAATGACTATATTCTATAGAATTTAGTATTTCAAAAATTCCTTCTGCGTATGTTGGATGAGCGAAACACATAGATTTTATTTCATTTATTGATAATTTTTCTTTTATAGCAATAAGGAAAATATGGATTAAACTAGAGGCTTCTTTAGATATTATGCTTGCTCCGCAGATTTTATCTTTTTGGGTAATTACTTTTATAAATCCATCTGTCGAGTCATCACACCAAGATTTGCCAAGTGCTGTAATTGGCATAATAGTTGATTTACATTCCTCATCACAATCTTTTTCTTGAATTCCAACCCAAGCTATTTCAGGCTCTCCATAAATTATTGATGGAACTAAGTCTTTATCAAATGGTAATCCTAAAACGAGTGACTTAGCTTGACTTATTGCATAATGAGCCAGTTGGATTTCATTACAAGCATCTCCCAAAATACATTCACAATTTATATTTTGAGTATTAGCTTCTCTTCCTGCAGCAACAAGGACAAAATCGGGAGAAATTATTTCACTGTTTGTTAACGTAACAACTTTATTTTTAATGCTTTGAATAGAGGTTTTTAAAAAGAATTTAATTTTCTTTTGTTTAAAAATCCGTTCAATTCTTTTAGAGATATCAATATCTGCAAGTGGTATTAAATGTTCAGCGAGTTCTATAATTGTTACTTCTACTCCAAAGTTTGAAAATATTCTAGCCCATTCTATTCCAATTGCACCTGAGCCTACAATTAAAATAGATTTTGGCAATTTGTTTAAATTAAGTAAGTTATCAGAATTTAAAATAAATTCGTTATCGAACTCTAGTCCTTTTATTTGTTTAGGTTTTGAGCCTGTTGCGAGGATTATTTTATCTACCTTATATTCATTATCTCCAGCTAAAATTGTTGTATTATCTTTTATGCAAGCTTCGTTATAAATTATTTTTACTCCGGAATTTTTTACTGCAAGTTCTAAAGATTTTCTTATTTTTTCAACGGTTTTGTCTTTTTTTTCTATAATTTTTGAAAAATCAAATTCTTCAGTATTGATTTTTATTCCGAATTCTTCTAATTTTTTAGAATCCGCAAATTGTTGAGAAGAATGCAAAAGAGATTTTGTTGGAATACAGCCTTTATTAAGACAAGTACCTCCTAGTAAGTCTTTTTCAAATAGTATTACAGACTTACCTTGTTTTGCTAAAAACATTCCTGCACTATATCCTGCAGGTCCTCCACCTATTATTCCATAATCATATTTTTCCATATGATTATTTTAGCATAATTTTTTATATTTTCATGTTGTTAGTAGGTTGAGGTCTGTTATTTAAATATTTCTTTTGCATATCTGATGCCATACTATTTCTTACAACCGGAGTTATTATATTTGAAGATAGTATGCTAGCTCCAATGGTTCCGCCTGTAGTAATTATATTTTTGTATGCATAATAAGATTCTTTTGGAAATAAATGATCTTGTTTTATTACTTCATCTAAATCAAGAGATAATTTCCCAACTTTATCTCCATAAAGATGTTTGTTTTTATTTAAGTAATCTCTAACTTTTTGAGGTGCAAATTTACCTGTAGAAGCCAATTTTGAGATTATTTTTTTTGTACATTGAGTAACAAGGAAAAAAGAACCGATATTAACAACTGCATCTAAAAATTCTTGTGGCACAAGGAAACTCTTTTGTTCTTTAGGTATTTTGGGGTTAACTAAAACAGCTCCGATTTGAGCAAGGGAAGAAAGTGCCCAGCCTAGAGTTCCTGTCACTACAAGCATAGTCGCAGTATTTTTTTTGAAATTTTGGTAAACCCATTCAAGTCCTTTTTGTAAAGGTGAGTTATTCATTTTTACCCTCCTTTACTTTTTGTTTTGAATTAATTTTATCTTTAAAGAAATTGGTTAATATGATTGTTAGTGGAGCATCTAGTACAAAATTTGTTATACACATTGCACCAAGTGCTATAGACATTGAAAGAGCACTTCTATAGTTTTTTAGAAATTTTTCATTTGCGGAGATTTCTGATAAATATTTTTTAGGTATTAATGCTTTACTGTATTTTGATTTTCCATTTATATTAGTCATTGATGTAATAAGTTTATATAAAGGCCCTCTTACAACAAACATACCAACACTTGTTCCTGCAAGGATTTTTGCTACTGTACGGCATACAGAAACTTTACGAGTTTCTTCATCAACTTTATGGTTGCAGCCATCTATGACTGGTTGAGTTACTAATGCAGTGGCTCCTAAAATGCCTCTATTTATATCAGGTCTGGAGCTCCAGTTATCTAAACGATTCCATTTATCAAGTTTTTTTGCGGATTCTTTTGACGTGTGTTCTGGTAGAATATCTATGACAAACTGGCCAAGACGTTTCTTGGCAGAGTTGAAACGTTTCCCTTCCATTGAAATATTATTATTTTGTACGGGTTGTATATTCATATTTCTACACTTCTTCCTAAAAATGTAAAACCTGTAAAGATTAGAAATTGACTTTTATATGAAAAATGTTAAGAAATTTTTACAAAAGGAGGATTTGAAAAATCCAAAAAATGACAAATTTTTGAGATTTTTCAAATCCGACTTTAGGTGTGTGAGCATCAGGTCGTGTGTGGGATAGCACACAACCTGATGCGAAACCGTTCCAAGTAGTTCGCGAGAAAAATCTCAAATTTTCCGCATCCTCAAAGAAAAAGCTATGAACTTTTTATCGTGCATAGCTGTTGATTAGGGATATGTGTATCGTCGTTTTTTAAGGAGTATAGTTATATGTTAGCAGTATATTTTTAAAATAAAATCATTAGAATGAAGGATATTTGTAATAAAACTTAATAAATTTATAAAAATAATGTTAGAGCATGTGGATGTAAATATTTGTAAATTTTGTTTAACAAATCCTAAAGTTTAAAAAAAAAATGCCGATAAGAATATTACAAGACGAACAGATAATCGGAAAGGACAAAAAGGATATGTTGAAGAAGATTACAACCCCAAGCAATAATACATTTACCGGAGTTGAGTTTATATTAAGAGGGGCTAAAAAACGAAGGACAATGGCAGTATCAAACGCAGTAGCTGTTAATGCAGAAAGTGGTATTCAAATTAAATTACAAGCTGTGAAGTAGGGATATAAGCATTTGATCAGAAAGAAATGCTTTTTGGTCAATGTTTTATTTACCCCCCTGTCTGAATTAAGATAGTTGAGAGTATAAATTTTAATCCTGAATAAAATTCAGGATTTTTATTTTGAAAAATAAAAAGTTTATGTTAGAATAAGTTTATGCACTGAGGAGAAGTGGCCGAGTTGGCTTAAGGCGGCACCCTGCTAAGGTGTTGTATGGGGCAACCTGTACCGAGGGTTCGAATCCCTCCTTCTCCGAATTTATCCCTTTTTGAGTTTAGTTTTAAAATATGCTTTTAAACAATTCTAAAAATTTTGTAGCTGGTTTGATTAGATATTTGTCTTTTTTATAAAAAATAGAAAAAGCTCTTTTGTATTCATAATTTTTTACTTCTTTTGTATTTATTTGAGTAACGTGATTAGCTCAACTGGTGTGATTATTTTGGGCAATCGGCTTTTGGTGTGGGTTTGAGGGGTAGGAAGCAAGCAGACCATTTTACTCAGCAACCGGTCAAATTACTCTTTTGCTGGTCAGGGCAGATGTATAAAGATAAATTTTGTCTGTATAGTAGAGGAGAGAATCATAACTAATTAATTGTTGTGCTATAAGCCCAACCTACAAAATAAGTAATAAATTAAATCTTATAACTTTTTTACAATATTCAAAATAATGTAACATTTTTTTTACAAACATAGCAATTTTTCTTGTGTTTATGACTTTATATATATGGTTAGGTGTTTAACAAGGTACAATTATGATAAATTTGTTAGTAGCAAATAACAATCCTTATTCATATTATAATTATAGGCATAAATCACCTAGTTTTAAGGGTGTTCAGCCATATACAAATGTGTCAACTAATTCTATTTCACAAGAAATGAGCTTGGATATTCAACCTGATACATTCTCATTTAGTGCGCAAGAACAAATTCAGAGAGAAACACAAAAGAAAAGTTTATCAAAAAGTGCCAAAATTGGTATAAGTACTATTACTGTAATTGGACTAGGAGCTTTAGTTTATGGATTAACAAAAGGTAAATTAGGTTCTTCATCAATTAAACAGCTAACAGAACATATAGATTTTCAAAAGGCAAATACAATAGAAGAAGCCAAAGCTTTTGCCAAGAATAATTTGGGAGTAAAGTTAAAGTTTGAAGATGTTGAAATGGCAAATTATGTTAACGAAGCTTTAGTTACAATTAATAATAGAACAAAGGGTAGATCTATTATGCCTAATTCCGTTTTTGTTGATAAGGCTGGTATAAATGGTAACGCTTTTTTTGCTTGGCGAAGATACTCTAATAAAGCAAGTGATTTAATATTATCGCCAAAAGCTTACAAGCTTGGAAGTATTGCTCGTGAAAAAAATATGACAGTTAAAGATTTGTATACAAATGCGTTATGGAAAGATAATAGATTTAAAGAAAAAGGATTATCACCTTTTAAAGAGTTATTCCATGAATTAGGACATGGTAACCATGAAGCTACCTGTAATGATTATAGAAAAATGGCAAAATTAAAAGAGTTAACCTTAAGGGGTATTAATGATACACATTATACAGAAGAATTTATAGCAGAAACAAAAAATAATAATGTTGTGAAAGACTTCTTTAAAAATGTAGGATATATGAGAAATGACGGTAGTATATATGCACTAGAATCCCCTGCTGAATATGTCGCCGATGTATTTAGCCTAAAAGTACAAGGGAAATCTATTCCAGAAGAAGTACAAAAAATATATACAAAATATGGTGGGCCTGAAATTTTTTGATAAAATTGTTAGTAGTCCAGAAAGAAAGTAGGCTGTGGTAAATCTGTGATTTACCACAGCTATAATATAATGTTTCGGTAATCATAGATTACCAAAACCTACCAATTTTGATAATCAAATACGCTGTTCCAAATCATCAACCCGACTGTCGTTTTACATCTTTATAGCAAACATTTTCTTTTTGCGGAAAAAATTTCAAAAATAGTTCAGGCAGAAATGAAGCTCCTAAACCTTCATTTACCATTGAATATATAGTTTCCGCATTATGACATTCAATAATAGCTTTTGGGCTGAACCCATTTTCTTCGCATAAATTTTTGATATATCTGCTTAGAGCAAGTTGCTCAGGAAAAATTACAAAATTCTTATCTTTAAACTCTCTAATATCTATTTCATCTAAATTACATTCTATGTTCCAACTCTTAGGATATACAATAAAAATTTTTTCATTACAGATATGTTCCTCTTTATAAATACTGTTATCAGGATTTTCTGTTCCCAGATAAAAGTCTATGTTATCTTCATCGAGCATTTGTTTTAAAATAAATCTCGGATACTCTTCAATTTTTACATAACAATTCGGAAATTCTTTATGCAAATCGCTCAATATTTTAGGAATAAAACAATAACATCTGTGAGATGGAATTCCTATTACTAAGTTAGATTTGTTTTCTGATGAAATATCTGAAATTTCTATTTCTAAATCATTTAATTCTGCTATAATTTTTTTTGCTTTTTTTATAAAAATTTCACCTGCATAGGTAAGTTCAACAGGATTTCGTTCAAAAATAGTTATCCCTAGTTCTTCTTCAAGAAGTTTAATACTTTTACTTAAAGACGGTTGTGAAATATATAATTTGTTTGCAGCTTGAGTAAAATTTTTTTCTTCTGCAACAGTTAAAACATATTTTATTTGGTTTAGATTCATAAAATTATTATATCCAAAAAATATGATTTTATCTGTTAATAATAGCTAAAAGTTATAGTAGTTATAAATTATTGATATTATACTGTTCTTAATCCTTTTTGGGAAAGTTATAATGATGAATTATTAAATGGTTATATACAGGAAGCTTTAGAGAATAATTTTGATATAAAAATTGCAAAATCACGAGTTAAACAATCTGAAGCAATATTAGGGACAGTAAATGCCCAAAGACTTCCGCAATTGAGTGTTAATCCAAGTGTTTATCCTTTTAAAACTATTTCTCGATGGACAGGGAAGTATGGAAGTGGAAATCACTTATATTTCCCATTATTGCTTAATTGGGAATTGGATATTTTTGGAAAACTATCTGATAAAGTAAAATCTTCTATTCACTATTCACTCCTCTCTATTCACTATTTTTAGGGATTCTTCACCCCTAAATTACTATTGGGTTCAGAATGACGGCAAATTAGGCGTCAGGAGTAAATGTATTTTGGCTGGTAGGTAAGCCTACCAGTTGGGTGTCATTGCGAGGAGCGAGAGCGACGCGGCAATCCATAGTGTTATTGTTGGGTTTCACACAACCTGTTTTTAATTGTGTAATTCGTTCTGGATTGCTTCGGGCTAAACGGCTGTTCCCTCGCAATGACGAGAGTTTTAGAGGGTGATGAATATGCGCTAATTGAGCGCCGCCGCATCTTCCCCCCCTTGCGGGGGAAGCGGATTTGCTCCATGCTCACCGCCCTACAACAACTGCAGCGCAATTGCAGGCGTTTGGTTTGCGGTTGCAAGAAGCGTTGCGGCGGCTTGTTGAAGAATTTGCTGGCGGATATATTCGCTTGAGACCTCTGCAATATCCGCATCATGAATAGTCGAGCGCGAAGATAAAAGGTTATCATACTTGATTGATATCTCTTCCAGCACGCTGTTAAGCCGGTTCTGATAAGCGCCCAGGCTTGTCTGGCGTTCGTTCACCCGTGATAAAAGTTCGTCAACGGTTTTCAGCATTACAGAACTGTCCACATACCCGATATTGCGCAGTTTCTCAAGGTTCCAGATATCAAAACTTGTATCTACAGTTATGCTAGAGCCTGAAGAAGAGTCTATCCCAACCTGCAAATCAAACCGCACGGGATGATACTCCGGAATAGGTTCAAAAGGGACATCACCGTCGTAGACCTGTACATTTGTAACATTTTGTCCGGTTCCACCTGCCATAGGTTTTCCTGTATAATATGAACTATAGTATGAATCTGATATTTTTGCATTATTACCACTGAATATTCCGTCTAAACTCTCGCACCTGCTTAAGACATAACAACCTTCTAGCCAAATAAGTGCACCAGCAATTCCACCGACATTTTTATTACCACTTACTTTGCTTGTTGTATAGCAATTTTTAATCCAATCGCCATCCCCAATTATACCTCCTATATTTGAATTTCCGCTTACATTGCTCATAGAAAATGAGTTAGATACAGTACCATTACCAACTATTCCACCAATACAGTTATTACCTGTTACATTAGCCTTAGAGTAACAATCAGAAACTCTAAGACGACCGCCTAATCCTCCTACATAATTTCTTCCGACAACATTTCCGGAAGAATAACAATTAGTTACAATATTTGCATCATGAATCCTGTTACTCCCTGTTAATATACCTACATAATCAGCATTTGGAGCATATACGTACGCATTTTCTACACCTACATTCTTTAACGTGTTGCAAACTCCAAATAATCCAACATTGGTTGTACTTGCTGTTGTATTAATGTAAAGATTAGAAATCACATAGCCATTGCCGTCAAAAGTACCTTTGAAAGGGTTTGCAGAAGTGCCTATCGGTGTCCACCCTTCACCTGTTTGGTATCCGCTCAAGTCAATATTATCCGCAAGATAGAAGTTTCCGCCCTGTATCTTGCCGGTATTAGTCATCTCTGAAAGTTTTGCAAGCTCTTCGGCTGTCGAGATGCTGTACGAACCGCTTGAAATTGTCGTATTCAGATCGACTTCCGAAAGCTTTGTCATTCCGGAAGTATTGACAGTTTTGACTTCTTTGATAAAATTCGCGGATGGAAGTCTATCCTGTTTCAACAACTGAACTCCGTTGAATTCTGTCGTGGTGTAAAGGCGGTTTATCTCGTCTACAATACTGTTTGCCTCTTTGTTTATGGCGTCAAGTGATTCGCTCCCGTAAGTTCCGTTTGCCGCCTGCTCTGCCAGCACTCTTAAGCGCGACAAGCCGTTACTTATTAACTCTATTGAGCTTGACGCTGTATTCAAGATATCCAGACCGATTAACGCGTTATCTTCCGCAACCTGATATGCGCTGATTTTGCTTAACATACTCGTTGAGATTGAGTAGTTTGCCGCGTTGTCCTTAGCATGGTTGATTTTGAACCCCGTTGTCATGCACTCGATGGCTATATTAAGGGCGTTCGTGGATTTTTTTAAGTTCGATTGCACGATTAAAGAGCCAAGGTTGGTGTTAATGCCGATCATGATAACACCTCCCTGGAATGGTTTGACCCCTCTCTCGAATTTCTAAGCTCGCACGGCTCGCTAACAAATTCTTCCCTGTCTTGGATTTGCTCCACGCTCTCGGAGTTTCGCCTTCGGAGCAAAGCTCCTGCAGGCTCAATCCGTTCGCTATCCGGGGGGGGGGGGCTGTCTTGGCTGTTTCACCCGCTCCGTCCGCAAATCCGCTCTCCCACAAGGGGCGAGGGGAACATGCGGACATTAAACGCAATGAAGTCTCGGCTGAAAGAATTATTATTAAATCCTTCTCAACTTCTAAACTCCTAAACTTCTCAACTAAATCTACACAACCGAAGCCCGCTCTACAACAGGCTTTTACCCCCCCCTAAAAGCCAAAAGCAGCCATGGGAGCGGGTTATGGATTATTTTAATATTTAAAAAGTTTAAATGCGTATACATATCCTTAATCTTTTTTACATATCCTATATATATTATAATTCAACATTTTGCAGTTTTATAACAAATGATTAATATATTTGTTACAAATTTTTACAAACTAAATTTATATTTTCTTTATCTCTCAATATCAACAGTAAAAGAACAGTTTCCGGGAGTAAAAGTTACAAAAGATTTCAATGATATAATTAACAACCCTGATATTACAGGTGTTGCGGTTGTTACACCGAGTCATACCCACTTCAAAATAGTTAAAGCTATGTTAGAAGCGGGTAAAAATGTTTATGTAGAAAAACCGATTTCAACAGTCGCTGAAGAAGCAAAAGTTCTTACCGAACTTGCCGAATCAAAAGGACTTGTTCTGATGGTTGACCATCTGCTTTTATATCATCCTGCCGTAAACAGGCTCAAAATGCTTATTGAAGAAGGTGTTTTAGGCGATTTAGTTTACGCGCAAAGTGACAGATTGAATGTAAATTATCATAAAAACGACAGAAGTGTTATGTGGGATTTAGCAGGTGTTGCTAATGATATTAATATATCAATATGATTTTGCAAAACAAACTTATGAAAGATATCAAAAATCATCTGTTGATGGAGCTATTTCAAGACAAGAATTGGAATCAAAGTTAAATGATTATAAAACATCTGAGATGAATTATTTAAGTGCGAAAGCAGATGTTGCAAAATCAAAAGAAGATTTGAACAGGTTGCTTGCGTTACAAAGTTATAAAAATGTTGTAGCACCGTTTGATGGAGTAATTAGTAAGTATAATATTGATGCGGGAGCAAATGTCGTATCAGGAGGAAGCAGTACAAGTACAAGTTTATTTGAAATCCAACAGATTGACAAATTCCGTGCTACGATGTTTGTTCCTCAAAATTATGTTAGATATATTTACGATGGTCAAGCAGTAGATGTTTATATTCCAGAAAATCCTCAACAAAAATTTAAGGGATATATTTCTCAGATTTCAGGTAAGCTGGACAATATATCGCGTTCAATGGAAGTCGCTCTTATTATTCCAAATGATGGAAAATCAGGTTTATATAGCGGGCTTTATGTGAAAACTGATATTGATATTAAAGGCAAAGAAAAAATTTTAACAATAAATCCTTCTTGTTTAGTTACTTTAAATTCTCCAGATCAGTATGTAATACAAGTAAAAGATGATTCTACAATACATTTTGTGAAAGTGAAACAAGGAAGAGATCTAGGAGATAGAATCGAAATTTTAGAAGGTTTGAAGGGGGATGAACTTCTTGTTACCAACATAAAGGATGATTTAAAAGAAGGACAAAAAGTTAAATATCAAAAATAATTTTTATATTTGAGTTTTATTTAATCGAGCAGTAATTCTTCTGATTCTTTCTTTTAAATAATCACTTTCTCTTTGTTGTCCTAATTCAATATAAATGTTTTTAGATTTTTCATAAAGATTTATAGCATCTTTTGGATTTCTTTTTTCTAACATTCCAGCTATATCCGAATACGTAAATGCTAATTGGGTTTGTACACTTTTTTTTGAGGTAGGAGCTCTGTGAATACTTGCGTAATTTTTTAAATTTTCATCATAATTCTCTATAACATTTTTACAACAAGCTTTTTTTTGTCTAAGTATACTAAAAAGAGCTTTTCTATCATTATTATTCCTATATAAATATTCTAAATCAGTTAGTCTTGCAAGTTCGTGAAAACCATCTTTGTTTTTTCGACTATTTTCTAGGGCGATTTTTAAGAATTCTTCTGCTTTTGGGAAATTCAAATTAATGCAAATTTTACTTAGTTCATTTATAAATAAATCACTTAAAAAAGATTGTCCGTTTTCGTTTAATTGTTTTGATAAATTTAAAGTTTTTTCACAAAAATCATCAACTTTTCTTTCTCGAATAAATAAATCTCCAATAGTTTTAAAATCAGATTTTGTAGAAACAATATCTTGAGTTTTAGCTAAGCAACGTTCGCTAAATTCTTCATAAGCTTTTGTTATAAAATTTTGATCCCCTAATCTAAATAAAACTTTCATATATTAATAAAGTATTATAAGTAGAAAAAATTGCGTTATTTATTACTTTTGGTAAACTAAAGATTTATAGTATAATCTTTTCATGGAAAATCTTGAACAGATAAAAAAAGCTATTGAAATTGAAGTAAAGTATAAATATATCAATATAAATGGTAAAAGTAGGAGTTTTTCTTCGTTTATATGTTCAGAATTAAGAAGAGAAATAAAGAGTTCTAAAAATCCTAAGTGGAAAGTCCTTTTAGAACATTTTGAACGCTATCAGATGGATACACTTCCTCAAAGAAAAAAATCGTTAGAAAAACTTATAAATGTAATAAAATCTGAACTTAATCCACAACAAGAAATCGAAAAAGATAAAAATTTAAATTTAAAATCGGATGTAATGTATCTTAAAGGGATTGGTCCTAAGATTGCTTATATATTGAATAAACTTGGTATTTATACGGTATCGGATTTATTATATTATTTTCCAAGAAAACATGTTGATTATTCAACAAGGACAAAAATTCGAGATTTAGAGGTTGGAGAAAATACTACAATTTTTGGTGTTATTCGCTCTGTTGAAGCTTTTACAACAAAAAATAATTTAGGTGTTGTAAAGGTTAAAATAAATGATGGTACAGGTAATATCGGGTTGAACTTTTTTTCAGCAAGGAGTAGCAAGCATATTTTAGAAAGAATGAAATCACAATTTCCTAAAGGTTCTGGCATTATGGTTTCAGGAACTGTAAAATTAAATTCTTATGATGGGATGCTTACATTAGATAAACCAACTTATTCTATTATGGATGAGGATATTTTAAATCCATCAAATCTAAATCTTGCAAGAATTGTTCCTATTTATTCTTTAAGTGAAAATTTGAATATTAAAACACTTAGAAAAGCTATTTTTAATGTAATTCAGCTTTTTAAAAATGATATTGAAACAGTTTTACCTAAATATATTGTAGATAAATATAATTTATTTGAAAAAAAAGAGGCTCTAGAGCAAATTCATTTTCCAAAAGACAATGAATCTTTGCAAAAAGCGAGGTTTAGTCTTGTATTTGAAGAATTCTTTTTGATTCAGCTAAGGCTTGCAATTTTAAGAGAAGAAAATAGTAAAAATATTTTATCTATTCCGCTTGAAATAAAAAAAGACGGGCTTGTAATGAATTTTATCAATTCGTTACCGTTTGAACTTACACAAGCCCAAAAACGTTCAGTAAATGAAATATTGAATGATTTGCATTCTGATAAACCTATGCAAAGACTTTTACAAGGAGATGTAGGAAGTGGAAAAACTGTCGTTGCAACTATTATGTTGCTTGCGGCCGTAGAAAATGGTTATCAAGCTGCGATTATGGCACCTACAGAAATACTTGCTCAGCAGCATTATAATAATCTTATAAAATGGCTTACGCCTCTAGGACTTAAGGTAGAATTACTGATAGGAAGTATTGGTAAAAAACAACGAAGAGAATCTGAAACAAATCTAAGGAATGGGCAAGCAAATATTGCAGTAGGGACACACGCTTTAATACAGGATGGAGTTGAGTTTGCTAATTTGGGGGCAGTTGTAATTGATGAACAGCATAGATTTGGGGTAAAACAAAGGCTAGCTTTAAGAAAAAAATCTCAAAATCCGCAAATTTTAACAATGACAGCTACTCCTATTCCAAGAACGCTTGCGATTACAATGAATGGGGATTTGGATTTGACAATAATTGATGAACTTCCAAAGGGTAGAAAGCCAATTATTACAACGCTTGCTAATTCAAGACGACAAATTTCTGATCTTATAAGAAAAGAGGTAGATGCCGGACGTCAAGCTTATATTGTTTATCCTTTGATAGAAGAAAGTGAAACATTATCTGCTAAGGCAGCCACGATTGAAAAAGAAAAATGGCAGAATGAAATTTTTCCAGAATATAAAATCGGACTTTTACACGGGAAATTGAAAAATGATGAAAAAGATGATGTGATGGAAAAATTTAAAAACAAAGAATATGATGTCTTAGTTTCTACTACAGTAGTAGAAGTTGGGGTAGATGTCCCTAATGCAACAGTAATAGTAATAGAAAATGCTGAACGATTTGGCTTATCTCAGCTTCATCAGCTAAGGGGTAGGGTAGGTAGAAGTGATTTGCAATCTTATTGTATTTTATCTTCTAATACAAAATCACAAGAAACAAAGGCTCGTTTAAATATTATGACTCAAACAAATGACGGGTTTGTAATTGCCGAAAAAGATTTGCAGCTTAGAGGTCCTGGAGAATTTTTAGGCACAAGACAAAGCGGGCTTCCTGATATGATTATTGCTGATATAGTGAATGATGCAAAAGTTCTTGAATTAGCAAGGAGTGAAGCGATTAATTTTGTTAAAAACTATAATATTGAAGATTATCCGATATTAAAAGAAGCTAAAAGCCTTAATTATGATGGTGACCTATTCGAGGCAGGATAAAAGTTTGTCATAGAAATAGCAAAAAAAAATTTTACAGTTTTATATTTTTTATATAATACAATACAGGAGATATTAATAAATGATAATAGATAATAATTACAAGTACAAACATTCAAATTTTGGTAGTTTAAAATCTATAAAATACAGTGAGTTTTATTCAGAACTTTATTCAGAAGAACTTTCAAAGCTTTTACAGTCAGTAAAAGATTCAAAAGCATTTAATGAATTTTTTAAAAAATATGATGTAGATATGCTTATAAAAGAGGATAAATATACAGAAGATTTGAATATGATTTTAAAAACAACGGTTCCAACAAATAATGGTAATAATTTGTATCCAAAAGTTAAATTGGCAGTTAATTCGAAATATTTTTCTGGACTTTATACTGGCAGAAAATTAACATATACTCTTTCAACAAACTCATTAATTGATAAATTAACAGAAAAAGTTAAAAATGTGACATTTTCTGATTTGAAAACAGAACTTGATAGTTCGTTAAAAAAATTAAAAGAGAAAGAGAATTTGAATGATTTAAAACAAAAACATAGAGCAGAACTTGATAAAATTGCAAATAGTCTTTTGACAGAGGATTCACATGAAGGAGCAAAAGAAAAAAATTTTATAGATAAATTTTTCGAAAAAGTATTAGGTTGGTTATTAGACTAAACAGATAGTAGGGTGCAATTTTTTGCACCAATTTATTTAAATCCTAATTGATTTATTCTTATCTTCAAAATTACACTATTTTTTTAATCAAGTTTTATGGCTGGTGATTAATTATTAGGAATTGTTATTAATATCTTCTAAATTTATCTATTAATGAATTATCACTATTTCTAGCCTTCCCTTATTAAGGGAAGGAACTTTTTAAACTTTTTATTTTCTTCTAAAATTTAAAAGTGATTTTGGTGCAAAAAATTGCACCCTACTAACTAAAAATGCATAACTATAAATATAAGAATTTAAGGACTTTTTAAATACCTTTCATAATTATTTATAATTTGATTTTATAATATTGGGTGCAAATAATTGCACCCTACTAACTAAAAGAAGCTAAAAGCCTTAATTATGATGGTGACCTCTTCGGGACAGGATAAAGTTTTTATGTTTTATCTAAATATGCACAAGGAATATTTTCTTCTCTAAGATATTGTATTCCCCACTTATTTAGTTCTATTATCGCAGGAATGAGAGATTCACCTCTTTGTGTAAGTGAATATTCTGTTTTAGGAGGTACTATCGGGTATAGTTTTCTATTAATAATACCATCCCTTTCTAATTCTTTTAGCTGCTGAATCAACATTTTAGGAGTAGCATGCGGTATAAGTTTTTTTAGTTCGCTGTATCTTAAAGTTTTATCAATAAGGTGTCCAATAATAACACCTTTATATTTCCCGCCAATAATGTCCATAGTAACTTCTAGCGGACATTGATATTTTTCTTTTTTTAATTTTGTCATATTAAATCCTCTAATTTACTTTTTGGTAAGTATTATACATAAAAGTATATTCTTGTCAAAAAGTGGATAATTATTTAAAATATAGTTGAAAAAAGGAGAATAATATGAAAATAACACAAATAAGAAATGCAACAATAAAATTAGAATATAAAAATACAACATTTTTAATTGATCCTTGGTTAATGCCGAAAGATAGCATGCAAGGATTTGATACTGCAGTGAATTCAGATATTCGTCAACCAAGAGTTGAATTACCTTTTGAAATAAAAGATATTGTTAATGTAGATGCAGTTATCATTACTCATATTCATCCTGATCATTGGGATGAATGTGCCGAAAAAGCTATTGATAAGAATCTTAAAATATTTGTACAATCAGAATTTGATAAAGAATATATTAAGTCTAAAGGGTTTACTAATATTGAAGTATTAGCAGTTGAAGGTACTAAATATAAAAATATAACTCTCTATAAAACAGCTACTCAACATGGAAAAAGAGAGATAATAAAGCCTTTGTGTGATTCTATAGGAATGCCTTATGATGCTATGGGTATAGTATTTGAAGCAGAAGGAGAAAAGAATTTATATATTGCAGGAGATACAATTTGGTGTGACGAAGTAGAAGACGCTTTGAATAAATATAAGCCAGATGTTATAGTTTTAAATGCCTGTGCTGCAACTGTTTTAAATGGTGAACGTTTAATTATGAATATTGATGATATAAAAAATGTGTTAAATAAAGCTCCAAATTCAATTATTATCGCAAGTCATATGGATACAGTGAGTCATTTAACTTTAACAAGAAAAGATTTAAAAGAATTTAAAAAAGAATTTTATTTAAATAATTTATTGATACCAGAAGATGGGGAATCTTTAGTATTTTAAATTATTGTATATTGTCTTTGTTAGTAAAAGTTTGTAGTGTGTAATTTTTAGTATGTAGGTCGGTTTTACTAAACCGACCTTTTATACATCTATATGGATAAACACAAGAGTAATTTGACCGGTTGCTGGGTCAAATGGTTTGAGTGCTTCCCACCCCTCAAACCCACGCCAAATGCCGATTGCCCAAAATAATTACTCAAGTTGAGCTAATCACATTACTCAAACAAATTGTAACAGATTTACTGAGCTACATAAATAGTTAAGTTTGACTTCCGAAAACCCTTATTGTCCCTAACAAAAAAGGAGCCGAAGCTCCTAATTTGATAAATGGGGCGCCTGATGGGATTCGAACCCATGCATATCGGAACCACAATCCGAGGTCTTAACCGCTTGACGACAGGCGCCATAGCCTTTGCAAATTCTAGTATAGCAAATAAATATTTTAAAGCAAGAGGCTTGAAAAATTTTCAAGCCTCTTGCTATTTTCAAAATGTTTATCTTATTAGTTAATTCTTTGGAACATATAACCTATTCCACGTGCAGTCAATATTAATTCAGGATTTGTAGGATCAGCTTCTAATTTTGAACGTAATCTTGAAATATGCACATCTACTACTCTAGTATCAATTCTATGATCTGCAGGGTACGACCAAACGTGTTGTAATATCTCATTTCTAGAATATGCTTGACCGGAATTGTTTACTAACAATTCTAACAAGCTGAATTCCATTCCGGTTAAACGTATTCTTTCATTTTTTCTGAATACTTGTCTTCTTGCTGTATCAATTTTAATATTTCCTGTTGTTATTATATTTTTAGCATTTTTGCCGTTGCCTGATGCAGAACTTGCATTTGAAGATGCAGGTATTATAACATCTTTGCTAATTGTTCTTCTTAATACAGCTTTTACTCGTGCTTCTAACTCTTTTGGAGAGAATGGTTTAATAACGTAGTCATCAGCTCCAAGTTCCAAACCTGTGATTCTTTCTGAAACATCTCCCAATGCTGTTAAAATAATAATGGGAACATCTGATGTTCTTCTAATCTCTCTAGTTACGCCGTAACCATCCATTTTTGGCATCATGACATCTAACACTACCAAATCAGGATTTGTTTTATTGAAAACTTCAATAGCCTCTTCTCCGTCTTCTGCAACTACAACGTCGTAACCGACCATTTTAAGACGAGTTTCTAATATTCTTCTGATACTAGCTTCATCATCTGCTACTAATATCTTTTGACGAGTTTCGCCTTCGCTCGTCTCTTGTAATTCTTCATTCTCTGCCATGCTACCACCTTTAATACTTGTATTTACAAAAATTTATAAACTTAATATTTATACATATATCTTAATAGAATTTAAACTTTTTTGCAAGGGGTAAATACGGGGAAATTTGCTTAAAAAGTTTTAATTAGTTCTTCCAAATATAATTCTATCAATACCGGCAAGGTCTTTTTCGATTTTTATTTCTTCAAAATATTCAGCCATGTGGTTTTTAACTTTTTCTGATTCATTTATTCCGAGTTCAAATAGTAGCCAACCATCTTTTTTTAGATATTTAGGGGCTTGTTTTATGATTTCTTTATAAAAATAAAGCCCGTTTTCTTCTGCAAAAAGTGCTATGTTAGGTTCTTTTTCAACTTCAACATCAAGTTTCGTCCCTATTGGGATGTATGGTGGATTTGATATTATCATATCAAATTTTTCTTCTTCTCTTATTCTGGAAAATAAGTTTGATTTCCGAAAAACGGCTCTGTTATTTATACCGAGTTTTGTTACATTATCCAATGCTACTCTTAAAGCGTCTGATGAAATGTCTACTCCTAAAACAGTTGCATTTGTCTGTTTTGCAATTGTACAAGCTATGCAACCGCTCCCTGTTCCTATATCTAAAACATCAACTAAATCGTTTGCTTTTATAATATCAATAGCTTTTTTTACTAATATTTCAGTTTCGTCTCTCGGTATTAAAACATCTGAATTGACTTTGAAATATTCTCCCATAAAATATGCTTCACCGATAATATACTGAATAGGATTTTTTGTTTTTACTCGGTACAATACTTTTTCATAAATTAGGTTTAAATCTTTTTCTGAAAGCTTTTTACCCATTAATCTATCTTTTTCAGTATAGTTACAAAAATGCTCAAGTAACATACTTATTTCTCTTTTTGCTTCATTTGTTTCAATTCCGTTATCAGTCAATAATTTTGTAATCGTTTGAATGTTCATTTAAAATTCTTTCTATTTCATCTCTTAAATCTAATTTTGACAAATTTTCTGTATCTTTTTTTTCTATAGAGTATTTTTTACATAACCTATTATAATAATATAATTGCTTTTTTGTAGGTTTTTCTTTTGACATTTTTACTTCTTGTAAAAATTTGCGTTTTCTTTTTTCAAATTCTTTATTTGCTTCAATAATAGGACGCTGTTTTTCTTTATATTCATAATACTTTATGCATTCTTTTATATAAGATTCTGTATCGTTTAAAAAAGCTCTATCATCTATTATGTTTTCTAAAAAAGGAAATCTTGATGCTTTTTGTTCTAAATAATATTTTTCATCATCAAGAAACTTGTCCATAATCTCTGAACAAGTTTTTCCTAAATTTTGTTTCACTAACGCTCTTAAATAATTACATATACCGCTTTTTTGTGTTTTATCAAAATCAAGGTATATTCGATTTTTTATTTGGTACATTCTTTTCCGTTTTTCCGCTTGATTTTTTATTTTACCATTTTATCAAATCTTCAACAGAAAACTTTTTACTAGGTGGTGTATTTACAAATTTTACCAATTTTTCTGTTAATGGATTGGTTTGATACAAACTATCTTTATCAACTTCTCGTTTTTTTTCTTTATTAATCATTTCTTCATTACTAATTACAGTAAATCTCTTTTTGAAATCTTTATTCATTTTATACCTCTATATTAATTATCTCTTATGTATATATAAAGTATTTAATAAATAAAAAATTGCTAAATTTTTATCGTATTATTAAGAATTGTAACAAAATGCTAAGATTTTTTCAAATTTGTAAATATTTCGAAACAAAATAAGAGTTACCACTCGAAAAAATAAAAACCTTTTGATACACTGGTGATATATGTCATTAGAAAGATTTCTAGTATTGGAAGGAAAGGATTATATGGATATATTTTCTATATTCACATTATGCGGAGGACTAGCGTTTTTCCTTTATGGGATAACAATCATGTCTTCTGGTTTGGAAAAAATTGCAGGTGGAAGGCTGGAGCGGATTTTAAAGAAGATGACTTCTAATCCGATAAAGAGTTTAATTTTCGGAGCAGGAGTTACTGCAGCGGTACAATCTTCTTCAGCTGTAACTGTAATGTTGGTAGGTCTTGTTAATTCGGGAATTATGAAATTATCTCAAGCGATAGGTGTTATAATGGGATCTAATATCGGAACAACAGTAACAGCTTGGATATTAAGTTTAGCAGGGATTCAGAGTTCTAATTTCTTTGTAAGATTATTAAAACCTGAATCCTTTTCTCCTATTATGGCTATAGTGGGTGTAGTAATGATAATGGCTGCTAAGTCTAATAAGAGAAAAAATGTAGGAGCGGTTTTAATTGGATTTGCGATATTAATGTTTGGTATGGAAGTAATGACTGATGCGATGTCTCCATTAGCGGATATGCCTCAGTTTACTCATATTTTGACCGCGTTTACTAATCCTATTTTAGGAGTTGTGGTAGGTACTGTTGTAACTGCTATTATTCAAAGCTCCGCAGCTTCAATTGGTATTTTGCAAGCTTTATCAATGGTTGGTGGAATTACTTATGGAATGGCGATTCCAATAGTTATGGGACAAAATATTGGTACTTGTATTTCTGCAATGCTTTCAAGTATAGGTGTTAATACTAATGCGAAAAGAGTTGCTGCTGTTCACGTTTTATTTAATGTTTTTGGGGTGATAATTTGTCTATCAGCCCTTGAATTAGGAAATCTTATTTTTAAATTTGATTTTGTTACAAGTAGCATATCTCCGTTTGGTATAGCTATGGTTCATTCTATTTTTAATATCGTTACGACAATATTGTTATTTCCATTCACTAAGTTTTTGGAAAGATCTGCAATGTTTATTGTTAAAGATAAAAAAGTTAAAGATAAGAGTGTACTTTTGGACGAAAGATTATTACTTGCACCTTCTTTTGCGATTGCAGAATGCAATAGACAAACTATTAAAATGGCAGATATGGTTGAATTTAATTTTATTAATTCTACAAAAATGTTGAAAAGTTTTCATTATAAAAAAGCAGAACAAATCAAAAATAATGAGATAAAAATTGATACTTATGAAGATAAAATAGATTCGTTCTTGATTAAATTGTCCGGAAAAGAATTATCAGAAGAAGATAATAATAAAATCTCTCAATTACTTTTAACTATAGGTGATTATGAGAGAATTGGCGATCATGCATCTTATATTTTACAAATAGCCGAAAAATTGAAAGAAAGTGATAGAAAGCTCTCTCCTGAAGCAATTGAAGAACTAAAGGTTATTGTTCATGCGGTGTCTGAAATTTTTATGGTTTCGTTTGAAGCCTATAAAACGGATAATTTGAAATTGGCATTAGAAGTAGAGCCTTTGGAAGCTGTTATTAAGAAAATTATTCGTAAGGTTAAAAACCGTCACATTCAAAGGCTTAAAGAAGGGCTTTGTACTGCGGAAGTTAGTTTTATGTTTTCTGATTTGTTAAATGATTTAAGAAGAATTGCAGCTCACTGCGGAAATATTGCAACAAGTGTTATTCAGTTACATGATAAGACTTTGGATAAGCATGAATATAATCATAGAAATAAAGATGAAGATTTGCAATTTATAAGTAAGTACGAAGATTATAAATCAAGATATTCTGTTTCTAAGCATAAATCTATAGAAATGACGAATGTATAGAAATATTTTATACAATAAATGCTATGTGCAATTCTGTACATAGCATTTATTTTGTTAAAGTTTTATTGTTCTGAATATTGTTGAATATTTGTGTGTTCCATAATAAACTACAATTGAAACAAAATAATTTTCTAAATCATTTACTTCAAGATAAGTCTGAATAGGAGATTTTCTTTTTGTGCTTTTAAATTTTCCTATAAAATCAAGAAATCCCATATGAATTTTTTGTGCAGTGGTTAATTTTGGTTTTGGAATATGTTTATCGTAGAACATTTCTGGGGTGTAATCTCTTTCATAAACCGGTATTATGTATTTTACTACTCCATTTTGTTTAAATAGCATATACCATTCACCTTCTTGTTCTCTTGGGGTTAGTAAGTAGTATCCTGGTTCAATTGTTATTGTTTTAAAATATATAGGTGAATTTAGTCGAAAAAGGGGATATACTGACCAAGTAGTATCTTTCATATCGTAATATTGTTCAGGGTCTATATCGTGTAAATATGAAAAATCTGGGACTTTTAAATTATTATAAATTTCAGAGTAATTTTTTGTAGGTTCTGTCTTTTCATAATTATGCGGGATGATTATTTCTTCAGAATTTGTTTGTATATTATCAGAAGGCGGAATTTCTTCTTTTTCATCTTCTTTGTCTAAGGTATTTGGGTCAATGTCATCATAAAAACCTGGTGGAGTTCCTGCGTGACCGCCGAAATTGGTTTGAGGTTCCGCATTTATTGATAAAATTGTTAAACTTAATACAATTAGTGTTATTAGCTTTTTTAACATACAAATATTTTAATGTATCTTTTTAGAAAATCAAGTATTAAAACTTTACATTTAACCTTTAGCACTGTATCATCTAGTTAAGGGAGAAAAAGTATGAAAGAACGACTTGAAAATATTTATTCATCAGCGAAAGCTGATATAGAAAAAGCTCAAAATATTACTAATCTTGATGAAATAAGACTTAAATATTTAAGTAGAAAAGGTGAATTTAATTCTATAAAAAAAGGTTTAAAAGATTTATCGGATGAGGATAAAAGAGTTGTTGGAGCCTTAGCTAACCAAATTACTCAAGATTTAGAAAATTTGTTAAAAGAGAAACACGAGTTGTTTTATCAAAAAGAATTGAATGAAAAATTACAAAAAGAGAGAATTGATATAACTTTAAGTGGTAAATTTATCCCGGAAGGAAAAGTTCATCCTCTTACTTCCACTACAAATGAAATTGTATCAATATTTCAAAATCTAGGATTTTCTGTAGTAGCTCCAGAATTGTCTCCGGAAGTTGAAACTGAATATTATAATTTTGATATGTTAAATGTTCCGAAAGATCACCCTGCTAGAGATGTTCAAGATACTTTTTATGTAAAAGGAATGCCAAATGTAGTATTAAGAAGTCAAACTTCTGGTGCACAAATTCATGTTATGGAAAATCAAAAACCTCCAATAAAGGTGATAGCTCCCGGTAGAGTTTATAGAAACGAGAATATAAACGCTAGAAAAAATAATTTCTTCCATCAAATTGAAGGATTATATGTTGATAAAGATATTACTTTTGGGGACTTGAAAGGTGTTTTAAATGAATTTATAAGATTGTATTTTGGAGCTTCTCGTCCAACTCGTTTTAGAAGTAGTTTTTTCCCATTTACAGAGCCTTCTGCAGAAGTTGATGTTCAATGTATTATGTGTCAGGGAAAAGGTTGTAGAACTTGTTCCGGTACAGGTTGGTTAGAAGTATTAGGCTGCGGTATGGTTGATGTTAATGTTCTTAAAGGCGTTGGTATTGA
This sequence comes from Candidatus Gastranaerophilales bacterium, assembly GCA_944325545.1. Lineage (GTDB taxonomy): Bacteria > Cyanobacteriota > Vampirovibrionia > Gastranaerophilales > Gastranaerophilaceae > CAG-196. The sequence continues at coordinate 108,837 of CALVAM010000001.1, read as the reverse complement.
TCCTGATGTATATTCCGGCTTTGCTTTTGGTATGGGAGTTGAGAGACTTGCAATGCTTAAATACGCTATTGATGATATAAGATTGTTTTTTAATAATGACAAGAGATTTTTAGAGCAGTTCTAATGAAAAAAATTTGTTTAATTTTATTCTTATTTTTAGTTAATTCTATTACATCATTAGTTATAGCAAGTTCTGGGAATTATCTTTTTGATCCTAATCAAATTAATAAAGAACAAGCTTATGTTAGTACAGTTGGGTTTAATTTGTTAAATTCAAATGGTATAGAAAATAGAGCTGTATTCTTTTTAGATAATTCCAATACAGTGAATGCTTTTTCTATGAATAGTTCAAGACAAATTGTTATATGTAGAGGAATGTATACTTTATTAACCAGTGATGATGAATTAGCTGCGGTATTAGCTCATGAAATTTCTCATAATGTAGATTCGTATAATGGTATTTTTAGAGGAATTTTTAGTCATTTTAATTATGTTTTGTCTCCTCATAAATATGAATATAAGTCTGACAAGCGTGCTATAGATTTTATGGTTAATGCAGGGTATCATCCTGTTGCAATGATTATTGTGATGAATAAAATTTTTCCTCAGTATAGATATGACTGGTGTAGTTCTCATCCGTTAACTTCCAGAAGAATGATGGAAGTGTATGAGTACATTTATAAAAAATATCCGGAATTTTTAGTAAATAATCCATATAAGAAAAATATTTATTATCAAAATTTTTTATTAACTTCTAAAGAAAATCGTGCAAAGTTTCAAGAAAAAATAAAAAATGATTCAAAGAAAAAAGTTAAGTATAAGTAAAAAATTTATTTCATTATTTATTTTATTTTCAATGTTTTCTTCACAAGTTTTTGCATTTATAGAAGATGATTTTGTAAATTGTACTTTAGATAAGAATTTGAAGATAAAACCGAGAGTTTATTCTTTTATAGAAGACGATTTTGTAGAAAATAGTAAAAATAAATCTTTTAAGAAAAAGAAAGTTGTGATAGAAGAAGTGCTTCCTACCCATAAATCTAGTTTTAGCAGAAAAGTCTTTGAAATTTGTGAGTTTGATAATTCTATACCAATATTTATAAAAATTAAAAATAATTTAACAACAAAGCAAAAACCGGAAGAAGGAGAAATGATAGAGTTTGAAACTGTAAAAGAGTTTAAAATAAAAAATAAAACATATCCGGAAGGTACAGTAATAAATGCAAGAGTAGAAAATGTTTCTCCTAATTATACAATGGGGATTCCTGCAGATATAGTAATAGGTAATTTTAACTTAGAAGGAAAACTTTTACGTGGAGAAATATCAAAAACAGGTGCAAACAGAGCTTTATGGGTTAAGCCAGTATCTTTTGTGGGGAGTATTTTATTTGGTTCTGGGGCATTGTTAATACTTATAAGAGGCGGACACGCTAAAGTCAATCAAAATGAAATTTTCACTGTTTATTATTAAATAATTTTTTTTCTAAATTAATTGCTGTTTTAGTTTTGGCAAGCCCGCCTTGAGAAGTTTCTTTAAGAAGTGGTGACATTAATTGTCCAGTGATTTTTAAAGTATCGACTATTTCGTCTAGAGGGATTTTACTTTCAACTTCACATAAAGCAAGTTCAGAAGCCGTTACAGCATGAATAGCTAAAAAAGCATTTCTTTTAATGCAGGGAACTTCAACCAAACCGCAAACCGGATCACAAGTTAATCCAAGTATATTTTTTAATGCAAGAGCTGCTGCTTGTAGTATTTCATTAAGATTACCTCCAAGCATTTGAGTTAGAGCTGCTGCTGCCATCGCCGATGCTACTCCGCATTCTGCTTGACATCCGGCAACAGCTCCTGCTAGTTGTACTTTATTTGAAATAATTAGTCCCACAAGCCCTGCTGTAAGTAATCCGTTAATTTGTTCTGCATCAGGGATTTTTTTTTCTTCAGCTACTGCAATTATCACAGAAGGAACTATGCCGCAGGAACCGGCCGTTGGGCAAGCTACTATTCTTCCCATTCTTAAATTTTCTTCTGCGGTTGCAAGAGCATAGGTTGTGATTTTTTCAAAAGTTTTTCCAAAAACTGAATTTTTTGTTTTATACCTTTTTTGAAGTTTTTCGCAATCGTCGCCGCACCATTCACTAATTGATTTTTCGCTCGATTTTAGACCATTTTTTATTGCATCTTTCATTGCTATTAGAGTTTCTAATATTTTTATTTTTATAACATCAAAGTTGTCACCTTGCATTATAGATTCTTCTTCTAAGGCAATTTCGTAAATTTTTTTATTTTCACTTTTGCATTTGTTAATTAATTCTTCAAAGGATATAATAGTCATTATTTTAGCTTTCTTATATTTGTTACAAAATATACATCTTTTATATTTTTTACTTTTTCAACAACATCATCTCCTATTGGAATATCAAGAGCTATATACATGCTTGCAGATCCTCCTTTGGAACTTCTTCCGCAATGGAGAGATGCAATGTTAACTTTTTGTTTTTGTATTATTTCACTTACTGTAGAAATCATTCCCGGTTTATCTTTGTACATAAGTAATAATGTATCATAAGATCCGTCTATATCTGTATTAAATCCATTAATACTATTAATTCGGATTTCTCCGGCCCCAACAGAGTCTCCTGATATTTTCATTTTATCGTCAATGATTATATCTACTGAATTGGGGTGTCTGGATATATCTTGAATGTAATCATAGGAATATTCTATATTTTTGACTGTTTCAAAAATGTTTTTTATTGAGCTGTCATCAACTTGATAGCCAAGAATGCCTGCTAAAAGCCCTTTGTCTGTTCCGTGTCCAAAGCCGGTTGTTGCAAATGAATTATAAAGTATAAATTTCACTTTAGAAAAAACATTGTTATAGATGTTTCTGGCCATTAAACCCAAGCGAACTGCACCTGCTGTATGCGAACTTGATGGCCCGACCATTATTGGAGAAATTACAGAAAAAATAGACTTTTGTTCCATTTTTAATAGTCTTCCTCTTCATTGTTCTTATCACCATTAATATAGTTGGACATAATGTTAAATAAAGAACTTTGCCAGTCACTATTTTTTTCTAAAAAGAAATCCGCTCCTCTGTTTTTGCATTGTTGTTCTATTTCTTTTCTTGGAGATGCAGTTATAACTCCTACTATAGTTTTTTTACCGGTAGCTGCTGCTAATTTTTTTAATTCTGTTAGTAGAATAAAACCTTCTCTTTCTGTAGGGATAAATAAATCCATAACAACATATTCATAATTTCTTTTTTTGAATTTATTTACTGCGTCATAAATTTCTTGCGAACAATCTATATCATAATCAAATTCTGATAATAAAACTTTTAGTTGATATGTTATGACCCCTAAGTCGTCAACTATTAAAATTGCAGGACCTGTTGCTTCTTCATTTTCTGAATTAGTTGATATAGCTTTGCTTTGTATTGGTTTTTTTGCATTAGCATTTAATTCTTTTAATGTATCAACAATATTTAATAGTTGTTTTTTCAAATCTATCAAGTCAAAATGCTTTGGGCATTTTGAGTTTGTAATATTAAAAAATAATTCTAAAAATTCATCATCTAAATCTATTGTTGTCATATCTTCTCCTAACAGTAAACTATCTGAATTATAACATGTAGTTTTAAAGATTGTAAATAACTTAAAAGTTATACTCATTTGTTTAAATTATTTTTCTTTTTTTATTATTGCGTTATAATTTGATTATGAAGAAGTTATTATCTGTAATTATAATGTCTGGTTGTTTAATTAGTCCAGTTTTTGCTGAAAATAATAGTAAGAATTCTTTTCTTAGTTTTTTTAAAAATGATTCAAAAGAGATAAAATCATTATTAAAGGCTCAGGTTAGGTATGCAAATAGAACTAATTTTAAGAAATTTATCTCTACGTATGATGAAAATTATTTAAATGCAGATGGTTTAAATTTAGAAAACTATTCAAATTTGGTTAAAGATGTTTGGAATAGTTATGATGATATTGAATATGGTATACAGATAAAGAATATTGATGTAAATAATGATAAAGCTGTTGTAGAGGTTGTTGAAACTTCCAATGCTGTAATGCCAGCTGAAGCAAAAATGGAAGGTGTTTTAAACAGTATTTCTAATAGTATATATTATTTAAAAAAAGTTGATGGAAAGTGGAAAGTTTATTCTGATAAAGTAAAGACGGAAAATACTTCTATGTTATACGGAGATGCAAGATTTTTGGATATATCTTTAACTGCTCCGAATGAAATAGAGCCTAACACTGAGTATACAGCAACGTTGGAATTTGTTCCTCCAGAAGGCGTAATAGCAATAGCATCAATTGCTAATGATAAGGTTGAGTATCCTCAAAAACAGGCAAAAGAGGTTTTTAGGAAGCTGCCGGAAGATAATATTTTGGAGCGGTTATTTGTTGCGAATTCTGATAATAGAAATGAGTATGTGATTGCTTCTATTGGTTTAACAAAGGCGGATATTACAGATTTGAGTATTAAATTAAGTTTAACGGGATTTGGGTATCAAATAACAAGAGTTAATGTGGTTCCTGCTAAAGAGGAAAATGATGCGAAAAACAATGTCAAATAGAGCAAAAATAGCGTATTTTTTTATTTCGACAATATTTTTTGTCTTGTTTGATAAGTTTGTTACAAATTTAATTTTGAATAATTTAAATAAATTGCCGGAAAATTCTATTTTGGATTTTTTGTATGTAGAAAATACAGGAGCTGCTTTTAGTATTTTAGATAATTATAAGTGGTTTTTAATAATTTTTGCTGTTTTGGCGATTTTGTTGATAGTGATTTCGTTACTTAAAAATATTAGAAAAGCTTCGAGCTTGGCTGTTTTTTGGATTGCTATTTTGATTGCAGGTATTTTTTGTAATGCTTATGAAAGAATAATTTTTGGATATGTAAGAGATTTTATAAAGTTAAATTTTGTTAATTTCCCGGTATTTAATATCTCAGATATTTTTATTAATATTGGTGTTTTTGCTATAGTTATAATTATAATAAAGAATAATTATACTAATAAAATTAATGAAGATAGTAATTGATGAATTAAATGATGAAAAGCGTTTAGATGTTTATCTTGCAGAGTATTTGCAAGATTTTTCTCGTTCAAGAATTCAGGCAGAAATAAAAAAGGGGAATGTATTATTAAATTCAAAAAAAGTTAAATCTTCATGCATTATAAAACCAGAGGATGTTGTTGAATTAAATATACAAGATGATATTAATAAAATTTTGCCAGAAGATATTTCTTTGGATATTGTTTGGGAAGATGAGAATATGCTTGTTGTTAATAAGCCTTCAGGAATGTTAACACATCCTACTAATATAGAAACATCAGGAACTTTAGTGAATGCTTTGTTGAATTATTGTGGGAATGATTTATCGGATATAAATGGTGAATTTAGAAGAGGTATTTTACACAGATTAGATAGAAATACTTCAGGATTGTTAATGGTTGCAAAAAATAATATATCTCATGAATATCTTGTTAATGAAATGAAAGCTGGCAGGATAGAAAAAAAGTATAGGGCTATTGTTGCTGGGGTAATTAATGAAGATGAATTTGTTATAAATAAACCTATTGGGAGAAATCCTAATCAACCTCACAAAATGGCTATAATTGAAAATGGGAAAGAAAGTATTTCAAAAGTTAAAGTTCTGGAACGTTTTAAAGAGGCTACTTTAATTGAAGTGCATTTAATAACTGGAAGAACTCATCAAATAAGAGTTCATTTATCAAGTATAGGTCATCCTCTCTATAATGATACTCTTTATGGGTTCGGAAAAATGAAAATTAAAACTCAAGAACAAGTTTTACAATCATATAAGTTGACATTTTCAAAACCTTTTAATGGAGAAATATTGTCTTTTGAAGTTCCAGAAGATGAAAAATTTATAAAGGTTCTTAATTATTTGAAATCGCAAAATTAAATAATACTTTTTTTAAGTCTTTCAGAACGATTTTCACTAAGTAAATTTTTCAATTTCATAATAGCTTGTGCGTGTAATTGTGAAATTCTTGATTCAGAAACGTTTATAGCTTCTCCAATTTCTTTTAAAGTCATATTTTCGTGATAATAAAGAACCATGATAGTTCTTTCTCTTTCCGGCAGTCTCTTCAAAGCATTCTCCAATTCTTTTTTTACATCTTTTTCTTCCATTTGTTCATGCGGAGCCAGTGTATGAGAATCCTGAATTGTATCAATGATTTCTAAATCTCCGTCAGAGGAACCTTTTTTTTCGTATATTGAAGTGACCGTTGTATCCTCTGCTAATAATTGTTCTACTTTTTCTCTTTCTATACCTAGGTAAGTTGCAATTTCTGAATTTGTAGCAGATCTTCCGTATTGTTTTTTTAATAATTCTTGTGCTTCTTTAACATCTTTAATTTTTTTTCTAACGCTTCTTGGTAAGAAATCTTGAGATCTTATTTTGTCAATAATATTTCCTCTTATTCTTACAAGGGCATATGTTTCAAACCTTGCACCCATTTTAGGAGTGTATTTTTCAATAGCATCAATTAAGCCTTCTACTCCATAGCTTGAAATATCTTCGTATGAAAATGTTGGAGGTAAGGCAACTTTTACACGTCCGACAACATATCTTGTTAGATAAATATATTGAAGGATAAGTGCATCTCTAAGAGCTTTGTTTTCATGGTCATCAAAATACTTAGCCCACATTTCGGCTAATTCTTCATTTGAAACTCTTTTAATATTTTTATAAGATGTATCCTGTTCCATCCCTCTCTTGTCCCAATAAAAACATGTCTCATTCTATTGTAACGTTTTATTAAGAAATAGCTATCATATATATAGATGAAATTGTTAAATTTTGTTAAATGTTTGAATAGTCTTTAATAATGCCTAGTTGGCTTATGTATAAATTAAGAAATTGTTTTTTAATAAAATTGGAGGATTTTTATGTGTAGTTTAAAAGCTAGATTTTTAATTATTTTTTTTATATTTCAGTTTTTTAATATTTCTGTAATGGCAAGAACTGTAGTTACACAAACTCCGGTTTATCCGCATTATAATAGTTATTACAATAATTACAATAATATAGCCAGAACAAATTCTTTAAGGAATTCTTATTACAATCCAAGACATCGTTTATATAGAAATCATAGTAACTATGCTTATAAACCTTATTATAATAAATCTTTTTCTGATTTAAGTGCTTTAGAAAAATATTCATTAAATAAAACGTATTCAAGAGAAAGTGATTTGCAAAGGTTGCAAAGACTAGAGATGCAAGCTTTTGGTGCTGTACAAAGTGGTGACATAACTACAAGATATGATAATGTGAGAAATGCCATATTATCAAGACCAAAGCAGAATTATAAAACATCTTTGTTAAGAAATATAGGTAATTATTTTTCAGGACAGATGACAGGGTATACTCCTTCTTTTTCAAATGATCCTTTTTTTTCTGATTCAAGCTTTTCAAGATGTCCTTATCCGACAAGTTATGGAAATCGCTCATACAGTCAAGTTTCGGGGCCTTTAAGAAGCGGTTATTTTATTAATGATTATGGGACATCTTCAGGTGCCGGAGTAAAAATTCTTGATTAATTAGAAAAGAACACCCAAATCGGTTTTAAACTGATTTGGGTAAATGGTTTAAGGAAGGATAATGTTAAAGGATGTGCCATAAAAAGGTGAGTTCCAGTATCCTATTTCACAATATTGGTAAGGATGATTCCAACAGCAGCGCCTGGCTAACACCCCGCCTATTACGGCATTTCTGGAATAGCATTTTTGATGATGTTTAATATGTGGTGGATGATGATATCCAGGGCCTGCTACAACTTTATGTCCTTTTGCATGTGGAGGCGGGGCTGCAAAAGCTGGAATTGCCAGATTGAGAGCTGATAATAAACAAAAAATTGATAAAACTTTTTTCATACAAGTACCCTCCTATTTTACACTTTACTAAAAGACTTTTTACGTTTCTTATTTGTATAACGATTTAAATATAAATTTGTTCAAAAATAAAAAAGCGGATTTTGTATTCTACAAAATCCGCTTTTTGTTATAACAAATAATTTTTAGCCTTGAGCTAAAATGTAATTTAAAAGAGTTCTAACTCCTGCACCTGTTGCACCTTTAATTAGTTCTTTTTGAGGTTTTTCAAGGAATGCGACTCCTGCGATATCAATATGAGCCCATTTTACATCTTTTACAAATTTTTGTAAAAATACTCCGGCAGTAGAAGCTCCACCCCATCGAGAGCCTGTATTTTTCATATCAGCAATATCGCTTTTTAAACTATCAAAGTATTCTTCCCAAAGTGGGAGTTTCCAGTATCTTTCACCACTTTTTTCTGCAGTAGTGATTAATTCATTAATCATAGAGTCATCATTACCCATAATACCTGCAGCATTGGAACCAAGAGCTACCATACAAGCACCTGTAAGAGTTGCTAGATCAATTACTTCATCAACTCCCAATTCACAAGCATAGCAAAGAGCATCTGCAAGAGTAAGTCTTCCTTCTGCATCGGTATTATCTACTTCTATAGTTTTTCCGTTTTTAGCTGTTAAAATATCACCAGGCTTGTAGGCACTACATCCGGGCATGTTTTCACAAGCTGCGATAATTCCATGGACTTCTACTTGAGGATTGAATTCTTTTAAAATACTCATAATACCTAAAACGCAAGCTGCTCCTGACATATCATCTTTCATTGTAAGCATAGATGAAGGAGGTTTGATATCAAGCCCGCCGCTATCAAAGGTTATTCCTTTACCAATTATAGCGATTTTCTTTTTAGGATTAGCAACAGAATATTTCATGTGAATGAATTTAGGCTCTTGTATACTACCTCTTGCAACTGCAAGGAACGCTCCCATTCCCATTTTTTCACATTCTTCTTTATCATAAATTTTAGTATCTAATCCTAAATCACAAGCAATAGCTGCAAGCTCGCTAGGAGTTGCATATTGAGCAGGTTCATTTGCAAGATTTCTTGTAAATGTCATAGCAGAAGCTATTTTTTCAGCTTTATTTACTAAATCTTGATTTGCTTGTATATAGACTTCTTTTACTTTGTTATCTTTTTTTTCTGATTTGTATTTATCAAATGTATAATCTGCAATAAAAGCACCCATTGCAAATTGTTCAGAATAATCAAAATCAATTCCGTCTAAAGAAAAAGCAACAGTTTTTGCTTCCATTTGCATTGCTTTTTTTATAGCTTTAGCTACAGCTTCTCTAAGCTTGTTAGGATTAAGCTCTGATTTTTTACCAAGTCCAAGTACAAGGACTTTTCGATAGATTTCTTTTCCATAAGTAGGAAGAAGATATGTTTCTCCAAACTTTCCTTTAAAATTATCTTGGTCTATAGCATATGTGTTTGCGAGTTCACAAGAAGTTTTTTCGCCTTCGAACATGCTTATTACTAAGATATCTGATTCTATGTTTTTAGAATTCTCTACAACCTTAATTTCCATATAGAATCTCCTTTCTTTATTAAGAGTATTTTAGCGAATAAGGAGAGGTTTTTAAATACTTTAATCGGATTATAAAATAAAATATTTGACAATCAAAAATGTTTGTTTTAGTATAGATTTTGTTGACAGCCGGTAGGGTAAATGAATAGCAATGTAGAATAAGTTCTACGTGAGGAAAGCGAGTTTATTTACCAGCCAAAAGAAGGGCGTTTAGCTCAGTTGGTAGAGCGTCTCCCTTACAAGGAGAGGGTCAGAAGTTCGAGTCTTCTAACGCCCACCATAAAAAGAGGATAGGATTTATTCCTAGCCTCTTTTTATTTGTGTTTTGATAGCGAGAACTTCCAATATGCGAAGCATATTTAAAAGAAGTTCGGCGTGAGCGAGCTGAGGCTGGAGTATTTTGCAAGATAATTAATATCGTAGCAAAATACGGAATTGCCGTTAAACGCGAGCGAACAAGAGAAGTCTTCTAACGCCTACCTAAAATATTTTTTGTTATACATTTTGTTTTACAAAAGAAGCAAGTTTGTTTATTTTTTAGTTTTATTATATATAAGTGAGATTTTATGATTAATCAAATTAATAGTTATTATAATGTACAAAATGTAAAATATCCGTCTTTTAGGCAAAAAGATGGCAATAAAGTTGCTAATAATACAAACCCTATTCAAGAAAAAAGACTTGTAGGACAGGATATTCTTGCAAATTATGCTAAAGCTTTTATTAATCGTAAAGAGCTTAAGCCGGTACAGCTATTAAAAGTTCCCAAAGACATAAATCAAATTTTCGGAGAAAAAATTTATCGTTCAGATGGCTCACTACATTCGATTATCAGCAAAGATAAAAAACAAGAAACTATTTATTATATAAACTCTAATAATACAATCCCTAAGATAAGAGTACTTGATAACAGTGGTAATCTGATTTTAAAACAAGATAATATATATAAAGACGAAACATATAGTACTTATTGTGGTTACAATATAACAAGTTACGATAAAAACGGCAAATCCACATCTACAAGTTACAACGAAGATGGAACTATAGATACAATTACACAAGAGATTTGTGACAATGAAAATGAAAGTATTTGTTTAACCAATGCTTATGAAAATAATAAATTAGTAAATCAAAAGGACACGTATTGGGACAAGAAAAATGGATATACATATAATAAACATACTAATTTGAATATAAATCAAGAACCAAATGAAATTATAGATGAAGTTATTGAACATAAAACCCAGTCCTCTGCAGCTATACAAACCAGATTTGCTAATAATAAACAGTTTTATGTAAAACAATCTGAAAATATAAATAATTATATAGAAAATGACATTGGTAAAGAAGCTCTTAATGATATAGATTTAAAGCCGGCTGAAAAATTTGCACCAAGCTTTAATCCAAAAACTTGTGATGGTGAAAAAACATATTTTTCAAATGGGGCAATTGAAAGTAATAGTTTTGAATATAATGGCGAAAAAATAGTTTGTTATTTTGAACCGGATGGAAATTTAACTTATGTAGAGACTCCTACTAAAAAAATTGAAATTGATTCATACAATGAGATAGGGAATGTAGAACAACAAATAAAAGAAACATTCAGTGATGGCTCTGTCAAAACTACTACTTATGATGATCAAATGGATTCTTATTCCGTTGTATATGAGGATGAAAATGAAACAAAGTCTATTCAAATATATGATGGGAAAGTCTCTGATATTTCAAACAATACAGGAAATTATTCTTACGTAAACGGAAATTTATATAAATTTGAACCCAACATTTAGTTTAAAAAATTTAATTACAAAAAATTTTGTCACCCTGAACTTGTTTCAGGGTCTTATTAATTAAGTATGTTATAATCAATCTATGAATAAAACTTGTGCAGTTTTTATAATGACAAATTTTCAAGAGACGACTTTTTACATAGGTGTTACAAGTAATCTGTAAAAGCGAATATGGGAGCATAAAAATAAAGTTGTTAAAGGTTTTACTGAAAATATAATATTAATAAGCTTGTTTACTATGAATTGACTAATTCTATTGAATCTGCGATTAATGGAGAAAAACAATTAAAGCGTTGGTATAGAGATTGGAAAATTAATTTAATAAAAAAGATGAATCCTGAATTTAAAGATTTGTCTCAGGATTGGATATAATATTTGAAATTGGTAAGACCCTGAAACAAGTTCAGGGTGACGGAAATAGAAAACATCTTGAAGTTCTACAAAATATCAAAATTCATATTGATTTTAAATAATCATATTAATTCTTTTATTTTGTAAGTTCATAACTTCGAAGGATTAAATCTTCCAAAATATCTATTGGGGCGTTTTTGACATCAACTTGTATCCAATGAGTCTTATTCATATGCCAAGCAGGTGCTATAAAATCATAGTAATCTCTTAGTATTGCAGACTCCTCAGGAGTGCTTTTTAAATTTATATATAGTTTTCTATCTAATGTATAAATTAGTCCGAACCATTTTTTATTTGATTTATGTCTTAGTACAGGATAAGATTCACCCTTATCTTTAAAAGGATAAGTATTAATCGCATCATCATATTTTAGGCATAATTTTATTAACTCTTTTTTATTCATAATTCATATTATAAAAAAGCTTGCCCATTATAGGCAAGCTTTTACATCTTCTAAAATTAATTCCGGAGTTAAACGATATCTTTGATAAAGAACATCTATAGGAACTCTATCAGGGAAATCTTTTTCCGCCCCATAGTTTAATACTTTCATCTCAGAATTTCCATAATAGCTAGCGATTTTTTCTCCAAATCCGCCGTTTAAAATCCCATCCTCTAGAGTGATAACCAGTTTATGTTCAGATTTTAAGCTATTCAATAGTTCTTTATCAATTCCGCTTATGAATTTAGGATTGATAAGTGTTGCATCGATATTCAACTCTTGTTTTAACTTTTCTTTGACATCTTTTGCTAAATAGAAGAAATTACCTAAACCTAAAATTGCAATTTTAGAACCTTTTTCTACTACTTGATATTTATTCAAGATTGAATAATCTGTATTATCTGCAACATTGGAGCTAATTAATTCTCCAGCTGGAACTCGAATAAATACTGTATTCTCATTTTGGCTAGTAGACCATTCAAGCATTTTTAAGTATTCTTCTTTATTTGTAGGTGCTAGATATACTACATTTGGAATATTGCTAATCAAAGGAATATCAAAGCAAGTCAAATGTGTTGCATCAGCTCCTGATATTGCTCCCCAAAATACTAAAACAGTTGCAGGACTATTATTTAGAGCCAAGTCTTGAGAAATTTGGTCATAAGCTCTTTGTACAAATGAGCTCATAATTCCTAATACAGGTCTTGCACCGTTTTTAGCTAAGCCTGACGAAAAAGCCATTGCATGTTCTTCTGCTATACCTACATCAACATAGTTTTTGTCCATTTTATCTCTAAATTCTTGAGTGAAACCTGTAACAGCTGGAGTTGCAGGAGATATAGCAACTATTGGCATTCCTTCTTCTTTTTTTCTTAAAATAAAATCTGCAGTTGTTGTTGCATAGTCTTCTATTTTAGATGCAGGTTGTCCAAAATTCTTTATTGTATTTGGCATAATCCAGTGGAACATTTCTTTATTTTTCTCTGCTAATTCACAACCTTTTCCTTTAAGAGTTGTTATATGAACTACTACCGGATGATTGATATCTTTTACTTTTTCAAATGTTTCAATCAGTTTTTGAATATCATTACCATCATTTACATAATAGTAATCAAATCCTAAAGATTTGAAGAAATTGCATTCGCCTTCTCCATTTGTATCACGTAAATATTTAAGATTAGCATATAATCCGCCTTGGTTTACTGCAATAGACATGTCATTATCATTTACAACAATGATAATATTGCTATTTAGAGTTGCGGCATTATCTAAGCCTTCAAATGCTTCACCTCCACTTAAGGAGCCATCTCCGATTAGTGCGATTACATTTCCTTTTTCACCTTTTATATCTCTTGCTTTAGCCAGCCCTGTTGCTAAACTTACTGAAGTTGATGTATGGCCTACTTTGAACATATCATGTTCGCTTTCTTCAGGTGCTGTGTAGCCTGTATATTTTAAATACAAATCAGGATTAATAAATCCTTCTTTTCTTCCCGTAAGAATTTTATGCGGATAGCACTGATGTGAAACATCAAATACTATTTTATCTACTGGAGAATTAAATACATAATGCATTGCAATAGTAGCTTCTACTATGCCTAAATTTGGACCTAAGTGACCTCCAATTGTGTCTACTTTTTTTATAATGCATTCTCTTATTTCTTTTGCTAGTTCTTTCATGTCACTAAGACTAAGTTCTTTTAAATCATCTGGCGTATTTATATTTTCTAACACATTAATTGTTTGCTGCATATTCGCTCCTTTCTTATACCAATTATTATAATACAAGTTTTTAAATCATTATATTATCATAGATTTTTTAACAATGAAAAATAGTTTTTATATTGAATTAATGTAAAGACGAAAGGAGAACGTTTTATGTTTTATAATGTAATGAAAGCGAAAGAAATTGTAGAATTAGATGGTAAGGCTCTTGAAAGAAAATTATTAATGGGAGATGATGAGCATTCCATAAGCATTATTGCCATGCGAAAAGAAGAAATTATTGACACTCATACTTCTAAATCAGATGCTGCTGTTTATGTTTTGGATGGTGAAATTGAAATTCATTTTGAAGCGGAAAAGTTTAAGATAGAAAAAGGAGAATTATTAATGTTTAACAAAGATAAAGAACATAAAGTTTTAGCCTTAAAAAACAGTAAGTATTTATTGATAAAAATATAGAATTTATAAGGGAGAAAATTTCTCCCTTTTTGGTTAAAAATATGTTAAACTTTTATTATGTTAGATATAAAAACAGGGAAAAATATTGAAGCTCTTTATAAACTGGTAGAAATTAAATCAGGGAAACGAATAGAAAAATTTAAGACTACAGATGTAAAAAGAGCTTTAAAATTCCATAGGTGGTATATAAATCGTTATAAACAAGGACTTTTGATGGAAATTTATCCGCAGAAAAAGGTTTATGATTGGAAAGAAAAAAAAGTTGATCTGGTATTCGAATAATTATGTCTTTACAAAAATATATAGCTTTAATAGATTGTGACAGTTTTTTTGTTTCTTGTGAAAGAGTTATTAATCCTGAGTTTCAGAATTTACCATTAAGTGTAGTTTCAGGAGAAAGAGGTTGTGTTATTTCAAGATCCAGAGAAGCTAAATTGTTAGGTGTTCCAATGGGTATTCCGCTTTTTCAAGCAGTTGAAAAATATCCTGATTGTATTTATTTATCAGCGAATCATTATGTTTATACTCTTATTTCAAAAAAAGTGATGAAAATTTTAAAAGAATTTAGTCCTAATGTTGAAGTTTATTCTATAGATGAAGCTTTTGTTGATTTGACCGGACTTACTAAACTTTATAAGAAGAATTATTATAAGCTCGTAAAGGATTTGCAAGGAAAAATCCTTGAAGAAACAGGAATTCCAGTTTCAATCGGTGTTAGCAGGTCAAAAACGTTAGCTAAATTGGCTTCTGATAAAGCTAAATCAACAGGAGATAGAATTTGTTTAGTAGGAAATTCTAAGATAAAAGAATTTCTTTCGATTACTGATATTCAAGAAATTTGGGGTATTGGAAGAAAATTAGGTGTAAAATTGAAAGGCTTAGGAGTTAGAAAGGCTTTAGATTTAATAGAAAAAGATGATCTATGGATAAAGTCAAGATTTGGAAAAAATGGGCTTACTATTAAGTCTGAACTTTTAGGTAATATTGTTTCTAAAGTTTCTAATGAGATAGAATTACCAAAATCTCTTAGTGATAGTAAATCATTTTTGGAGTTTACGTCTGATTTAAATTTTTTGAAAAACGAGCTTTCTATACATATTCACGAAGTTTGTTCAAGACTTAGAAAAATTAATTCTAAGACCTCTTTAATTGGAGTATTTTTAAAAACAAAGGATTTTAGAACTTATTATGAAAAATTTTCTTTAGATGTTCCAACTGATTTTGAATTTGAAGTTTCTAAACATGCTTTTCAATTATTAGAAAAAATGTATTCTCCTAATATTCTTTACAGAAGTGTAGGGATTGTTTTAGAGGATTTTAATTCTACTAAAAAAGAACAACTTTTGTTGTTCGATGATGAAGAAAAAAGATTACAAAAAGAAAATCTTGGTAAGAGTTTGGATAAATTAGAAAAGAAATTTGGTAGGAATATTGTAAGAACAGGTTTTGTTAATAAAGATGTTCCTTTTAAACAAGGTTTCTTAACTTCTCCTAAAGATGTTTAGATTTTGTAAAATATGATTGAATTTCGTTTTTTCTCGTTGTATAAAAATAAAAACGGATGAATGAGAAAGGGCCTTTGGTATGAGTGAATATCTAAAAAAAGTATTAGAAAATATAGAGTGTAAAAATTCTAATGAAAAAGAATATATTCAAGCAGTAAAAGAAGTCTTAACTACCCTTGAGCCTGTAATAGATGCTCATGATGATTATGAAAAAATAGCTTTATTAGAAAGAATGGTAGAGCCGGAGAGAATAATAACATTTAGAGTTCCTTGGGTTGACGATAATGGTAAAGTTCAAGTAAATAGAGGCTTTAGAGTGCAATTCAGTTCCTTAATTGGACCTTATAAAGGCGGATTGAGATTTCACCCGAGTGTCAATCAAAGTATTATGAAATTTTTAGCTTTCGAACAAATTTTTAAAAATGCTTTAACAGGTTTACCTATAGGAGGCGGAAAAGGTGGTAGTGATTTTGATCCCAAAGGAAAATCTGATAATGAAATTATGAGGTTTTGTCAAAGTTTTATGACAGAATTATATCGTCATATTGGTCAGGACGTTGATGTTCCTGCAGGTGATATCGGTGTTGGAGCAAGAGAAATCGGATATTTATTCGGACAGTATAAACGTATTAGAAACGCTTATGAAGGCGGGGTCTTAACAGGAAAAGATATTTCCTATGGTGGATCTTTAGCAAGAAAAGAGGCCACAGGCTATGGATTAATATTTTTTATGAGAGAAATGTTAAAAGCTCATAAGAATTGTATATCCGGAAAAACTGTTACAATATCAGGTTCAGGTAATGTAGCGATTTATGCTTGTGAAAAAGCTCAAGAATATGGGGCAAAAGTAGTTGCAATGAGCGATTCTAATGGTTGTATTTATGATAAAAACGGAATAGATTTAGATTTTATTAAGCAAATTAAAGAAGTTGAAAGAGGAAGAATTAGAGAATATTTAAGAAAACATAAAGATGCTGAGTATATAGAAAGAACTTCAGATGATTCTCCAATATGGACAATAAAAACAGATATTGCACTTCCTTGTGCAACGCAAAATGAATTGAATTTAAATTCTGCTATAAATTTAGTAAAAAATGGCGTAGTTGCAGTAGGCGAAGGTGCAAATATGCCTTGCACTCCGGAGGCAACTGAATATTTTTTAGCAAATAATGTCTTGGTAGCTCCGGCTAAAGCTGCAAATGCTGGAGGTGTAGCAACTTCTGCAATAGAAATGTCTCAAAATAGTATGAGATTTTATTATACTTTTGAAGAAGTTGAAGAAAAGTTAGATAGAATAATGGTTAATATTTTTAATTCTTGTAAAAATGCCGCAGAAAAATATGGTTGTAGTGGAAATTATGTTGCAGGAGCTAATATTGCGGCGTTTCAAAAATTAGCAAAAGCAATGAGAAATCAAGGTATAGTATAGTATGTTAAAAGATTTTTTAGATAAAAGACAATGTTTTAAATTAGTTTGCGGAGCTGGTAATGAGGATGCAATTGAGGTTGAAAAACTTGTAACTGTTTATTCTCTTGCAGGATGTATGTTTTTTGATTTATGTGCAAAACCGGAAATTGTGGATGCTGCAAAAAGAGGTATAGAAAGAGCAGGTATAAAAGAAGATAGATATTTATGTGTAAGCGTCGGCATAGATGGCGATCCGCATATTACCAAAGCTGTAATAGATCAAGAAAAATGTGTTAAATGCGGGAAATGTAAATCAATTTGTCCTCATGAAGCAATTATAGAATTAGATAAATACAAGGTAAAAAAAGAACGTTGTTTGGGCTGTACTCAATGTGCTAAAGTTTGTCCAAAAGGGGCAATTGAAATGGTTAGTCAACTTCAAGATTATCGCGAAGTTTTACCAAAATTAATAGCAAAAGGAATTGATTGTGTGGAGTTTCATGCAATTTCTGAAGATGAAAAAGATGTTAATGATAAGTGGCTTCAAATAAATGAAATGTTTGACGGCATGCTTTGTATTTCTATTGATAGATCTGAACTAGGAGATAAAAAACTTGTTGAAAGAGTTAAGAGATTAATTTCAATAAGAAAACCATATACAACTATTATTCAAGCCGATGGTATTGCAATGAGCGGTAGTAATGATGAATATGGTACAACTCTTCAAGCAGTTGCAACAGCTCAATTATTCCAAAACGCAAATTTACCTGCTTATATTATGATGTCTGGTGGAACAAATACTAAATCTACTGAGATGACTAAAATGTGTGGAGTAAAGCCAAATTGTTTAGCAGTAGGTTCTTATGCCAGAAAAATTATAAAAGATTATTTAGTAATGGATGATTTATTAGAAAATAAACAAGCTTTGAGTGAGGCTGTTAAAATTGCGAAGAATTTAATTGATGTTTCGTTGAGGAATATGAATGATTAATTTAAAAACTCTTGATTGGAAAATTGAAAACATAGATACTGTTTTATTTGATAAAGACGGTACGTTTATTGATTTGCATTATTTTTGGGGCAAAATGAGTGAAATGCGTTCTTTAGAATGTATCAAAGTTTTTAAGCTTAATGAAGATGTTTTTGAAAAATTATGTCTAAGCCTGGGGTATGATAGAAAAACAGGGAAAATGTTGAAAGATGGTATTACGGCTTTATATTCACGCCCTAAAATAATTGAAATTTTTACTGAAGATTTAAATAAGTTGGGAGCAAATGTAATAGAAAATCAAGTAGAAGAAATTTTTGACAGGGTAAGTAAAAAGTTTTATAAAAATTTGCCAGAATATACAAAGCCAATACCGGAAGCAATTGATTTTATAAAAAAAATTAAATCTATGGGGGTAAAAACAGGAATTGTAACTTCTGATTCAATAGAATCAACAGAATTAACGATAAAGCATTTTGGTTGGGAAAATTTATTTGATGTTAAAATAGGCAGAGAAAGTACAAAAGAAACTAAAGAAAGTGGAGTTCCTGTTAAATTAGCTTTAGAAAAAATTAATTCAAAAGCCGAAACTTCAATAATGGTTGGAGATGCTCCAATGGATTATATCGCTGCAAAAAATGCGGGGGTAAATAGAACTATATTGGTCGCAACCGGACAAATCGAAAAAGATGATTTATTAAAAACTTCTAAATTTTCTCTTAATAGTCTTGATGAAATTATTTTATATTAACTTTCTTAACAAAATATCTTTATTTTATAAAATATGTCACAATGGAAGATATTTTAAGGGAGGAGAAAAAACATGAAAGACAAAACTTTTTTAATGATTCCAGGACCTACACCAGTTCCTGAATCAGTGATGATGGAAATCGCAAAACATCCGATAGGGCATCGTTCGTCTGAATTCTCCTCCATATTAAAAGAAGTATATGAAAATTTAAAATATGTATTTCAAACAAAAAATGATGTATTTATGTTTACATCAAGCGGTACCGGTGCAATGTGTGCTGCCCTAGAAAACCTTGTAAATGAAGGTGATAAAGTTTTATGTTTATCTCTTGGAAATTTTGGTAATCGCTGGGCTAAAATAGCTGAATCAAGAGGTGCTATAGTTGAAAAAATAGAAGTTGAAGCTGGTGAAGTTGTAGATCCGGAAGTTTTAAGAAAAAGACTTTCAGAGGATGTTAGAAAAGAAATTAAAATTGTAACACTTACTCATAGTGAAACTTCAACAGGTGCAGCTAATGATATTAAAACTTTATGTTCAATAATAAGAGAACACGGTGCCATATCTGTTGTGGATGGAGTAACATCAGTTTGTGCGATGCCTTGTAAACCTGATGAATGGGGAGTTGACGTTCTTGTATCAGGCTCTCAAAAAGGCTTTATGATACCACCGGGTTTAGCTTTTTTAACTGCAAATGAAAGAGCTTGGAAAGTATATGAACAATGTAAACATCCTAGTTTTTATTTTGATTGGGCTGCATATAAAAAAGCTGTTGAGGGTGATACAACTCCTTTTACTCCTGCTGTGAATTTAATTGTAGGACTTAGAGAAGCTTTAAAAATGATTAAAGAAGAAGGCATTGATAATATGAATGCTCGTCATAGACGTCATGCTATGGCTTTAAGAAAAGCTTTAAGAGCAATTAATTTAGAGCTTTTAGTGAAAGATGATAATAATGCGAGTTATTCAATTACTTCAATATTACCACCTGATGGAATCTCGGTTCCTGATATTAGAAATACTATGAAAAAAGATTTTGATATTGTTGTTGCAAATGGTCAAAATAAACTGAAAGACAAAATCTTTAGAATGGGAACTTTGGGGTTTGTTTGCGATAGAGATTTGATTGCAGCTGTCGGAGCTTTAGAAGCAACATTGGTAAAACTAGGACATAATTTTGAAGTAGGTAAAGGTGTTCAAACTATTATTAATGAGTTAAAGGAGATATAATGAAGGTTCTAGTTACAGATAAAATAAATGAATCAGCAGGTAATATTATTACTTCAGTTGCGAAAGTTGATTTTTTGCCAACAATGAGTGAAGAAGAATTAGTAAAAATTATTCCTCAATATGATGCTTTAATGGTAAGAAGTCAGACCAAGGTAACTTCGAGAATTATTGAAGCAGGAAATAATTTAAAAATTATAGGAAGAGCAGGCGTTGGGGTAGATAACATTGATTTAGATGCCGCAACTCAAAAAGGAATTATAGTTGTGAATTCCCCTGATGGTAATACTATGGCTGCAGCTGAACATACAGTAGCTTTAATGCTTGCCATGGCAAGAAATATTGTTCCTGCTGCAACGTCTACTAAACAAGGAAAATGGGATAGAGCAAAATTTACAGGTTGTGAATTGTTTAGCAAAACTCTGGGGATTGTAGGGTTAGGAAAAATTGGTTCACATGTCGCAGAGGTTGCTCTTGCACTAGGCATGAAATTAGTTGTATTTGATCCGTTTACGTCAAAAGAAGTTGTTGAAAAAATGGGTGGAGAATATGTTCAAAACCTAGATGATTTTTGGGGAAAATGTGATTTTATTACGGTTCACGTTCCTAAAACAAAAGATACAATTAATATGATTAATAAAGATACAATCGCTAAAATGAAAAAGGGAGTTCGCCTTGTAAACTGTGCAAGAGGCGGGATAATAAATGAACAAGACCTTAAAGACGCAATTGAATCAGGGCAAGTTGCTTCTGCGGCTATTGATGTTTACGAAAATGAACCTAATATTCAGGAATGTTCTTTAATTCATTGTGAAGGAAATATTGTATTAACTCCTCATTTAGGAGCAAGTACACAAGAAGCTCAAATAAATGTTGCAATTGATGTTGCTGAACAAATCAAAGAAGTTTTATCTGGAGGTTCTGCTTCATCTGCAGTTAACATTCCATCATTAAGACCTGATAAATTAGAGCCTGTTAAAGATTACATGCAAATAGCAGAAAATTCAGGAGAATTTGCAATGCAAGTAACAGGAGGGATGATTAAGACTATTGAAATTACAGCACAGGGAAATTTAGCTGAATTAGATATTCAACCTCTTGAAGTTGCAGTTTTAAAAGGTGCTTTATCATCAATGCTTGAAGGAGTTAATTATGTAAATGCTCCTGTTCTTGCGAAGAAAAGAGGTATTGATATAATTTCAAGCCGTTCGAAAGTTAAATGTAATTTTGCTGGTTTATTAACTATTAAATTAACAACTGATAAAGGAATAACAACAGTAGCAGGTGCATTAGTTGCTAAAGATATTCCTAGAATTGTTAAAATTAATGATTATGAAACAAGTATCAGACCTGAAAAGCATATGCTAATCGTACCGCACGTTAACAAACCGTCTATGATTGCAAAAGTTGCACAAGTTATTGGTGAAAACAATATAAACATTGGTTCAATGAACGTAGTACAAAAAAATGACAAACACGAAACAGAATCTATAATGGTTATTAACATAGATACAGGCGTTAATGAAAAAACTTTATCTGAAATATCAAAAATAGATGGCGTTCACGATCCTAAATATGTTAATCTTTCAGCATAAGGAATGTAAATAATGAAATTAGCAGTTTTTGATTTTGATTCTACATTAATGGACGGTGAAACTATTGAATTTTTAGCTCGAGAAGTTGGTTTAGAACAAGAAGTAAAAGAAATTACAACAAAAGCGATGCAAGGTGAATTAGACTTTTTCGAAAGTTTACAAAAAAGAGTTTCTCTTCTTAAAGGACTCAAAGTCGATACTGTTAATGAAATATGTAGAAATTTGCCGTTGATGAATGGTGCAGAAGAAACAATTAAAGAATTAAAACAAAAAGGTTACAAAGTTGTATGTTTTTCTGGCGGATTTAAAAATGCAACAGTTACTTTTGCTCAAAATTTGAAACTTGATGCAGAATTTTCAAATATTCTTCACTCAAAAGATAATATTTTAACCGGCATGGTTGGTGGAGAGATGATGTTTAATAATTCTAAAGGGCAAATGTTATTAACATTACAACGATTATTAGGAATTACTAGGGAAAAAACTCTTGTAATAGGTGATGGTGCTAATGATTTGAGTATGTTTAAATATGCAGATAAAAGAGTTTCTTTTTGTGGAAAACCTATTTTGGAAAAAGAAGCAAATATTATTATAAAAGAAAAAGATTTATCTCTTATTCTTGAAAATTTATAATTTATACAATTCTATCAAAAGAAGCATCTAAATGCTTTTCATATTCTATTTTATTTTTCTTTAAAACTGCTTCAAAATTATCGTCTTTATTATCTTTTACTCTAATATCAATTCTAGTGTAAACACCTGAATTTTTTATTCTATTGAAAGTTGTATTAGCATTATAAATCCAACCGGATCCCATTAAGGCTCCAAGTGTAAATATTTGTGGTTTAGAAGTTGCAGAACCTGTGTCAACTGTAAATGTACTTTTAAAAGGCAATGATTGTAAATTTGTAATTTTCATAATTTTATAAAACCACATAAAAATAAAATTTGCTAGCATTAAGTGTAATAATTACATTTAACTAATTCTAAAGTATTATTTTGTAACAAAACTTAATATTTGTATAATTGTTATTATACTTGATTTATAGCAATATTTGTCTATTAAATATATAAATTTTTTAGAAAAAAGATTGATTATATTGTATGTTGTTGGTATAAATTTGCATGGACGATTAGTCCTTTAGTAGTACACATTAAAGAAAAGGTATAAGAATTATGACATTACCAAACGTAGCGTATTTCTCAATGGAAATAGCAATGGATCAATCACTAAGCACATATTCAGGTGGTTTAGGATTTTTGGCAGGTTCTCATATGTTATCTGCTGGTTATTTACAAATGCCAATGGTAGGTGTGACAATGTTATGGTCATACGGTTATTATGATCAAAGAATCGACCATTCAGGCAACGTTGAAGTAGCATATATTAGAAAATATTATGATTACTTAGAAGATACAGGAATTGTAGTGGATGTAGATACTTTTGGTGAAAAAGTAAAAGTTAAAGCATTCAAAGTAAATCCGGAATTATTCGGAACTTGTCCTGTATATTTATTAACAACAGATATTGATGGAAACAGTGATTGGGCTAAGAGCATTTCTCACAAACTTTATGATGGAAATGACAGAATAAGAATTGCTCAAGAAACAGTTTTAGGTATTGCAGGGGTAAGAGTTCTTCAAGCTGCAGGTTACAATTTCGATGTTATCCATATGAACGAAGGTCACGCACTTCCAGCTGCATTTGAATTATTAAGACAATACAATGGTAATTTAGATGAAGTAAGAAGAAAAACTGTATTCACAACTCACACTCCAGTTGCTGCTGGTAATGAAGTTCACTGGGTTGATACATTATTAGAAGGTGGATTCTTTGCTGGTGCTTCAAGAGAAAGAGCTATTCAATTAGGTGGTGAAAACTTCTCTTTAACAGTAGCTGCTTTAAGAATGTCAAGAATTGCAAATGCTGTTTCTCAATTACACGGCTTAGTTGCTAATAAAATGTGGGAATGGGTTGATGGAAGATGCCCTATTAGAGCTATTACTAATGCTGTAAACTTACATTATTGGCAAGATGAAAGAATGAATGGTGATAAATCATTCGATGAATTATTAGCTGCAAAAAGAGAAATGAAAGAAGAATTATTCAAGTATGTAGCTAATGTTGCAGGTAAGAGATTTGATCCGGATGTATTAACAATCACTTGGGCAAGAAGATTTGCTGATTACAAACGTGCTTGGTTAATTTTAATGGATAAAGATAGAATCAATAAATTACTTGAAGAAAACAAAATTCAAATTATCTTTGCAGGTAAATTCCATCCAGATGATGTTATGGGTAAAGAAATGTTCAATAAATTATTGAATCGTTCTCATACATTAAAGAATGTTGTTGTATTACCAGGATATGAATTACAATTATCAGGTATGTTAAAACGTGGTACAGATGTATGGTTAAATACTCCATTAAGACCATTCGAAGCATCAGGTACTTCAGGTATGTCAGCTAACGCTAACGGTGCTATCCACTTATCAATATTTGATGGATGGACAGTTGAAGGTACATTCAACGGAATTAATGGTTACACAGTTGAATATCCTGGCTTAGATGATGATATGCCTTGGGAAGAAAGACACTGGAAAGATCACGAATGTGTAATGGATATTATTGAAAATCAAATTATCCCTACATATTATAACAATAAACAAGAATGGGCTAGAATGATGAGACAAGCTATTAGAACTTCTGAAGCTTATTTCAATTCTGATAGAATGGTAATTGAGTATTATAACAGATTATATGCTCCAATTGCTCACGATGATTGTTCTGCTGGAGAAAAGAAGAAGGAATTAAATATTTCTGAAACTCCTACTTTCGATGCTTGGACATATTCTAATATTAAATAGAGTATTCATATAAACCAAAAAGGTCATTTCTGGAAGAAATGACCTTTTTTTATTTTAGAAATTTAAATTTTTTAAGAAATTCTTTTCCCCAATTCATAAGATTAGGATATTTATCTTGCTTTAATCCATATCGAATCCATTCGGTTTCATTTTCTTGCATAGTACCAATCCCTTTAATTGATTTATAAATAAAAGAATATAAACCGGTTCTATCTGCTCCGTGCATACAATGAATATGAACTTTGCCTTTTTCAGAGGAGATTTTTTTTAGCACATCTAAAAATTTATAAACTTTTGATTCCTCTGGGTAAAGTGAATTTGATGGAATTCCATGGTATTTCATTCCCAGTTTTTTTACAATATTTTCTTCATCAAATTTTGGTCGATCTGTACTAAATGTTCGAAAGTTAATTATGTCAGTAATGCCTTGAGATTTTAACCATTCAAAATCTTCTATTTGAGGTTGTGCAGATCTTGAAATAAAATTATCAATTTTTTGATAATTAGGAGGTTGTCCTTTAAAATTAATCGTTGATAGCGGATATTTCATTATAGATAACCTTTACATAATTTATTGCATCTTGTTTTGTTACGACTATATCATTTAATTGAGCTTCATTTAAAGCTTTAATAATTTTCCCTAATACTGGTGATGGTGTTATATTTAGTATATCAATAATTTCTTTTCCGTCAAGTAATTTGGGCAGAGGTTCTAAAGTTTCTATTTTTTCAAAGTAGAAATTTAGTAATTTATTTAGTCCATTCAAATTCGAATTTATTATTTCTTCGGTAATTGCAGGACCTCTTGCTGATAATCTGTCAGCTTTAGCTAGGATTATATTATCAATTACATCATTTTCCATTTTTCTTATATATCTCATCATTATTTTTTCGTTTAAGTCTGGTGATGTTATTACGCTTGATGGATAGATATGATATTTTATCATTTTAGAGATATATTCTATTTGTTTTTTTGAAAATTTTAGTTCTTTTAGTAAAGGTTTTACAAGTTTTGCTCCTTTGTTGTCGTGTCCGATAAAGCGATGTCTTCCACTTTCTTCTATTGTCCAAGTTGAGAATTTTCCTATATCGTGTAGGAAGGTTGCAAGTTTTAGATGATTTATTCTTGGAAAGCCTCCAAAATCAACTTTATCTAAATGGTTTTTGATTTCAAGATTTGCATTTAAGTATTCTAATTCAACTTGTCTTACACTTTCTATTAAATGATTAAATAAGTCCAAGTGATGGTGAGTATTTTTAGGAACTTTTTTCATCTCTAAAACACAAGGAAAAATTTTTTCTAATAAACCTATATTGTCTAATTCTATTAGAGCTTTAGAAGTGTAATCACCTCCGAATAATTTCATTAATTCGTAATGAATTCTTTCTTTCGCAGGATTTAGGGCAAGGTGAGAATATTTGTTGAGAATATTTTTTAAATCATCGTCCATTTCAAAGCCTGTAGTGGCATAAAACCTGAAAGCTCTTAGAATTCTTAAAGGATCATCTACAAAATTTTCTTCTTTTATAAATCTTAGTTTTTTGTTTTTTATATCTTGAATACCATTTGTTATATCAATAAAATTAAGATTTTTAAGGTCGTAAGCAATTGCATTAATAGTAAAATCCCGTCTTTTTAAATCTTCGTCTATAGATTTTCCTTGAATTTCAGAAATATCTAAAAAATTTTCTTTATCTTTTAAAACTACTCTATAAATTTTGTTTATATTATCAAGTTCAATAAAAGTTCCGTCAAATTTTTCAGCTATTTTATGTGCAAAATTTTCGGCATTTTTGATAGCAATGTCTCTATCAGGAGTAGTTTTATTCATAAGAAAATCTCTAACAGCTCCTCCAACAAGATAGCCTTCATTAATTTCTTTTAGAATAAAATCATCCTTGATATTCATATACAATACATCCTAATCCCAAAATTATAGCTGTTTCAGCTTTTAAAATTAAATCTCCTAAAGTTATTATAGGTAAATTTTTTTCTTTGAAAAATTTAAATTCTTTTTGAGAAAATCCTCCCTCAGGGCCTATTATTATAAGAATTTTTTCTGATTTTTTTGTAGGGTTCTTAGTTAAATAATGTTTTAAAGACATTTCAGTTGAGCGTTCCCCAAAAACTATTATTTTATCAAATTTGTTATTTAATACTTCCTCTAGGGAACAAGGTTTGTAGCAAGTAGGAATTTGGGCTCTTTCACATTGTTTGGAGGCTTCAAACATAATTTTTTGCCACTTTTCGTGTTTTTTTTCAAGTGCTGATTTATTTAGGGCACAATTATCTGTGATTATCGGATAAACAGCTCTTACTCCAATTTCTGTAGCTTTTTCAATTATTGTTTGTTGAGCATCACTTCTTAGAGGAGTTTGTGCAAGGTATAAATCAAATTCTAAATCTCTTTTAGAAGGGTAACTTTTTTCTATTTTACAAAGAATTTCATTGGAATTTATGTCAGTAATAATTGTTTCATATTGGATTTGATTTTCGTCTATTAAAAGTAATTTTTCACCAATTCTTGAACGCAAAGATTTTGCAATATGTCTATAATTTTCAATATCATTTATTTTAATAGAATTATTTTCAATATTTTCTTTTTTTATAAAAAAATGTGGCATTATATTAGTCCTTACTAAAATCTTTTTCCAAGAAATTAAATTTTCTAATCAATGTAATTAGCATTATAGTACATAAAACTATAGCAGAAACAATGAGTCCGTACCAGTATCCGAGAAGGTTTAGTTTTTTTGAAAATGCTAAGTAACTTCCAAGTGGAATTGAAATAATCCAGTATCCGATAAAATTAGCAACCATAACCATTTTAGTATATTTAATTCCTTTAAAAATTCCGGCTAATGCAACTTGCAGTCCGTCAAATATTTGAAAGAAACAGAGAGAATAAACGATTGGTATACAAACTTTGATTAGATTTTTATCCAGAGTAAATAGTTTTACGATATTTTCTGAAAATATTGCTACAAAAACTGCTGAAATCGCCATAAAAGATACAGAAAGCCAAATTCCTGTTTTAGAGTAGTTTTTAAGAGATTTAAAGTATCTTGCACCATTTGCAAAACCTACTTTTACAGCTGTAGCATTTGAAATAGCTAGTGGAACCATAAAAGAAACACTTGTTACTGTGCATACGATGTTATGAGCAGCTGCATAAATTCCGGAAACTCTTGCCATTATTATTGTAATAGCATTAAAACCTATAAATTCTATCATTACAGCGAGTGAAGCCGGCATTCCTACTTTTATTAAGTCTTTGTAATAGTTTTTATCCTTGTGGTGTTTAATTTTAACTTTTTTATAGCAATACCATATAAGAACAATTCCCATAAAATAACGAGTTAAAAGACTTGCAATCGCAAGACCTATTGCACCCATAGAAGGTATAGGACCAAATCCGAATACAAGGATAATATTTAAAGCAACATTTACGAAAATACAAAATACAGTTAATATGTTAGGAAAAACAACAATTTCAAAGGCTTGTAGAAATTCTTTTGCCATACAATGAATGTAAGCTCCAAAAGTTGAAAGTGCTGTTACCCAGAAATAGTCTTTTATAGGAGGAATAAGTTTTGCTTCCAGTCCTAATTTATCAATTAAAGGCATAAAACCAAATATTAATAAAGAACTTATTAGAGATAGAATTAGTGCAAATTTTAAAGACG
This sequence comes from Candidatus Gastranaerophilales bacterium, assembly GCA_944325545.1. Lineage (GTDB taxonomy): Bacteria > Cyanobacteriota > Vampirovibrionia > Gastranaerophilales > Gastranaerophilaceae > CAG-196. Next base: position 80,511 of record CALVAM010000001.1, on the reverse strand, counting down.
GATAAAAATATTTTTCAGCATTTTTACCTTCTCCTCTGTAATTAGATAAAATTGCAGAAATACTTGATAATATTCCTATTCCAAACATCATAATGCAGTTGATAATAGCCGTCGCAATACTAATAGCGGCAAGAGTGTCTGTAGAATGTCTTCCTGCAACAACAACGTCTCCTACGCCAATTAGAATAAACCCTAAATTGCCAAGTATTATAGGGGTTGCAATGTTTAAAATATCTCTAATGTAAAAATTTCGCATAAGTTTATTATAGTATAAAAGCAAAATAAGTATCTACCTTAAAGGATATTTATGTTATTATAAAGGAAATTAAATACGAGGAAACATTGGTGAAATTCCAAGACTGTGCCGCAGCTGTTAAAGTCAGAATGCTCTAAAATATGTAAAAATTGCGATTCACGATTTTACATTTGGCTTCTAATGCTGCGGTAATATTTAGCAAAGGAAGTTTTTATTTTGTCAAACGCAGTAACACAAGTAAATAAAACAAATGCAGGGCTTTGTCCTCACGGGCTTCCACCAAGTGCGTGTCCTATATGTTCCAATATGGGCGGAGGTTCAATGAGGGTAGGAGAGCGTCCTCAAAAAGCAGGAGAGATGAGTTATCATCAATGTGCAATGATTGGTGCAATGATGAAAGCAAGAGCTATTAGGCTGGAAAATCATGAAAAAAATCTTCAACAAAGAGCCGAAGCTATTTTACAATTTCAAATGAATCTTGATAAAATGATTCAGAAAATGGGTGAATTTGTAAATAAAATTTCAAATAACTTTTTTTTGGCTCCTGTTGGTTATACAATTAATAATATCGTCGTTCCAATATTGAGAATGATTAGAAATATCCCTAATATTATTTCTAATATTCAAGATAAATTATCACAAATAAAACAGAAATTTATTGATATACAAGATAAATTAACTGCTATTTTTGGAGAAGCAAAAGCTTTTGTTCAGAAAAAAATCAGTGAGGTAGTTAGTGTTATTAAATCTAAGTTTGAAGGTCTTTTTAAGATTTTTAAGCGTAATAATACTCAAGATGAAGAAACTAAAATTGATGAGGATAAAAAGCTTTTCAATTTAAAAACAGTAATAAATAAAATATTAAATCGAAAGAAAAAAGATGATTCAGAAGATAAATCAAGATCTTGATTCTAATATACATAGAAAAAATATGACAAAAACGCAAAAGAGGAATGATGCAAATGTTCAAGAAGGTGTCATAGTAAATTCTTTTGTGAAAGATCCGCTTTTAGATGGACTAAAAGCCGGAAGTTTTGATAGTGAAACAAGTAGATTTACTCCTTTGAATGAAACGATTGATACGTTAATAATTTCGAATTCACAAATTGATTTACCCGTAAAAATTTATGAAAAAGAAGATAAAAAAAAGAATCCATTAATTCCTTTAATTATAGGTCCGGTTGGTTTTATGGGGCTTTTAGGCGGTTTTACTGCAATGATGAAAAAGTTTTCTAAGGGGAAATTAGAATCTACTAAAGAGTATTTGCTTCCGGGAATTACAAGAAATCATTGTATTAATGATGAAATTCATCAAAGTATTTTTAGTATGATTCAGTCTCCTAATAGAAAAACTATTTTGGCTTCTTTAGGTGTTATTACTCTTGGATCTATGGCCTTTATGGGGAAAATTTTTATAGATGGATTTAAAGAAGTTTGGGTAAAAAAACAAGAGGCGGATATTCAGAAAAATCTTCAAGAAAATTTGATAGAAGTTGAAACTCAGTCTTTTTCTGGAAAGATTCAGATAATCAGAAGTATGTTGTCTTCAAAAGCGGATGTTCTTTCTAAAGAATTATCATTTAAAGGTGAGAAAGATAATAATGGTGATGATAAGTCTGATAAATTGAAAATGTTGTTGTTAGGTAGTGTTGCTTTATTATCAATTTTAGGTTTAGGATATTATGCTGTAAAAAATATTAGAAAAAGTGATGAATATATAAAAAATGGCATTAAAAATACAAGATTAGGTATTGATAAGGTTATTGAGGATTTTAATAAAGGTAAAAGTTTAGACAATATTCAGGGACATTCCGGAGAAATTTTATCAGATAAAGATGCTTATAAACATTTAATTGAAAATATGTTGGAATCAATTTATGCCACTCCAACTGATATAAAAAATTATGTTGATAAAATGAATCTGACAGATGTTGAGAAAAAAGAATTTATTAAGTATTTGAGTGAAAGTATGAATCAGGCAACTGAGAAGGTAAATTCGGCAATTGGTGGCTCTGGAAGGAATAAAATTACATATTTTTCTCATGTTAATGATTATTTATCATTTTTCTATGATTGGCTTATGAATCCTAAGAATCCGCAATTTAAAAACTTGTTTTTTGGAATTGCAGGAGTTTCAGCTTTAGCTTATGGTGGTAAATCTGTCGTTGAAGCGATAAAAGAAGTTCAGGTTAAAAAATATAATGCAGAAATAGAATTAGATTTACAAAAAAGGTTAGTTTCAACTGAACTTCGAAATTTCAAAGCGAAAAAAGAGTCAGCAATAGAACCTTTGTGTGATGAATTTTTTAAACAAAAACAGGACGGTAAATCAAAAGAAGATTTGAAAATTATTGCTGATAATATTTTATTTGAAATTAAAAATGGTCCGCCATTTGTATATTCTTAAATATTTTGTTTTTTAAGAGAGTTTTCATATCTCTTTTTAGTAAAATAATTAGTCATTCCTGCAACAAAAAATCCCATTACTCCGATAGAAAAAATATAAGGAAGACCTGTAATTAGAACTTTTTGTTTTACTAAATATTTATATTCGTCTTGAACATTAGTTTTTCTTTTTTTAGCAAGTTTTTCTGCGATGTTACCTAAGTCCTCAAATTTTGGTACATTTAAATCTTTATCAATAGTGTCTTTACATTTACCCATTTTACGAAGGATTTTTTTAAAAGCGTGTTCTACAAATTCACTACCTGTAATTACGTATAAAGCAACTAAAGGAAATCTTGTTGCAGTTTCTTTTAGGTTTTCTTTTCCTCTATCAGCGGACGCTCCAAAATATCCGGCACCACCTACTAGTACACAAGTTGTTAATTGTCCTTTGCTTAGACATAATTTTCCGTTTTGATTGTTAAAATCCATGCATAAATATTTATTGAAGAAATTTTTTGCTTTTTCATTCTTTTTAAATAATTTACTACCGGGAGCTACAATAAATTCAGAAATATTTTGTAAAATTTTTGAATTCTTCCCCTTAGTAGCAAGTAAAGTTGCAAGTCCTAAACAACCTGTATATAATCCAGCGGCTAGTTTTATGTGATTTTTAGCACTTTTTCTAACTTTTTCTTGATGAGCTTTGTCTTCTTTATTATTTTCTAAAGATGCAATATTTTTGAAATCACTTTTGTTGAAAATTTTTAAAGTCATTAAATTTTTAATGTAGTTTAGAGAAAATTCTGTAAGAGGAATTGCCATAGCAGCAAGTGCTATTGCAGCTTTTACAGGAAGTGTTTTTTTGTTGTTATTTTTAGTGATAGGATTATATTTTGCTTTTTCTATTAAATCAACTCCCTTTGTTGCAACATCTTTTTTTAAGTTGTTTGGTAAATTTTTAGAAAATATTTTTCTTGCAACTCTTTCTCCTAAAATAGTCGGCACAAAATAAATTAAAGCTTCTTCTGTTGTTTCTAAAAAAGTGTTTTCTGTTAAATCAGCTAAACTTCTTGAAAACACAACTTTTGGTATAAGACAAGTTGTGGCATCTTGAATAAATCTCGTTGTAGAAAGACCTGACGCTTGTTCTTTATGTCTTACGAATTTCGCAGCAGGGCGTAAAGATTTTGGTAATGTGTCTATTAATATTTTGTTATTGTTTGACGTCATAATTCTGTTCCTTTAAAACTTGTAAATCTAAAAACTTGCTTTTTCTCGAGCGTTTTTGTTTACAAATTTTAAAACATCTAAATTTTAGAGTAACAAAACCGCTCGGTTTAACTACCCTAAATAAAATCTAAAAGAAAGTTGCAAAATATAGGGTAGTTATACTAACCCACGCCACCAATTTCTATTTAGATTAATGTTTAATGTTTTCATAATTAAAATTCCTTGTATCGATATATCGATACAAGGAAAGTATAATTTAATTTATAATAAAAGTCAAGCTATTAGTAATTTGATAGCTTCAACCGCAGTTTTTATTGCAGAATCTGTGTCATGTACAACGGGGTTTTCAAGGTTTTGTTTTTCTCTTTCTTGGTTTGCTACAACTAAAAAGATTGAACCTACTTGAACTTTTAAATAACTACCTACAATAAACAATGCTGCAGATTCCATTTCAGAAGCTAAACAACCTAGTTTTAACCAAGCATTCCATTTGTTTTCAAGTTCATAATTTACAGGCATTAAATTAGGACTATGTTGTCCGTAAAAAGAATCTTTACATTGAACAACTCCAATGTGGTAATTTTGATTGAGTTTTTTTGCAGCATTAATTAATGAAGTTACTATTTCATAGTCAGCTACCGCAGGGAATTCAATGGGAGCATATTCTTTTGTAGTTCCTTCCATTCTGATAGCTCCTGTTGCGATTACTAAATCACCACTTTTAACGTTTAAATCCATTCCTCCGCAAGTTCCAACTCTTATGAATTTTTTTGCACCAACTTTTACTAATTCTTCCAGTGCAATTGCGGCAGAAGGTCCGCCAATTCCTGTTGAAGTTACGCTAACTTTAACTCCGTTTAAATATCCTGTGTAAGTTGTAAATTCTCTTCTGTCTGCAACAAGTTTTGCATCATCAAAATATGCAGCAATTTTTTCGCATCTTTTAGGATCTCCAGGAAGAATGACATATTCTCCAACATCACCTTCTTTTAATCCAATATGATATTGAGTACCATCTGTTGAATATTTCATATAAATCTCCTCTTTTGAAAAATATATTCTAACAATAATAAAATTTGATGTCAATAAAAGAGCCTAAAACTTGAATGTCTTAGGCCCTTTTTAATTATTGTTATAATTTATTATGTTAAAAATCTAAACCAAATATAAGCAGTACTCATTATTAATGCTGTTGCAGTAACAAGTACCCCATATTTTAAGAAGTACATAAATTTAATTGGATGACCGGTAGATGCTGCAGTTTCGGAAACAATAACATTAGCAGCGGCACCGATAATTGTCATATTTCCTCCTAAGCAAGCACCTAGAGATAAGCACCACCATAGAGGGAATGTGTAATCACTACCCATAACTTTTTGTACTTCTACTAATAATGGTGACATAGTTGCCGTATATGGAATATTATCAATAATACCTGATAAAATACCTGAAGCCCATAAAATAATCATCGCAGTTGCTTTTTGAGAACCGTTAGTTACATTTAATAGCCATTCAGACATTAATTTAATACCGCCTGCGTGTTCTAGTCCTCCAATAATAATGAACAAACCAATGAAGAAGAAAATTGTATTCCATTCAACTTCATTGAAAATATGTTGAGGTTTTTCAAATAATAATAAGAAAGCTGCACCGGCCATAGCTGTTACACAAGTTTGAATATGAGTGATATCGTGTAACATAAAGCCTAGAATTACAAGACCTAATACAATACCAGATCTAATCATAAGTGCTTTGTCAGTGATTGTATTTGAGTTATCTAAGTTAGCAACTTTTGCCATTTTATCAGCATCTGCTATAAGCTGTTTTCTGAAAATAAATGTAAGTATCCCTACGTTTACAACTAATATTGCAAAAACAATGCCTGTTAATTCTTTAATGAAATCCATAAAAGAAAGTCCAGCAGCACTTCCGATAATAATATTTGGAGGGTCTCCAATTAATGTAGCAGTTCCACCAATATTTGATGCTAAAATTTCTGTGATTAAGAATGGGATAGGGTTTATATCCAATTCTTTTGCAATAACAAATGTTACAGGCATGATTAAGATAACTGTAGTAACATTATCTAAAAAAGCTGATACAATAGCTGTGAAAAATGCTAGTGAAATTAGTATTAATTTTGGTTGTCCTTTTGTCATTTTTAGCATTTCATTAGCGATCCAATTGAACATTCCGCTTTTTGTTGCAATGCTCACAATAATCATCATTGATACAAGTAAAAAGATTACATTGAAATCAACAAAATTAATAAAATAACCGTGATCAAATACTCCGTTAACTAATTTGTCTTGACCTAATAAACCTAAAATTAATGTTAAAGCTGCACCAATTAAGGCTACAGTAACTTTAGGTATTTTTTCTGTAGCAATAAAAACATATGCTACAAGAAGAATAGTAGCTGATACAGGAATTGCATGCGAATGTATCAAGCTCATTAAACCTTCCATTTTTCCTCCTTCTATTTTTTATACAATATCGAATAAGCTTTATGCTTAATGTTAATTTCGACCGTTATTTTAATCATATTATAAAAAGAGGTTCTTTAGGGTAAATAAATGTAACAATTTATTTTATTTTGTTTTTGGGTTGTTTTTACTGTAATCGTAAAGCCCAGGGAAGGCGTCTACGCCAGTTGTTTTCTTTGTAACATAGTATTGGATTTTTGGAATTACATAAGATAAGAATATTGCAGCAACAGAAAAACCTGCGGCGAAATTTATTCCATTGTATATTAAGTTTTTCTTCTGTACTTTTTCAATTAATGTTTTATCAATTTTACCATCTTTAGATTGTTTGCATAGATATTCAACATATTTTATCATCTCATCTTTTAAATTATAAAGGCTTTTATTGGATACATATTTATATTCATCTGTATTAGCCTTTTGAGTAAAATCAGAGAATACTTTATCTAAAAGTTTAGGATCATTTATTTCTGCAATATTAAATGCATCGATTAATTGTTGTTTAGTTAACATTAAATCGTCCATTCTTTTAGGCTGCAAATTTGCCATTTTTCTTGCTCTTTCAAGAATCTTAGAATCAGTAATATGTTTTTCAGCTTCACTTAATTTGATTACTTCAAGAGGTTTTCTTTTAAATAGTTTATCAAAAGCGGAAGGTTTAGTTGTTTCAAAGTTTATTTCCTTAGGAAGCTCGATATTTTTACCTAAAACCGCATTTTTAAAATCTTCAACATTCATCTTGTTATCTTTGATATAATCTAAAAGATGTTTGTTTAATGTTTCAGCAGTAGCAGGGTTTAATCTTGTAGAATTTCCGGTTTGAGCAAGGTTAAGAAGATTTCTAACGTGTCCTTGAGCCCACATATAAAAATAAATTGAACCAATATCTCGAATAGCGATTTCTCTTCGTTCTTCTTTTGTACGAGCATTGTACATTCTTCCACCTGCAATACCTGCATCACTAGATAATAATTTACCTGTGTTTGTATTTTCAATTGCATTTGTGAAAACATTTATCGCGTTTATTCCAGCACCTTTAAAAGAAGGATTATGCTGAGCTTTTAGTCGTTCTAATTCATCTCTTTGTTTTTTTAGTTTTTTTGTAAGTCCTTGATTGAATTTTGGAACAACAAAACCTATAAATAAGTTTGTAATAATGACACTGGTAAGTACTTTTGCTCCTTTAATTAAAGCAACTTGTTTTGCATTGAATCCTTTAGGTGCAATATTTTTCATGAAGTTTTCAAAAGGAGTTCTTAAAACTTTATCAGTTCCGACATCAAAATTCTTAGTAGTTTTAAGGATTTTATTAACTAATTTATCCCCAAGAGCATTCATAGCTCCGACTCCGCAAAGCCAAACAATTGAGCCTGAAGATTCTTCAATAAAACGTTCTCTTGCTTCATCAATACCGCCACGATGGTAAGCTTGGTATGTTCTTCCTGCAACAACAGTAGCTTCAAGTGCTGCAATTGGAGCCATAGCATCTGCTTTTGTCATTGATGTTATTACTTTTGATAAAGTTACTTTATTACCTGAAATCGGATTCAAACTAAAACCTTTCTCTTTTACTGCAAGTTTAAAATTTGTGAAACTTATTTTTTGTTAATTTTAAAAAAAAATGTTACAAAAGTAAAAAAAACTTTACAAAATTTTAAAAAATAGAAATCTTTACTTGTAATTAGATTATGTTTTATTTATGATTGATTTAAATGTATACGTAGTCAAAATATAAAGGGAATAGCAAAATGAATCCTATTATTAAAAATTTAGAAGCAGAATATACAACAAGAGAATTACCGGTAATGAATCCTGGTGATACAGTTAGAGTTTCTGTAAAAATCGTTGAAGGTAACAAAGAAAGATTACAAGCTTACGAAGGTACTATTATTGCTGAACACGGTTCAGGTATTAATAAAACAATTACCGTAAGAAAAGTATTCCAAGGTGTTGGTGTAGAACGTGTATTTTTGGTACACTCTCCTCGTATTGAAAAAATTACTGTTCAAAGACGTGGTGATGTAAAACGTGCTAAATTATATTATTTAAGAGAACGTTCTGGTAAAGCAACTCGTATTAAGGAAAAAATTGAAAAAAGATAAGGGGTAATTAAGCTTTGCATATTCACTGGTACCCTGGGCATATTGCCAAAGCTGAACGTCAGCTTAAAGATAAATTAAATTTGGTTGATGTAATAATTGAGGTACGTGATAGCAGATTACCTTTGAGTAGTAGTTATTCAAACATAAAGAAGCTTTTGGGAGAAAAACCAAGGCTTCTTTTGTTGAATAAGGCTGATTTGGTTGATAAAGATGAATTAAAAGTATGGGTGAATTATTTAAAGAAGACTACTCAATGCCCTGTTATTATTACAGAGGCAAAAGGGAATAAAGATTTAGCTCAAGTAGTTAGAACTGCTGTGGAATTGAGTGAACCTAAAATACAGGCTTTGATGGCAAAAGGTCTTTTAAGACGTCCGGCTAGAGCAATGGTTGTTGGAATGCCAAATGTCGGGAAATCAAGTGTTATAAATAAATTAACAAAATCATCTAAAACAAAAATTGGTGCAAAAGCCGGTGTTACTCGTCAACAACAATGGGTAAGGATTAATCCTAAACTAGAATTATTGGATACCCCTGGGATTATTCCGACTAAACAAGATGATCAATTACAAGCGGTTAAGTTAGCATTTGTAAGTTCTGTATCTGAAAATGCATATTCTCCTGAACCTGTTGCAAAAGCTTTGTTGGATATGCTTTCAAAGATATGTAATGATTATTTGTGTGAGTATTATAAAGTTGAAAATTTAACTTTAGAAGAAATCGCTTTAAAGAGAAATTGGGTTATAAAATCTGAATCTCCTGATACAGAAAGAACTGCAATATATGTTCTTAAGGATTTTAGAGAAGGCAGGTTAGGTAAATTTATATTAGATGAGTTGCCTGAAGATGAAGAAAAGGTGTAGTTGGGTAGATTTAAAATCAGATATTTATGTAAAATATCATGATGAGGAATGGGGAATTCCAAAGTATGATGATAGAGATTTGTTTGAACTTCTTGTTTTAGAGTCTTTTCAGGCTGGCTTAGCTTGGATTACTGTTTTAAAAAAACGTGAAGCTTTTAGAGAGGCTTTTGATAATTTTGATGTATTAAAAGTTGCTAATTATCAAGAAGAGAAGATAAATGAATTATTAAATAATGAGAAAATTATAAGAAGTCGTGGAAAAATAAATGCAAGCATAAATAATGCTAAGATATTTATTTTAATTCAAAAAGAATTTGGATCTTTTTCTAATTATATTTGGTCATTTACTAATAATAATGTAATTAAAAATATTACAAATAATATTCCAGTAAGTACAAAACTTTCGGATAGGATATCAAAAGATTTAAAAAAACGCGGCATGAAATATGTAGGAACTGTAATAATATATTCTTACTTACAAGCAATTGGCGTAGTAGACGATCATGAAATTGATTGTTTTAGGTATTAGAATACATCTGTTTTAATAGGGTTTTTAAATTTAGTGATACTTCCTTGGAATAGAAGTTTAACAGTACCTACAGGACCGTTTCTGTGTTTTGCAATAATGATTTCTGCTTCACCTTTATTAGCAGCTTTTTCAGCTTGTTCTTCTTCATCATTTGCATTTTTATAGTATTCATCGCGGTAGATAAACATAACTATATCGGCATCTTGTTCAATAGAGCCTGATTCTCTTAAATCAGATAACATTGGACGCTTATCTGTTCTACTTTCTACAGCACGTGATAATTGAGATAGTGCAATAATAGGAACATTCAATTCTTTTGCAAGGATTTTTAAGCCTCTTGAAATACTTGAGATTTGTTGCATTCTATCTTCTCTGCCGGAGCCTTCAATTAATTGTAAATAGTCAATTACAATCAGTCCTAAATTCTTTTCAGCCATCGCTAATCTTCTACATTTAGCTCTTAAATCTGTAATGTTACAACCTGCTGTATCATCAATATAAATAGGAGCTTCTGAATAGCTGTTCATTGCCACTGCAAGTTTTTCCCAGTCCTTAGCTTGCATATTACCTGTTTTTAGTCTTTGAGTATCGACTTCTGCTTCTGAACATAAAAGACGTTGTACAAGTTGTTCTTTTGACATTTCTAATGAGAATATTGCAACCGGAGTATTTGCTCTTAGTGCAACATTTTGAGCAATGTTTAGGGCAAAGGCTGTTTTTCCCATTGCAGGGCGAGCTGCTAAGATAATCAAATCCGATTTTTGAAGCCCGTTCATCATAGTATCTAAGTCATAAAAACTAGTAGGTACACCAGTTAGAGTGCCTTTGTTATTATAACGTTCTTCGATTTTTGCATATGTATCATATACTAAATCTTTGATTGGGGTAAGTGACTTTGACGCTTTTTGAGATGCTATATCAAAAATAAGTTTTTCAGCTAACTCTAATGACTCTTCGATTGGATTTAAATCATACCCAGAGGATACAATTTCAGATCCTGCATTTATTAACGAGCGTTTAATAGCTTTTTCTTGAACGATTCTTGAATAATATTCGACGTTAGTTGTAGTAATGGTTTTATAACTTAAATCATTGATAAATGCACGTCCTCCAACTAATTCAAGTTTTTGATTGATATTAAGGACATCAGATACTGAAACAATGTCTATTTTATCTTCACCGTTATAAAGTTGGAGCATTGCTTCATATACATACCTGTGAGCAGGTTTATAGAAAGACTCAGGTCTTAAATGTTCTACAATTTTATTCATACAGGTAGGATTAACTAAAATTGCACCTAAAATTGCTTCCTCTGCATCAATATTTTGAGGCATTAATTGTGATAAATCTTCTGCTTGCTGCTTCTTTTTTGATGTATATGATGATGTCATTTAGTCGAACTCCTTTAATCTCTATTATTATTTTATATTATGAACTGCAGTTACGACAATTTCGGCCGCATCTTCAGGTTTCATTTGAGATTTTTCATTTGTTTCTCTGATTTTGAATTCTACTAGACCTTCATTAATTGATTTTCCTACTGTGATTATGTAAGGGAAACCTATTAGTTCTGCATCTTTGAATTTAACACCAGGACGTTCATCTCTATCATCAATTACAGCTTCAACACCGTGTTTTTTTAGAGTTACATAAATATCATTTGCAACTTTCATTTGTAATTCATCTTTTGTGCTGACAGGGATTACTATTGCATGATATGGAGCAATTGCTAAAGGCCATTTGATACCGAATTCATCATAATGAGCTTCAACAGCAGCTGCAGCAGTTCTTGAAATACCGATACCGTAACAACCCATTACATAAGGTTTTGTTTTTCCATCAATATCAGTAAATACTGCATTCATTGGCTTCGAATATTTTGTTCCTAATTGGAAAATATTACCAACTTCAATACCTCTTGTAACTTTTAGAGGTTTGCCACATTGAGGACATAACTCACCGGCTTCAACTAATCTTATATCAGTAACAACTTCAGGTAGCTCAACTTCGCTTCCCCAATTATAGCCAACTCCGTGTTTATCTTCTTGGTTAATTCCAATTACGAAATTCTTCATTTCTTTAACGGTATTATCGGCAACAACTGTAACAGGATACCCGTTGTATTCTTTTAAACCATTAGGTCCGATGAATCCCTTAGCTGCGTCGAATCCGTTTGCACCCATCATTTCTTCTATTTCACCGGCTGTTGCAATTCTAATATCAACTCCGCCTACAGCATTCATAAGTTTTGTTTCTTCTACTTGTTTATCTGCTCTTATTAAGGCTAATACAGGTTTTTTATCAACGATATATACAAGAGTTTTTACAATTATTGTAGAAGGTATTTTTAAGAAATCTGATAATTCTTCTATTGAATGAGTGTTAGGAGTATTTATAATCTCAGCTTTTTCATATTTACCTACGATGTCAGTTTCCGGTAAATTAGAAATAGCATGATTTGAATTAGCAGCATAATCACAGCTATCGCAGTAGAATACATCGTTTTCCCCTGCATCAGTATCAGTAATTACCATAAATTCATGGCTTACACTTCCACCAATAGCACCTGAATCTGATTGAACCATTTTTGTATTAAGTCCACAACGTTTAAATATTCTACTATAAGCTTTAGCCATATTTTCGTATTCTTTTTTTAGTCCTTCTTCTGAAGTATCAAAAGAATAAGCATCTTTCATAATAAATTCACGACCACGTAAAAGTCCAAAACGAGGACGTACTTCGTCTCTAAATTTTGATTGGATTTGGTATAAATTTACAGGCAACTGTTTATAAGATTTTAGTCCATCACGAGCTATTGATGTAATAATTTCTTCATGAGTTGGTCCAAGACACATTTCACGATTATGTCTGTCTTTCAATCTCATAAGTTCTTTTCCGTAAACTTCCCATCTGCCTGATTCTTCCCAAAGCTCTTTAGGTTGAACAAAAGGCATGAGTAACTCTTGAGCTCCTGCTTTGTCCATTTCTTCTCTAACAATATTTTCAACTTTTTTAAGTACTCGCCACATTAGGGGTAAATAGTTATAAACCCCTGAGGTAAGTTTTCTTATATATCCAGCTCTAACGAGCATTTTATGTGAAATAACTTCCGCATCTGACGGAAATTCTCTTAAAGTTTGCACAAATAATTTTGACATTTTCATAATAAATTTTCCCCTAATTCAATTCTATTAAGTAAATTCTACCATAAACAAACAGGTAATTTAATAATAAAAAATTGCCTGACAAACTTATTGCATAAAATTTTATAATATGATAAAATTTTTTCGTAAGGCGAAATAGACTTTCTTGTCTTTGCCATCTCAGTAAAAAAATAAAAGGGGTGACTATGCAAGTTTCTGCAATTTCTGTTAATCATAATAAAGGCTATAATTTAAGTAATAATATGCCATTTTATAATAGCAGAAGCAATGAGCCAATTGGGGATACTTCATTTAATTCTTTAACTCCTTACACTATTAAAAAGTCTAATACAGTAGAAAAATTACCTCAGATTTTTGATAATATTAATGAATGGCAAAACTTTTGTCATAAACAGATTTTAGGTGAAAAACTTAATACTATTGCATAATAATGAATACAAATTTAGTTTTAGGTTTTTTTGATGGAATACATGTTGCTCATAAGGAGCTTATTCAGTCTGCTGTAAAAGCAGGAAAAACAATTCTTATAACTTTTAAAGAATCTCCTGCGATATACTTTAAAAAGCCTTATAAATATATTTATCCAAGAGAATGCTCGCTAAATAAAATTAAAGATTTAGGGGTTAATGAGATTTTAGAATTTGATTTTGCTCAAATAGCAGGCATGCCTGCAGAGGATTATGTAAGATTTATTGTAGAAAAATTTTCGCCAAAAGCAATTTATACAGGTTTTAATCATACTTTTGGGGCTAATAAAATGGGAAACCCTGAGTTGTTAGAAAAATTGCAGAAAAAATATAATTATGAATATCACTGCATAAATCCAATAAAATATAATGGCGAAATAGTAAGCTCGACCTTTATAAAATCTTTAATCCTAACAGGAAATATTGAAAGAGCCAATCGATTATTAGGAACAAATTTCTTCATTGAGAATGTTGTTCTAGAAGGTGCTAAAATAGGCAGAACGCTTGATTTTCCAACAGCTAATATAGAGTATCCTCAAAATATTGTACAGCTTCCATATGGTGTTTATTTTATAAAATATAATGAATATTCGGGAGTTTTAAATTGGGGCATGCGACCTACTGTTAATAATACCGTTAAACCCGTTGCAGAGGCTCATATTCTTGGTTTTGATGGCGATTTGTATGGTGAAAGAGTTCGGTTTGAAATAATAAAAAAAATCCGAGAGGAGAAAAAATTTCAAAATTTAGAAGAGCTTAAAAATCAAATAAAAAAGGATATAAATGAATGCTTAAAGTTGTAATAGTCGGCTATGGAGAAATGTTTACTAATTTGATTGCAGGAGCTTTGGATGCAAATTGTGAGATAGTTGGTGTTTTTAGAAATGAGATGCGAAAATATCCTTCTATTATTAGAAAAATAAAAGATATTTTAAATCCTTCATTGGATTATAATTATATAAAAAGTTATAATCTTCCTGAAATTCATGCTAATAGCGTTAATTCTAAAGTGTTTAAGAAAAAACTTTTAAAACTTAGTCCCGATATAATATTAATAGGTTCTTGGGGTGAGAAAATAAAGAAGGAAATCTACGATTTACCTAAAATTGCAACAATAAACGCTCATCCTTCACTTTTGCCGGCTTATAGAGGTCCAAATCCTTATTTCTGGACAATACGTAATATGGAAAAGACAAGTGGAGTAACTTTTCATCTCGTAGATGATGGCTTTGATACAGGTGCAATACTTGCTCAAGAAGAAGTAAAAATTTATCCCTCTGATACCGGAAAAACTCTAAAAGAACGTACTGTTTTGACTGCCCGCGGAGTTGTTTGTGAACTTTTAAAAGCATTAAGGGAAGATATTATAATTCCGCTTCAACAAAGAGAAGATAGAGCCAGTTATTATTCTTATCCAAGCGGATTAGAACTTGATTTTGAAAAGAGTGCAGAAGAAAATGAAGCTTTAATAAGGGCTATTTATCCTTGGGGAAAAGCTTATTTTTATAATTGTGGGACTCCTTTAGCAGTAAAATCTGTAGAAATTGAAAATAATATTTATGAAAATAGTAAAATAGGAGAGGTTGTTGATGTTTCTATTAGTAATAAAGAAATATCTGTAGTGTGTGGAAACAATAAAATTCTTAAGATGAAGGTGGATTTATATAATAATTTGGATAGATTTTTTACAAAAAATTATTTGAAGCATGAAATAAAATTGGGCATGATTATAAAAAAAGATCTTTAAAAATTTGAAAATTAAATTTTGTAACAAAAAGGCAATTATTTTTATAAATTTATTTTTTATTATATATAAACTAGGGGATTTTATATTCATGGGAATAGTTAACACTTTAAAACTTATATCAAAAAAAGTTATATCAGAAGAAGATTTATTAAAAAGAGTTTCATTGCCGAAAAATTATGATATAAAAAAAGGTTTATTATTTGAACACTCTACTTTTGGTGTTGACGGTTCAAGTTATAAAAAAGAAATTTTTTCGATAAAAAATGAATTTGGAGAATTACAGCAACGATTTGAATTAAGAAATGATAAATTGTTCAAAATGTCA
This sequence comes from Candidatus Gastranaerophilales bacterium, assembly GCA_944325545.1. GTDB lineage: Bacteria > Cyanobacteriota > Vampirovibrionia > Gastranaerophilales > Gastranaerophilaceae > CAG-196. Next base: position 64,954 of record CALVAM010000001.1, on the reverse strand, counting down.
GAATATGAAAATTCTAGTATTATGGATATTGATAATTATGACAAAGTAAAAAACAATAATTATATTAAAGTTAAGCATTTTCGTAAACGTACAACAGAATTTCATAATGGTATTCCAACTGAGTATCACGAAATTGACACAATATTATCAGGTAAAAGCGATAATGTAAAATATGGTTTTAATAAAAAAAATGTTTTAGATAGAGTTCAAACTAAATATGATTTAAATTATGAAAAAGGAGCTGAAGGTATTCAAATAAAAGATTTATCAAACAAATCAAAATTTTATTCAAGAATGTCTTATTATCATAAATATGATAATGATTTATTTCTAGCGGATGCTAGTTCAAATGGATATGATAAAAATTTAATAAAATGGTTGGATCATGATTTATATTCAATGTCTAGATTTGTTACGGATAAAGTTGCTTTAGCTCAATCTTTAGTGCATAAAAATAAAATTCCTAATATAGAATTTGAATTTTTAGATTTACCAGTTGGTAAATGTGGCTCTTATATAATGGGGGCTAATGGTGTTGCAAAAATTACGGTTAATAAAAATTTACCTATTGAGCATATTTTTAAAACTTTAGAACATGAAATAGAGCATGCAAATCAGGATAGAAAATTATTAAATTTTTTATCTAATTTAATAAAAGATAAATCTGATAATGAAATTATTGAATATATTAATAAAAATGATGATGAAATAAGCTATTTATATAAAAGGTATTTGAATGATTATTATGGTTCTAAAAAAGATGTTAGAAATTTTTGTTATAACACTAATGAAAAATATACTCTTGAGAAAGTTAAAGATTTAATCAGTGGGTATAAAAATTATATCTCAGTAGATAAAAATTATGAATTATACAAAAAAAATCCTCTAGAAAAATGTGCGTTTGAAAAAGAAAATCGAGCAAAGTCCAAACAGGGTTTTTATTCAGATGAATATAGATATTTATTTACTCCAAATGTTCCAAAAGATTCTTTATATAAATCTTTTGTGTAAGATTTTATACTAAGAAATTTATAAAAAGTTATTTAGTAATTGAAATTTTATGTTTGTTGTAAAAAGACACGAGGTTTGGTTACATTGAACAGATAGTGTGATTATTTCAAGTAGGTTAGCATTGCAATGTTGACAGATAATTTTATTGTCTGATTAGTAAACTAGACCTACTTATTGAGGGGTAAAAGTTTTTAATACTTTATGGAATAATTAATTACATTGGTAACTTTAATTAAAAAATAAACTTATACTTAGAGTATAATCATTATGTAATGAAATGCAATATTTTAAATAAATTATCTTGTTTTTGATGAAATTTTTAGTTAGAAATCTTTATTAATTGTTCTAATGACATCGGGTCTTTTGAATCATCAACTCTTTGATTGTAACCATTATCTATATTTTCCCTGTAATACTTGAAACCATCTAATAAAGTATTATATTTTTGAGATATAATTTTTATTTTATCAAGTTTATCTCCGTAAGTTTGTTGTAAATCTTCTATTAAGTAATTTTCTACAGCAAATTTATATTCATTTAATAAATCAAAGATACGTGCAGCTCTATGCTCGTTATTTAATTTATAATTTTGACTTAAATAACAATCTGCATAAAATTCTTTAACATTGTCAAGTGTATGTGAAGAAACATCAAACCCTAAATCCTCAGTTAATAAAGTTTTTAATTCTTCGAATTCACGGCTATAATATGAAGAACACCTATCAGAATAATTGTAGCCATCAATTAAGTGTCCTAATTCATGCACTAAAGTTGTTTCAAAATCTTCGTTTGAAATCTTATCTAATTGAGAATAAGAAAGAATAAGTTGATCTAATGGTGGAACTGCTAAAGCCCAAGCTTTTTCATTGTTATCAATTTTATCATTAATAAATATTGTTCTACATTCTTTTGAAAAATCTTCTAATACATTTTGTGGCATTTTCTTTATTGCTTGTGCAAGTTTATTGGTAAAAGATTGTATTTCTTTTTCTTCTAGTTCAGAAGAAACATAAAAATTAAGATTAATATTTACATTTTTTGAAATTTTTAAATTTAACTTATAACCCTCAAAACCTTCCACACGTGCCATATTATTATTTGATTCTAGGGAATATATATTATCTTGTGATATTTTTATTGGTTTAATACTAGGTAGTCCACTACCTGTTGGGATAAAATCTCCGTTATAATCTAATTTTCCGATTTCGCAAATTTTTTGATTTTCATCATAATTATACGTAATTCTTTGGCACAGAGTTTTAGTTTTAACAATAACTTGAAATAATTTGTTGTTTTCGTCGTACACATTTTCTAATTCAACACTATATTCTCTTGTAGTTCGTTGTATTTCAGGTGGTAAGTCCGGATTTAGAGGACTTTCTACTTTTACGTCATAACCTATTATGTTACCATTTGCATCATAGCGATAATTTGAATAATGAGTATTCTTAATTAAATTACCATCCGGGCTTTTTAATGATTCACTAGTTTTATTAACATTACCATTTTCATTTGTTAGAATTTGAGTATATTCTAAATTTCCTGATTCATTCTTCTTTGTTTCAATAATAATAGTCGCAGATTTTAAACCAAGTAATCTTCCAATATTTTCTTTTATATATGACCAAGATTTACCAACAAGTTTTTTTGTACTAAAAAGTGCTAATAGTTCACTATTAACTTCAGAATCTTCAACATAACCATTTCCGTTACTATCGCCACCAATCATAAAGATAGAGTTTTTATCGGGATTCTGTTCTGGCAAACTTTTATCTAAACTAATATTTGAATTATTTGATAGGTTTATATTAAAAATTTCACTCATAACTATGTCCTTTCAAGTTCTGTATCGGCTTTTTTTGTAAAAACTTTAAATATTTTTACAAAAAGTTACAATTATGTAAGACTAATTTTAGTAAAAACAAAAACAAAACAATTAATGGAGAAAATCATAATTAATAATAAAAACTATTCTTCTATTAAAGCTTCTATTGTTGCTATCTGCATATAATAAAGTCGCTCATCTATTTTTTTGTAAAAAACAATATCATTTAGTTTGTAGGTTGAGCTTATCGTTCAACAATCAATAGGACTTTTACAGGACTATCAAAAATCTTTGATTTCAGTAATTTTTAGGATATTTTAAGGCTACTTTTTGTATATAAAAGTCCTAATAAAGTCCGATTGGGTGTATTTATGAATACTTCATTAAGGAACTTTCGACCACTATAATTTAGTATTGTTGGGCAGGTATGCCTAACCAACAGTTGATAGCATTTATACAAATCGGACATAAAAATACATTTGTGCGGTGAATAACGCGTGAAAAAGACAAAAAAAATAACAAGGGAGAGATTTGTGTTTTAGACTTTGCGGTATATAGTGTGAATAGAAAAATTTTTACCCTCGAGACCTCACGGACAGTGCCGAAGCAAAAGTTGACTAAATGTCAAGTTTTGCGAGAGGGAGCCGTGTGCACCAAGAGAAGCGGACGAAAACTTGAGTCCGATTCGATTGGGATTGAAAATCTGCGGACGGCGAATAACCCGTGAAAAGACAAAATAAAATAGCAAGGGAGAGATTTGTGTTTTAGACTTTGCGGTATATAGTGTGAATAGAAAAATTTTTACCCCCGAGACCTCACGGACAGTGCCGAAGCAAAAGTTGACTAAATGTCAAGTTTTGCGAGAGGGAGCCGTGTGCACCAAGAGAAGCGGACGAAAACTTGAGTCCGATTCGATTGGGATTGAAAATCTGCGGACGGCGAATAACCCGTGAAAAGACAAAATAAAATAGCAAGGGAGAGATTCGAACTCTCGACCTCACGGGTATGAGCCGTGCGCTCTCACCAACTGAGCTACCTTGCCATAAGTTTTTTTATTAAATTGTCATTGGCTCAGTTGCTTCGAGCGTTGCTCTCACAAAATCTATAATTTCGTTCGTTACACTCACTCAGGGAGCTACCTTGCCATAAGTTTTTTTATTAAATTGTCACTAGTTAATTCTTGCATAAACATTTTTAAATATCAAGTAAAAAAAGAAGAAGTAAATTTTTTACTTCTTCTTTTTATTATTAGTCATCTATTTCAGGAGCTGGTCTATCTTCTCTTGGAGGTATTGGTCTATCTGCTCTATCTGCACGATGTTTTTTTATCATTTTTTTATGAAAATCTCCGTGATCTGCTCTATCAAAATGATGATGAGGACAAGGTCTTGGCATTTGGTATCCGTAAGGACATGGTGCCATAGGTGGTGCTGGTGGCATTGGAGGTTTGTGTAGTGCAGCAAATAGACTTAATGCTAAAAATACTCCGACAAAACTTCCGCCTGCAATTGTCAAGAAATGTCTGAATTCTTTGTTTTGGCATAAACAAGTTGATTTTTCTTCTATAATTTTGTTTTCATCTGTCATTTTAAACTCTCCTTTCAAGTTCTACAATTATATAACGAGTTTTATTTTTTATTTGTTCATTTTATTGTACAATATTTTTATGGGTATTTATTCAAAAAAAGCATGTAATAATTTTAGAGAAGGTTATAATTGTGCTCAGTCAGTTTTGTTGGCTTTTGCTGATTTAGTCGGGTTGGATGACAAAACAGCGTTAAAGCTTTCTTCCTCTTTTGGAGGAGGCATGGGGAGGCTTAGAGAAGTTTGCGGTGCTGTTTCTGCAATGTTTATGATTGCAGGATTTTTAAGAGGATATACTTCTCCTAATAATGATATTGCAAAAGCAGAACACTACAAACTTATTCAAGAGCTGGCTGAAGAGTTTAAATCAAAATGTGGGACTATAATTTGTAGAGAAATTTTAGGTCTTGAAGAGGGTTCTGACTCTTATATTCCATCAGAAAGAACGGAACAATATTATGAAGAAAGACCTTGTGAAAATTGTATTAAAATAGCTTCTGAAATTATTGAGAGAAGGTTTTTAAATTAGTGGACTAAACACTTTGTAATATAGATAAATTCCAACAATAATAAGAAGTATTCCACTTATTTTTGTTACTACGTTTGTTATATTAGAATGTTGTTTTATATTTTTAAGGCTAGATGTAAATAATCCTGCTATGATTAAGATAATACCTTGTCCTAAAGCAAATAAGAACAACATTAAAACAGCTGCAAATAGAGATTTTCCCATAGCTGCAAATGCCATAATCCCTGCCAAAATAGGAGTAGAACAAGGAGTTCCTGCAAGGGCAAATGCTATACCTAGTAATATTGGATATAAAAATAAAGAATTCGTATTATTAACAGGCATTGATTTTATTATTACAGGCATTTCAAAATCTAAGATTTCTGTAATTTTAAGCCCCATAACTATAAGTAATGATGCAATTATTAGAGTAAAATAACCTCCTAATGCGGATGCAAATACACTACCTGTTATTGCACAAATTATCCCTATTATAGAAAAAACAATTGCAGTTCCGAGTATAAAGCAACATAGTTGAATAAAAGTTCTTATTGGAGTTTCTTTTGAATAACCGCCAACATATCCTATTATTAAAGGAAGCATTGCTAATGAGCAAGGTGAAATTGATGCTATTATACCTCCTGCAAAGGACGCTAGAAACATTAATATCCATATATGTAAACCTGTTATTTCTGTTGAAAAAATTTGTGCTAAATTATCCATCTATAATCTCTTTCAAATAATTTTCTAAAATTTTTGGTTGCATAGTTCCTTCAATACGTCTTGTTGTTAAACCTTTTGAGTTTTTAAAAACAGTAGTTGGAACTAATTTTACTTCATATTTTTTTATTAATTCCGCTGTTTGTTTATCTTTTTGAGTAACATCTATTTTTTTTAGTGTAATATCTCGATTGTAATTAGGGAAGACTTCTTCAAAAACCTTTTCTAATTCTTGACATTCGTAACACATTGGTGAAGAAAATTTTATAATTTCAGCTCCGGTTGATGCAATTGATGGAGGTGTTGTTAATTTGTCTTTTGTTAGTCCCCAGTATATAACAAGCGGAACGATAAAAATTGATAAAATAATAATTACATTTTTATTCATTTTGTTACTCCTTATTTTCAATTTACCATAGAATATAACTAAAATGAAATTTATTATATTGTATAAATGGGTAGTTGTTTAGAAAAAAAAATCACCTTTTTTAAGGTGATTTTTTTTGTTTTTAGTTTTAAATTTTAGTTTTCAAAAACTTCAATACCGTCATCTGAAACAAATTGTATCCCAAATTTAGCTCTAAATAGATATTTTACGGTATTACTTTGGATTTCAAACATCATTTTATTAAATAAATCATAAGCTTCTTTTTTGTATTCAATTAGAGGATCTTTTTGTCCATAAGCTCTGAGGCCGATTCCATCTTTTAACATATCAATATTGTGAAGATGATCAATCCATTGATTATCAACAACTCTTAATAATATATCCCTTTCTAAAGATCTCATTATATTATTTTCTGAAAATAATTCTTGTTTTTCGAAGTCTGGATTGTATTGTTCTGAAATAGAGTTATAGAAATTGATAATTTCTTCTTCGTGTTCTTTATAAGCCTTTAGTGCAGCATCACGTAAAGAATCATAAATCTTTGAATATCTATAGTTTCCGATATCATCAATAGTTATATATGATAATTGAGGAATTGTTGAGTGTAATTCTTTTATTAAAGTTTCTAAATCTTCTTGAATATATTCTTCAGGATTCATTTCCGGAGTAATATAACTTTTTAATAATCTATCAATTTCTTTGTCTATCATATATTCAATATCTGATCTCAAATCTTTACCTTCAAGAACTTTACGTCTTTGAGCATAGAATTTTTCTCTTTGAATATTCATAACATCGTCATATTGAAGAACACTTTTTCTTATATCAAAGTGATAAGTTTCAACTTTCTTTTGTGCAGATTGAATTTGTCTTGTAATAAGTGATGATTCAATAGCCATGTCTTCTTCAACATTAAGCATTGTCATAAGAGCAGTGATTTTATCTCCGCCGAAAATTCTCATTAAATTATCTTCTAGAGATAAGAAAAATCTTGTAGAACCAGGATCACCCTGACGAGCTGCACGGCCTCTTAATTGGTTATCAATTCTTCTGGATTCGTGTCTTTCAGTTCCGATAACGTGTAAACCACCAAGTTCAACAACTTTTGCGTGTTCTTTTTCTGTAATCTCTCTTGCTTTTTGCAAAGCTTTTTCTTTTAATTCATCATAATTTGGATTATCAGGTGTAATATTTTGTTTTTCTAAATCTTCTTTTGCTAAAAATTCGGCATTACCACCTAAAAGAATATCCGTTCCACGTCCAGCCATATTAGTAGCAATTGTTACCGCCCCAATTCTACCTGCTTGAGCTATGATATATGCTTCTTTTTCGTGTTGTTTTGCATTTAATACGTTGTGTTTTATTCCTTTTTTAGATAATAAAGCAGAAATGTATTCAGATTTTTCAATACTTACAGTTCCAACCAGAACAGGTCTTCCTATTTTATTTTGTTCAATGATATCATTTACAACAGCATTGTATTTTGCTTTTTCTGTTTTATAAATTACATCCGGATAATTAATTCTAATATCAGGTTTGTTTGTTGGAATAACAGTAACTTCCAAGTTATATATTTTCCCGAATTCAGCTTCTTCTGTCATTGCAGTACCAGTCATGCCGGAAAGTTTCGGATATAATCTGAATAAATTTTGGAATGTTATACTTGCTAAAGTTTGGGTCTCGTCTTGAATTTCAACCCCTTCTTTGGCTTCAATAGCTTGGTGCAACCCATCAGACCAACGTCTTCCTGGCATTAAACGTCCGGTGAATTCATCTACTATCATGATTTCACCTTCTTTAACAACATAATCAGTATCTTTTATAAATAACTCTTTTGCTTTTAAGGCGTTTAATAAATCGTGAGCATATTGATTATTTATATCGAATAAATCTTTACAGCCAATAATTTCTTGAGCTTTATCAATACCATCTTCGGTAAGGATAACATTTTTATTTTTTTCATCAACTTCGTAGTCAATATTTTTTTGAAGTTGTGGTGCGACTTTTGCCATTAAAGTATATGTATCAGCTGATTTTTCAACACGTCCGCTTATGATTAAAGGTGTTCTTGCCTCATCAATTAAAATACTGTCAACTTCGTCTATAATTGCATAATTAAATGGTCTTTGGACAAGCATATCTTTTGAAGAAGCCATATTGTCTCTAAGGTAATCAAATCCGAATTCGTTATTTGTACCATATGTAATATCGCAGTTGTAAGCTTCTCTTTTTCTTTCAAATTCTTCTGCATCGTGTTGATTGGAAAGAATTACCCCTACAGAAAGTCCTAAGAATTTGTAAATTTTTCCCATCCATTCACTGTCACGTTTTGCAAGGTAATCGTTAACAGTTACAACGTGAACTCCTTTTCCTGTAAGAGCATTAAGATAAGCTGCTAAAGTTGCAACAAGAGTTTTTCCCTCTCCTGTTCTCATTTCTGCAATATGTCCGTTATGTAAAAAATATGCTCCAATTAATTGGACATCAAAATGTCGCATATTTAAAACTCTTTTTCCGGCTTCTCTTACTGTTGCAAAAGCTTCCGGTAAAATTTTATCAAGAGCTTCTTTTTCTAATATTCTATCAGCTTTTTCATTATCTGATGTTGGTCGTTTTGATAATATTTCTCTAAATTCTTTAGTTTTTGCTTTAAGTTCATTGTCCGTTAATTTTTCAAATTCCGGTTCTAAAGCGTTTATATGACCAATTATACCTAATATTTTTTTTACTTTTTTTTCATTAGGATCGCCTAATAGTTTTAACAAAAAATTTATCATAATAATCCTCTCCAATTATAGTAATGATAACATAAATATACTAAAGAATAAATAATTTGTTAAATAAATAGCCGAATTAGATAAATATAAACGTCGAGCTTGTTAATAAAACTCGACGTTAGAAATTCTAAATTATTTTCTTATGCTTGTTGTAAATATTCATAAGCGATTTCAGTAGCCTTTTTAAATGTTGAACTTTGTTCTTCTACCGATAATCTTTTATACATATCAACTAAAGTTTGAGCTTTTTCTTTTTTATCTGAAGGTTCTACCGCATTTCTAAAATTGCGAATTGCTGTTTGAAAATCATTTTTTGTATAAGTAGTTTTATCATCAAGTTTGCCGTCAACTACTTTTTTAGAATATTCTTCATCGGATGTTCTGCTATATTTTCTACCATCAGCTTTATTTAATAGTTTGTCATTAATCGCATCTTGATGTTCTTTTAATTCTATTTTTAATTGAGCTATCTCGTTATCTATGGTGCTGATTTGTTCAGTGCATTTTGTTACTTTTTCAGTGTTTTCTTCTAAGATTTTTTCTTGTTCTGTTTTTTCTTCTTGTAGTTTTTTTAGTTCTGTTTGTTTACTTCCTATTAATTTATCATAATTTTCAACGGTTGTACCATCGTTATTTTTAAATGCATCCTCTCTTTTTTTATTAAGTTGTTGTATATCATTATTTAACGAATTAATTTCTCCTTTTAAACGTGTTACTTCTGCACTTGCTGTAGAAACCTTTTTCTCTGCTGCTTGTTTATCATTAGCTAACTCATTTTTTTCAGTTTCTTTTTCAGAAATAGCGTCTTGAACATTTTTCGCTTCTTCTTTATGATCTACCTTTGCAGCTCTTTGAGCGAAGCAATGATAAGCTGCTTGAGTTGCTACGCTCATTAATGCATTTGCTACTCCAAATCCGGCAATTGCATTATAATTTGTTTCTCCATAGCAATCAGTGAAATAATTACCTCCCATTGGGAAAATGCTGCCACTAAAGCCGCCAACTCCGAAACTTGAGTATCCGCCAAATGAGCTAAGACCATTCTGGATTAGTCCCATTAAACCATTATTCATATTGTATCCGCTTAGATTTGATACCATTTTTATACTTCCATCTTAGTCTTACATATATAAAAAGTATTTAAAATTTATCTAATTTCAAAGTTCTAATTATTCGTTACAAAACTTAATATATATAAATTGTATAAGAATCAAAATATAGCCCTATGGATTAAGCAAAATTTTATAAAATATGGTATCCTTTTATTTATGAAGAGAATTTGGGGAATAATTTTTTTAATACTAATTGTCGGGTTATTTTTAAAAGCTTGTATAAGGGCTGATATTCCTGAACAATATTCTGATAATGTTATTAACGCAGATATAAAAGAAATAGTTTATCCTGCAAAAGAAAGAAATGTAATAATAAATGGTATAGATTATTTACAATCTCAAGCTCCTGTCGGAAAATTTGGAGGAGAACTCGTTATTTCTACTATTGGAGAAGGACCTAAGACTTTTAATCCGTGTAATACTAAAGATGCTACATCATCCTCTATGGCGGGCATGCTTTATGATGGTCTGGTAACTACTAATCCTAGAACAGGTGAAGTTCAACCTCTTTTAGCTAAGAGTTTTGAAATTAATGGGAATGATTATATAATTCATTTACGTAAAGGGATAAAATGGACAGATGGTAAGTTAATTACTGCTGATGATGTTATTTATACGTATAATGAAATTGTATTTAAAGGCTTAGGAAATCCTTCTACCATGGATGCAATGATTGTAGACGGGAAATTGCCAACTCTTGTTAAAATTGATGATTATACAGTTAAGTTTACAACTCCAAGACCATTTGCACCATTTTTAAGACAATTAAGTTATCCTATTGTTCCAAAACATTATTTTAAAACTTATTCTGATAAGGGGGAATCTGTATTCAATGCTTTTTTATCTCCAAATACTAACCCAAAAGATATCGTATCAAGCGGAGCTTTTAAATTAAAAGAATATGTAGCAGCTCAAAGAGTAGTTTTTGTAAGAAATCCGAATTATTACAAAATAAATTTAGAAAATAAACAGTTACCATATTTGGATAAAGTTGTATATTTAATTGTTGGTGATACAAATAATGAAATATTGAAATTTGAAGCAAAAGAGCTTGATGTTTTATCTATAAGAGGTTCAAATGTTGCTCAATATAAACTTAATGAATCTAAATCAGATTATTCTGTATATAATTTAGGAGCTGATACTGGAACCTTGTTTTTAGTTATAAATTTAAATAATAGAAAAGATAAAAACGGAAAATATTATGTAAATCCAATTAAGCAAAGATGGTTTGGAAATAGAGATTTTCGTGCGGCTATAGATTGGGCTATAGATAGAAAAAATATGGTACAAAATATAGCATCAGGAGTAGCAGAACCTTTATTTACTGCAGAGAGTTTGAATTCAATATATTTAAATAAATATATAAAAGGTCATCCTTCTGATATTAATGTTGCCAGAAAGAGTCTTCAAAAAGCAGGTTTTGTATTAAAAAACGGTAAATTATATGATAAGCAGGGTAATCGAGTTGAATTTGATTTATACACTAATGCAGGAAATTTAGAACGAGAAGCATTAGGTGTAATGATAAAACAGGATTTGGAAGAATTGGGAATGAAAGTTAATTTCAAGCCTGTAGAGTTTAATTCTTTAGTAAATAAGCTTACAAATACATACGATTGGGATATGGCAATAATGGGGTTAACAGGTTCTCCTCTTGAACCGCATGATGGAAAAAATGTTTGGACTTCTAAAGGCAGTCTGCATATGTTCAATCAAAGACCTGCGAATTATTCTGTTGATGATAGATTATCTTGGGAAAAGGATTTGGATGAAATTTTTAAAGAAGGGGCTTTGAAATTATCATTTGAAGAGAGAAAACCTTTATACGATAAATACCAAACAATTATTTATAATCAAAAACCTATTATTTATTTATATTCGCCAATAAGAATTACGGCTATTAGAAAGAAATTTAAGAATATCTATCCGACACCTTTAAGCGGATTAATTTACAATTTAGATGAAATTTATGTGGAGTAAAAATGGAGTTTTTTAAATATATATCAAAAAGAATATTGCAAGTGATACCACTTTTAATAATAGTATCAATTATTAGTTTTTTTATAATTCGTCTTGCTCCAATTGATCCATTGGCAGAATTGAGATTAAATCCTTCGATATCTCAAGAAACTTTAGATAAGGAAATTAAGCGTTTAAATTTAGATAAGCCTATTTATATTCAGTATGTTTCTTGGGCTAAGTCTTTTCTTAAAGGTGATTTGGGTTATACTTCTGCTGGCGAAAAAGTTTCAACTAAATTAAAAGAAAGAATTCCTAATACTCTTTTATTAACATCAATTGTAATTTTTATGACATGGATAGTAGGAATTCCGCTTGGAATTTTTGCAGCAGTGAAAAAAGAAACAGTTTTTGATAGAGTATTAACTGTTATCTCAAGTATTGGAATGGCAATTCCTTCTTTTTTCTTTGCAATATTATTGTTAATTTTTGCAGTAAAGACAGGTTGGTTTCCTGTGGGAGGACTTACTAGCTATAATTTTAATGAACTTTCTTTAATAGGGAAGTTTTTTGATTTAGCAAAACATTTAGTATTACCAACCGTTGTTTTATTTACGATATCTTTAAGCGGATTACAAAGACAGATGAGAGCTAATATGCTTGAAGTTTTGGATAGTGATTATGTAAAATTTGCAAGAGCTAAAGGGCTAAGTGAATTTAAGGTTATTTTTAAGCACGCTCTTAGAAATGCAATAAATCCTATGATAACTCTATTAGGCTTCGAATTTGCAGGACTGTTAAGTGGAGCTGCTCTTACTGAATATGTATTTCAGTATCCCGGTCTTGGACGATTAATACTAGAAGCTGTTATGAAATCAGATATTAATCTTGTTATGGCATCTTTGATGATGGGGACAATTATGCTTATTTTAGGAAATCTTTTGGCTGATATTTTATTAATGCTTACTGATCCTAGAGTTAGGGGGACAAAATGAGAGAATTTTTTGCTAAATTATTTCAAGATAAATTTGCAAGAATATCATTTTTTACTCTTGTAGTATTGTATTTGATAATACTTTTTGCAAATTTTATTGCCCCTTATTCAAGTAGTTATTCAAATAGGGATAAAGCTTATGCTCCACCTTCAAAAGTCTATACAATAGATGAAAAAGGTAATTTATCAAGACCTTATACTTATAATTATATACGAGAATTTGAGCCGACTCTTATGCAGACAATTTATAAACAAGATAGGAGTCAAAAATATTACTTGAAACTATTACCAAAAATTGAGGGGCATAGACATTTGTTTGGAGTACAAGACGGTGGAGAATTATATCTATTAGGTACTGATATAAATGGCAGAGATGTTTTTTCAAGACTGTTATTTGGTGGAAGAATATCTATGACGGTTGGATTTTTATCACTTTTGATTGTATTTCCGATTGGTCTTTTATATGGTGGAATTTCAGGATATTTTGGTGGTATAGTAGATGTCTTAATGATGAGATTTGCAGAAGCAGTTATGGCAATACCTAGTTTTTATCTTTTAATAATTCTTGCTGCAATTCTTCCTACAGGCATGACAAGTGTTCAACGATTTGGATTGATTGTAGTAATTTTAGCCCTGATAGGTTGGGCAGGGTTTGCAAGAGTAGTAAGAGGTATGGTACTATCAATAAAAAACGAAGATTTTGTCTCTGCTGCTAAAACTATTGGAGCATCTGATTTAAGAATTATTCTTAAACATATTTTGCCTCAAACCACTAGTTATGTAATTATTGCTATGACTTTGAGTATTCCTTCATATATATTGGCAGAATCAGGCTTAAGCTTTTTAGGTTTAGGTATTCAACAGCCTGATGCAAGCTGGGGAAATATGTTAAAAGAAGCACAAGAATTCACTAATATTCTATATAGACCTTGGCTTTTAACTCCTGGAATATTGATTTTTATTGCGGTGCTTTCTTTTAATTTACTAGGAGATGTAATTAGAGATATCTTGGATCCTAAGTCCCAAAAAAGAATATAAAAAAAAGAGCGAATTAATTTAATTCGCTCTTATAAATTTGGATATGTCTAAATTATTATCCTAAAGCATCTTCTAAGTCACCTAGAATACCTTCGTGAGGTTTACCGCAATCACATTCGCAAGTGACTTTTCCTGTTACATCAACTGTTACGTGAACATCGTGATCTTTGATTGCATTTAAAATTTCTTCTAGTCTTGTATCTAACATATTGCTTAATTTACTTAAGACCTCCATTAATTTACTATCATCATAACCTGATGCTGATGATAATTTACTTAAGACTTCTTTCATAAAGGCATCAACTTTTACGAATCGTTCGTCATTTTTGTTAGCTTCAACGTTGATCTTATCAAGTATAGCTTGCGTTGTTATATTAAGTACATCAAGTTTACCATCGATGTTAGTTAGTGCGTTGTTGTTGTCTTTTGTTAACTCAACTAATTCTTTTAACATTGCTTCTACTGATGATAAGTCTACATTGCCGCTTCCACCACCTTCAATTTTGATATTTGCAATTGCATCAATGATTTTAGCAGTATTAGAATCCATATTTGCAAGAACTTTATTTAACAATTCTTCAATATTTTTACCTGTATCTTTATCAGCTTCTACAACTGTAAGAATTTGTGTTAATTTGTTTGAAATATCTGTGCCAAATTTGTCAATAGCATTCAAGACGTTCTTTTGGAATTCTAAATCTTGATTTTGCATTTTACCAAGCAATTTAGTAATATCATCTAGTTTAGCGTTGCCATTGTTTACTGCATCTAATATTTTGTTAAGAACATCTGTATAATCAGCTCCGACATTTGCTAGTAATTTTAAGACTTGAGCTTGGAATTTTTCATCCTGATCTTGCATTTTTGCTAACAATTGATTTGTTGCATCAATTTTTTCACCATTTTCTTTAATAGCATCAATAATAGCATTTATATCTTCTTTACTAATACCACCTGCTCCAGATAATGAATCTAATTTATCTTTGATTTCATCCAGTTTTTTACTGATATCTTGAGTTGTAGAATCTATGTTTTTCAATAATTCTAACATTGCAGCTAATTTTTCACCATCTGATTTATTAGAGTTTTGAATTTCTTCAAGTTTTGCTAAGATATCAACTTGTGTATCTCCATTCTTAACAACTTCGTTAAATAAATTATTTAACATAGCTATAATATCTTGGGTACTACTATTTCCTTTTTCAATGGCGTTTTTAATTTCTTCTAATTGTTTGCTATAATCTGGTTGCGAAACAACTAAATCAGAAATTACTTTTATACTTGATTTAATATCGATTAAGGTTTCTAATATCGCTTCGTTTCCGGAATCAATAGAATTTCTTATTTCTGTTAATAGATTGTTTCCTTCAGTTATTGCATTAAGAATTGCATCCAAGACAAATGTATTATTTCCTACCAGATTTTTTATATCTTCCAGCGTTGCTCCGTTACTTATTTCTTTTTCTAAAATAGCTGCTAGAATTTGATTATTAACTTCTTGTCCCGAAAGAAGTGCATTTATAGCATCTTCTAATGAACTGTTTATGCTTATTGGTACTATTGCCATTAGAGATGCATTATACTCACAGCTTGCAAAAGCTGCTCCTGCTGCTCCAAGTGCTACTGCATATTTAACTACTGTCCCAAACCCTGCATCTTGTCTCATAGCTTCGCTCATATTTTCTGGCGTTGTTTCTTTTCTATAGGCGGCTAAAAGTCCTTTGCCGAATGATAAAGCTGCATCTAAATAATTGCCATTATCCCAAGCTTTTTTCATATCAGCTTTAGCTTGAACAGCTTCATTATTATATTGAGCTCTTTTATTCTGATAATAGGTATCGTCTTTTGTTAAATATAATACCTTTTCTTCTTTTGGTGAATTTTTTCCTTCAAAACCGTCGACAGGAGCACCAGGATCTCCTCCTAATTTTCTTAATTCAGCGTTAATTTCCTCTTCTCTTATACCTTTATAGGTATTGAGAGCTTCATAATAACTGATTTTTCCTTCGCTAATAGCCTTCGCTATGTTTTGTGCATTAATTTCCATCTAAATACTCCTTTCATTATTTTCTTTTTAATATTTTGACAGTACAATCCTACTTTTTCTTCTTTAACGGCATTTTTTTTCTAAACTTTAGTAAATTTGAAAATTTTGTTACAAAACTTCAAATATATAAATTTTAAAAAATAGAAATGTTGTTATACAAGCTTTTTGAGGGTAAATTGTAAAGTTTTGTAAAATTTATTGAAAAAAAGCTAAAGTTTTTAGAAAATTTGCCGATATACATTATATATCATATATGAGGTGTGTATCATGTCAAACTTCACCGTAAACGGAGTATATTCTTATACAAGTGCAAATCTATATTCATATTTAGGACGCGTGCCGTTTAATTCTGCAGCATTAGAACGTGCCTTTGATGATTTTAATATTACCCCTACCGGAAAAACTGATGATTTGAAGAAGTTAGATGCTGCAATGTATGCAGAGTATTCAAAGCAAGTTCAAGAGCAGATTGATAATCAAAATAATCAAAAAGTTATACCTTGGGCAAGTTTATGTGCTCAAATAGGAGTTCAAGCTACTGGTGATTATGAAAAAGATTATGCTGCGTTTAATAACGCAATTCAACTATTGAGTCAAAGTGCAATTGATGGTCAAGCTATGACTTATTTTGCAGGGTTAAAAACAGAAGCTCAAAGCGTGTTTGGTTTATCAAATAAACCTAGTGAGCAAAATGCAACGATGACGTACTACAATTATCAAGCACAGTTTTTAACTTAATTTTGACTTAACATTCCTTCTCCTTATGATATAATTTTCATAGGGAGTATTTTTTTATGAATATACTTATTACTGGTGCTAGTCGAGGAATTGGAAAAGTTATTGCACAAACTTTAAATGGTGAGATTTTTGTTTCTGCTAGGAATGAAAATTTACTTAAAGAGTATAAAAACTATTTTGTGTGTGATTTAGCATTTGAGTATGAAAAATTAGGTGAATATATAGAACAAAATAATATCGATATTTTAATTAACAATGCTGGAGAATATATTTATTCTCCGATTGAAAATATGGATAAAATTACTCTTTCTCATATCATAAAAACTAACTTGGAAGCACCATTGTATCTAATATCTAAAGCAGTTCCATATATGAAACAAAAAAAGTGGGGACGTATTATAAATATAGGTTCAATTAGCGGAGTTATGGGAGAAGCTAATGCTAGTTTGTATTCAGCTACAAAAGCTGGTTTAATAGGTGCAACAAAAGCTTTAGGTTTGGAACTTGCAGAATATGGTATAACTGTAAATACTATAAATCCTGGTTGGGTTGATACGGATTTAGGAAATGAATCTATTAATGATTGTGAATTCTCAAAAGATGAAATTATTGATAGTATTCCTCAAAAAAGATTTGTTAATCCTTCTGAAATAGCAGGCATGGTTAAGTATTTGATTTCAGATGATGCTAAAGGTGTTACGGGACAATCAATAAATTTATGTGCAGGATTAAGCGTTGGGTATTAAGGAGATATTTATGTATAAAAAGGAAGAATTATTAAATTTATATAACTCAGATTTAGATTCACTTTTAAGTGAAGCTAAAAAATATTTAAAAGGTGAATTTGAATTTTGTTCAATTATTAGTGCAAGAACAGGAAAATGTTCACAAAATTGTAAGTATTGTGCACAGAGTTCTCATTATAATACTAATATAGAAACTAATCCTTTGCTATCAGTAGAAACTGTTGTTGACGCTGCAAAAGATAGTGTTAAAAATGGTGCTGATAGGGTAGCAATTGTAACTTCAGGGAAAACTCCTGATGAGAGTGATTTTGATACAATGTTAGAGATGATTAAGGCTCTTAATAAAGAAGGAATTAAAAGTTGTGCAAGTATAGGTATTTTAAATGAAGAACAAGCTAAACAACTTGCAGAAGTAGGTTTAGTAAGATTTCATCATAATATAAATACTTGCAAGTCATATCATCCTGAAATTTGTACAACACATACTTATGAAGATAGAATTAATACTGTAAATTTAGTAAAAAAATACGGAATTGAACTTTGTTGCGGTGTTATTATCGGAATGGGAGAGTCTGTTGAACAGAGAATTGAAATGGCTTTAGAGCTTGCTGAAATTAATCCGGATAGTATTCCTGTTAACATATTAACGCCGATAAAAAATACTCCGTTTGAAAATTATGGAGATAAAATTGATGAAGAAAATGTTTTAAGAACATTGGCAATATTTAAGATAGCTTGTCCTAATTCCTCTATAAGATTGGCAGGTGGAAAAAAGGCTAGATTGTCTGAAGAAAATATTGAAAAAGCTTTTAAATATTGTGTAGATTCTACAATTGTAGGAAATTATTTAACTACGACAGGTTTTTCTCCTAAAGAAGATGAAGAATTGATTAATAAATTAGGTCGTAAGTTGGTAAAATGTCATTAATAGAATTGTTTTTAATATTTACAAAAATTGGTGCATTATTGCTTGGAGGTGGGTATGTAATATTACCTCTTTTGACGAGTGAATTTGTTGAAAAACGTTCGTTAATATCTCATGATGATTTAATAGATTATTTTGCGATAAGCCAATCTTTACCCGGTTTAATAGCCGCTAATATCTCTATGTTTATAGGTTATAAGCTTAGAGGAAAATGGGGGGCTATCGTTGCAATGTTTGGTATTACTTTTGTTCCATTTTTGTGCATTGTTCTATTAGCGTCTATTTTGGGTTCTCTAACAGGAAATTCTTACGTTCAAGGAGCTTTGTGGGGAGTAGGAGTTGCTGTTATTGCTTTAATTATGTTAACTGTTAGAGAAATGTGGCAAAAATCTACGAGGGATTTGTTTTTCTATATTATTTTTGTGTTAGCCCTTTTAGGTTTGATTTTTATAAAATTATCTCCAATTCAGACAATTTTAATATTTACTGTTTTGGGAGTGGTTTATAAAAGATTTATTGAAAAAACAAGAGAAGGAGATAAAGAATGATTTTTCTTCATCTTTGTTTAGAATTCTTTAAGATAGGTTTGTTTTCTTTTGGTGGTGGGTATGCAACAATTCCGTTTTTATACCATATTTCTCAGGTTTATAATTGGTATTCTTTAGATGAATTAACCCAAATGGTTGCTGTTGCGTCTATTACTCCTGGACCTGTTGGAATAAATGTTGCAACTTATGCTGGACTTAAAACAGCTGGTGTTTTAGGTTCTGCTCTTGCTACAACTTCAGAGATGTTACCTTCTCTATTTCTGGTTATAATTGTTTCCAAGATTTTAAGAAAATTTAGTGATAATTTTTATGTAAAATCAATAATTGCAACTTTAAAACCAATAAGTTGTGCTCTGTTAACTTCTGTAGCTTTAGGACTTTTAAAGCCTGAAATCAGAGATTTAAAAGCTATGGTTTTATTGGGGGTTCTTTTGTTAATGAGTTGGAATTCTAAAAAAGATCCTATAATTTATATTATTATTTCCGCTCTTGTTGGATTATTCCTTGTTGCTTTTTCTCATTTTTCATAACAAGCTTTAATTCAACCCTTCGACTTTTGGTAAAATCTTCTTTCCCGTTAATAAGTATTGGAGAAGAAAAACTTGCACCTTCCACTATTATCATTTTTCTTAATTTGTTTCCGTTCTCTTTGTTATATTGAGTACTTATCATATAATTTGCAACAGAATATGCTCTTTTTAAGCTTAATTCCATGTTTTTCATATACTGTTCGTCTTCGGAAAATTTTCCCTTATAAGTTTGTGAATCAGTGTGACCTTGTACTATGATTTTTGCAATATTTTTATTAAGATAATCGTTTGTGAATAATGAATTAAAATAAGCAGGAGCAAATTTATCGAGATATTTTTTCCCTTTTTCTGATAATTCGTAACTGTTTATTTCAAATAATTCTAAATCTGAAATTTTTACAATACCTCTGTTTCCATCAATTGTAGCTTCAATATTTTGTTCTTTTAAAGATTTCTCTAAATTTTCCGCTGCTTTTTGTTGTTCAATACCACTCTCTAACCGTTCATACGTACTGGTCATATATGTATAAAAAAATAAAACCATAAAAACAAGCACCAGTGCCGTCATTAAATCTGTCATTGTTACCCAAAATATATTATCTTGGCTATTATCTTCTTTTTTTAGTTTTAATCTCACATTTTATCCTTTTTAAATTCTAAAATAGTTTGTCAACAATATCTCCACCAGAGTTTTTAGAAGTTTGTTCGTTTAATTTATTTAAACTGTATAATATGTTTTCCAGATAAGGCGTTGTCGTTTCATTAATACTTTTAGAAACCGCTTTTGCAAAGTCTTCCGGTAAAGATTTTAGGATTTTTTCATTAGTAATATTTTGAAGTTTTGATTCTTTTACTAGGTCTATTAAGAATTTTTCACTTGTTACAACATCAAATAAACGTATTAATTCTTTTTGAATTAGTAAATAATATTTTTTACACATTTTATTGTATAGAATTTTTTCGATGAACATAAATGCTAGAGAATATCCTACGGCAAATACTGAACAAAGTGCCGCTATTTGAATATTTGCAATAAGTCCGTTTAGAGAATTTCCAACATTTGATTCTATAGAAAAATTTACTTCGGTAAATGCAATTGCCATTTTTAAAAACGTAAAAAATGGCCCTAAGCCTGTTAATAATGTAGGCATTGTTTGTATAAATTTGTGGTTAATCTTTGAATAAATAAGAGTTTCTTCGTTAAAAAAATATGAAGCATCCAGTGTTAAGTAAATTTCAGGTCTATAATTATCATTATTAGTATTTTGTGATGCAATGTATAATTTTTCCGGAAAGATTAATGCCTTTTTGAAATCTTCCCAAGCAGTATTTGTAAAATCATTTGAACTCATAAATTTATCTAATTCAGGATATCTGTATGATAGTTCATTTTTGTTTAAATTCTTTAAAAAATTATAGATAGAACATAAATTTACCTCTATTTTTCTATAATTTTTAAGAATAGTCATTATGAATAATAGAAAAAATACTGTTATTATCAGAATTGCAGGTTCCATTAATATCGATATAATTGTCATAGATTTCTCTTCCATTTTAAAATTACATTTCCTTAAGTATAGCATAAATACAAACTTTAGGCTATAATCAAAACTATGAAATGTCCAAAGTGTAAAAGAGAAATTCCGAATAAGTCTACGGAATGTCCGTTTTGTAAAAAAGTTATATCATTAAAGTGCCCAAATTGTGGAAGTGTTAATCAATCTTCTGTTTGTGAGGAATGTGGATACATTATTCTGACAAAATGTTCTAAATGTGGTAAGACTGTTTCGACTTCTCAAGACAAATGTAAGTGCGGTTTTTCAATAAAAACAAGTCTTGCATTGCAAGAATGTGAATTAGATGAATTTGCATCAATTGTAATAAAATTTGAAGCCCTTAAAAATATTAGAAAAATTCTTGCTTCACAAGAATTATTTTCAAAGTTTTATTATAAATTAAATAATATTTTAACGTCTCAATTTAAGGATATAGATGCAACTATAATTAGATACAATGATATTTTTGTAGTTAATTATAACAAGGATTTATCTTTTCCGACTTCTGTTAATAAAGCCGTGAGATTTGCTCTAAAAATAGTTAATTCTTTTTCTCTTATAAATCAGAAAATTGTTGATGAATTAGGAACTTCTTTAAAATTGAATATTTCAATAATAAAAAAGAATGCTGTTGATTTGTTGATATTACCCAGCTTACAGAATGATATAAAACTTTTGAATACTAAAAAACAAGATAAAAAGTATCTTAAGGGAATACAGATTGTTCTTGATCAATTTTCTTATGATTGCGTAAGTAAGGATTATAAAACAGATTCTTTATATACAGTTGAAAGCAATGGTAAAAATATTTCATATTATGAAATTTTATTAGAGAATTATGTTTTACCTCCGGATGAACTTAAACAAGAAAATTTTGTTAATGATGTGAAAAATTCTGTAATTAATAAAAATGTTCAGATAAAAAAAGATGACATTTATTCTTTTAAGGTTTTTGATATTAATGCGAAGTCTAAGTTTTATAAAACCAATACAACTTTTTTATTTGACAAATTAGACGATAACAAGATAACTTCAATAAGGGCTGATTTTGATAACAGAATTTCAACTTTGGAATTGGTAAAGTATTTTGAAAATAAAAATAAAAAGGTTTTGAGAGTTGTTTGTTCAGAAGAATTGAATTTTAAACCTTGGGGGGTTTTTGATAAATTATTTAAGGATTTTAATGAGTTCCCTTTTTGTAATTCTTCAATACAGCAAAAATC
The DNA here is from genome assembly GCA_944325545.1 of Candidatus Gastranaerophilales bacterium. Classification (GTDB taxonomy): domain Bacteria; phylum Cyanobacteriota; class Vampirovibrionia; order Gastranaerophilales; family Gastranaerophilaceae; genus CAG-196. Next base: position 42,722 of record CALVAM010000001.1, on the reverse strand, counting down.
TAAATTGAAAACTTTTAATGCAATAGAGGAATTGTTAAATGGAAAATCAAGAAAAGCTTCAACTCCGGAAGATGCAAGGTTTGCTTATATGGAAGATTTTTCAAATTTTCTATCTGTTTTGAAAAATTATGTAATTATAATTGAAGATTTTCAATATTTAGATGATACTACAATACAAACTCTAGAATTATATTTTGATAAATATAAAAATATAGTACCTGATTTTGTTTTTATTACGTCTTTGGAATATCCTGTTCATTATAAAATTAAAAATTTATTGAGAACTGAATTGTATTCAGAATATATACTAGAAAAGACAGATTTGGATTCGATTTTATCTAATATAAAAGAAGAAGCCAGTGATTTTATTCAGTCTTTTTATTATGAAAAAATTGTTGAGAATTTTAATGGTTCTTTGTTATATTTTAATAATGCCATCAAGTATCTTATGGAAAAAGGGGTTTTAGTAAGTTTTGAAAATCGTTTATTGGTTAAAGATAACTTATCTTTGATTTTACCTAATAAATTATCAGAACTTATTAAGGCTAGATTAAGAAATCTTTCAAAAAATCAGGACGCTTCTATGATATTAGCCTATTTTTATTATTTGGGCGAAAGAATTGATTTTCTTACATTGGAAGCTTTGGGGGTAAAAGATTTAAAAAAGAATATTTCTTTATTGGAAAATTTGGATTTTGTATATGAAAGAAATGGTATAGTATATTTAAATGATTATCATATTGTGAAATCTGCATTAGAACTTTCTCTGAAACGAGAGGCTGAAGTTTTTATTTGTAAAAATATTTTAGCAAAAATTGGTTCTAAGTTGGATGATACAATTACTTTGTTAATATTAGGAAAATTAGAATTTTTTAAGGAAGAGTATTTAATTTTATGGAAAAATTCAAAATTTTCTATGGCAGTCGGGGATTTTGATGCGTATTTAAAAAATTGTTTAGGCTTTTTATCTTTAATAGACAATATAAAATCAAATATTACAAAAGAAGAATTAGAAGAGAATAAGAAGGAAGTATATGAAAATATTTTATTGAATTTATATAATTATTCTCCTTCAAAAATTTATTCTATAGAAAATATACTTTTAGTTGATGCTTTTGAAAAGAACGATGATGAAAAAATAGCCAAATTATCTAATCTAATGCTTCAAGGAGCTTTAATTTCTTCAAATTATACAGATGCCTTAACTTTATTACATAATATATATACAAGAATGGAAAATCCTGTTTTACTGGTGGATGGGGTTTTAAATGTAAAATTTTTCTTATTATCTTTGGTTAATATTGAGATTTTGTATAATATAGGTGATTATATTCAGTGTGTAGAAGTTGCGAATGGTATTTTGAAAGTTTTGCAACCTGAAATACTTGATAAGATAAAACCTAAGAGTTTTTCAATAAATTTATTTATGGAGCATTTATTTGAAACTTTTAGATTAGTAGGTTTGGCAAAAGTTTTACTTATGCAAAATGACTTGGAAGATTTCTTTGAGGCTGTGAAAAATGCTTTGGGTGATGAATTGGAGGATAAAGATGCTATCCTTACAATAAGGGATTATTTGGATGGGAAAGATTATGTTCCTACAAATATAGAAAATTCTTCTTCTTTTGCTAAAATTGTGTATTTGTTGTTACAAGAATTTAGTGAACATAAAGATGACTATAAAACTTTTGCTCAAAATGTCTATCAAGCTAAACTTTTAGCATCAAATATAAATCAAAAACAACTGGAATTGTTTTGTGATTTATTGATAGCATATTCTTATGCAAATATCGGGATAATACAAAAGGCACAAGCCATTTATGATGATATTTTAAAAATTTCTCAAAGTTGTGCAATATTTAATATAAATATTCTTACAAAATATTTATGTTCATTGTTAAAAATAAAAGATAATAAAAAAGAAGAAGCGTTACTTTTAGTCAATGATACTTTGGCACAATTACAAAACTACAATAACCAAGCCAAAGTTTTTTATGTTCTTGTAGAAAAACTTTTTATAGATGTAATAAAAAAGCAAGGAATTAAATCTCTTAATGTAGAATCTGAAGAACAAAAACTTCAAAGAGTGACGTCAGGAGATAAATTATCTCGTTTGGTTAATTAATGTTTTTTTTCACAAAGAGTTGGAATTCCAATTAAAGCAATATAAAAAACACATCCAAATAAAATTAAATTTAAAATTTCCATTTTTATACTCCTTTCCTATATAGTTCACATTCCACATTTTTAATGATTTATAACAAAAAATTATAAAAATTTTACAAAAATTAACAAATCATGTTTACATAGTTATCATTTTGCGTGTACAATTATATAAGGAGGCTTTATAAGTTTGAGTAAAGGCTACGAAAATTTTAATAACATGGAAACATCTTTTCGAAAATCCTCGCTAATCCAAGAAAGAATAGGGCTTGTTTCAAGTCATATGTATAAGCAATTTTTGGATTATCAGCATGCGACTTTGAATACTACAGAGATATTTTCAGAAATGATAGAGAATTTAAAAGCAATTGCTGATACTTTGAAACAATCTTTTTCTGCAAGAGGTATTACTACGGAAAATATATATGTAGAATACGATAAGGACAAGAGTGTCGTTGTAATAAATATTTTGTGGCACACAATAAGTTTGACTACCAGGTGTAATTATGAGCCTCAAGCTTTGTTTAGAGAAGGTGCAGCACCGATGTTTTCAGGTCGTATAATGGCTATAAACGGAAATTATAATGAGCTTATGGAAGGTATAAAGTCCAGAAATGAGATGATGGAAGTTTTATTGGATAAAGAAGTTGCTTCCCTTTTTGTTCCGGCTGATAAAGCCCAAAATTCAATATTTAAGATTAGACATTTATCTAATAGAGAATTTTTCTTAAATAACACTGATGCATCAAGAGAATTTGTATTAAAAGTTGTTGAAACTATTTGTGGCGGAGGGGTTTACCACGAAGAAGGCTCTAGAAAGAGTTTTAATATTTAAAGATAAGTAAAATTTCTTAATATATAAGATTTTCTATTGATTATAAACTGTTTTTGTGGTTATTTATAGTTGAACAGATTATATCCTCTTGAATCTGTTTGATATAAGAATAAGCGGCTATATTCTTATGGTAGTATGAGAAATATAAAATCAGCAGTCAAATTTTGTATTTCTATAATAAAAGAAGGAAAAAAGAAATGTTAAAAATCAGATTAAAAAGATTAGGTGCAAAAAAAGCTCCAACATACAGAGTTATTGTAATTAATTCAACAACAAAAAGAGAAGGAAAACCTGTAGAAGAATTAGGTTATTACAATCCAAAGACAAAAGAAATGAAGTTGAATATTGTATCTGCTAATGAATGGGTGAAAAAAGGTGCTCAACCTACGGATACTGTTAAATATTTAATGGCAAATTGTAATGAAGATGGTTCTTTAAATTACAAAAAATCTGAAAAAGTTAAATTATCAAAGAAAGCTTTAGCTAAGAAAGCTGAAGAAGAAGCTCGTGCAGCAGAAGAAGCTGCAAAAGCGGCTGAAGAGGCTCAGGCTCCTGCTTCAGAAGAAGCTCAAGCTTAGTTTGAGTTATAAAAAAAGTAGGAGGTTTTTTTTAAACCTCCTACTTTTTTTGTTAATCAATTATTATCTGACTTTATTTTCACAACCTTGAATCAGTCGTTTAATATTTTCTCTGTGTAAGTATACAATATATATAGCTCCTAATATACAGTATGCAATATAACCTATTGGAGCGTGTAGCAAGTACATTACAATAGGTGAAATAAGCAGAGCTATTATTGAACCTACTGAAACATATTTAGTTGAATATGTAATAATTCCCCAAATAATAGCAATTATAATACCAGCAATCCAATTAAGAGCGATAATAGTACCAACTCCGGATGCAACAGATTTTCCGCCTTTAAAATTGAGAAATATAGATTTGCTGTGTCCAATTATTACTGCAATAGCCGCTATTACAGGAGCGATACCAATTGTAGATCCCACTGTTGCAAATATTTTAGCTAAAATAACAGGTAAAGCACCTTTTAGGGCATCCAGAATCATCACTAAAAAGAAGTAATTTTTCCCAAGAATTCTTTTTACGTTTGTTGCACCGGTAGAACCTGAACCAATTGTTCTAATATCTTCTCCGGTTTTTGCTTTAACGATTAAGTATCCGGTGGGAATTGAGCCAATAAGATATGCTATTAATCCAACTATTCCTATTTCTATAAGTTTAAATATCATAATAACCTCCTTTTTCAATTATACCAAAATATTTGCAAATTGTCTTGAAATCATTTAAAATCGTTGTATGAAATATGAATTCTTAAATAAAGATATTGATATTGATAATATAAAGTTACCTGCTTCTGAAAAGATTAATCCTTATTTATTAAAGAATAGTTATGCAGAACTTATAAAGGCGGTAGATTTTTTATCAAAAGATGAAAAATTATTGTATATTCATGGTTTTTTAGGTACCGGAAAAAGGCAATTTATTAATTATTTAATGGATTTTGTTAATAATGATGTAATAAAGCTTGAATATTACTGCAAAGAATCTACCGTATGTGATGATATTTTATTAAATTTTATTAATATCATAGAATCAAATTCTATGTCAAAGATTGTAAATTTTAATACAAAGGTAACGACATTGAATGTTAAGATGAGTCAATATATTTCATCTATTAATCAATCATTTATAATTATTTTGCACTCGTTTGATGATATATTAGAAGAAAATAAAAAATTAGTTTCATCTTATTTTGGGGAATTATTAAATCAAAATAATAATTTGAAATTATTATTTTCAACAAGAGCAATGTTGCAAAGTCCTTTCTCTGCAAAAGATGTAGATAGAAAAATTTTTTTAAAAGGGTTTTCAAAAGATATATTTAAAGAATTTATTGAAGCGAATGGCATAAAATGTACTGATACTACCTTAAATGACTTTTATAAGTATACAAGGGGATATTATTATTATACGGCTTTAGCTTGTAAGATAGTTCAGGCTATGAAAATTTCATTGAATGAGTTTTTAGAGAAATATACAAAGTCCGGCATTTCTTGGGATGCTTATTTGGGTAAGACTTATGTGAATCTTATTCCTACAACGATAAGAAATTTTTTCTGGTTTTTATGTTTGATAAGGCACGGAATTTCTTATAATGCCTTAGCTGTTTTTGAGCTTTATGATGATTTTTCTATCGAATATTTAAAAACAAATTTAATGATTTTTGTTGTTAATGAAGTTATATATGTGCAGGATTATTTTCTTCAAAATATAGATATTTCAATGCCTGCAAAAATTGAAATTAAATTGCATAAATATATTATCAGTATTTATGAAAAGCAATTAAAAGAACCTATTCAGTCAAGAGAAATTCTTATCTCAAGACAAGCTTTGAGAGCGGAAATTGAATTTCATAATGCAAGGATTTATGAATTAGAAAATAAAAAAGTTGAATCTGTTGTAGAGGAAGAAAAAAAGGAAGAAGTTTCTTTAAAGAATAGTAGTGAGAAAATTCATAATACCGGAGATGATAATAATAATTTAATTTCTTTATTGGAAAAAGCAAAAAAATTGCAAGAAGATAAAAAATATACTGAATCAATTGAAGAATATTTAAAAATATTAGATATTGATGGTATAGATTTAAGAACGGTAGTAGAAGTTAGGTTGGATTTAGCAAGATTATATAAAGAAATTGAAGAATATTCTAAAGCTCAGTATTATTATGAGCTTGTAGAGGTTTATTATAAACAGAATAATGAGGTTATAAATTTAAATTATTTATATTATGAATTAACAAGTTTGTATTTTTTGATGTATAAATTTGAACGAGCAGTAGATACGATAAAAAAAGTTATTTATTCAGTAGATACTCCACAGTCATTAATGGTTCAAGCTTGTACTTTATTGGGAAATATATATTCAGCTAAAAAAATGCCTGATGAGGCATATTCTTATTATGAAAAGGCATTGGCTTCTTTAGATGATAATACACAAGAAGATACGTTAGCAGAATTATATTTTAAGTATGCATTAGCAAATGATGACAAAGGAGATTATGTAAAAGCTTTAGAATATTATGTTAAATGTATTTCTATAAATTTGAATAATCCGTATAAAGCTTTAGCATATTCGAACATGGGTTCTTATTATTTCGATAATGAAAATTATGCTGATGCTTGGGATTGTTTTTTGAAAGCTTATGAGATTGAAAAAAACAATAATAATTATGATGGGATTTATTATACATCATCATATTTAGCCAAAATAGCAATAGAAAAAAAGGATAAGAATGCTTTAAATTATTTAATAGAGGCTCAGCAATGTGCAGAATTTATAAATGAAGACTTTTATTTGGTAGAATCTTCATTAGCACTTGGAGATTATTATTATGACAATGTGTCTATGAATAAAAAAGCTTTGAAAGAATATTTAAAAGCCAGAAAGTATGCAGTAAATTTAGGAAATACTATAGATATTAATAAAATAGAGCAGCGAATTAAAGATATGAAATTAAGAATGAATTCTTCTGATTTTGAGGAAGTAGAGAAAAAATATGAGTAAATTTAGGATAAATTCAGATTTTTCGAATTATATGGAAGCTTTTTTAGAAGAAAATAATAAGCTAAATTTGATTTCAAAAAATGATGAAAAATATTTATATGAAAAACATATTTATGATTCATTGAGTATAAAACTATTTTTTGATAAATATAAAATTATAAATGCTGAAATTCTTGATATAGGATGTGGGGGAGGATTTCCTTGTGTTCCGATATCTATCGAATATCCTCAATTTAAAATAGTTGGAATAGATAGTATTAGAAAAAAAATTAATTCTATTGAGAATTTGAAAGAAAAATTGGAATTAAATAATTTATCAACAATATGTGATAGGGTTGAAAATATTAAGAATAAAAAATTTGATATTATAACAAGCAGAGCGGTAGCTGATTTAGCAAAAATTTGTGAATATGCACTTCCTCTTTTGAAAAAAAATGGGTATTTTATTGCATACAAATCTAAAAAAGCGTTAATAGAATTAGAAAATGCTCAGGATGTTTTAAAAAAATATAATGCAAAAGTTTCTGAAATTATTGAATATACTCTTCCTTTGGATGAAGTTTATAAAAGAAATCTTGTAATTATAACTCTTTTATAAAAGGAATTTTGCTTTTAATATACTTTAATATAACACCTGAATATGTAGAAATTAGCATGGTAAGTACAAAGTATAAATATGTATTTTGTACCGGATTATAAATCCAATAAATATTATGCATATTTCTTTCTTCAAATGGGATTCCATTTATTTTAAAAATAAAAGCAGTTATTATAAACATAACAAAAAGATGATTTGCCATAATATGATATGTATTTTCACCAATTGTTTTGATGAATTTAATATCTTTTAAATAGTCATATGTAACATGTATGAAGAATAGCGAAAACCAAATTCCGGTTATGCTTGTGAGTACCGGTACAATAATTTGAGAATCAAATCTTGCCCAAACAAGTACATAGCTTAGACCGATACCATGTGTTGGATTAAAATCTCTGTTAAAATGCCATAATATTGCTTGAATACATATTATCCAAGCTAAAATTTTAGGAGTAAAAATATTATATTTGCCATTAATTTTAGTTGTATATAAATGTCCCAAATATACGAAAAATAGAGAGAACAATGTTCTTACAATTATTAAAGCCACCGGATTAATTGTATTTAATGTATTAGAGTTATTTATTGAAAATAAAATAGGAGCGAACATTTTAGATAGAGGAATTGCAGAAAATCCCATTAATGTATATATTGCAAATTTAAGTTTTTCAGGCAAATTCTTAAATTGTCTTTGTAAAAATAAAAAAGTTATCATTGTTATGAATAATTGAGTGACAAACCACATAGGACAAGAAAGATCAAATTGATGTCCGTTTAGAAAAGGGGTTATAAAGAAGTTTTTGAAACTTAATTCCATTCCCCAGAATTTTCCTGTAAGTTTATCAATTATTATTGTAACAATGCAATAGAAAGCTGAATATAGAAAATATAAAACAAGCAGGCTTTTTATTCTGCGTTTAATAAATTCTCCTACATTATTTAAGTATTTGTCTTTAAAAAGCATTCCTGAAATAAAGAAAAATAATGTTAACTGAAAAGAATAAGGCGGGAACATGTCAAAAAATTTAAATTCTAAGTGCCCTGATACAACAAGTATTATTGCTAATGCTTTAAGTATATTAATTTTATCTGAAAAAACTTTATCCATAATGTAATGATTTTATCATAAAATTTTTATAAAATCTTTACTGGAAATAGAGTTTGAGCTGTGATAAAATTGTCACAAATCAAGGGGGACGATAAATGAAAGTAGCCGAATATTTAGTAAAAAGGTTGGAAGAGTTGGGTATAAACCATATATTTGGATTACCTGGTGATTTTAATTTTAATATATTGTATGCAATAGAAAATAATCCTAATACAAGATGGGTAGGATGTATTAATGAGTTGAATGCAGGTTATGCAGCAGATGGTTATGCAAGAATTAAAGGTTATGGGGCAGTTGTTACAACTTACGGAGTTGGAGAATTAAGTGTTATTAATGCTGTAGCTGGAAGCATGGCAGAAAATATTCCTGTTATGAGTATTGTTGGTGTTCCGTCTACTAAATTAATTGAAACTAAAACAAGAGTTCATCATAATTTTCAGGATGTAAATTATTTTGCGTTTGCTGAAGCTTTTAAAAATGTTACAGCGACAACTGCATTTTTAAATAAAGCGAATGCAAAAATAGAGATTGATAGGATTATGAAGGTTTTTGTAAAAGAGAGAAAACCTGTTTATATTGCAATTCCAGTGGATATTGCAGAAATGGAAATTCAAGAGAGGGATGTTTCTTGTGAATGGTTTAGTGATGAAAAGATTTTAAAAACTGTTTCGGAAAAAATTGCTAAAAAGATTAATGAAGCTAAGAATCCTGTAATTTTAGGAGATTCTTTGATAAAAAGGTTTGATGCGAAGATAGAGTATAGAGAATTTGTTGAAAAATCAGGTATTCCTGTTACAAATTTCTTGATGGGTACAAATCTTATTGATATGGATTATGACAAGTATTTGGGTAGTTATTATTCTAAATTTAAAAATCCAGTTGCGGAAAAGGCTGTTAATGAAACTGATTGTTTAATAGCAGTAGGTCCTGTTTATACTGATTTAAATTCTTATGGATTTAATCTTCCTTACAAATTAGATAATCATGTTGCAATTTATGGAACATATACTTATGTTGATGGAATTAGATATGATAATGTAAAAATGTCTGATGTTTTAGATTCTGTTACAAAATTAGTTAAAACAAGAGAAATTGAAATAGAAAAACCAATTATTGGTTATAATAAAGTTGAGGCTTCTAATAAGGAATTAACATCTGAATATATTTATCCAAGGTTACAGGAATTTATCAAGGAAAATGATATTGTGGTAGCAGAAACTGGAATTATTCCACAAGGTGTTGTACAAATAAAATTTCCGCAAAATGTTGATATACAAACTCAAACTCTTTGGGGCTCAATTGGTTGGGCAACTCCTGCAACTTTAGGGGTGGCTTTAGCTAAACCTAATTCAAGAGTAATTTTGATAACAGGTGAAGGGTCTCATCAGTTAACGGCTATGGAAATAGGTAATATGTTAAGGTTTGGTATAAAACCGATTGTGATTGTTCTTAATAATAAAGGTTATACAATAGAGCGTGTATTATCAAATGATGTTGATGATGAGTTCAATAATATTGTTCAAATGAATTATTCAAAGTTTGCAAGAGTTTTTGAAGGTGAAGTTTGGTCAACAAAAGTTACTACAGAAGAAGATTTCGATAAAGCTTTGAAAGTAACACAAATTATGAATAAAATGTGCTATTTAGAAATATGTACTTCTAAATTAGATATGCCGGTTTTAATAAAAGATTTGATAGCGAATTTTAAAAATAAGAATTCTGAAAAAAAACTGCTGGAAGAAGATTCTCTTATAAAAAAAGAAGAAAAAGTTCAAGTTATAGAAGAAAAAACAGACGAAAAAATAGAAAAAATAACAGAAAATCCATCAGAAAATGTTGTTTTTGAAACAGTAGTTCACAAATCTTTAATGGAGGATTAATGAAAAAGTTTTATGTAATTTCAGGTTCATCCGGAGTAGGAAAAGGCACTGTTATAAAAGAATTTTTACGTAGAAATCCCAGTTTCAGACTTTCAATTTCTTGCACAACAAGAGGTAAGAGAGATGGAGAAGTTGATGGGGTAAATTATTTCTTTTTAAATAAGGATGAATTTCAAAATTGTATTAATAATAATGAATTTTTGGAGTGGGAAGAATTTTCAGGTAATTTTTATGGTACGAAACGTGAATTTGTTGAAAAATGTTTGGAAAATGATGAGAATTTGATTCTAGAAATTGATACAAAAGGTGCTTTACAAGTTAAATCGCTGATGGATAATGCAGTGTTAATTTTTATAGCCCCACCTTCTATAGAAGAATTAGAAAAACGTTTAAGAGGTCGACATACTGAAACAGAAGAAGCTATTCAAAGAAGACTAAATTCAATAAAACTGGAAATAGAAAACTCTAAACAGTTTGATTATATAGTGGTAAATGATACAGTAGAGAACGCTGTAAAAGAATTAGAAAAAATAATCTTGGAAAAAGTATAAAAAAATCCGGAGGTTGAATTAAATTCCTCCGGAAATTTGTTTTAAATACCTATCTTACATCTGTTTTAATTTAACTTGCATTGTTTATTTTTTTGCATAAACTATTCATTAATTCATCAATTCTTTCATTGTAAGTATTGTGATCAAAGAATCCTGTAATTGCTCCACCAATTCCACCAATTATTGCTCCAGCAGGTACTGTTGCCCAGGAAAAAATACCAGCCCCACAAAATCCTCCGATAGCTCCACCACTTACTGCTCCAGCTGTTGTATATTTACAGACATTTCCCCAATTGCTATTCATTTTTTGGTTAAATTTTTCTTGTCCTGCAAATGCTCCGTCTGAATTATACATTTCTAAAATAGTTTGTAATTCCATGTAAGCACCATCTTGTTCTAAACCTTTTTCTTTTGCTACTTCTAGAAGCGATGTGATAATATTCTTTTTATTTTCCATTTTAATTGGATTTACAGAATCATGTTCGTCGTCCAAATATTCTAATAAACCTTCTGGGCTAGCTCCATTAGCGACATTAAAACCTTGAATAAAATCTACAACATTGTTTTTATTAATTTTTTCTAAGATTTTATTTACAGTTGTATAGTTGTGATCAGGAGTGTCGCCATTAATTAGTCTATAAACCGCAGCACCGTTTGCAGCTCCTAACTCTTTAATTTTTTCTGCTTCTTCAGGCGTTACATATGCTGAAGAAAAATCACTATCAGGTAGTTCACTATCATCAATGAAACTCATTTCATAAGCAATGTTTCCAATTTCATTTTTTAGTTGTTCTTTTGTAAGAGAAGTTTTTGTATCTAGTCCAAAAGCTTCTTTATAAAAATCATTCATTCCATCTTTTTCACTTAGTTTTCCATCTTTATCTGTATCAAGTTTTTCAAAGATACTATCAACTAAAGAATTTCTTTCTTTAACTGTTGGAAGTTCGTTCTGAGCGTATTTAAAAATTTCTTCATAAATATGATTTATCGTTGTCATAATATTCTCCTCTTTTAAGCTTTTTTAGTTACGCCGTTTAGTTGAACGGGGTTTCCTTCTCTATCTAGTTTATATATTTTGCCTTGATATTCGTAGAATTCGCCAACTAATTCTTCACCGTCTTTGTATGCTTTGATTTTATTTTCATTTTTTACTATGTCTTCTTTTTTAGGTTCATTATTTTTATTTGCATTTGTTGTTGCTGTAGATGAAGCTTCTGTTACATCTGTAATTTCTTTTGCTTTACCATCTTCAATTTTGTAACACTTATTATCATACTTGTAATAAACTCCTCTTAAAGTAACTCCTCTTGCATTTTTAAGAGTAACTTTTGAACCTTTTTCTTCTAAGAATTCCGGAGTAATTTTAGGATCAGCTGGTGTATTAGCCTTTTTAAGTTTAAAGCTGTCAAATTTTAACTCGTCACCACTGAAGCCTTCTTTTTCTAAATCTTCAACAGTTGCCTTTTTGAATAATTCATCTGTAAATACGTCGTCTTCTGTTCCTGTTTCGATTTTATCAACAAAGCTATATTTGTTTGCTACTGCTTTTTGAGCACTCATAGCAGAGATTTTTCTTGCTGATAAATAAACTGCTTCAAATTTATCTGCCAAATCATTTAAGTTTGTTTCATTTGCTTCGTCTTTTGCTTTATTTAAAGCATCTGTTAAATCTTTAATTTGTTTTTCAACAGCTTCTTTTACAGATTTATCAAAGTTTTTACTATTACTATTTAATATAGAACTTGTTTGTTGCATTAAAGTTGTTGCAAGCGGGCTAATTACTCCGCTTATAACATCTTTCTTTTCATCTGCTGCTGAAATGTCTTTGATTTGTTTATTTACAGCACGGATGATTGATCTTTCATCATCTGATTTATATTGATCATTCCAAGCACTTAATATTCTTAAAACTTCGTGCTTTTGAATACCTGAAACTTCTTTACAAGTTCTATTTGCACTTCTAATATCATTTATTGCACTAGAAATTGCAATAACTTTATCAGAAGTATTATCTACTTGATCTTTATCTGGTACAAATTCGTAGCTATTGTCAGAATTGCTAAAGTCAAATCCTGATTCATATAAATCACCTTTAACTTCTACTAATGTAGGAGTTACTTTTCTTATAATGTCTTTATCAATAGATTTATATGCTTCTTGTAAGCTAGTTAATATTTCTTTGTTTCTTTCTAGTTCAGTTTTTGCACTTGAAGATTTTGTTAATGCTAATTCGATTTTTCTTAAAGTGTCTCTGTCAATATCATCTTTAGCTGTAGTTTTAACTTCTTTTAATAAACCTTTTAAAAATTCAACATCATCTTTAACTTTAGCTAATTCTTCTCTTTCACTATCAGTTAATTTGGAACTATTTCCTCCGCCACCACCAGTAGTCCAAGGATTAGTGTTGAACCAGTTTTGGAAATTTCCAAAGTTCCAGCCATTATTCCAACCGCCACCAAAACTTTGCATTGTTTGATTAATAGCCATTATAGGATTTAATAGGCCATTTCCAAATGCTCCAAATTGAGGATATTCATACATTATCGAAGGATCAAATATTGGAGTCATACATAAACTTGCTTTTGTAGCTATCTTAGAAAGACCTAGATTATAATTTAATCTGATAGTATCTCCCCAACAAGGGCTTATCATATCATTAGTTACAAATGTTCCAAATGCAGAATTATACATTCTTTGACCTCTTTTAATATTCTCTTGTATATAAAAAGTATTTCATTTTAATAAAATTGCTTTTTTTTGATTAAATGTAACAAATTATTTACATTTGAAATATAAACAAGATATAATATTGTAATAATTTATTTATATGATATAATAGGTTTGATTGGAGGGAATATGGCAAGAGTATTAATTTCAATGTCAAACGATTTTTTGAGTAAAGTCGACACTATCGCAAATTCAGAACAAAGAACAAGAAGTGAGTTAATCAGAGAAGCTTTAAGAGTTTACATTAAGCGTAATCGTATTTCTAACAGTTTAAAAGCAGAAGAAAATGCGATTTTACTTTCAGATTTGTTAGCTTAATTGGAAAAAGTCAAAATAAAAACTGACTCAAAATTTTGAGTCAGTGTAAGTTATCTCTTTATAATTTTGGGAGGAGATTTGGGGATAGTTGATACATGCATGCTACTATATTTTTTTTGTACATGGAACATGCTGTCAAGAAAAATTTACAAAATTTAACAAATTTTTACAAATATCTATTCCACTCCTTTCGTATTCACAATAAATTTAGATTATAGTAATATGTAGTTATGAGAAAAAAATTTTTAGGGACAGTTTGTTTTATATCGTTATTTGTTGGTTGTAGTTTTTTACCAGTTTTGTCTGCTCCATCTGGAGCTTTTGCAGAACATTATAATGCTGCACAAAATTATTTGATGCAAAATCAGTATTCATCTTCTATAGTTGAGTTTAGAAAAGCTTTAAGGATAAATTATCTGGATAATTCAGCGAGGATTGGTTTAATTAATGCATATTTAGCTAGGGCTACTTATTATGCTAATCAAGAAAAAAACTATGAAAAAGCTGCTAGTGATTTTAGAAGTGCATTATTTTATTTAAGGATGTATCCGACAAAGGATCAGTCTGTACAAAATTCGGCGGGTATGATTGCTTCAGCTTCAGATAATTTAAATCAATGTTTAAAGGTAATAAGTTTTGATACTACCGCAATGTCAAGATATAATAAGGCTGAAGAATTGAGAGCAATTGGTAATTTTTCTGCAGCTGCATATGAGTTTTCAAAAGCTGGTGAGAGTGAAAAATTAGCTGCTGATGCTAATTCTCAAATAGCAGATTTGTTAAAACTTTTGGGGAATGAACCACGTTCTGCTGATTATTATAAAATTGCTTTAGATTTAAAACCAAATGACGGTGTTTTAAGGATGAAGTATGCGAGAACTTTAGATAAATTAGGAAGATTTGATGAAGCTGTTGTCCAGTATAATGAAGCATTAGCAAACTCTAAGGGTGATATGGAAGTTTTGTATGCTTTGGAGAGAATTTATTTAAAAAAGTTGGCACAAACTCCTAGTGATGCTGAACTTAATGCAAATATTGGTGCGATAAAACAAGCTCAAGGTGATTTTGAGACTGCATTAAGCTATTATGGAAAAGCTGAACAGCTTAATCCTTCTAATGTTACAACACGTTTAAATGTAGGAACATTGTTTCAACAAAGGAAGGAATATCAAAAAGCTATTCAATCATATGATTCGGTATTAACTTTATATCCGAATAATACCCAAGCGTTGTTGTATAAAGCTCAAGTATATAAAGAAATGGGTGATAGTAAAACTGCATTAGGTTTGTATAAGAAAATTTTGTCAATAGATCCAAATAATGCTGGTGCGAAATCCGAAATTGCAGGAGTTATGAAGGATACAATGACTCCAAATGAATATATTGAATATTTAGCACAGAACGGTTCTGCTGATGAATTATATGATTATGCTTATAAATTACACAAAGAAAATAAAATAGATGAAGCAATTTCTGCTTATAAATCTGTGTTAAGCAAAAATAATTCAAAGGTTGATGCGTATGTAAATTTAGCAATTTGTTATGTTGCCAAAGATGATTATAATAATGCGATTTCCGTTTTAAATGATGCTAAAGTTAAGTTCCCTGCAAATAATTTAGTATTAAAGACTTTGCAAGATGTACAAAAAGATTTGACTTCAACAAGGTTGGCAAGTGCTTCTTCGAGTTATGAAAGTAAGGATTATAGAAAGGCTATCCAAGAATATTTAGCAATTAATCCGCCAACAGAGGATTCTATGTTGGGAGTTGCTGCATCATATCAGGCATTAGAAGATTATAATAATGCTATCGAGTATTACAAAAAAGCTGAAAAAATTAATCCTAATAATGCTGAAATTCCTTACTATATCGGATATTTGTATTCAGAGCAGCAAAATTGGGCTTTAGCTGAAAATTATTTAAATAAGGCTATAAAATTAAATCCTCAATCCGAGGCAAAAGAACTATTATCATATGTTACTCAAAACGGTTCTGTTTCGATATTGAATGAAGGTATAGATTTATTTGAAAAGAATAATTACCAAAATGCTTTATTGAAATTTAATGAAGTTTTGAGAAAAGAAAGTTCAAATGCCTATGCTTATTATTATAGAGGCTTGATTTATGATGAACAGAAACAGTATAAACTTGCTATTAATGATTATTTAAATGTTTTAAAATATTCTAATGAGTTTCCTATAGCAAATTATATGTTAGCAGTGGATTATGATACTTTAGAAAATTATAAAGAAGCTTTTAAATATTATCAAAAATTTATTTCAAGTTATACTACAGATGATGAATATTTGAAATACGCAAAAAGCAGAATGCAAGAATTAAAGCCATATGTAGGGGGGTAAATATAATTGGCTGAAGATAATACGATAAAAACATTATCAAAAGATGTAAAGCCCCTTATATCAAGCAGGGTATCACTTGCTCCAATGGCCGGAATTACGGATTATGTATTAAGATCTCTAGTAAGAGAATATTCTAAAAGTTGCCTTTTAACAACAGAAATGATAAGTTCGGAAGCCTTGACGCAAGTAAAAGAAACAGATATGGTTGCAAGAGATGATAATCATTCACCTATTTCATATCAGTTAAGCGGTCATAAGCCTCAAATGATAGCATCGTGTGCTAAATATCTTCAAAAATTTGCAGATATGATTGATATCAATATGGGTTGTCCTGTGAATAAAGTTGTAAAAGGGACAGATGGTTGTGCTTTGATGCGTAATCCTAAATTAGCTCAAGAAATTGTAAGAACTGTAAAATCTCAAATTACAATTCCTTTGAGTGTAAAATTTCGTTTAGGGTATACTTTTGATGAGTTAAATTATGTAGAGTTCGGTCAGCAAATGCAAGAAGCCGGGGCTGATTTTATTACAATTCATGGTAGGACTCGTTCTCAAATGTATTCAGGTAAGGCTGATTGGAAGAAAATTGCAGAATTAAAACGAAATGTTGATATACCGGTGTTTGCTAATGGAGATGTTGTATCTATTGAGACAGCTGTTCAATGTCTTGAAGAATCTGAGGCTGATGGTGTTGCAATTGGTAGAGGTGCTTTAGGGGATCCTACTTTGATTGGCAGAATTGAAAAATATTTGAATACAGGTGAATATATTTCTCCTCCAACTTTAGAAGAAAAAGTTGAATATATGAAAAAACATCTTTTAAAAGAAGTGGAATTTAGGGGTGAAAATGTTGGGATTAAATTTGTAAGAAAATTTTATCCTTATTATATAAATGGATTTCAAGGAGCATCAAAATTAAGAGGTGAATTAGTTTTGATGGATAACTTAGATGAAGTTTTAAAAGTCTTGAATGGAATTTTAGTTAAAGATTAGTTATTGTCTAACTCCAATACCATTTGCCCAATCTCTTGCAAACATTTCGCCTTTACCTTCAGGTTTTACTTTGATTAATCTTAAATATCCTTTGCCGGTTTTAACATCAATTCCGTATTTTGAAATATGTGCAAACTCTCCTATTTTTGAGCCTTTATCTTCAGTGGTTTCAAGAGGTTCTGTTTGCATAACTTTTATAATTTTATCTCTAAATTCAAAATATGCTCCGGGACATTTATAAACTCCTCTTACTAAATTATGAATTTCTTCTGCTGATTTATTCCAATTAATTTTACATTCTTCTTTTTTTAGTTTATCTGCAAAACATACTCCGTTTTCACACTGTGGAGTAGGTCTAATTGTACCATTTTTTAATCCTATTAATGTTTTTGCAAGCAATTCTGGAGATTTTTCTGCACAAATTTCAAAAAGTTCCATGCAGTTCATACAAGATGTAATCTCTATTGGGTATGTAAGACAAATGTCACCACAATCCAACCCAAGTTCAGTAATCATTGTGCATATACCGGTTTCTTTGTCTCCATTAATAATAGCTCTTTGAATCGGATTTGCACCACGATATTTAGGTAATAAAGAAACATGTAAATTTATAGTTTCATACTTTGGTATATCAAGAACTTCTTGTGATAGAATTTGCCCGAATGCAAATGTTACAAAAAAGTCAGGTTCAAGATTTTTTAATTGGTTTATAATATCAGGTTCTTTTCTAATAGATTTAGGTTGGAATACTTTAATATTATTTTCTGTAGCAAATTGTTTGATTGGACTTGCTGTAAGTTTATGCCCTCTTCCTGCCGGTTTATCAGGTTGAGTAACTACTGCAAGTACTTCAAATTCTTTTGAATTATAGAAATATTCTAATGATTTTAATCCAATACTTGGAGTTCCAAAAAAAACAATTTTTATCATGCTATAGACCTAATTTCTTTAGTTTTCTTTCTTTTGTTCTGCTTCTTTTTTAAGTTTTTCTTCCAGTAAAATATCGATTTCTTTTTGTAATTCGGGTTCATTAAGAATTTTTTCTAAATCAATGCTTGGAAGATTACATTTTTTTAATACCTCTTCTGCTTCAAATCTATTAATTACATGGTCTATGAATAAAATACCATCTAAATGATCAAATTCGTGTTGAATTGCTCTTGCAAGCAAACTTCCATCTTTAGCTTCAAGAACGAAAGGTCTTCCGTTTCTATCAAGAGCTTTAACCATAACATTTGCATAACGTCTTACATCGGTAAAAGCTTCGGGGAAACTTAAACAACCTTCGTGACTAATTACAGCACCTGATTTTTTTATAATTTTGGGGTTTATAAAAACTATAGGATTTAAAGGCTCATCTCCTGTTGAGACATCAATTACAAAAACTCTATAATTTTCTCCAATTTGTGGAGCTGCAAGACCTACTCCATTTTCTTTATACATTGTATCTAATAGATCTTCTACTAAAACTTTTATTTTTTGAGAGACTTTATGAACTTCTTTAGAAGGTTGTCTAAGAGAAGTCTCTCCATATTTTACAACTTTTTTTATAGACATTTTCTTAATCCTCTTTATTTGTATTATTTAACATTTTAACACGAAAGAAGAAAAAATAACTTTATTGTTTCCAGTTCCATAAATCTTTTTGGAATAAAACTAAAAATGGAATTAACTCTAAACGTCCGATGTACATGTCTAGAATTAAAATAATTTTAGATAAATTATGTAATGGTGCAAAGCTTCCTAAAGGTCCTATTACAGAACCAAAGCCAGGACCTATGTTACCTAACGTACTAACGCTTCCTGTAATTCCAATTGTTGTATTTTTTTCAATGATTGCAACTAAAAAAGCTGATACTGCTAATATTGTAAAATAGAAAGATACAAACATTAAAGTTTGATACATGATATCTTTCGGGACGGAATATTTTCCTATTTTGATATTGTAAACAGCCTTGGGGTGTAATATTTTGGTCATTTCAATTTTCATTATTTTGAAAATTAGAAGCCAACGCATAATTTTAAGTCCACCACCTGCGGAACTGGCACAAGAGCCTACCATCATGGACGCAAATAGTAGAATTTTACTTATATAATCCCATTTTGTAAAATCTGTAGTACAAAATCCTGTTGAAGATATTAATGTAGAAATTTCAAAAAATGAATGTGTAAGGCTATCAAATAAGTTATATTCCATATTTGAGAATAATGAAAACGTTAATAAAATCCCTAAGATAAGTACTATATAAAAATAAGTTTTAAATTCTTCATTTTTAAATAGGTATAGAGGATTTAATTTAGTCCAAGCTTTATATTGTAAGTTAAAGCTAACGCCTGCAAAGAACATAAAAAATGTGATAATCCACATAATTGTATGAGAATATCCGATTATACATTCACTTCTTGGAGAAAAACCTCCTCCGGAAATTGAAGAAAAAGAATGACATATTGCATCAAAACCACTCATTCCCGATATTTTTAGTAAAAATATTTCTAATAAAGTAAGTCCGGCATAAACTTTCCATAAAGCGGCTGCTGTATTTTTTATTCTTGGAGTAAATTTGTCTTCAGTTGGTCCCGGAGCTTCTGCAAAAAATAGTTGTCTCCCCGCAATAGCAAATTGAGGTAAAATTGCAATAAATAAGACTATAATACCCATTCCACCAAGCCATTGTGTGAAAGATCTCCAAAAGAAAAGAGCATTTGGATAATTAAAATTTGTTAAAGCCGTTGCACCTGTCGTTGTGATTCCTGATGTTGCTTCAAATAAAGCATTTATTGGGGAAATTCCAAAAAATATGTATGGCATTGCCGCAAAAATACCCGCGAAAAGCCAAGAAAAAGTCACAATACATAGTGCTTCCGATTTTTTTATGTCGTTGATTCCTTTGATACTAGAAGTTCCTTTTACTATTTTTTTTAATGTCGTTGCTATTAAAAAAGCTGTTGATGCTGCAATTAGAAAAGGAAAAACAGCATTGTATTCTTGGTAGTATAGTGCTACCACTATCGGAATTAGCATTACAAAGCTAAAATACATAATAGTTAAGCTAAAAGAATACGCCAAATACGTTAATCTCATGCTATTTCCTCAAAAAATTCTTTTATTATCGGAGCATTTTCACTGGTTGTGAATATTATTAAATTATCTCCGCTTGTGACTTGTGTAGCTCCATTTGGAATGATAATTCTTTTTCTTCTTTGAATTATTCCGACTATTGCCTTAGCCGGAAGTTTGATATCCATAATTTTTTTAGTTTCGTAATTTTCAGGAATTTCAATTACTAAAACTTCACCTTTACCTTGTTCAACTGTTGCTAAAATACCGATATTTGTCTCTTTTATGTTGTTTTTTATTTCATTTAAAGCTGCAGTTCTTGAAGAAATTGCTATATCAATTCCTACTCTTTCAAATAGGGTGACATTTGTTGTTTTTGTTACTCTTGAGATAACTCTTTTAGCTCCCAAATGTTTTACCAGTAGTGAACAAAGCAGATTTTTTTCATCGTTGTTTGTAACACTAACCACAACATCTGCAGATGCAACATCTTCTTCATTTAATAATTCTAAATCGGTTCCGTCACCGTTAATTATTAGAGTATTATCAAGTTCTTGTGCTAAATACTCGCATCTTGCATCATCTTTTTCGATTATTTTAAGGTTCAATTTTAAATTTTCAAGCTTTTTTGCAAGTTTTAAGCCAACATTCCCGCCACCTATTATTACAACAGTTTTTACAAATTCTTTTTCATGGAAAAATTTACCGGCTAAAATATCTAGAGAATTAGAAAGCCCCATGAAAATAATTTTATCATTTTCATGTAAAACAGTTTCTCCATTCGGTATGAATAATTCATCACCTCTTGTAATCCCTACTATTAATGTATCCTTAGGAAAGTTACAATTTTTTACCATTCCATTTACTAAAACGGAATTTGGTGCAATTTTGTATTCTAATAATCGAGCTCTACCATCTGCAAAATGTTCTACATCAAGAGCTTTTGCAACAGTAATTATTCTAAAAATTTCCTGTGTTAGTAATTCTTCAGGCCAAATTACATTATCTACGTAAAAATCACAGTTATATTCTGCATCTTTTGCTAAACCAAGGGAATATTTATATTCTTCTTTTCTCACAAAGCAAATTGTTTTAACAGTACTGATTCTTTTAGCTGTAAGGCAAGCTACAATGTTTAACTCATCAGATGCTGTACAAGCTATAAAAACTTCTGCATCTTTTATTTTTGCTTGTTTTAAGATCTCAATATTAGAAGCATTTCCGGTAATAAAACCTACATCCAGTTTATTGAAAGCTTCAACTTTATATTGCTCATCATCAATAACTGTAATGTCATTATCTGTATAAAACTCGGTCGCTATCATTAAACCAAGTTCGTTTGCACCAAAAATTATAATCTTCATAGCTAATATTTAACTTCAAACTTGAATTAAAGTCAATCTAAAGGTTTTTAGTCTAATTGTTTTATTGTTGCTACGATTTTTCCAATTAATGTTAAATCTATTATTGATTTCCCGCTAATTGTGCGTGAACGATATTCTGGATTATCTGATTTTATTATTATTTCATCTAAATTTTTAGAAAGTCTTTTTACAAAAAATTCATTATTATAACAAAATACATAAATTTTATTATCTTGTATTTGGTTCCCATTCCAATGTTCCACAATTAATTTATCTCCATTATCAATTGTAGGTGACATGCTGTTTCCGGAGGCATTTATCATTGAATATAATTTGTTTTTTGAATAGCCGTTTATCATAGATGTTGATATTGGTAGTTTTGTTTTTTCACTTGAAAATATTATGCTTCCATTACCGCAACTTGCAAAAACATCTGTGTAATAATCAATATAAGCTATCTCTTGTGTATTATTTATTTGAGTTGTTAAAATATTAATCTTAAAAAAAACTTCGGCTCTTTTGAGCTCACTTACAGTAACTTCACTTTCATTTTTTATTCGGTTGCTGACAGTTTGTCTGGTTATGCCGAGGCTTTCGGCCAACATTGATTGATTTATGGCTTGACCACTTTTTTCTGAAATTATATTTATCAATTCTTCAAGTTTCATGTTTCACCATTGTAAAATATTTATTGACTTATGTATCATATTGTCTTACAATGTAATACATAAGTGTAAGTTTATATTTGATATTTAAACACATATTTATAATATTGTCAATTGAAAGAGCGTTTATAATTGGGAAGAGGACTATAAAAATGGGTTATCGATTTAATGTATCATGTAGTAAGACATTGTCAGAAAATTGGACACCAACTGCGATAGATTGTTATATGATTGGTTGTAATTGTTCAAAGTGTTATTTGAATAAGGTATATTTTCAGAATCAGTTTTCGAAATGCAGGATGAAAGAAACCGTCATAGAATTAGTAAGAAAATTTGGAGCTCCAAGGGAGGATTGTTTATAATGAGTGGTTTTGCAAGTGTGAAAAATGGTCAAAAAGGGGGAAGACCAAGATATAGTAATAATAATAAAATTCAAATTCCAGATATAGAGTTTGTAATATTAACTCCCGAACAATATGGTTCATTAATTGAAAAATATGGGTTTGAGATTTTAAAAAAGGCTATTAATGTATTAGAAGAATGGTTGAAGACAAGTCCGCAAGCTGACAGGTATCGAGGCAAAAACAATTATGCACATTTTCGTGCTGACGGTTGGGTTATAAATTCTGCAAAATTTAAAAATTTATAGAATCAGGTTTGCAATTCATAAGTTTTTCTATGAATATTCTGGTAACATTAGTGCCTTTATCGAAACATTTTTGTTGAATATCGAGCCATTTGTTCTTATTAAACCAACTAACTTTAAATTCCGGTTTTTGAGAAAAGACTGCTGTGTCGATAAATAAATCAATAAGAGAGTTGTATTGAAGTTTTTCTTTTTTAAAGTTTTTAATAAGAGTAGGAAGCTTGGAAGTTGCTCCTGATTTTTTTCCCTTTTCGAATACTCCGTGTTTTTTGTAGTTAAAAATTTTATGGATTATAGAACCGGATTGAGTATGTAAAGGTACAGAAACATCCTGTAAATAGTGAAGAGCATATCCTGTGTTTCTTAAAAATTCTTCTTTGTTTTTTGCAATAAGTGCATTTTGATAATGTTCTTTGAACATTGATAAAGCATTGTTATATTTATTTTTACCAATTCCAAAACTTTTATTTTTATTATTAGGAAAAAAGAAATGAGTGTTATTGTAAAATCCTCTTTCTTTTTTCGAAAGATCCGGCATTTGAGAATATCTTGCAAGTTGTCTTTGGACTGAAATATCAATATTAGAATCTTTGAGGGCTAATAAAGTCATTTCTAGATGTGTAGTTCTGTTCCATTTAAAATTAATCTGTTGATTGGTATTTATGTTCATTTTTTTTATACAGCAAAACGGAAATGTACAATATCTCCGTCTTGAACGACGTATTCCTTTCCTTCTAATCTTGTAACACCTTTATCTTTGCAAGCAGTATATGACCCATTTTCTACAAAATCTTTGTAAGAAGTTACTTCTGCTTTAATAAACCCTTTTTCGAAATCTGTATGAATAACACCTGCTGCTTGAGGAGCTTTTGTTCCTTTAGTAATTGTCCAAGCATGAACTTCTTTTTCTCCTGCTGTTATATATGTTATAAGGTTTAGGAGTTCGTATACAGATTTTATCATTTTGTTAATGCCGCTATCTGTTATACCAAGTTCTGCTAAGTATTCTTTAGCACCGTCTTCACCCAATTCAACAAGTTCTTCTTCGATTCTTGCACAAATTATTACAGTTTGTGCATTATGAGATTTTGCGTATTCTTGAACTCTTTTTGTATATTCATTTCCATCTTTAAGGTCAAATTCAGAAACATTTGCACAATATATAACAGGTTTTACTGACATTAAATTAAGAGGTTTAATTACATTAATTTCGTCTTCTGAGAAGTGGTCTTTTAGATTTATGAATGTTCCTTCTTGAAGTAGTTCATTAAGTTTTTTAAGAGCTCCTTCTTCAAGAACGGCTTCTTTGTCACCACCTTTTGCTTGTTTTGCGATTCTTTGTAAACGTCTTTCAATTGAAGCCAAATCCGCTAGAGCAAGTTCTGTATTAATTGTTTCTATATCAGAAATAGGATCTACTTTTCCTTCAACGTGTATGGTATTTTCATCGTCAAAACATCTTACAACCTGAATTATTGCATCAACTTCTCTAATATTATGCAAAAATTGGTTACCAAGTCCTTCGCCCTTACTTGCACCTTTTACTAAGCCTGCAATATCTACAAATTCTATGACTGTTGGAATAATTTCTTTAGCTTTACATAAATCTGATAAAATTTGTAATCTTTCATCAGGTACAACAACTACGCCAACGTTTGGTTCTATTGTACAAAACGGATAATTTGCACTTTGTGCGTTTTTGGTCGCTGTTAGTGCATTAAATAAAGTTGATTTCCCAACATTAGGAAGTCCTACAATTCCGGCTCTTAGCATAAATTAAATCCCTTTCAGTCAATTACATATATAAATATATAATATTTGCTAAATAAAAAAGCTCAACTATTAAAAGAATACGAAAAAAGATTTAAATATTAATATGTGATTGTTTTTATAAATATAAGAAATGAAAATTATAGAATAAAATCAAGAAAAGCTACTACAAAGTTGTAAAAATTAAACAAAAATAAGAAACAATGTTAGTCTATTAAAGATATAAGAATATAAAAACAATCAGTAATAAAACTTTACAAAATCCTATAAAAACAATAGAAATACTTGCATTGAGAAATTTAGCAAGTAGTATTAAATTATGTGTCGTAAAAGATGCAGAAATTTGATAGCCGAAAATAGAGGACGATATGGCAAAAGACGTAATAGAAATAGAAGGAACGATATTGGAGTCAATGCCGAATGCGATGTTCAAAGTTAAATTAGAGAACGGGCATGAGATATTGGCACATATATCTGGAAAGATAAGAAAGAATTTTATAAGAATATTACCTGGAGATAAGGTAAAGGTGGAAATGACACCTTATGATTTAACAAAGGGTAGAATAACATTCAGATTAAAATAATAGTAAAAGAGAATATAAGAAAAGGAAAAAAGTTATGAAAACAAGATCATCAGTAAAACCTATGTGTGATAAATGCAAGGTTATTAAAAGAAAAGGCAGAGTAGCAGTTATTTGTGAAAATCCAAAACACAAACAAAGACAAGGATAATTAGTGAAGAGTGAAGAGTGAAGAGTGAAGTTCTAGTCACCATTCACTATTCACCAGTCACTATGATATAAAAAGTAAAACGGTACAAGTATTAATATAAAGGAAAGAAAACATGGCAAGATTAGTTGGGGTAGATCTACCTCGTAACAAAAGACTAGAAATCGCTTTAACCTATATTTACGGTATAGGACCTGCAAGAAGTAAAAAAATTCTTGAAAAAACAGGTATATCACCTGATTTAAGAACAGATGATTTAACAGAAGATGATATCAGAGAATTACGTAATGCGTTATCTGAATACAATATAGAAGGTGACTTAAGACGTGAAGTAACAATGAATATTAAGCGTCTTCAAGAAATCAACTCTTACAGAGGTATGAGACACAAAAGAGGCTTACCTTGCAGAGGACAAAGAACAAAAACAAATGCAAGAACAAGACGTGGTAAAAAGACTGGACCTATAGCAGGTAAGAAAAAATAATTCAAGTGTTTAGTCAATAATCGGTGATTACAAACTTAAAATCAATTCACTAATCACCAGTCACTAATCACTAAATGAAAAAAAGATTGATAATAAATACTAATAAATAATAAGGAATAAGAAAATGGCAAGACCAAAAACTACAAAGAAAAAAGAAAAGAAAAATGTATTACAAGGTGTTGTTCACATACAATCAACATTTAATAATACAATAGTAACTTCTACAGACACTCAAGGTAATGCTATTGCTTGGGCAACTGCTGGAGCTACCGGTTTTAAGGGTGCTAGAAAAGGTACTCCATTTGCAGCACAATCTGCAGCAGAATTGGTTGCAAAAAAATCAATAGATCAAGGAATGAAAAAAGTAGAAGTTCACATTAAAGGACCTGGTTCAGGACGTGAAACTGCTATCAGAGCTATCCAAGCTGCTGGTTTAGAAATTACATTGATTAAGGATGTAACTCCTATTCCTCACAACGGATGTCGTCCACCTAAAAAACGTAGAGTATAGTAATTCGTGAAGCGTGATTTGTGAAGAGGGATTTGGTTTTGTATATGAGCTCTTTTCCATTCACATTTCACATTTCACTCAAATAGCAGGGGCTTGCTTTTAAGCCAAAAAAGTAAACCATAGATGCCCTGCAGAAAGAAAAGGAGAAAAATAATGGCAAGATATACAGGACCAACCAATAAGTTATTTAGAAATAAAAGAGTAAAAGATTTGTCAAATAGAACATTAACATCATCTATGAGACAAACAGCTTCTGGTCAACACGGTGCAGTAAGAAAAAAACAATCTGAATATGCACTTCACTTAGCAGAAAAACAAAAAATCAGATTTACTTATTTGGTAAGTGAAAAACAATTTGCTAAATATTATAAAGAAGCTGCAAGAAGAAAAGGTGTTACAGGTACAATATTGTTACAAATTCTTGAATCAAGATTAGACAATATTCTATTCAGAGCAGGTTTTGGCGTAACACGTAGACAATCAAGACAGATTGTAAATCACGGTCACGTACTTGTAAACGGTAAGAAAGTAGATATTCCATCATATTTAGTAAAAGCAGGAGATGTAATTACAATTAAATCAAGAAGTAACGAATACTTAAAAGTTGTTATGAGTGCTATTGATTTATCAATGGCTCCATCTTGGATTACAGTTGATAAAGATGCTTTAAAAATTACATTTGAAAGAATTCCTCAAAGAGAAGAATTAGATCCTGAATTTAAAGAACAACTTGTTATAGAGTACTATTCAAAATAGGCTAATAGGAGAGATTAATATGGAATTAAAAATTAAAACTGTAAATACTATGACCAGTTCAGATGGTTCTCAATATGGTAAATTTACTATAGAGCCGTTGGAAAGAGGATTTGGAACTACAATCGGTAATGCTTTAAGACGTGTATTACTCTCAAGCTTAGAAGGTACTGCTGTAACTTCTTGCAGAATTGAAGGTATAACTCACGAATACACTGCAATTCCAGGTGTATTAGAAGATGTTATCGATGTAATGTTAAACTTAAAAGGTTTGGCAATAAAAACAGATTCAAAAGAACCTCAACAATTAAGAATTGATATAGATAAACCTGGTCCGGTATTAGCAAGTGATATTCAATTACCTGCAGGAGTTAAGGTTGTTAATCCAGATTGGTTAATTTGTACAATAGCTGATGGTGGTTCATTCCATGCTGATATTATGGTTGAAACTGGAAAAGGCTATGTTGCAAATGATGTTCCAAGAAACAATAAGAATGGTGCTCCTATTGATATGTTGCCAATAGATGCAACGTTTATGCCTATTAAAAGAGTTAGTTATGAAGTAGAAAATACTCGTGTAGGTGACAGTATTGATTTCGATAAATTAACTTTAGAGATTTGGTCAAATGGTACTGTTGATGTAGCTACAGCTTTAACTCAAGCAGCAGATTTATTAATCGAACATTTTGTTCAAATTTCTTCTATAACAGGAAAACCTGCAACAAGAGAAATTGAAGAAAAAGTTGTGGCTAAAGAAGAAGTTTCTGAAGCAGCAGAACAAGAACCTTCAATTACAATTGATGAATTGGAATTATCAGTAAGAGCTTATAATTGTTTGAAAAGAGCAAGTATAAATTCAATGGCAGAGTTGTTAAAGAAATCAGAACATGATTTATTAAATATTAAGAACTTTGGTAAAAAATCTTCAGATGAAGTAATTGAAAGATTACATCACTTTGGATTAGACTTAGCTCCAAATCCAGAAGTGGATGAAGAAGGTTTTGTAGCAAGTACTGAAGAATAGCAAATAAAGTAAATAGTATATAAGGAAAGAAAAAATGAGACACCAAACAAAAAAACATACGCTTGGTAAAGCACAAGACCAAAGAAAGGCTTTGTTGCGTTCATTAGCTACCGAACTTTTTGTTCACGGTGAAATTAAAACAACAATGGCAAGAGCAAAAGCTCTTCAACCATATGCTGAGAATGTTATCACAATGGCAAAAAAAGGTGATTTGAACTCAAGAAGATTGGCTGGAAGATATATCTTTGATAAAGAAATTGGTCAATTTATTGATACAGCAACTGGCGAAGTATTCGATGCACCTCAAGAAGGTAAAAAATTAGCAAAACAAACTGTTTTAAGAAAATTATTTAGCATAATAGGTGTTAAGTATTCTTCAAGAAATGGTGGTTATACAAGAATATTCAGACTTCCTCCTCGTAGAGGTGATGCTTCTGAAATGGCATTAATTCAATTGGTATAGTTAATGCGTTATGCTTTAGACGTTCAGTATATTGGGAAGAACTATGCAGGTAGCCAGATTCAGTTTGAAGATGGAAAAATGATAGAACTTCCCACTGTACAGGGCGAATTAGAAAAAGCAATTTGTACTTTGATAGGCGTTAAAAACGCAGATAATAGACCGATAAAAACAATCTTTTCCGGAAGAACTGATAGGGGTGTTAATTCATTAGGGCAAGTTGTTCATTTTGATTATGATAAGGACATTGTTGCTTCAGACTTTATCTATCATGTGAATGAAATATTGCCTAGTGATATTTCTATAAGTGACTTGAGAGTTGTTCCTGATTTGTTTCATGCTCAAAAATCTGCAAAGAGTAGATATTACAGATATGAACTTATAAACAGAAGATATAAGCAAGCATATGACGGTGATATCTTAAGAGTAAAGTACGATTTAGATGTAGAGCGAATGCAAAACGCTTTGAGCTTCTTATTAGGCGAACATGATTTTTCAAGTTTTAAAAGTTCCGGAACGCTAAACCCAAGCAAAGTTTGTTTTATAACTAGAGCTGATGTTGAAAAACTTGGTGATAGGGTTTTTATTCATTTAGAAGGAAATCGCTTTCTTTATAATATGGTAAGAACTATAGTCGGTACTCTTCTTGAAATAGAAGGACATAAATTGCCGGTAGAACATATGAAAGATGTTTTAGAGGCAAGAGACCGCAAAAAAGCGGGTAGAACGGTTAGTCCTTATGGGTTAACTTTAATGAAAGTAAGATACTAAAGCAACCACTTAGGATTAGTATTTTGTACAATATAAGAGGTACAGGAATGAGTAAATTTTATTTACAAGTTTCGGTGAATGTACAAGGCTAATTCCGAGGTGAAGTAGAAAAGAAGGAAATACAGAAATGAAAACATATTCAGCAAAACCTCTTGAAGTTGAAAGAAAATGGTATGTAATCGATGCTGAAGGCGAAATTTTAGGTCGTTTAGCTACTCGTATTGCTAACATTTTAAGAGGAAAAAATAAACCTGAATATACACCTAACGTTGATACTGGTGATTTTGTTATCGTTATCAATGCAGAAAAGGTTGTTGTATCAGGTAATAAAGAAACAGATAAAATTTATTATCATCATACTGGTTATCCAGGTGGATTAAAAGCTGCTTCTGTTAAAGAAGTAAGAGAAAAAGATGCTACAAAATTGATTGAAAAAGCTGTTAAAGGTATGTTACAACACAATACTTTAGGAGCTCAACAATTTACTAAATTAAAAGTATATTGTGGTCCTGAACATCCACATGCTGCACAAAAACCAATCGTATTGGGAAAGGAGTCTAAATAATGGCTGATTCTAAAGAAATTATGGCTACCGGCCGTAGAAAATGTGCGGTTGCGGTTGTTAAATTAGTAAAAGGTAAAGGTAGAATTTTCATTAACGGTAAAACTTTAAATGCTTATATCGGAAATATGCCTGCTGTTGAAATGATGATCTATAGACCATTAGTTTTAACTGAAAACCAAGATAAATATGATGTAAGAGTTAAAGCTGTAGGTGGTGGTATTGTTGCTCAATCTGCTGCTATTAGACATGGTATTTCTAGAGCATTATTAAAAGTTAATGAAGAATATAAAAATGTTCTAAGAGCTGAAGGCTTATTAACTCGTGATGCTAGAGTTAAAGAACGTAAAAAATATGGTAGAAAAAGAGCTCGTAAGAGATTCCAATTCTCAAAAAGATAATTTTTTCGAAATTTTATCAAAGAAAACCGAAACATTTGTTTCGGTTTTTTTATTGTATGTTAAAAAATGTTTCAGGTTTTAGGTTATAAATTTTTGAAATATTTAATAACATTTGTAAACTGATTTGTTCTTTATTATTCTCAAGTCGGCTAATATATTCTCTAGAACAGCCTACTATTTCTGCAAATTTTTCTTGTGATAAATTTTGACTTATTCTAAGTATTTTTAGATTTTTTGTTATAACTTCGTAGTAATTAGGAAAAACTTCTTGCATAATATAATTTTTAAAGTAATATATTATTAATACTATGAAGTAATGCATCACATAATAGCTATGAAATCACTTTTTAGAATTATTTTAAAATTTATAAAAATTATAATATTTTTCCCAATTATTGTTGGTACTTTTTCAAAGACATTCGATTTCGACGCCTTTGAGGAGGATGTAAAATCTTTATTCTCTGATGAGAGTTAGCATTTTTTATATTTCCAATAAAGAATCATATCAATTATTAAAAATAACATATTAAATAAATATAGCCAAATAACCCAATCTCTATAAAAGAATAATTTGTGTATTATTCCACAAATATATCCTGTTAAAATAAGACAAGAAAAGGCAAAACTTTTCCCTTCAACACATTTTGCTTTGTATGTTTTATATGCTGCAATTGGCCAGCTAATTCCAAAACATACCATCATTCCGGCTTCAAAAATACTCATACGTTACCTTTCATATTTATTATTTTAACTAGAATTTTATTATAAATGTAAAGATTTGTAAACTTTTTAATTTATTTTCTAAAGTTTTTTTTATAAATGCCGATAGATATAATACAGGGAAAATAAAAGGACAAGGGATATGGGATTAAATGTATCAGTAAATTATAGTAATCAATATGAAAATAAGGAACAGTTAAGAGAAATTGCAAAACATATTTTAAATAATGGCGGAGCTAATTCTGAATCAGCAAAGCAAGTTATTGATAAAAGCGTGTTTTTAGCAAATAAAACGATGAAGGATTTATATACAACTCCTCAATTAGATGTTTTAAAAGCTTCTACTCAAATCACATTGAATAATTCTTTAAAAGAAACTTTAAAATATTTAAAATCTCATTCACAAAAATCGTTGAAATATAAAGCACCTGTTTTCGGGGAATTGTGGAAGAATTTAGAAGCAAGTAATAGTTCCTATAAAGATAATGAACTATATGATTTTGAATTAGATAAAAACGCAAAAAATATTTTTGCAGCATAAATAAAGTATTCTCCTCTAAAAAGGCGGTTTTGAATATTTTCAAAACCGCCACCTCTTTATATCATAACTTTTACGATAACTTTTTTTACTAATTTTTTATTATTAATTTTTAATGAAGGCTTATGGGCATCTTGTGGGTAAAATATTAAAAATTCACCTTTTCTAAGAATCTGATAAAAATCGTTTTTCATGCATTCAAGAAATTCTATATCTTTATTTTCATTATATGTTTCAGTAGTTTTGCAATCTTTATAATTAACAACTCCAACACTTTCTTCTCCTTTTATCATATATTGAATATCAATATATTTTTTATGAGCTTCATACGGAGCATCGTCTTTTGTTTCATATGTTTGAACATTGGCAAATATTTTCTCTCCATCAATTTCATATTTACCATCTTTAAATTCTTCCAGATTATTTTCTTTTAACCATAAAAAACCTTTTCTCAAATTGTTTGATAAAGAATAATAGCATTCTGCATTAGTCAAGTTGTCTTTAATCATGAGTATTCCTTTCAAAATTTATCTTTACAAATCTTAACAAAATACTACAAAAAAGGCAATAATAAAAAATAAAAATACTTTATATAAATGTAAGGTTAAAAGGTTAGAAAGTTAGGTAGGTTTACTATGTTAATGGCATTCTGGGAAGTCCAGAGATTAACACGTGAAATAAATGTTCTTGAAAGACGAGCCATTGAAACTCGTAACAGACTTTCGAATTATCAAAAGTATTCCGGAGTTTTGGGCGGTTCTTCAATTCTAACTATGAATAACATAGCTGGAATTTCTGCAGAGTTACTTCCAAGAGCAACTATGTTCGCACAGTTTTCTAATCAAGCGAGTTCAATGAGTGCAATGCAAAACTTGCAGGGTATGAAAATGATGGGAATGGTTCCCTTTACAGGTAATCCTATGATGCAGTTCCAAATTGAAATGAGTGCTTTTGCTAAATTTAAAGAGGAATCAATGAAAGCATTAAAACAACAAGAAATACAAGTATTGAATGAAAAAGAAAAAGAAATACAATTAGAAATGAATGATATAGAACAACAAATCAAGATGAAACGAGCTATGTTAGAATCGGTCAAACAATTAGCAAGTGAAGAAGCTAGAGATAGTGCTCCTAAATTTGGTCTTGGTTAATAAAAAGATTTAGCTCTAAAAACTTATAAAGTGTGTAGTAAACGTGAAGTGTATACCTATTAACTTAAATTCCCCCGCCTCTATTGCAAAGGGGCTTTTTTTTTGTTTGAATAGTTTTGAGAAATGAGGAGTATTTTTTATGAAAATTCAAGATTCAAATATAAATTTCAAGGGCATAATTTTTTCTGATACAGTGAAACTTTCTGATATAAAGAAAGTAGAGAAATTTATAACAAATAAAGAAAATTTGTCCTTAATTGAAGCTTTAGAAAATAATAAAACTGATGTATTTTTAAAACAAGATTTTTCAAAATTAAGTTTTATACATAAGAAATATGGAGATCTTTCTGAATACGGTATAGTAGATGTTTCCGTTGACCAATTTGCTAAAAGTAAAAATTTAATTTTAAATAAATTAGCAAAAGTTCTTGCAAAAGCTGAGCTTATTTCTGCTAAAAAAGGTCAGGAAACATATGAAAGAAGAGGATGTTAATATACAGGAATGTCAATTGGGTCTAATAGTTTGACGTTTAAAACATCACCTTTGTTAATGTATACATCTTCTCCTTTTCTAAACATATCAAAGACACTATCACCAATTAAATATCCGGCTCCACCGATAAAACCACCAATAGCACAAATAGGTGCGGTAAGATATTGTATTCCCGGAGCAGATTCTCCTGCTTTCATTCCGTAAGCTGTAGAATTTTTAGTTATTTCAACAGCTCTTTCATAATTTTTTTGAACAGCTTCACCATAACCTAAATTTTTATATAAAGCACCATCAATATATATATTATCAAATTGACAAACTGCCATATCTAAAGGTATTTGTCTGCCATTTGGAGTTACTACATGGTCAAAATCTAAATAAAGCTTAGCCCCACGAGAAAATCGTTTAGCTGTATTTACTTTAGAAACACTTCCTCTAACAACTGAGCCTTGTGGAATTACTACATTACTGTCAGTAGAAACTTCGTTTTTTAATGTAGCAACAAAAGAGTCTCCTTCGCATCCGGAAAATGTACTTATCGGTTGTAAAAATTCAAGTTGAAAGACTGTTCCAGCAGGTATTCTTTTTGTTTTTGCATTTGCTAAAAATGATGCAGCTTCTACGTTTGTACTTATAAAAAACAATGCTAAAAAAGCAACTAATATTTTTTTCATTATAATTACCTCTCCCAGTTTTCAATAAATTGTAGCACGTTTAAATGCTATTTGCAATCTAAATTAATTTGAATATTTTTTTTATTTTTTAAAGAAGATATAAATTTTGCTGCTATTATAGCTGTAAATGGTACACATATTACAATCGCGATACTTCCGATTAAAGCTGAAGCAATTTCTGTTACAACTTGATTTAAATTTAAGAATTTTTGTAAATCAATATTATTTGCAAGAAGTAATAGAGGTAAAGAACCTCCTAAATAGACTAAAATCAGAGTGTTAGCCATTGTCCCTATTATATCTTTTCCAACATTCATTCCTGATAAAAAAAGTTCTCTTATAGTTTTTGAATTATCAACATTGTAGATTTCATTAATAGTACTTGCAATAGACATTGCAACATCCATAACAGCTCCTAAAGTTGCTAATATCATTGTTGCAATTGTAATTCCGATAAAGTTTAATTCTGGATGTGCGGTATACAGAAATATCGAATTTTCATTAGAAAAGCCTGTTAAATGTGCCATAATGATAGTTAAATATGACAGTACACAGGCAAAAATTAAACTGGCAATTGAGCCTAGTAGGGCAGATGTACTTTTAGCATTAAAACCTCCAACTAAGTACATCGTTATTGCTGTTGAAATTATGCAAATTAAAATACTTACGAAAATCGGATTTATTTTAAGTAAAATCAGCGGAGAAAGGACATGGGTTATCAAAAGTAGTGTTATACCAATAGAAAGTAAGCTGGCAATACCTTTTTTTCTTCCGACATAAATTAGTAATCCGCAAAAAATTAATGATAACCAAACTAAACAATTTGAACGTTTAATATCTTCAATTGAATAATTAATTCCATTATTATCTTCTTCTACATGTAGTATTACTTTTGTACCTTTTGATAGTTTAATATCATAATAAGGATTTCCTGTAAGCATGTTATCTAGTTTTAAAATTTGATTTTTATTTTCACCAGTTAAAATTTTTACATCTACTTCTTGCTTAACTTGATTTATATCATCTTGATTTAAATCGATATATTCAATAGAATCAACAATTCCTATTTCAGATGGCAAAATTGTAGGTTCATCTATTCCAAAAGCCGGAAGTAATATTAAAGAAAAAATTATTAATAAAAATTTTTTAATCATAAAATATCCTCAAAGAGTTTTTTTTGTTGAGAAGGCATTTTTATTCCTAAATGTCTGTATCCTTCAGGTGAAACTTTTCTACCTCTTGGAGTTCTCTGAAGTAATCCTGCTTGCAAAAGATAAGGTTCGCAAACATCTTCTATAGTTTTTACATCTTCACTTAAAGCTGCCGCAATTGTTTCAATTCCAACAGGACCTCCGTCATATTTGTTAATTATAAGATTAAGCAAAGCTCTATCTGTATTATCAAGCCCAAATTCGTCTATTTTTAATATATCTAAAGACTCATTTGCAACATTTTTGTTTATTATTCCATCATATTTTACAATAGCAAAATCTGAAACTCTTTTAACTAATCTATTAGCTATCCGTGGAGTTCCTCTCGATCTCATTGCAATAGCTATTGCTCCATCATCTGTAATTTCAAGTTCTAATATTTTAGCCGTTCTTTTAACAACTTCTGCAAGTTCATCAACTGTATAAAATTCCAAACGGTGAATCATTCCAAATCTATCTCTGAGAGGACTTGAAAGTTCTCCGGCTTTTGTTGTTGCACCAATTAGTGTGAATTTAGGTAAAGGTATTCGTAAAGTTTTGGCTGTTTGACTTTTTCCTGTTGTCATATCTAAAGTAAAATCTTCCATTGCAGGGTATAAAATTTCTTCTGCGACTTTATTTAATCGGTGGATTTCATCTATAAACAGGATTTCTCCACCTTTTAATGACATTAGAATTCCAATGATATCTCTAGGTCTTTCTAGCGCTGGTGCTGATGTAATTTTTATTTCAACTCCCATTTGAGAAGCAATGACGCCAGCAATAGTTGTTTTCCCTAAACCTGGCGGGCCATAAAAAAGAAGATGGTCAAGAGGTTTCCCTCTCTTTTTTGCAGCTTCTAATGTTATTTTTAATGTTTCTTTTAGGGCCGTTTGACCGATATAACTATCAAAATCTTTTGGGCGAATAGAACTTTCAAAAGTATTATCGTACTCAATATTTTCAGCTTTTATAATCGGATTTTTTTTCTCAAATTTTATCCCTAAATCATTATCATCTGATATTATAGCCATACTAAAAATTTTATCACAAATTTTTAGCAAACTCTATTCGAATTCATGCCTTTTACATAATCTTTTATATTATTAAAACTCATTTCTAATAAATATTTAATTGATTCTTTTGTATTATATGCAATATGCGGAGTTATAATAACATTTTCCATTTCAAATAGTTTTTGAGCTATGAGTGCTGTTTCCATACAAAAAGAGTTCGATTTTGAAATAAAATCTGTGACTTCATCAGTATTTAAAAGTTCACATTCTAAAACATCTAACCCCGCAGCTTTTACTTTACCGTTTTTTAAATTTTCGTAAAGGCTTTTTATATCAATAAGCTCTCCTCTGGCAGTATTTATGATAATAACATTATCTTTCATTTTTTTGAATTCATTTTCTCCAATCATATGATAATTTTCTTCAGTATAAGGAGTATGAAGAGTTATTATATCAGATTCGTTTAATAATTTGTCAAAGCTTACAAAGTTACAAAATTCTTCTATTTCTTTGTTTTTATTTATTGAATAAATTAAAATATTCATTCCGAAAAATCTTGCAATTTTAGCTACAGAAGAACCTATAGAGCCACAACCAATTATTCCAATAGTCATATTATTTAAATTTTGTCCTTCATATTCAGACATTTTGAGTTTGTGTTTTTTCATATCTAATGAAGCCGGTAAAATTTTTCTTAAAAGTGTTATAATTAGACCGATAGAATATTCTGCAACAGATTTTTCTCCGTATTTTTCAACATTTAATACCGCAATATTTTTATAAGAACAATAATCAATGTCAATATGATTAAAACCTGTTGAACGTGTAGCTATTACACGTAAATTTTTAAATTTTGATAAAACATTTTTGGTTAAATCAGAAAATATAAAGACACAAATTATATCAGTTTCTTTATATTGTTCATCAGTTAGAACAGTATTTTCATTTAATGATTCTTCAAAATAAGTTATATCAATATCTTTTAAATTAAGCTGTTTTAAAATCTCTTTTTCGGTTTCTCTTACATCAAACATTAACATTTTCATAATACTAAATCTCCTTTAGATGATTTAATATTATTTTGATAAAAAAATCTATTACACTGTTAACTAATTTTTATTAAGCATCAAAAGCCTTCTGAAATGCAATTTGATTTTCCCAATTACCTTTTTCTAGAGCATAATCAAATGATGTCATGCAAGCAGAATAATATCTATTTGAATTACTTATTTTATCACTTTCTAAATCGTAAATATTTGAACGTAATTCTTTTGCCTGACTTCTTTGAACACCATCAGTAATTTCGTTGTACTTAGAAACTCCAATACTTGCTAAAAAGGAATTAAATTCACTTTTTGCTGCTTTAAGTTTTGATTTTATATTTTTAGACATTTGTTCAAGATAAGCTTTTTTTCCTTCATTTTTCCCTAATAATTTATCATAATAATTTGCTAGTTTTTCAGGATAATTATTAGTTTCATCTTTAGCATTCCAAACTGAAATATTATCTATTCTAATAGTTCTACCATCTATAATTATAAAGTATTCATTATTACTGTTTTTGTAAACTTTATGTAATTTACCATCATAAAGGTTTGCACTAAATTGATATTCATAATTTTGTGAACTTTTTAATGACATAGTTATACTCTTTCCTTATATATATAAAGTATTTTATTAATAAATAATTGCTTTTTTTATTAAGAAATTTAAATTTCTATAAAGATTTGTAAAAAAATAACAATAAAGAGTTTACTTTTTTAATACTATATAACAATAATGTAGTTAAGAAGTATATATCACAAATTTAATAAGTAGAGAACGAGTATTTCAGGATGAGTATTTTGTCAAGGATGATGACAGAGGTTTTGTATAAGTTCTAAACAAGATACGTGCAAGTCTAACTTCCATTTTGAAAAAAAGTTTGAAAGTACATGGAATGTACGTTTTGAATAAGTGGCGTAGACAATGGATGTTTGCAAGCTTATGATAAATGTGTATGGAATCGTTTAAATAATGTCAAGGGTAAAAACTTATTAATAGATATGTGCATTAAGTGTAACTAATAAATAGAAAGAAAGAGAGAAAAAATTCCCAATCAAAAGTTGTGTGATACACGACTTTAGCTAGGCTGTTAAAATTCAGGAGTTTAAACAGTCACGGGGTAAACTGTGCAAAAAATCTAGAAATAGAGAGTGATAGAGAGACTATGCAAGGATTGCATAGCAGGATTAGAGTACGTATCGAGAGAGAAAGGAGAATCAACTATGGCACTCACAATCAACACAAACATTTCGTCAATCATTGCTCAAAGAAGTTTGAACAGTGCGACAAACACTCTGAACACATCAATCGAAAGAATGTCAACAGGGTACAAAATTAACCACGCAAAAGATAACGCGGCAGGTTATTCAATTGCAAATATGTGGGAAACTCAATTGGGTTCATTGGATGTTGCTGCTGATAACGCTGCAACGGGTTCTGACATGTTAACATCTGCTGAACAAAGTTACGGTTTGTTATCTGACCACTTACAACGTATCAGAGACTTGACCGAGCAAGCTGCTAACGGTACTTACGCATCTGCTTCATTAAAAGCTATTCAGTCTGAAATCGAAGCCAGATTGGATGAAATTACCCGTGTAGCTTCCAATGCCGAATTTAACGGTATTAAGTTGATGGCATATCAAGAAAACGGTGTACCTGCCGGTGTAGGTATAACTTCTGCGGGTATTAACCTTCAAGTCGGATTATATGCGGATGCAAACAGTGTTATTAATCTTGATATTGAATTATTCAGAAGTGCTACAGTAAGCGGTTTATTTACAAGTATGGGCGGAAGTCACAGTATAGAAGGAGATGATACAAGCCCGACTCTTGATCAAATGATAAACCAAGTTACTAACGGTACTATTACTACCATTGAGGACGCTATAGACGATGAGTATTTTAACAGATATTTTGCAGCAGCTTGTAGTGGCTTGATAGTTACTGATGCAGAAAATAACGAATATATGCTAGCATCTGACGGTGAAAATGTAAATGCGGGTACTGCTTTTGGTGCAAAAGAGATGTTAGAATTCATTGATACTGCAATTGATGATATTTCATCAAGAGTTACAAAGATAGGTGCTGCACAAAATAGGGTAGAATCTGCAATTACAGCATTAGATGTTCAATCTCAAAACTTAACATCTTCATTATCTACATTAAGAGATACTGATGTTGCAGAAGAATCATCTAATTACATTCAAGCTCAAATTCTACAACAAGCATCAGCAACATTACTTTCAACCGCTAACCAAACACCAAGTATAGCATTGAATTTGGTATAGTAGAGAGGTTCATACATGAAGCTGTACATATATATTATCGGCTAGTGTGTTGGTTAGGGGTGTTGATAGAAGAGTTAAGGAAACTTAGCTCTTCTTTTTTATGTACAAATGTTTAATATTTAAATTAAGGCTTTTATGTTAGTATTTTTATATGGAAAATATCAAGAGTCTGATAATAGAGGATTTGAATCGTATAGATAAAATTTTAAATTCGTTATTTGAAAATGAAAATGAAGTTTTTTTTTCATTAAAAAAATTTTTATTCAGTTCAAATAAGCGTATAAGGTCTATATTTACAATATTGTTTTTAAAAACTCTTGGTATTGAAGATATTGAAGATAGAGCTATAAAAGTTTTGGTAGCAGGTGAACTTATTCATAATGCATCTTTATTGCATGATGATGTAATAGATGATTCAGAATATCGGAGAAATAATGAAACTTTAAATAAGCTATATTCACCTAAAATTTCAATTTTATTAGGTGATTTATTAGCAGCTTATTCTACTGAAATTTTAAATGAAATTGATAATTCAGAAGTTATATTAATCTTTCAAGATTGTATAAAAAACATGAGTAATGCAGAAATAAATCAATTTTTATTAAGAAATAGTGTTCCTGCATTAGAGGAATATTTGCAAATTTGTAGTGGTAAAACTGCAAGTTTATTTGTAGCAATTATTAGGAGTGTTTTAATAGTAGAAAATATTTCTCAAGAATATTTTGAGAAAATGTTAAAAGTTACTGAACAATATGGTTTGTTATATCAAATATCTAATGATATAGAAAAGAAATCTTCAGAAAATGATAGTAAAAATGGGGTTCATACAATAAAAGATATTATAGGTATTGAAAAAACCAATATTTTAGTAGATAATTATAAGGAAAATATAAGAAGAGAAATAGATGAATTTCCGAAGAATAAGTATAAGAATGCTTTGTTGGAGTTGATTAGAAGGACATGATAGATAAAGAAAAATTAAAGTCTGGTTTAAAAGAAACTGTAGATACAGTAGTTTTTGTAGTAGTGGCTGTAATTTTGATAAGATTTTTTGTAGCAGAATTAAGATGGATACCATCAGGTTCAATGAAGCCTACATTGGTAGAAGGTGATAGGATAGTAGTAGAAAAAATATCTAAAGTTCCTAATTTAATAAAAAATCATCGTTTTGAAAATACTCCGCAGCGTGGGGATGTTATGATATTTTACCCCCCGTTTGTAAAACTAAAAACAACTCCTTGGGCTGTTTTTAGTAGATTAACAGGTTTCTTTTGTAAGGATGTTGCTTATATAAAAAGAGTTGTTGGTTTACCAGGAGAAAAAATAGAAATAAAACAAGAAATAAATGGTGCATATAAAGTTTACATTAATGATCAACCATTGAAAGAAGATTATATAATGAGCGAATATGATTTTCATAAATGTAAAGAGGATATGTTTTGTGGTCCGATAATAATACCAGAAGGTCACTATTTTATGATGGGTGATAATAGAGGAAATTCAATGGATAGTCGTTTTTGGGGAACTTTACCGAAAGAACGTTTTATAGGAAAAGCAGTCTTTTTATTTTGGCCGATTAATAGAATGAAAAGTTTATAAACCAAACTTTAGTTATAGAAAAATCTAACTAATTATCAATATAAAAAAGTGAAATAAGCGTTTACTATAATAGTGTGAAAGTTTAGCAAAAACGAAGACTTGTATTTAGCTATAAGTCTAGGTTTTTGTGGTTAATAAGGTATAAACTTCTCAAGGAAGAAAATTAAAGAAAAGGAGATCACACTATGGCAACAATCACAATCAACACAAATTTGGCCTCTTTAACGGCTCAACGGAATTTATCCGCTGCAACAACAGGGATGAATACCGCAATGGAAAGATTATCAACTGGTTTTAAAATTAATTCCGGTGCAGATGATGCTGCCGGTTCTGCAGTTTCAACATTGATGGAAGCACAAATTTCCGGTTATGATGTTGCAGAAGCAAATGCAACTATGGGTTTAACTTTACTAGATACAGCTGAAGGTGTTTTAGATATCGTTGGCGACTATTTACAACGTATAAGAGATTTGACCGAACAAGCAGCTAACGGAACATATGGAACATCTTCAATGAATGCTATAAGAACAGAAGTTCAACAAAGAATGGAAGAAATTAACCGTTTATGCGATGTTATAGATTTTAATGGTATTAAATTGTTAGATGGAACAAGTGCAGCATGTACTTCAGAAGCTGGGGTAAATTTACAAGTAAGTAATAATTCAGGCCGTCCTAATATTATTAATTTGGAAAGTTCTTTATTTGCTTCTGCAAAATGCACTGCATTATTTGTAAATGGTGAAAATAGAAATGCAAGTACATGGTATATAAGAGATAATCAAAATATTGGTGATACTGATAACGTAGATATGGGATTTTTGACACCAGCATTATATGCCCGTATTACAGGAACACCAGTGACATTAACAAATGGTACTACTTATGATTATACTGATAGAACGGCTATTCAAGATAAGGTTTATGATGAATATGACAGCGGAACAGGAGCGCAGAATGTCGCTTGTATAACAGCTATTTGTGATGCTGTTTATACAGATGATGCGACAGCAAGAGAATTTTTACAATTCATAGATGATGCAATTGAAAATGTTTCTGATAGAAGAACATTAATTGGTGCATATATGAACAGAGTAGAATCTGCTGTTGATGCTATTGGGGTACAAAAAGAAAATATTGTAGCTGCAAATTCTTCAATAAAAGATGCAGATGTTGCTACAGAATCTTCTAATTTTGTAAAATATCAAATTTTACAACAATCAACTGCAACATTACTTTCAACAGCTAACCAAACTCCAAGTATAGCATTGAATTTAATATAATTATTTTCTTAAATAGTGATTGAAGCCCCGCTTTTGCGGGGCTTTTCTCTATAAAGAATTTATATTTATTTAATCGATCACTTTTCTACGTACGTAGCTTTGTATTTATATTTCTATTAGGAGTTTTTCTCAAGAGGTTGACCTGTAGTTTTTGTTTTGCGTGGAATTTATTCGATGTCAACCGACCATTTGTTTATGTGCGTAGCACAAGAAAAAGCTTGAGAGTGATAATCTCAAGCGGAAAAAGGGAAAAGGGATTAAAAAGGAAAATCTTACATCTATGAGAATATACCGAATGTTCTCTCGATATTATCACTTATTACTTTTTTTACGGAATCATATTCTGTTGTTAAAGCGGTTCTTTCGGATTCTAGTTTAGATAAATCCATATCAAATCTTTTATCTTTATT